>CACXCA010000010.1 GCA_902766045.1 uncultured Bacteroidales bacterium
GCGTACAACGCTCAGCTCCAGCTACTGCCGGATTCACCAAATAATAATTGAAATGGTATTGATCGCATACTATTTCCTCTTGTGCATTCGCTTGGAATAGTGTCACAAGCAACGCCAACACAGTTATTATACGACATTGATTTTTCATCCTTATACGTTTTTCATCGAATTAGTAAATAATAATGTACCTGAGTACATAGTCGGACAAAGATAGGTATATTTCTTAAAAAAGCAAAAAAAGATGATGATATTTTTAGTTATATTCATCGATAATAATGAGAACAGGTTCTATAAATCCATCTTATAAACTTATTAATCAGAAAATTAACAAAAATGTATTGCTAACAAAAATCAATAACAAATATTAACAAAAAAAAGCATGTAGATATCCTATTATAGATTATTTTTTCAATAAACAAGGGGATAATTTCAGCAAACACACTTAATTGCAAAGAATATAAAGCGAAAAGGAAAGACGTTTATCGAATAAAATCTTGAAAAAAAAAGGGCATATCAACTATGATACGCCCTCCGTCCAGCATATAATCAAATTCGATTATTTCTTGTTCAAGTACAAATCAACTTCAACTGCACAAGCAACTGTACATCCTACCATTGGGTTATTACCAATACCTAGGAATCCCATCATCTCAACGTGAGCAGGTACTGAAGAAGAACCAGCGAATTGAGCATCAGAGTGCATACGTCCCAATGTATCTGTCATACCATAAGAAGCAGGACCTGCAGCCATGTTATCTGGGTGCAAAGTACGACCTGTTCCTCCACCTGAAGCAACTGAGAAATAAGGCTTACCAGCTAATACACGTTCCTTCTTGTAAGTACCAGCAACTGGGTGTTGGAAACGAGTTGGGTTAGTTGAGTTACCTGTGATAGAAACATCAACATTTTCTTTCCACATGATAGCAACACCTTCACGAACATCGTCAGCACCATAGCAGTTAACAGAAGCACGCTCTCCCTCAGAGTAAGCAATCTTCTTAACAACTTTCAACTTACCAGTGAAGTAGTCAAATTTAGTTTGAACGTATGTGAAACCGTTGATACGAGAAATGATCTGAGCAGCATCCTTACCTAGACCATTCAAGATACAACGCAATGGTTTATCTTTTGGTCTTGACTTGTTAGCCATCTTAGCAATCTTGATTGCACCCTCAGCTGCAGCGAAAGACTCGTGACCTGCCAAGAATGCGAAACATTTAGACTCAGGAGAAAGCAAACGAGCAGCCAAGTTACCATGACCTAAACCTACCTTACGATCATCTGCCACAGATCCTGGGATACAGAATGATTGAAGACCTTCTCCAATATATTTAGCTGCTTCAACAGCGTTTTTAGCTTTTTCCTTCAATGCGATAGCAGTACCTACTACGTATGCCCATTTAGCATTTTCGAAACAGATCATCTGAGTTTCCTCACATGTCTTATATGGATCCAAACCTGCCTTGTCGCAGATTTCGTTAGCCTCTTCTATTGATTTGATGCCGTGTTTTGCCAATGCAGCATTGATTTGCGCAATACGACGATCTTGTGATTCAAATTTAACTTCTCTAATCATAATAATCTTGAATTTTGAATTTTGAATTTTGAATTATCTTTAAGACACATCTCCATGGAATAACATATTCTGAAAAAGATGTTTCCATCTTGATAGAGAGATCTAATAACTAAAATTCAAAATAAAGTTTATATTATTCTTACGTATTCTAATTAAAAATTCTTAATTCAAAACTCTTAATTATTCCTTACGTGGGTCGATAGATTTAACTGCTCCATCTTCCTTCTTAGTACGTCCGTAAGTTCCTGTAACGCTCTTCAATGCCTCATCAGCAGGAACACCTTTCTTCACTGCATCCATGAATTTACCCATGTGAACAAATTCATAACCGCAAACTTGGTCGTCCTTGTCAAGGAACATCTTAGTAATGTAACCTTCAGTCAACTGTAAGTAACGAGTACCTTTTGCTTTTGTACCATACAAAGTACCCATTTGACCGATCAAACCTTTACCTAAGTCTTCCAAACCAGCACCGATAGCCAAACCGCCTTCAGAGAAAGCTGATTGTGTACGACCATAGACAATCTGTAAGAACAATTCACGCATAGCAGTGTTAATTGCATCACACACCAAGTCGGTATTCAAAGCTTCCAACAAAGTCTTACCTGGAAGGATCTCTGACGCCATAGCTGCAGAGTGAGTCATACCTGAACATCCGATAGTCTCAACCAAACATTCTTCGATAACACCTTTCTTTACATTCAACGTAAGTTTACATGCACCTTGTTGAGGAGCACACCAACCAATACCGTGAGTCAAACCAGAAATATCTTTGATTTCTTTTGCTTGAATCCATTTTCCTTCTTCAGGAATTGGAGCTGGTCCATGATTAGGACCCTTGGCAACACAACACATCTGTTGCACTTCATGTGTATAAACCATAATTTTACTTTTATATGATATAAATTAGAAAAAATCGTTCGATTCAAATCCAACTACAAAAGAAACAAAAAAATCGCACACAACAAAATTTAATCCTATGTTTTTAGGAGGGATATCGGTTTGATTTTTTACTTATAAAACATCTGCAGTTGATTATTCATTTTTTCCACCAATGAGGAATCTATTGGCGATGAAAAATCCTCATTCAATCCTGCATCTGTTAATTGACATTCTCCACTATAAAGCAGGTTTAAAATATTCTTTTCAGAATCAATCAAACCAGCTCCAATGTATGTATCTACAAGCAAATAATCACGTTTCTTTATATCGTCCAAATAGGTACCCATGGAATAATCTGACGGTGCATTTTCTGTGCCGAAAAGATCTCGCATAAGTGTTGGAACCAAATCGTAATGCGCCGTCCAATGATCATATACAGCAGGCGTCACTCCTGGATGATAATAAATCATCGGCACACGGATCTGAGCATCTGAATAATTTCCATTATGTCCCCAAAAACCATGGTGATTATCATTAAATTCCTGTGCATGATCACCTGTAAATACGACTATCGTATTTTCCAGCAATCCTCTCTGTTCGAGTTCGTTTAACACACATCCGACAAGACTATCCAGATAATACACCATGTTTTTATACAAATTGAAAAACTCCACAGGATCCGTATCATTTCCTAATCGCTCATAATGAGCAATGCTCCACGATGGTTGAAACGGTCCTTTATAATCATCTGGTTCTATCATGCTATGCAGAGAATCGAAAAAAAGGAAAGAGAAAAAAGGCTTCGTCATGTCACGTTCAGCTAAATAGTGAATATAATTGGTTGCCAATTTTTGATCTCTCTGCCATGCATTCATTCCCTCCGTAGGATCACATTGGTCTGACACCATCTGAAACACTGTCTTATCTAACGGTGGGTTGCGAAGCGATGCACTAGGGAACAATCGAACATCATACTTTTGTCTGAAAAATTCCTGCATCAATACGGGTGAGATAGACTGCTGGTTGAAATCATTAAAATAGACACCAGACAATCCATAGAAAATAGAGAAAACACCTGATTTAGTACTATTACTGCAACTATAATGATTTTTATACACCACAGCTTTTTTTGCAAATCGATAAATATTTGGCGAACATATCGAATCCATGGTATCATAACGCCATGCATCAAAACCTACTATTAATAAATTCTTATCGGCAGCATGTGTTATAATCTCTTTTTTAGGATATGAATAGGTTCTTCCCTCCCCCTTTAAGTGATTCATCATACTATATGATGGGAAACATTCATTGGGATAAAACGGCACTACTAATGGAAAATGATTTTCAACAGCAAGAATGGAACGATCTTTATGGAATAATCCCCATGTTCTGTAGCTTTGGACTGACAATAAAAGGATGCCCCACAACGGGAAAAGCCAGAAAATTTTTCCTGCAATGAAACGCCTTGCACATCGTTCTGCCAAATTAAATAGAACATATTCAATTCCCAACAACAAAAGGAGAAACAAGGCCACCATAATGTATTGGCCTATCGAAAACTCAAATACTTGTCCAGAAGCAGGACCGAACACCTGCTCCAACACATAAATATTTAGATGGAACCGATAAAGGGAAAACACATACGCATCAATCGTCAGAACAATCAACGATAGAACCGACATGACAATTGATACCCATTTCGCCAATCGATAATTCTTCAAAAGAGAATATATTGGCAAGAAAATCAGCAGGAAGGGTAACATGCACAGCGCAAAGAAATGGCTTACACATGCCATAACTGAATAAACTGGATGGACACTTGCCACGCCCGAAAACAAGAGGAAAAAATACTTAGTTGAGATTAATAACACAAAAACGGAATTCAGTAAACAATACCAAATTCCGGCTTTCACTTTTTCGTCAGAAATAAATTCCGACAGAGATGTTTTTATATTCATTTATATATTACACTTACGATGGGTTCTATAAACTAAATTGATATGAAAGTCCAAGATTGCTACCGTTGACAGCTTTCTTTTTCGCATTCATAACATCATCATACTGATAATATAGTTTCAAAGCATTCTTTTTATTCAACTCATATTTCAAAGCAACCTCATACCTCATTTTTCTTATCGAATTACCTTTGTAATCATTGGTACGATAAAACAATTCAGCTGCCACAGATGGATAAAGAGCCACATGCGGTATCTTAGCAGAGAAAGATAATTTATTTCTCCAATAATTAGACCATACTTTGGACTCCTCTTTTTCTGGGCGGTACGTCATCTGGTAACGAGAGCGCCAAGCCAAAGAAAATCGATTAAAGGTATATTTCACATTGGTATAACCTTGAAACCGTTGATTAAAGAAATAATTCTCTTCTCTATGTTTAGAAATAGCATAATAGGAGACTCCCACTTTGAAGATTTTGCGAACTACAGCATACGAGACATCCACTTTAGAGGAAATCTTATCTAAATTAGTGGAATTTTGATTCAACGATACAGATTCTGTAAAACCCACTTGTAGTCGTTTAAAAAATTTCTTAGATATGCCGACATCATACGATGTAGAAAAATCGCAATCATCTCTTTCTGCCATTACCTGAAAAGAAGAGCAGAAAGAGATAATCATCAATACTATTCCAAGACGAATCTTATCCATTAAAATCTTTTGCACGTGTTATAGAATCGATCGTATTAATTTCTTTCGAAGTTGCTTCGTAATATACCTTTACCAAAGCTGTATCTTTCAGAAAATCAATATATCCGACTTCAAATTTTGTAACATTCAAACCTGTACGTTTCTTGATATCCTCCATCATTTCATCATATTTATCAGGAGTTATCAAATCAATTTTCTCATACTTGATAAGTTTACATGCACTTTTAGAAACAATACGAGTTTTTTCCATCAGCCATGTCATGAGGACGAATAATCCATTCGTAATGATCAACTCAAAATAGCTTACGCTGATAGCCAATGCATTGATTACAGACAAACCGATGATCAAGAACAAATACGTCATTTCACGAATAGGCACCGTATCCGTTCGATAACGGATGATACCAAAGATGGCAAACAAACCAAGTGCTAAACCTATCTGAAGTTTCTCGCTACCTAACAAAAAGATAAGCAAGAAGACTGTCGTACTGATTAATGTGAAAGTAAAAACATAGTCTCTTCTTTTTGATTTACCATAATATAGCCAAACGATAATCAAAGAAGTCACCAAGACATTTAGTCCAAAGCGGAACAACAATAACCAGATACCATCTGTGTTAATCAATGGAGTACCGAAGAACTCGTAATCCAAAATACTGTTTAAAAGAGTCATAATTATTTATTTTTTACTATTTACGAATTAATATAATCATTTCTATTCAATCATCTGACAGACAAGCATTAATCAAAGTTTGTCAATATACCGTATTTTCTCTTTAAAACGGTTTGACTTCAGACTTGGGTCTGTTAAAATCATACCCAGACAATACTTACTGATACTCCGTTTTTTTATCCGAAGAGAACTCAAATAGTCTTTGAAATGAGAGTGAGCATTACCATCTTGTTTGATTTCGACAATACACAATTTTGAAATTGTATCTTTTTTTCCCGTGACACAATTTTCAAAATTAATATTAAAATCAATGGTTAAGCGTTCTGATTTTTCCTTGTTCACCAACGTAATACGATAAAAGCTGTTTCGCAAACGAAAATCAATCTCATTCATTTTGAACTTAGACTTTTCATTCAAGAAAGCAATAGCCTCAGGATTCTGTAATACATTTTCATCCGTTACCGTAATTCGTTTCTTAGATGTACGTCCTTTATTACTTTTGGTTTTTACCTCAAGAAACATAAGATTCGACTCGACATATTCACGAACACGTATTTTCTGTCGATTCAACTTGCCATCATGATGTACTGTGTACATTGTAGCGGTCGGCGTATCATAGTATAACGTTCGATAAAATGCTTTTCTTAAATCACCTATCTTCTGTACAAAGTAGTCTTTTTGAGCCATATCAAGAAGAATAGGCAACTGGGTCACATTCACTAAGAATTTAGTATCAATGCGATTCATCAATCGAATGCCACTCATTTCTTCCAAAGAGATGGTGTCAAAAGCAGAAAGCTTTTCATCTATCGTTTTAACGACTTGATCTATCATTATTCTACAATGTATTCAAATTCCTTGACGCTCTTCACTTTGCCATTAGGTAAAATGGTTGTTTGTGACTTTTTCTTGCCATTTTCAAGGTATTCATATTGAGTGGTCTTAACCAACTTATTATACTCATCATATTCTTTTTCTTCTATACATTTACCATTTTCATTATAGGCATATGTCTTTCGTGATTTCTGCTCACCGATAGAAGAATATTCAATCTCCTCAACTTTCCTTCCTTCAGAATATCTTGTCAAATGATCCAACTTTTTCTTTGATCCATCAATACGCCACTCCTTCACTTCTTTCAAGACCTTTCCATCCACTTTTTTTTGTGCCTGAGCAGAGAACAAAGAAAATGCAAAAAATGCCAACACTAATGAATAAACTGTTTTTCTCATAACGATTGGTATTAAATTAAACTGATTTCAAATATATACTAAAAACATTGAAATACAAAAAAAATTCAACAAACTCAAAAATGCGGAAGACATAATGGTGTATCTGACTCACCTGATGTTTTTGATGTAATATGATGCAATAAGTTTTTTTATATGCCCTTATCACGCATTTTCCTGGAAAACAAAGGAAGAGTAGTCAAGAACTACTCTTCAAAATAATTATCATTTATACTTAATCCATCTAATTCATCCTCATTGAATCCTTCACCATCCAAGAAATCTTCTTGGTCATCTATGAAAAGTTGATTATTTTTCTTAGATAAGGATTCATCATCTAAGAATAATCCATCCAACACCTGAGCTGGAGCTTTTCCTTTTTTTAACTTGCATACAGGCTTAGGCAAATTCACTTTTGTGCGAATAGACTTAAGTTCCATAAAGAATGAGCGTTCATTTAAATAATCAAAAACAAACATCAGTTTCTGTCCTTCATCATTTAAAAACTCATCCAATCTTGTACTCTCCATGATATAACTATCCACATCCGAAGCTGTGTCCATTTCTATTTGCGTGATTTCGGTTTCCTTTTCCCAATCCTCATCACAAATCACAAAAGACGACATCTGGTCATTCGAATAATTCACGGATGCCAATATCGCATCGTGTAAATCTAAAAATGTAGCTTCAGAATCGATTTCTATCTCACGAACAAAATCCTCTACCTCATCTGATTTTAGAATCAAATTATATACCATAATCTATCTAGTTTTTACAGCTACAAATATATACTTTATTTTAATAAATTCTCAATTGACTCTAAACTTTGTCTGTATGTTTTGTCATATTTCAGCAAATCACTTACAGCATTACAAGCATAAAGAACTGTCGCATGATCTCTATTGCCTATCTGCTCACCAATTGACGACAAAGAATTTTTGGTGTATTTCCTAGCCAAATACATTGAGATCTGTCTTGCTTGAACCACCTCTCTTTTACGTGATTTAGTTTGAATATCACTTGCATTCAAATGGAAATAGTCACATACCAATTTCTGAATAGATTCAACCGTGATTGTCTTCTCTGCAACATTGACAATACGTCCAATGACACGTTCTGCCAATTCAATGTTGATCTCTGTCTTAGTTAAAGTGGATTGAGCCAACAAAGAGACAACAACACCTTCCAACTCACGAACATTATCTGTTACATTCTTAGCAATGTACTCAATAACTTCTTCTGGTATCAGCAAACCTTCATTTCTAACCTTTGCCTGAAGAATTGCCATACGAGTATTCTGTGAAGGAGCCTCTAATTCAACTGTCAATCCCCAACGGAATCGGCTCAAAATTCTATCGTCCAATCCTTTCAGAACCTTTGGCGAACAATCAGACGTCAAGATAATCTGTTTGCCAGTCTGCTGTAAATAATTGAATATCTGAAAGAAAACATTCTGTGTAGCCGTTTTGTTAGACAAGAACTGAATATCATCGACAATCAGAACATCAATCTGTTGATAGAAGTTCAAGAACTCATTTGTCTTATTACACAAACAAGCATCCGTAAACTGAAGCTGAAAACGATTGGCATCAACATACAGAACTGTTTTTTCTGGATTATTCTTCAAAACCTCCCATCCTATTGCATGCACCAAATGAGTCTTTCCTAAACCAGACCCACCAAAGACAAACAAAGGATTAAATGTATTTTTATATGGAGTCTTCGCAACTGATAATCCAGCCTCTTTACCCAATTTATTGCATGGTCCACCTACAAATGTATCAAATGTATAATTAGGATTTAATTGTGGTTCTACCGCAGGCCTAATGTTTCTGGCAAATGGATTAAATCCTGATGCAGGAGAAGGAGTCGGAGCTTGAATGATCTTAGTTCTTTCTACACTTTCAGCCACTATACTATACATCAATTTTGTTCCCTCTCCCATTACACGGTCAAAGGTCTTCTTCATCAAATCTGCATAGTGAGAATCAACAAATTCAGCATAAAAAGAACTAGGAACTTGAATCGTCAATGTGCGATCCTCCCAACGCTCTGCCACAATAGGCTCAAACCACGTCTTATATTCCTGTTCCCGAATATTGTCTTTTATGATTGTAAGACATCTGTTCCATAAAACCTCACATTCAGGGGCATTATCTCTATACTCGTTCATAAAACTTTGTTTTTTCTTTGCAACGCAAATATCATTCTTTTTTCTTCAAAAAAAAAAATAATAAAAAATTTGGTTATTCAAAAAAGTTCACAACTATCTAATAATCAAATATATATATTTTGAATACTCATATTCAAATAGTTATAGCAAATGCTTTTTTTTTACGTTCTGATTTATAGTATTTTATAAAAATACACAACGTTTTTTTGATTTCGATAAGAACTATTTCAAATACCGACTTTTAAGGTTTTTAACACAAAAAAATTAAATTCACTTTTTTTGTTATTTAGAATTATTCTAAATTATTTATCTTTATCTTTACCCATCAAAGAAAAATGAACATATCGTTTTGGATTCGCTTTTAAATCCAATAACAAATCATTTGCACTTCCTATTGTTGTGTTTAAATTATTATACATTCCCTTGTCTGTCAGCAACATACCAAGTGTACCTTCTCCTCTATTCAACTTATCTGTTACATTCTGAACTCCTGCCAACGTTTGATTCAACTGATTAACTGTCTTATTAAAATCAACACGAGAAAGGCCATCACCCACCTTATCTAATTTCATCATAACAGAATTTGCATTACCCAACAACTGAGGGACATCCTTATCCACTAATTTATTCAATCCGACAGAAGTTCCCTTTAGATTGTTTGTGATAACTTGAATATTATCCAATGATTTTTCTATCGCTTTATTTTTAGCAATTACTTGCAGCGACACCATCAACGAATCCAACTGTGGTATGATAGATTGAATTCGCGGCATCAATTCGGTTGACAATGCCTCCATCACGCCGTCATCCACATAAGAAGGAATCGTATCTCCTTTCTTGAAATATTCTGTCGATGGATTAGGTTCCATAAATAACTCTATTGAGGGGCTTCCCAATAGACTTGAAACTAATCCTGCTCTTGTACCAACAGGGATTTTTAAATCGTCATCCACCTGCAACACAACAACCACCTTTTCACTTGGGTTATCATAATCATAGATAATCTCTTGAACCAAACCCACCTTGTATCCTTTTATATTTACAGGATTTGTCTCCACCAATCCATTGATGCGATCAAATTTCAAATAGTAATAATTGGTTGGATGAAATATATTAATACCTTTCAAATAGTTCACTCCGAAAAATGTCAATGCAATGGTTATAATCACCCATACACCGATTTTAAACTCTTTTGTAATTTTGAATTCCATACTCTCCCCTGTTTATTTTTCCTTGTTTTTTATTTGTAATAATTCCTTGCCTCATTCATCGGCAATTTAACACCATTTTTTATAACGACCAAAAAGGCATCCGGGAACTTCTTTTTTACTTCATCCCTCAGTTTCAATCCCTCCTGGAAGGTCTTTTCGTCACCATAAACATATTTATATTTATAGGTGCCTGTTTCTATAAATTCTCTAGCAGGAACAAATCCTTTGAAATCTCTGCAATCTAATGGTTTCTGTGTACTTGAGCTACAAAACTGAACAGCATATCGTATCTCATCTTGTTTCTTTTCTTCCACAACTACTTTAGTTGAATCTATGGACGTCTGTTTGTCAGTCTCTTCTGCCTTTGCTTTATCATCTTTTTTATCTTCAACAGTTTTCTTCGAAGCATCGTCCGACACATTTGCAGATTCATTATTTTTTCTCACCTCCTCTTGATATGAGACACCATTCTTCTTATCATGCTTTGATTTATAAGAGACAAAAGCTTTGTGAATCGACTTAGCGAACTTTTCAATATTTGCATCTTTACTCAAAAAAGCCTCTTCTTCTTTATTTGACAGATAGCCAAGTTCAACCAACACTGCAGGCATTGATGTCTGTTTCAAAACCCAGAAACCTGCCTGTTTCACACCTCGACTAGTACGATTAATATTTTGGAATTGTTTCTCTATAGAAGAGGCAAAGCCAAGACTCTGCTCAATATATTTAGACTGAATAAAATCAAACATTATATAGGATTCGGAGCTGTTGTCAAATCCCTTATATTTTGTTTTATAATCTGACTCATACAAAATAACTGAGTTCTCTCGCATAGCCACATCCAAGTTCGCAGATGACGAACCCAACGTATAGGTTTCAGTTCCTTTTGCTGACCTATTTTCTGCAGCATTCGCATGAATAGATATAAAAAGGTCTGCCTTCGCTTTATTTGCAATCTGAGCACGATCATCCAACGGAATAAAAACATCTTTCTTCCTAGTATATATAACCTTAACACCTGGTTCTTTTTCCAATAAAGCACCAAGTTTCAAAGCTGTTTTTAAGTTGACTGATTTCTCCTGTAATTTCAGCGTGTAACCAATGGCTCCCGCATCTTTTCCACCATGACCTGCATCAATGACAACAATAAAAGGTTTGTCCGACGAATAGGCAAGTCCCGTAGAAGCAAGAAAAACAAAAGTCAAGTACAAAAATCTAAAAAAATAAAAAGATTTTCTCATCTACTTCTATTTAAAAATTACGTAGCAAATTTAGGAAAAAAAATCATATATTTGCACTGAATAAATATTCAAAAAAAATTATATTTAAACTTTTGATACAGAGATACATATATATTATCATACAATTTTCCGTCTTTATTTTTGCATGTAATCATGTGCAAGCACAAGCGGAAAATGGCTCTTCAAAAGAGACAAAAAATGCTGTAGATAAAGATTCAACAGGGAAAAAAGCAGAAACTATTCGATTTTCTAATGATGCAATTGAAGATATTGTTCACTACTCAGCGAAAGATTCAATTGTGTTTTATGCCAATGGCCATGCATACCTATACGGTCAAGCAAACGTAAAGTACCAAACCATGGAATTAACGTCTGACCACATTGAACTGAACACTGACAGCAACATGGTTCACGCTCTTCCTGGGAAAGATTCTGTTGGCGCACTTATCAACAGACCTATTTTCAAAGATGGTCCTGACAGTTACGAATCAGACTGTATCGATTTCAATTTCAGAACAAAAAAAGGATTGATACGCAATGTTGTCACTCAACAAGGCGAAGGTTATGTCACCAGTGAAAAGACAAAAAAACTAGAAGACAATACGTTTTTAATGAAAAACGGTAAATACACCACATGTGACGAACATGAGCACCCACACTTTTATCTGAACCTAACAAAAGCGAAGGTAAAACCGGGTGAATACATTGTGGCGGGTCCAGCATATCTCGTCATCGAAGATGTGCCGCTTCCTCTTGCTCTTCCATTTGGTTTTTTCCCATTCACGGAGAAATATTCATCTGGTATCTTGATGCCAACCTTTGGAGAAGAATCAAGCAGAGGTTTTTATCTTCGAAACGGAGGTTATTATTTGGCTATCAACGATTACGTGGATTTAGCTATTCGTGGAGACATTTACACAAAAGGTTCATGGGCACTAAATGCCACTTCCCGTTACAAGAAAAAATATAAATTCAACGGAAACTTTTATGTGGGGTATCAATCCACAAAAACAAGTGAGAAGACATTACCCGACTATGTTCAGATGAATGACTTCAAAGTGATTTGGACGCATGCTCAGGATCCAAAAGCGAATCCTTTCAGCACATTCTCTGCGTCTATCAACTTCACCTCCACATCATACAACAAAAACAATACAAGTTCTCATTATAACCCATCCACCTATGGCGAGAACAACAAATCATCCAGTATCAACTACACATACAAATTTCCAGAATCACCATTTTCATTAACCACCAACTTCACTATCAACCAAAGACAAAGCGACTCTACGCTTTCTCTTAAGCTGCCGACTATCAACCTCAGCATGTCACGTGTCTATCCTTTCAAGCGGAAGGAAAAAATAGGGAAAGACAAATGGTATGAAAAAATATATTTAACATACGGACTGAATTTCGACAACTACATATCCACCAAACAGGATAAACTATTCGAAGCGAACCTTCTAAACGACTGGAATAATGGTATCAAAAACCAGTTCTCAATAGGCGCGTCTTATACATTATTTAAATACCTTATTTTAACACCATCACTCGGCTACAACGAGAAATGGTATTTCAAGAAAGTCTATCAAGAATGGAACGAGCAAAATCAAAAAGTTGATACCCGCAATGAAAACGGTTTCTATCGAATCAATGATATGAGTGCCAACTTAAACTTAAGCACTCAATTATATGGATTCTATCAACCTATCTGGGGCAAAAAGATTAGTATGATACGACACGTGCTTCAACCATCTGTCGGTTTGTCTTTCTCTCCTAAAATGGAACGTCCATGGCCTCACTTTAATCAATACTATTATGGGGAATACACTCGCAGATTCCCAGATGCCTCCATGGATACCATTAAATATAGCTATTTCCAGCATAACTACTATGGTGGCCCGACCAGTAACGGCGGCGGAATCGTCAACTTCAGTCTATCTAACAATGTAGAGATGAAAGTAGCTTCGGACAAAGATTCAACGGGATATAAAAAAATATCACTCATAGACAATCTATCCTTGAACACAAGTTACAACCTATTTGCAGAAGAGGATGAACCCGCATGGTCTGACCTCAATGTAAACTTACGATTAAAATTCACACAAAGGATTGGATTCAATGTTGTTGCAGGCTATTGTCCCTATACTTATATGTTAGATGAGAACGGAGCACCTTACAAATCCAAAACCACTGAGATGGAACGTAACGGAAGGCTTTTCAGGCTGACGAATGCAAGGACATCCTTCAACTACACATTCAACAATAACACATTCAAGAAAAGCAAGAAACAGGAAAATGAATATCCTGAGGATGATGGACTCAACCCAGACTTTGAAAATCTGGACGATTTATTAGATAATCAAATAACTGATCTTGAGAAAAAACAAGAGAAGCAAGAAGATCCCGACGGCTACGAAGAGTTTTCATTGCCATGGAATCTAAATGTAAGCTACTCCATTGCTTATGGAAACTATATATTCAACAAAGAATCCTTAGAATATGACCGAAGGCTCACCCAATCGCTCAACTTCTCCGGTAGCATAAATTTCTCAAAGAACTGGATGTTCACCATCAGTTCAGGATACGATTTCATCAATCATGAAATGTCCTACACCTCATGTAGTATCAGACGAAATCTTCACTGCTGGTCAGCCACATTGGATTTCATTCCTTTTGGTCTTAATCAAGGATTCAACTTTCATATAGGAGTGAAATCATCCATGCTTCAAGACTTGAAATACGAGAAGAGAACGGATGCAAGTGATTATCCTCTATGGTACTAACAAAAAATAGGTTCAAAACTTCAAAAAAAAAAATTTTTTCATTATTTTCGCTTGAAATTTGGAATTCTATAGAATTAGATATGGAAAATAAAATAAACGATCCAGACTACGTATTTGAAATCAGTTGGGAGGTCTGTAATAAGATTGGAGGCATATATACCGTTTTATCTTCACAAGCCAAAGCATTATATGCCATACATAAGGAAAACCTAATTTATATAGGTCCAGACTTCGAGGGAAAAGAGAATATTTTTTTCATCGAAGATAACACCCTATTCAAAAAATGGACGTCGAGCTGTAATAAGAGAAACATCAGAGTACGTGTCGGACGATGGGATATTCCAGGAAAGCCGATTGTAATATTGGTTGATCACAGCACATTTGCTGCCGATACAAATTCTTTTCTTTACGAAATGTGGGACCACTTCAAAGTAGATTCCATGGATGCCTATGGGGACTACAATGAATCAGTTCTTTTCGGATATGCAACAGCGAAGATCATCGAGGATTTTTGTCATTTCAATAAAATCGAGAAGAAAAAAATCGTAGCACAATTTCATGAATGGACCACAGGATCTGGTTTATTATACACTAAGATTCATTGTCCGCACATCAAGACATTGTTCACGACACATGCCACGACGACAGGACGTTCCATCTGTTTCAACGGAAAAAAACTTTATGAATACTTCACTGGATACAATGGTGATCAAATGGCGAATGAATTAAACGTCAAAGCCAAGCATCTTGTTGAGAAGAACGCTGCGCTTCAGGCAGATTGCTTCACCACTGTCAGTGACATAACAGCGAAGGAATGTAAACAACTTTTGGGGAAAATGCCAGACATTGTAACCCCTAACGGTTTTGAAGACGACTTCATTCCTACCGGTGCACAATACACGAAAGCAAGAAAAACAGCAAAGAAACTTCTTCGTTCCGTTGCAGAAAATCTATTCGGGTATAAGCTATCGGACGATGTAATATTTGTTGGGACCGGAGGTCGATATGAGTTTCGGAACAAAGGGATAGACTTATTCTTAGAATCACTGAAATTAGTAGCAAGCGACCCTGATTTCAAGAAAGAAATCGTTGCCTTCATCTTAGTACCAGGATGGAACATGGGGGCAAGGAAAGATTTGCAACAGAAACTTGAAGATCCAGAAGCCAATTATAATGTGTATAGGAAAAACATCACACACGAGATTTACAATTTCTGGGATGATCAGATCTTACACACAATGAACACGTTCCACTTCGACAACAACGAAGACCAAAACGTGAAGGTTATTTTGGTACCAAGCTACTTGAATGGAGATGACGGTATCTTCAACAAGAGCTATTACGACCTGCTAATCGGACTGGATTTAACCCTATTCGCCTCTTATTATGAGCCATGGGGATACACTCCACTCGAGAGTGCTGCATTTGGAATACCAACCATCACCACCGACTTGGCTGGATTTGGATTGTGGTGCTCAAAAGAGCCTATTGACATAAGCAATGGAGTGGCTGTCATTCATCGAACTGACAACAACTATTTCGCCGCTGCATACGAAATACAAAACAACATCAAGCAGTTAGCGAACATGAGCAAAAAGGAGTATGATGCAACCAAAAAGAAAGCAATGTCAATAGCTAAAAAATGTTCTTGGGATGATTTCATAAATTATTACGAGAAAGCTTTTAACATAGCACTTTCAAAATAAAGAATAATAACTAAACTTCAATAAAACACTTAAAAAATGAGCTTACAATTAAATCGCGTAAACTCTCCTTCATGGAAAGAGGTTAACACAAAATCAAAAGTACCAGCCAAGTTGGAAAAATTACAGGAATTGGCATTAAATGTTTGTTGGTCTTGGAATCCTGAGATAAGAAAATTATTCAAATCCATAGACGCTGATTTTTGGAATAAATGTGGAAGAAATCCTATTTTATTTTTGAACACCATCGAAATTGAAAAATTAGAGGCTGTTGAAAACAACAAAGAGTTATTGGCTAATATAGACACTGTATATAAAAAATTCAGAAAATATGTAGATACGCCAAAAGACCCTAAGAAAACATCTGTCGCATACTTTTCAATGGAGTATGGATTAACAGATATTTTAAAAATCTATTCTGGAGGTCTTGGTGTATTAGCAGGAGACTATTTAAAAGAAGCCAGCGACTGCAACGTAGATATGACAGCTGTCGGATTCTTATACCGTTATGGTTACTTCACACAGACATTGTCTATGGACGGAGACCAAATTGCCAACTACGAAGCTCAGAACTTCAGCAATTTGCCTCTTTCTCTTGTTAAAGACGAACATGGTAACCCTGACTTATTGGAAGTTCCTTACCACGATCGAATCATCTACGCAAATATCTGGAAAGTAGCTGTCGGACGTATCAATCTTTATTTGATGGATACTGACATTGACAAGAACTCTGAATATGATCGTTCAATCACACACATGCTATATGGTGGTGATTGGGAAAACAGATTGAAGCAAGAGTACTTATTAGGTATCGGTGGTATTCTTATGTTGAAGAAATTAGGCATCAAGCACGACACTTACCACTGCAACGAAGGCCATGCTGCTTTAATCAATATTCAACGTCTATATGACTACATCAAAGAAGAAGGCTTAACATTCCGTCAAGCATTCGAAGTTGTTCGTTCTTCCTCTCTATATACGGTTCACACTCCTGTTCCTGCAGGTCATGATAAATTTGAAGAAGGATTATTCTGGAAGTACATGAATCAATATCCTGAAAGATTAGGCATCTCTTGGGATGAATTGATGGATATGGGACGTGAAAATCCAGGAGACAAGAATGAGAAATTCTCTATGAGCGTATTTGCTTGTAATACATGTCAAGAGGTTAACGGTGTAAGCTGGTTGCATGGTGAAGTTTCTAAAAAGATGTTTGCTCCAATCTGGAAAGGTTATTTCCCAGAAGAGTCTCACGTAAACTACGTTACCAATGGTGTACACCTTCCTTCATGGGCAGATTCTTCATGGAGAAAGTTATTTGAAGAGACATTTGGCATAGAATTCTATCAGAACCAATCTGACGAAAAGATGTGGCAAAAGATTTATGATGTGCCAGATGAGAAGATTTGGGAAACAAGAAAGAAGTTAAGAAAGAAACTGTTTGATTACATCGATGTGAAATACACCGAGAGATGGTTAAGCACACAAGGAGACCCAACTCGCATCATGGAAGTAAAAAGAAAAAGCAATCCAAATGCGTTGACTATTGGTTTCGGTCGTCGTTTTGCCACCTACAAACGTGCTCATCTATTGTTCACTGATTTAAAGAGACTTTCTGAAATCGTCAACAACCCAGATCGTCCTGTAACATTTATCTTCACAGGAAAAGCTCACCCTGCCGACGGTGGTGGTAAAGGCTTGATAAAACGAATCATCGAGATATCTCGCATGCCAGAGTTCATTGGTAAGATCATCTTCTTGGAGAACTATGACATTGCCTTGGCAAAACGATTGATTGCTGGTGTTGATATCTGGTTGAACACACCAACCCGTCCACTTGAAGCATCTGGAACATCTGGAGAGAAAGCATTAATGAATGGTGTAATCAACTTCTCTGTTAAAGATGGATGGTGGTTAGAAGGATATCGTGAAGGCGCAGGATGGGCGTTGACAGAAAAACGCACATACGACAATCAAGGATACCAAGATCAATTGGATGCTGCAACTATCTATAGAATATTAGAGACTGAAATCATTCCTATGTACTACGCAACCAATAGTAAAGGATATTCTCCTGAATGGATTCAAACCATCAAAAATTCATTTGCGAAGATTACTCCAAACTATACAACAAAACGTATGTTGGATGATTACATCAGAAAGTTCTATAAACCATTAGGTGAACGTAAGGCATTCATCACAGCCAACAACTATGCTAAAGCAAAAGAAATTGCAGCATGGAAAGAAGAAGTGGCAGCCAAGTGGGATCAAATCGAAATTGTTTCTACAACTTTGTCTGATAAATTATTATCTAATGCAGAGGTGGGTGACAACTACGTTGTTGAAGCTGTAATCGACACAAAAGATCTAGCAGATCAAAGAATTGGCGTTGATTTCGTATCCATCTTCAATGCAGGAAACAATGAAACATTAGACGCTAAGAAAGAGATGGAACTTTACAAAACAGAAGGAACAAAATTATACTTCCGTTTGCAAGACCGTATCTCTCGTGCAGGTGCATATAAATACGCATTCCGTATGTTCCCTAAAAATGAGGACTTGGCACATCGTCAAGACTTCTGTTATGTTCGTTGGTTCTAATCAAACACAACATAAACCATTAAAAAAGCGAGGAGAAACTCCTCGCTTTTTTGTATCTTCGCAACATGAAGAAAAAACTGATTATAATATTAGGACCTACAGCTGTCGGGAAAACAGAATATAGTCTGCAAATGGCAGAAAAAATTCACACCGAGATTCTCTCCTGCGATTCCAGACAGATGTTTCGAGAGATGAAAATCGGAACAGCAGCCCCTACTGATGAAGAACTCAAAAGAGTTCCTCATCATTTCATCGGAAATCTATCTATTCACGATTACTATAGCTGCGGGAAATATGAATTGGATGCTCTAGCGAAATGTGATGAACTATTCAAACGTCACGACACATTAATAATGACAGGAGGATCCATGCTATACATTGATGCAATATGCAAAGGCATTGATGATATTCCTAACATAGATGAGGAACTTCGATCTTCACTATGGAATACATTCGAAACAGAAGGATTAGAACCGCTAAAGGCACAGCTAAAATTACTAGACCCAGACTACTATAATATAGTAGATCAAAAAAACGGGAAAAGAATCATTCATGCACTAGAGATCTGTTTACAGACAGGCCAGTCCTACTCTTCCATCCGAAAAAACGCAAATAAAGAAAGGCCTTTCGAGATTCAAAAAATCGGCATCATAAGACCTCGAGAAGAGTTATATCAACGAATCAACCTAAGAGTGGAAAAGATGTTCGATGATGGATTAGAAGAAGAAGCTAGAGCGCTCTACCCTTATAAAGAATTGAATGCTCTTAACACCGTTGGATACAAAGAATTATTTGAATATTTTGATGGGAAGTGGACATTCGAGTATGCCAAACAGATGATTCAACAAAACACACGTCATTATGCCAAAAAGCAAATATCCTGGTTTAAGAGAGATCCTGAAATTCAATGGATAGATGCCAACACATACACCGTTACCACATTATAAAGTAACGAGATTTTTTTGCCTGAGCAATTACAATTTTATCAAAAATTGATTTCTTCCACGTTACAAATAAAAATAGTATCTTTGCATTGCAAAACAAAACAGAAAATAATATATGATAACAGCTTCAGACATTGTAGTACAATTCGGCAAACGAATTCTTTTTCAAGATGTAAATTTAAAATTCACTAGCGGCAACTGTTACGGTATCATCGGAGCCAACGGTGCAGGAAAGTCAACTTTTCTAAAAGTGATAAGCGGAGATTTGACACCTACCAAAGGAAGTGTCACAATCGCCCCTGGAGAACGTCTTTCTGTGCTTCGTCAGGATCACTTCCAATTTGACGATGTTCCTGTCATCGAAACCGTTTTGAGAGGACACGAACCACTATGGAATGTAATGCAAGAAAAAGATGCTCTTTATGCAAAAGAAGACTTCTCAGATGCAGATGGTATTCGTGCATCTGAACTAGAAGAAAAATTCGCCGAAATGGATGGCTGGAATGCTGAAAGCGATGCTGCAGCGCTATTGAGCGGACTTGGAATCAAAGAAGAGCTACATTACAAGCTCATGAAAGAGCTCAGCGGTAAAGAGAAAGTGCGTGTTCTACTTGCTCAAGCATTGTTCGGAAAACCTGACAATCTACTTTTGGATGAGCCGACCAACGACCTCGACTTGGAAACCGTTATGTGGTTAGAGAACTATTTGGCTGATTTTGACAATACTGTGTTGGTTGTTTCTCACGACCGACATTTCTTGGATGCCGTATGTACCCACACCGTTGATATCGATTATGGTAAGATCAACATGTTTGCTGGAAACTATAGCTTCTGGTATGAATCAAGTCAATTAGCACTGAGACAACAAGCTCAACAGAACAAGAAAGCTGAAGAAAAGAAAAAGGAACTCTTGGAGTTCATTCAACGATTCAGTGCCAATGTGGCAAAATCCAAGCAGACAACCAGCCGTAAAAAGATGTTGGAGAAACTTAACATTGAAGAGATTCAACCTTCAACAAGAAAATACCCAGGTATCATATTTACGCCAGACCGTGAACCTGGTAATCAAATCATAGAAGTGAATGATTTATCATACACAACACCAGAAGGTGAGGTATTGTTCAAAAATGCCACGTTTAACATCGAAAAAGAGGATAAAGTTGTATTCTTGTCTCATGATCCACGTGCCATGACCGCCTTTTTTGAAATCATCAACGAAAAGATAAAAGCCACAACAGGTACCTATAAATGGGGTGTCACGATTACACCTGCATACCTACCTCTTGACAATACAGATTTCTTTAATACAGACATGAAGTTGGTCGATTGGTTGGCACAATACTCGCCAGACACAAATGAATCTTTTGTCAGAGGTTATCTAGGACGAATGCTTTTCACTGGTGAAGAAATCTATAAAAAAGCAAGTGTCTTATCCGGAGGTGAAAAGATGCGTTGCATGATTTCCAGAATGATGTTGAAGAATGCGAACTGTCTAGTTCTAGACTCACCAACCAACCACTTGGATTTGGAATCTATTCAAGCATTCAATAACACATTGAAACTATTCAAAGGAAACATTTTGATGTCATCTCACGACCATGAGTTCATCCAAACAATATGTAACCGTGTTATCGAACTCACGCCAAACGGAATCATTGACAAGAGAATGGATTACGATGATTATATAAGCAGCGACGAAATTGCCGCTATCAAAGCCAAATTATATCAATAAGAATGAAAAAGTCATTTGAAATTTTCTCTTTGATTTTGCTTGTTGCGACCCTACCCTGTTGCAACAAGCAAAATCGTTTTCAAGAAATAAGTGTATCGGACATTCCAGAAGCGAAAACTGAAATCATCCGTATGGATAAGGACATCTATCAGTTGAATGATTGTATCACCCGACCAGCCATCACAGGCAACTACGATATGATGACGGTTGACATACCCGACAATGATTCACTCTGTATGCTGCAGCAAATCAACCAAATCAGAGACAGATATAAGGAACAATACTCCTTGTATATGTATCAATTAGGTGCACTGACAGGCACACAGAATATCAATCCTGCTACACTATTCTACTTATTCTTATCTCACCCAGCCTATGGAGAATTATTCCAAGACTGCGAAAAAGAATATGAAAACGTATCAGACTTAGAAGAAAATTTCACCCATGCTTTTTCCAGAGCTAAGGCACTCATTCCTTCGTTTAATATTCCGAAGGTGTGTACTTTTTTCTCTTGTTTCGCAGAATACATAGCTGCAGATTCTTCCACAATTTATGTTTCTCTTGAATACTTTTTAGGAGAAGACTACAAAAACTACCAACACGTACCAGGAATATACGACTACATGATTCCAAATCTGAAGAGAGAAAAAATTGTTCCTGATGCATTATATCATTGGATTTGTTCAGAATATCCTCTACAAAAAGAAGGTGGAAATCTCTTGGACAACATGATACACTATGGAAAGATGCTTTACACGATAGAATCCATTTTGCCTAATATCGACAAAAAGCTCCTAATCGGATACAATCAAGAGCAATGGGATTGGTGTGAAGAAAACGAGAAAGGAATGTGGAATTATCTACGAGAATACAATCAGCTATTCTCCACTGATTCAAAGACCATTTCAGATTACCTTTTCCCAGCCAACAACACGAAATATTTTTCAGACGAAGAGGGGCACAACGCTCCTAGTCAAGCGGTTTTATGGATAGGTTGGAAGATTGTTTCTGAGTATATGGAGAAAGAATCCCAACTCACAATCAACGATCTTTTGATGCAAGACAAAGATGCCCAATCAATCTTGGCTATAGCCAAATATAGACCATAAAGATTAAGGGTAGGTTATAAATTCATTTCGTTGGATTTTTGAATTTGTTCAGAATCACATTCTAATAATGTTTACAAATAGAAAAGGCTGCATTACGGAATACGGCATCTCTTTTCCTGATTTTTCGTGACATAACAGACTTGCCGTATCTAGCTGTAAGAATAACATCATCAACAGACTCAAGCAAATCATCATGTTTGAAAAAGTCGTCCCAATCACTCATTGAAGTAGTGATACCCATATCTTTGACCGTAACAGAACAAACATAATCCGGCACTGTTTCGCCACATATATTTTGAATGGCAACCGGCATATATAAGAAGTTCTGAGTAGGATATTTTATCAATTCGAGCTTAGAAATTGTTCCAATCAAGAAACCACAAGAGCGTAATGTTAACGAAGAAACTTCATGTGGCACATACGCTTTATAATAACCTAAGGAATCCGTATAAGTTAATATATCATTATCAAAATTATCTTTCTCGCGAATTTTATTTCTAATCTTATATGTTTTAGCCTTATACTTAGGGTGAATATGAACAGGCATATGTTTCAGCGGTGTGCCATCTTCCTCCATTATACGACCTTTCACTTGAAACACATCCAATGTAATCGTCTCTTTTAACGTATCTCCAGCATATTCTGCCAAAGAATAGAAGAAAGTATCAGAAGCCACGACCAAACACATATCCATTAGAGGCAATGTCGTATCATACCTACCTGGATGATTCATCATATAAGAAGAGAGACCTTCTGAGAAAATCAGATTAACAGGCAAACAAGACTCTATACGAGATGCTTTTGCATCAATAAAAGAAAAACAAACACAAACAGAATCCTTTGACAACTTCATTGAAGGTATAACAAGTAACGAATCTGCGACTTTGACCGAATCAATTGTATCTTGGCTAACACCAATGCCAAACTCACTATAATTCTGACACGAAAAAAAAGAAAACGCAAATAAAATAATGTATATATAGTTTTTCATCTTAAAAAAAAGTAGGGAGGTTGCTTATTCAGCAACATCCCCTATCTACTCATTTAATATCACAATCAACCACTATTTTTTCTTAGGACGTTCAATACTAATTTCCTCAACCATGTCACCTTCTTCGAAGATACCGACCTGCTTTGTTCCACTTGCATAGTAGTACGTACCATTTCCATCGAACTTACCGCCTTTGAATTCACCTTCATAACGATCTCCTGTAGAATATGTATATACTCCTTTTCCATCAGGATATCCAGCTTTGAACTCACCGACATAGACATCTCCCGTTGGATATGTGAACTTTCCTTTTCCTTCACGAACACCAGCCTTAAAGTCTCCTTCATACTTAGCACCACTCTTGAAAGTATAAGTTCCTTTTCCTTCAAACTTTCCCTCCTTAAATGTTCCTGAATAAACTTCTCCATCTTCAAATGTGTAGGTACCCTTTCCGTCTCTACACTTACCTTTACAACGAGCTGCAGCCCCAGCCTCAAAACATATTAAAGAAAAAATAGCTATAACTGCTAAAAATTTCGTCTTCATAATCATTTTTGTATTGTGTTTTTATGTTTTTACAAATCTAATCGCACAAATATATAAAGAATATTATTGGGAACAAAGTATAACAATATTTTTTTACAATCAAGAAAAAATATTCGTAAAAAAATACAGAAAAAATTTTGTCGATGTATTTTTTTCCTTACATTTGCACCAAAATTAAAGAACAATTATGATTATATTGAATCATACATATTGGTGGTGGCAAAGCTCAGAACAAAAAGTTGTGAGGGCGTTTGCTCATCCTTGTTAGATTCAATCAAAAAGATATATAAACATAGTCAAAACGAAGGAGGCTCGACCATCACGGTAGAGTCTCTTATTTTTTTGTTAATAATTAAAACATCAAATAATATGAAATCATTCTTAGTTGACCAAAACGGATTTTATGGAGAATTCGGAGGTGCCTACATTCCAGAGATTCTCTATAAGACAGTCGAAGATCTGAAAAAAGCGTATTTACCAATCATCGAAAGTGAATCGTTTCAATCTGAATTCCGCACTTTATTACGCGACTACGCAGGACGTCCATCTCCACTTTACTTTGCCAATCGTCTCAGCGAAAAGTACAATTGCAAAATCTACCTGAAACGAGAAGACCTGAACCACACAGGTGCTCATAAAATCAACAATGCCTTAGGTCAGGTGCTATTAGCAAAAAAAATGGGAAAGAAACGAATCATTGCAGAGACAGGTGCTGGACAGCATGGTGTTGCAACAGCAACCGTATGTGCTCTTATGAATCTTCCTTGTCGTGTATATATGGGAGCAACCGATGTGAAACGTCAGCACATGAATGTTGAAAGAATGAAGATGTTAGGTGCGGAAGTATTTCCCGTAGAAAGCGGCAATAAAACACTAAAAGATGCAACCAATGAGGCTATTCGAGATTGGTGCTGTCATCCATCCGACACATTCTACATCATAGGTTCCACAGTAGGGCCTCACCCCTACCCCGACATGGTTGCAAGACTTCAAAGCATCATCAGCGAAGAAATAAAATGGCAACTTAAAGAGAAGGAAGGAAAGGAAGATCCTGACTATCTAATCGCTTGTGTCGGTGGTGGTAGCAATGCAGCAGGAACCATCTATCACTACATAGACAACTTAGATGTTAAAATCATATTGGCAGAGGCTGGAGGAAAAGGCGTTGACTCTGGATACACAGCAGCAACTATTCAAAAAGGCACACTGGGCATCTTACATGGTAGCAAAACGCTCACCATGCAGACTGAGGACGGTCAGATTGTGGAGCCGTATAGCATATCAGCTGGTCTTGACTATCCTGGAATAGGTCCGATACATGCCAACATTGCTCAACAGCATCGTGCAACAGTCCTTGCCATCAACGATGACGAAGCAATTCGTGCCGCATTTGAATTAACTCGATTAGAGGGAATCATCCCAGCATTGGAATCAGCCCATGCATTAGGTGTTTTACCTAAAGTTCAATTCAAACCCAACGACATTGTCGTACTGACAGTTAGCGGAAGAGGAGACAAAGATTTGGAGACTTTTCTTGCACATAAAGACGAAATATAAACTAAAAAACAATAGATTATGACAGTTTTCAATTATACAGTACAATCCAAAAATATGCTGGCTGACCTATGTACTCCTGTCAGCGCATATATACGTCTCCGTGACCTCTACACACAAAGTGCTTTAATGGAGAGTTCTGATTATCATGGAGGAGAGAACGGACGTTCATTCATTGGTGTTCAACCCCTAGGTCATGTATCCATCGAACATGGTGTCGGCCATTGCTATTTTCCTGACGGTTCCACCTACGACCTACCTATTAACAAAGAGAATCGTTCAGAAGCAATCATAAACCATTTCCTAAAATCCTTCAACATTCAGGGCGAGAATGCCAAGTTATGCGGACTTTTTGGATACACATCCTTCAACGCTGTACGATACTTTGAGAATATCGACGTTAAAGACGAGACAATGGAGAAAAATGACGCTCCTGATATGATATATATCCTTTATAAATATGTAATCGTATTTGATCATTTCAGAAATTCACTCAGCATCAACGAGTTACTACAAGAGGGTGAATCTAGCAACATTAGTTTCATTGAAAAAACAATCAATAGTCCGAAGATAAGTCTCTACGATTTCCATCCTGTTGGAGAAACAACAAGTACATTGACAGATGATGAGCATAGAGAGAACATCCGCAAAGGGATTGCTCATTGCAAGCGAGGCGATGTCTTCCAGATTGTTTTAAGTCGTCGTTTCATTCAGAAATACGAAGGAGATGATTTTAAACTATATCGAGCTTTGCGCAGCATCAATCCTTCACCCTATCTGTTTTACTTCGACTTTGGTGGATTCAGAATCTTCGGAAGTTCACCAGAAACACATTGTAGAATAGAAAACGTAGGCAGCAAGTCAGAACCGATTTTCAAAGCTTTCATCGACCCAATTGCTGGCACAACAAAACGTACAGGGAACACAGAAGAAGATGCAAAAAATGCAGAATACCTTAGAAATGACCCTAAAGAGAATGCAGAGCATGTCATGTTAGTTGATCTTGCACGAAACGACTTAAGTCGTAACTGTCACAATGTAAAAATCGAGTTCTATAAAGATTTACAATACTACAGCCATGTTATTCACTTAGTCAGTCGTGTAAGTGGGGATCTTGACAAAGGAGCCGATCCTATTAAAAGTTTCATAGACACATTCCCTGCGGGCACATTAAGTGGTGCACCTAAAGTACGTGCCATGCAACTCATAAGTGAATACGAACCACACAATCGTGGAGCTTACGGAGGTTGTATTGGATTCATTGGCATGGATGGTTCTCTCAACCAAGCCATTACCATCCGTACATTTGTCTCTCGTAATAACGAATTATGGTTTCAAGCTGGAGGCGGAATCGTTGCTAAAAGCAATGTAGAATACGAATTGCAAGAAGTCAACAACAAACTTGGAGCTCTTCACAAAGCCATTCTGATGGCAGAAAAAATGTAAATAAAAACAGAAAGACAAAGCAATATGAAAATAGCATTAATAGACAATTACGACAGTTTCACCTATAATCTGTATCATCTTTTAAGAGAGTTAGACGTAGATGTTACCGTATATAGAAATGATCAGTTTGAACTAAACGATCTTGCACTATATGATAAAATATTACTAAGCCCCGGTCCAGGCATTCCGTCTGAAGCTGGACTGCTTACACAAGTAATAAAAGAGTATGCAGGGAAAAAACCGATCTTAGGCATCTGTCTAGGCGAACAAGCGATCGGAGAAGTCTTTGGAGGAACATTAATCAACCTAAGCGAAGTATTTCATGGAGTACAAACACCGGCACACATCATTACCGATGATTACATTTTCAAAGGTTTACCCAACGACATCGTGGTCGGACGTTATCATTCCTGGGTAGTGGATGCAAAAACATTACCAGACACACTTGAAATAATATCCACTAGCGATGAAGGACAGATCATGGCACTCCGTCATAAAACTTATGACATACGTGGCATTCAATTTCATCCTGAATCAATTTTAACTCCTCAAGGCAAGGTTATGATAAGCAACTGGATAAATAAATAATACATCAACAGACATTTTAATCATTCGCATTTTTTTGACCATGGATAAAATATTAAAAGAAATCACGCACCAAGAGACTTTCACTTCGGAGCAGGCAAAAGAAATCATTATAGATATAACAAAAGAAGAATACTCGAATGAACAGATAGCAGCTATCTTGATGGGTATTCAGATGAGAGGTGTAACTGTAGATGAAATCATTGGGTTTCGAGAAGGTCTATTAGCTACAGGAAAAGCAGTTGATCTGTCTCCCTACAACGTAATTGATATTGTTGGAACGGGAGGTGATGGCAAAAACACGTTCAACATATCGACAGCGGCATGTCTTGTTGTCGCTGGTGCAGGATACAAAGTAGCTAAACACGGTAACTATGCTGCCTCCAGTGTATCGGGAGCCAGTAACGTTTTGGAGGCACATGGCATAAAATTTACAAGCGACAATGATCAGTTAAGACGTAATATTGAAACTTGCGGTTTTGTATATCAACATGCGCCTTTGTTTGCAAGTGGAATGAAATATGTTGCACCTGCAAGAAAACAAATGGGTGTACTCGGTACTCCGACCTTCTTCAATCTCTTAGGTCCATTGGTAAATCCATGCAGACCCACTCATCAACTTTTAGGTGTAGCCGATTTAAATCAAATGAGATTATACCAACAAGTCTATCAACGACTTAACATTCAATTCGGAATCGTCACAAGCATAGATGGTTACGATGAAATCTCCTTAACCTCAGATTTCAAAGTAATAACCAACACCAAAGAGCATATTTATACTGCAGATAAAGTTGGAATGAAAGCTTTCAAACAAAACGAGCTATATGGAGGAAACACATTAGACGAAGCAAAAAAAATCTTTGATAATGTATTAACCAATCAATGCACAGAGGCACAAAAAGACGTCGTCCTCATCAATGCAGCTTTTGCTATTCAAGTAATAGAGCCGGATAAAAGCATTGATGAATGTATCAGTATTGCCAAAGAATCATTAGAAAGTGGAAAAGCATACAATGTCTTAACAAAATACATTGAATTGAATAGTTAAATCATTCATCATGAAAGATATATTAGAAGATATCATTGCCAACAAGCGGAAAGAAGTGGATGCGTCCAAAGGGCTCTTACCATTCGAGAATCTTCGCAAGCTAGTGGAGAAGAAGATGGAATTGTCCGAATTCGCCAAACATTCCATGCGTAACTCACTTCTGAATAGTCAGTCAGGAATCATCAGTGAATTCAAACGGAAATCGCCTTCCAAAGGATGGATTCATGAGAATGCCAAGGTAACTGAAGTGGTACCACAATATGCTCAAAATGGAGCATCTGCCATTTCTATACTAACCGACTTCACATTCTTTGGTGGAAACCAAAATTTCATCCGCGAAGTACGTCCCCTAATAGAGACTCCTATTCTTCGTAAAGATTTCATCATTGACGAATATCAGTTATATGAAGCAAAACTAATTGGTGCCGATGCTGTCTTGTTAATCGCGGCAGACCTGACGAAAGTACAGTGTCATGAACTATTACAACGAGCTCATCAGTTGGAATTAGAAGTTCTGTTGGAGATTCATGATGAAAAAGAGTTGGATTATCTCACACCAGAAGTGGATATGTTAGGCGTTAACAACCGTCATTTAGGTACTTTTCACACGGATGTACAGCAATCCTACGACATTGCCAAGCTTCTTCCAAAAGAATTCACATTGGTCAGTGAAAGCGGTATCAGCAATCCATCAACGGTAAAAGAGCTTCGAAATGCAGGATTCAGAGGATTCCTTATTGGAGAAACATTCATGAAGGAAGAAGACCCAGGAGCTGCCTTGAAAACATTTATACAACAAATTCATAATTAATTACGCTCATGATAATTAAAGTTTGTGGCATGAGAGAGGCAAAAAACATCCAGGAGGTAGAAAACTTGGGTGTTGACTGGATGGGATTCATCTTTTATGAAAAATCCAAACGATTTGTCTCTGAGCGTCCCGAATACATCCCTATGAAAGTCAAACGAATAGGTGTATTCGTAGATTGTACGATAGAAAAGATTCTTACCAAAATGGAGGATTTTCAACTGGATGGAATACAACTGCATGGAAGTGAGAGTCCTGAATACTGTCAAGAGCTACGAAAAAGGATAAACCAATCCATATTGATCAACAAGGCATTTGGTATCCGTACAATAGATGATTTAAAGCAATCTTATGACTACGAAGGAGTGTGCGATTACATCCTATTCGACACCAAAACTGAAAGCAAAGGAGGGTCTGGTCAATCATTCGACTGGTCCATTCTCACTCATTACCAAGGAGAAACACCCTTTTTACTCAGTGGAGGAATCGGATTAGAAAACGAAGAAGAACTCAAATCCTTTCACCACGAACGACTCGCAGGAGTTGATTTAAACTCCAGATTCGAGATTTCACCAGCGTTAAAAGACACAAATAAACTAGATCTATTTTTAAAAAAATTCAACAGATATGAATAGAATCAATCAACTTTTTCAAACCAGACCCAATCGTTTGCTGAGTTTGTATTTCTGTGCAGGTTCGCCAACATTAGACGGCACCGTAAATGTCATTGAGACTCTTACCCGTAGAGGAGTAAACATGATTGAAATAGGCATTCCTTTTAGTGATCCAATGGCCGATGGACCCGTCATTCAATCTGCGGCAACTCAATCTTTGCGAAACGGCATGACTCTGAAATTACTCTTCAATCAGTTGAAAGACATTCGGGAAAAAATAATAAGACCTGTTCCCCTCATTCTGATGGGATACATGAATCCTATCATCCAATATGGTTTTGAACATTTCTGTCAAAGCTGTACAGAAGTAGGCATTGACGGTGTCATCATCCCCGACCTTCCTTTCGATGATTACATGAAAGATTTCAAACCCATTGCCGACAAATATGACTTACGCATCATCATGCTCATAACACCAGAGACAAGTGATGAAAGAATTCGATTCATTGATGATAACACCGATGGATTCATCTATATGGTTTCATCTGCCGCCACAACAGGTACTCAGCAATCATTTGACGAGATGAAACAACAATATTTCAATCATGTACGCTCATTAAATTTGAAGAATCCAACCATGATTGGCTTTGGTATCAGCAACAAACAAACATTTGAGACCGCCCAAGCCAACGCCAACGGAGCCATCATCGGTTCTAAATTCGTTCAATTGTTAGACGAAGAAAAAGGAGATCCAGAGAAAGCCTTAGATCGACTGTTCATATCTTTACTAAAATAGAAATTAAGGCTTATAATACAGGGACGCATATGATGCGTCCCTCTTTTTTTTTCAGACAGGTTCTTCCATTCATTTACGGAACCATCATCTGTTATAATTTTTGTTGTCGATATAGACTTCTAACAATTTAGTAATACCTGCTTGATTATTCGGGATAACCATCATATCCGCAACAGAAGCAGGAACCAAGCAACTATTTCCAACAGTCAAAGAGACTTCCCTAATCTCTGGCATCACATTCCATCCATATCCTTTCGTGCTTACAATCTTGATTGTACAATCTCCCTGCAAACACATATAGATTACAAAAGAATCATACTTAAAAAGTTTTCGATGAAAAGCCCGATTGATTTCTAACAATTTCACCGTAAAGAAAGGAGAGTCTGAAATACAGACAGGTTTATTTATTGTTCTATGATATTCAACTTTAGCCGATTCCGAGACCTGATAATCAAGAGCATCCACTGCAAGCTCCGTATGAAGTTGTCTTGGCTGACCATTTAAACCCATACGTCCATAGTCATATATTCGATAGGTTATATCACTACTTTGTTGAACTTCAGCAACTAGAGAGCCACCTCCAATAGCATGGACTCTTCCGGCTGGAATAAAAAAGACATCACCCACCTTTATATTATACTCCTGCAACACATCACAGATGGAGCCGTCCTCAATTCGTTTACCATATTCATACTTAGATATCAACGAATTGAATCCGCAATATAACTTAGCATTCTCTTGAGCATCCATCACATACCACATCTCCGTTTTACCGAAACAGCCATGGCGTTGCATTGCCAATTCATCATTCGGATGGACTTGAACAGATAGATTTTCTGCCGCATCAATAAATTTAACAAGCAGAGGGAATACCGTACCATACTGGTTCAGCACAGTCTTACCAACCAAATAATCTTTATATTCAGCTACCAATTCGTTCAAAGTCTTACCCTTCAGCGGACCATTCATCACCACTGATTCACTCTCTTTCACAGCACTTATTTCCCAACTTTCTCCAATCTTATCATTTGGATCGGAAGGAAGACCTTTAAACTGTTTCAACCTATTTCCGCCCCACACCAACTGATGCAGATTCAACTCAAACAAGAACGGATATAATACAATCATTTTTATTGTCTGTTTTTATCTAATTTAGAGAAGACACTGTTGTTACTAATATATTCAGGAATAATCTCTTTAATCTTAGAGACAATATCAAAATCGCCTCCTGTCACAAGAATATTCTTCAATTCATCCAACTGTTGGTCAACATATTTTTCCTCATATTTCACAACTCTAGCGTGCATAATCTTAGGATGTTCCGTAGGAATTGTATTTTCCTTATCCGACAACAATTCCTCAGATAATTTTTCACCAGGTCTTAATCCTATTTCTTTTATTTCTACATTTTTCAACTTAGAAAGACGTATCATATTTTCTGCCAGATCATAAATACGAACCGGCTTACCCATATCAAACACAAAGATATCACCACTATCACCAATCGAACTAGCTTCCAATACCAAATTAGCGGCTTCCTGAATAGTCATGAAATAGCGAAATACATCTTTATGCGTAACCGTCAATGGTCCTCCCATCTCCAACTGCTTATGGAAAAGAGGCACAACAGAACCACTGGAACCAAGTACATTTCCAAAACGAGTCGTCACAAAAGAGGTAGGAGTCGATGGACGGCTCTGAACAAATATTTCAGCCAAACGTTTGGTTGCCCCCATTACGTTCGTCGGGTTAACAGCCTTATCCGTGGATATCATCACGAACTTTGCTGTTTTATATTTCATGGCAGCTTCCGACAGCACCTTCGTACCAAAGACATTGGTACAAGTAGCCTCATACGGATTTTCCTCCATCAACGGAACATGCTTATAAGCCGCTGCATGATAAATAATATCCGGATGATATTTTGAGAAAATACGATCAATCACAACAGGATCCCTCACATCTGCAATTTCAAATATCACTCTATTTGAAAAGACCTTATACACATCGGAGTTTTTCAATTCGAACTTCAAATCAAAGATAGACGACTCTGCCTGATCCAATGCAATTACCTGACGAGGATTATGCACAATCACCTGACGAAGAATCTCACTTCCAATAGAACCAGCTGCTCCAGTAACCAAAACAACTCGATTATCAATTTCCCTTACAATATTGTTTTCATTAATCACAATCGGATCCCTATCCAACAAATCCTCAATCTTAATGTTTTGCAACATATTAGGAGAGAACTGATCATTAATCCACGAATCAATTTTAGGAACAACCTTAATTCTCAGTTTTAAGTTCAACGCTTTATTGATAATCTCCTGTCGTCTGCTCACAGATATCTTCGGTAAAGCCAAGATAAGCGTATCGACCTCTTTTTGATTCACGAAAGAGCTATTCAACACATTGTTTGCCAGAAGAACCGGAGTTCCATCAATCGACTTGTTAGTGATATTGACATTATCATCCAAGAAAGCAATCACCTTACTTTTAGGAGACTCAGTTTGTTGTTTCAATGCATTACTCACCAATACACCCACATTACCTGCACCATAAATCACCACATTAGATGTATCATTGGAATGTCCCAAATCAAAATCACGATAAAAGAACTTCACAAAAAGTCGTTCAGAAATCATCATGACAGAAACGAAAGAGACATGAAACAGCATTTCGAAAGGTGCCAACAAATAAAAATCGATGTCTTGAATAAAGCAAGAGCACAATTTCATCACCAAATAAATAACATAAACAACAAGATTGGCTTTCAAAATAAGCGTGACATCACTCAATCCCGCATGACGAATTATTCCATAATAAGGCTTGGCAACAACGAAAGAAAAGAGATACAACAACAGGATGGTAATAAACTTACCCACCAAATCAATCATCGAAAAGGGGGTTGTATGACAACCAAACGAAATAACCAGCAGGAATACAAGGAAAACAACAATCAAATCGCATAAAAGCACCATCCATTTTGAAAATGGACTGCTTGAACAATGGCTCAAAATCGATTTAAATATATTACCTAAATATTCTGACATGAAATATAGTTGCGCGCACAATTTATCATGTGCAAATATAAACTATTTTATATATTTTAAAGAAATACAAACAGTAAGATTTTCAATAAAAAAAAACTTTTCAGGCAAAAAGATTTTAAGTAAAAGATAAATGTGTTATTTTTGGGGAGAAATTTAGTAACTAAAATAAAACAGAATATGAAAATAAGATTAGTCAAAGCAATAATTGCATGTTTCCTTTTCGGGATTTCTTCCTGCGTATGCGCTGCAAACAAAGAAGGTAATAAAGAATCCGCGGGGAAAGTTATCCATATAAATTACGCTGAATTTAACAAGAGAGTGGTCGATGTCAGAGCTGATGGATGGAATTATCTAGGTGACAAGCCATGCATTTTAGATTTCTACGCAAAATGGTGTGGTCCATGTAGAATGATTTCTCCATATCTCGACGATTTAGCCAAAGAATATGGTGATCAGATATATATTTACAAAATAGACGTTGATGAAGAAAAAGAATTAGGAAGAATGTTCGGTGCAGTCTCTATTCCTTTGTTGGTTTTCATTCCACAAAAAGACCAACCGCAAATGGCTCGTGGTGCCATGTCAAAAGCTGAATTAAAGAATGCAATTGAAACTGTTCTTCTTAAAAAGAAATAAGCAAAAATGAAAGGAATAATCTTAGCTGGAGGAAGTGCAACGCGGCTCTATCCTCTATCTAAAGCTATATCAAAACAGATAATGCCTGTCTATGACAAGCCTATGATATACTATCCTCTTTCAACACTGATGTTGGCAGGGATAAAAGAAATACTAATCATCTCAACTCCAAGAGACTTACCTATGTTTCAACAGCTATTAGGCGACGGCAAACACTTAGGCATGTCTTTTAGTTATAAAATACAAGAAACGGCTAACGGATTAGCGCAGGCATTTGTTTTAGGAGCAGAATTTTTAAATGGTGAGAAAGGCTGTTTAATCTTAGGTGACAATCTTTTCTACGGTCAAAATTTTTCTGCAATGCTGAAACGTGCAGCTAGCAGAGAAATCGGAGCTACAGTATTTGGATACTACGTAAAAGATCCATCAGCATACGGTGTGGTTGAATATGATGAATCGGGGAAAGTTATTTCTCTTGAGGAGAAACCTAAAAATCCAAAGTCAAATTATGCAGTTCCCGGACTCTATTTCTATGACAAGACCGTCACAGAAAAAGCAAAAAAAGTAAAGCCATCTGCAAGAGGTGAATACGAGATAACCGATCTAAACAAAATGTATTTAGAGGAAGGCACCTTGCAAGTAGATTTGTTCGGACGCGGTTTCGCATGGCTCGATACAGGAAACTGTGATTCATTATTGGAAGCCAGCAATTTTGTTGAAACAATTCAAAAACGACAAGGCTATTATATCGCTTGTCTTGAAGAAATAGCATGGCGTAACAAATGGATTAACGACGAGCAGCTTAGGAGTTTAGGAAATCAATTGTCAAAAACTCAATATGGTCAATACATATTATCTTTATTAGAAGAAAAATGATTTTCACAGAACAAAAAATAAAAGGCGTTTGGGTGATAGAACCTAAAGTATTTGCTGATAGCAGAGGATATTTTATGGAAGCCTTCAAACAAAACGAGTTTGAAGAGCATGTTGGAAAGATTAACTTTGTTCAAGACAACGAATCAAAATCATCGTATGGAGTACTTCGTGGATTACATTACCAAAAAGGTGAATTTTCACAAGCTAAATTGGTACGTGTAATCAAAGGTGAGGTTTTAGACGTTGCCGTTGATATCAGAAAGAGTTCTCCTACGTTTGGTCAACATGTTGCCGTATTACTCAGCGAAGACAACAAGAAACAATTATTTATTCCAAGAGGCTTTGCGCACGGATTTGTTGTTTTAAGCGATGAAGCTATCTTCACTTATAAAGTGGATAATGTATATGCACCACAAGCAGACGCAGGAATCATGTTCAATGACCCAACCATTGCTATTCAATGGCCTATTGACAGTTCAAAAATGTTACTATCAGAAAAAGACAAGAAACATCCTCAATTGAAAGATGCCATTGTTTTTGAATAATATAAAGTACCATGAATATATTAGTCACTGGAGCTAACGGACAACTAGGTAATTCCATCCAAAAAATTCATGTTCAATATCCTGAACATAAGTTTATTTTCACGGATGTGCCCGAAGTTGACATTACAAATCTTGATTTATTAAGAGAATTAGTCAAAAAAGAACAAATTGGAGCTATCATCAACTGTGCGGCATTCACGGCTGTTGACAAAGCAGAGAGTTGTGAAGAGCTAGCAGAGAAGATCAACGTAACAGGTCCGAAGAATCTCGCAATTGCAGCACACGAAGTTGGTGCCAAATTGGTTCACATCTCAACAGATTATGTATTTGGAGGAAAGAGCAGTTTACCTCTAAAAGAAACAGATGAGACTGCACCTATAGGTGTTTACGGACGTACTAAACGTCAAGGAGAAATAGAGGTCGAAAAGAGTGGATGTGATGCCATCGTCATACGTACAGCATGGCTATACAGCGAATATGGTAATAATTTTGTCAAAACGATGCTTCGTCTAGGCAAAGAGAGAGAAAGCCTCAACGTTGTATTTGATCAAATAGGGACACCTACCTATGCAACAGACCTAGCATACGCCATCATGACATTGCTAAACAAAGGAATTAACAAGTTTGAGATATACCATTTTTCCAACGAAGGTGTTATCAGCTGGTATGATTTTACAAAAGCCATATTTGAAATTGCTGGATATAACACGACCGTGGGAGCTATTGAAAGCTATGAATATCCAACCGCAGCAGAACGTCCCGCTTATAGTGTTCTCAACAAACGGAAGATAAAGAAAGCTGGCGTCACGGTTCCTTACTGGAAAGATTCCTTAAAAGAGTGTATGTCCATACTTTTAGCATAAAAAGACGAGCCTATCTCGTCTTTTTTTTGCCAAACACTTTATACGAAAGACAATTTAGTACAATTGAATAAACCAACACTTAAACAGATTAACAATGATAACATTTACAGTCAGCCTACTGATCCTAATCATAGGATATCTAGTGTACGGAAAATTCATAGAGAACATTGTAGCACCCGATGCCAACAAGACAACTCCTGCCATCGAACATAATGACGGGGTTGATTATATGCCTCTTCCTACATGGAAGATTTTCATGATTCAATTTTTAAATATAGCAGGAACAGGACCTATATTTGGTGCTATCATGGGTGCCAAATTTGGACCATCGGCTTATCTGTGGATTGTATTAGGATGTATCTTTGCAGGTGCCACACACGATTATCTCAGTGGTATGTTATCTCTACGAAACAACGGTGCAGGATTACCTGAGATCATTGGTATCTATTTAGGTAAGAATGCAAAAAAAGCATTCCTAATTTTTACAATATTTTTGATGACAATGGTAGGTGCTGTGTTTGTATATAGTCCCGCAATGATTTTAGGAAACATGACAAAAGAATTTTTCTCTACCAACGCAGTATATATCTGGTGTGTCATAATTTTCATCTACTACCTGATAGCTACATTATTGCCAATCGACAAAATCATCGGAAAGATTTATCCTCTTTTTGCCATAGCTATTCTCTTTATGGCAATTGCATTGGGCTTCTCATTGTTCATAAAGTTCCCTACTCTTCCTGAATTATTTAATTCCGGAGTTAGTTCAGCTTCATTCAATGGGAAGGACATCTTCCCAGCCCTCTTTATCACCATTGCCTGCGGAGCCATCAGCGGTTTTCACGCCACACAGAGCCCTCTTATGGCAAGATGCATTACAAATGAGAAGCATGGTCGTCGTATATTCTACGGAAGCATGATAACAGAAGGTATTGTAGCGCTCATCTGGGCCACTATATCTATGTACTTCTTCTATGGAGGCGGAGCCGCAGAATTAGGTGTCGCAAATACCCTTCAAGCACCAGAGGTAGTAACGGTTGTCAGCAAAGGATGGTTAGGCATTGTCGGCGGAATATTGGCATTGCTCGGTGTTGTGGCAGCTCCAATCACAAGTGGTGATACAGCCCTACGTTCAGCAAGATTAATCATTGCTGAGTTCCTACACATAGAGCAAAAAAGCATAAACAAAAGATTGTATATCTGTATTCCATTGTTCGTATTCACAATGGCACTCTTGTTCTTCAACATCTCAAATCCAGAAGGGTTTAACATTATCTGGAATTACTTCGGATGGGCAAACCAAACAATGGCTGTATTCACATTATGGGCGATAACCATCTATTTACGTAAAAGCAACAAGTTGTACATTGTAACATTATTGCCTGCTCTATTCATGACAGATGTCACCACTACATTCTTCTGTATAGCACCCGAATGTTTAGGATTAAATAGTACATTATCATACAGTATAGGTGCCGTATGCACAATTCTATGTCTTGTACTTTTCATCGCATCAATTAGGAAGAAAGGATAAGATTATAAAAATCAAGTTTTTTCATAATAGCAAATAAAAGCATCAAAACTATAAACAGCTTATTATAAATGAAAAGGTGGCTTAAAATATTGTGGAGAATTCTCATAATCGGTTTCATAATTTTCATCGGATTTACAGGATTGATGATTTATGTCATAGGCAAAGCAATGGACTGTAGTCAGTCACCGGAAAAGCCTACAAACATACCTCAAACTGCTGTTTGGTCGGGAGAGTGCGAAACCGGGCATTGGGTAAATCTTGTCGAAATCCACGATGGCAAATATCGTTTTATGCTTTATGGCTTTGATGGAACGTTAGTGTTAGATGCTGATTTTGTACTCAAAGGAGAATCCAACTACAGACAAATTATAGATGAAAACAATTGGCAAGATCAAATATTAAATTATAAAGTGGATGCCGATTTTGTAAACATAAAAGGAGGAAAACTAGAACTTGTATTACCTGCATACGGAGGAGAATACTGGGATAAAGACAAAGGAACCTTCATATGGGATAATGACAAAGACACAGATAAATCAATAGATACGACAGCAAGCATGCCATCATGACCATAATCAGTACATACGTTAATCATTAAAATCAACCATTATGAGCAATGGAACAAGACTTGAGCAAAATAATAATGAGTCAAACCAACATATCGGTGGAAACCTTTATCAGAAAGCAACCAAAAGAGAAATGGCAGATCTTGACAGAGGCGACATTAGAGTGTTTGAAAAAGGGGTTCACGATCAACCGTATGGAGATTCAGAGGATGTCCAGACTACTTTTGAGCAAACCAGAGCGGAGCAGGTAGAGACAAAAAGATTGTTTGATATAGCTAAAAAAAATGGTCTGTTTATCGACCGAGAAACTATTGATAAGTTTGGAGATAAGCTGTGTACTAAAACCGGTGAATGTGAAATTTTTTACAATGAAAAAGAATCACTTATTTACAAAGTGAAAGATCCATTTGCTAAATGGGTAATTAAAAATCTCCACGCTGAAGATGCCATCTACGAGCATATCATCCATAACCTTCTATTCCCAAACACTCGTTATAAATTCATCGGCATTGCTGAAGATGATGGTAATCTTAGAATTGTGTTGTCTCAGCCATTCATATCTTCTACCAATGCCCACCCTACAGACGAAGAGATTATTTGTCATCTGAAGACGTTGGGATTAGAGCCAGACGGCACTTATTTTTACGGCAACGAATATGTCACAGTCACAGACACCGGCACAGCCAGCGACAATGTGTTAAAAGGTGACGATGGTGAACTATACTTCATCGACCCAATCATCAAATTAAAGAAGCCTGCAAAAGAAGTCATAGAATTTCTTATAAATTTCACTCCAAAAGAAGAGCCATTGCCTTGGTGGAAATCGTTGCTGAAACGTTTAAAACGATAAAGAGTGTGTATCTATCAGCTAAGTGTTCTTATCGTACAATTATCTTCATCGGCTTGAACTTATACAAATCTGATTGACGGATTTTATCTGCAGACACACCCAAATCCATCAACTTCCCTTTCACCTCATCACTTTGTTCGTTTGTCAACCGTGGTTCAATGACAAATTCATCTATTAAATCAGCAGGATCTATTTCAAACTCCAGTGATTCAACTCCCACATTACAGAAATCATTCGGAATTGTTCTTATAATGCGCACTTCTTGTTCATGTTCAAATGGTTTACGTTTCAGAAAAAAAGATTCTATCATCAGTGAATACATATCCGATGCTGAGATAGGTTGATGCTGCCACCTCACTAATTCATCATCCGTAAGATAGTTAACTCGTCCCAAAAAAGTTGTATGCTGATGAGATAATTGGTTATCTTCTGCTGGATAAATCACATCAAACAATTTCTTTACAGTCGTTTTGATACGTACAGCACAACTTTCGCGATACTTATTGGAATAGATTCTCCACATGGCATCCGACTCGTCCTGCAACGTCCATGACTGTCCATAAACACATCCTAATAAACTATCCGCTTTCCCTGACAAGTTTCCATACACAAACTCGTTTTTCAAGAAAAAATTTTCATACACATCTTCCCATTTTGATGTATGATCAACACGCAATAACTTATTCTGAAGAAGTGGTGTTAGATACTTTAAGGGGAAATACTTATATATCACCTCTTCTCCTGTTAAGCCATTCAATAAATTATCTTCTCTCCTATTCATACGCTTTTCGTGAGATATTCCGTCAACCCTTGTTATTAGGATTTTTCATGATTAACAAAAAAAGGAAAATAAGATTTCCTATAAAAGGAATCAACTGGACAAGATAGGTCAATGGTCCATACCCTGCATCTCGCAACCGTCGAATTGTCAAAGAGAAATAAGGAAGCATCACAAGCAAGGTATAAATCGTGAACAATCGTAGTATGTATATATCAATGGATAAAGAAAAAAATAGATATAACGCATAAAAGGCAATCGGACAAAGGATGAAAGCAATCCACACGACCAAGGCCAAAAGGAATGCAGCAATTCCTTTGTATATAAAAGAATACTGCTGACAATCCTGTAATATAGACATTACAGGCATCTGATTTACATCATAAGAGAACAGACTCATAATTGATGCTACGAAATCCCTGAAATCATCCGTTAAGAGATTGTCATAAGAAGACAAGGTAAAGAGGAAAAACAAGAAAAAAACAAAAAGATTGCCAAAAGCAAACACCCAAAATGCTTTTCTGCTTGATTTTGATCTAATATCCGAGAACTCAAACCAAGGATTAATAAATAAATCGATGACTTCCATAATCTAAATTCGTTTTATTCTTCGACACATGACAAACATAACACCACCGAAGTATCATTCGATACTCTAAACCGATTATCCGCTCGGAATCCAACAATCCAAGCAACAGAATCATCCTCTGTAGTCAAAATCCATGCATTTTTTTTTGCCTCATTTGATATTTTCTGATCCACAAAATAATCACTTATTTTTTTCTTTCCTCTCATACCAAATGGAATAAACCAATCTCCATTCTGCCATCTCCGTAGCACTAACGGAAACGTCAACGCAGTCATGTCTAAGTAACAGTGGGAAGCGTCTTTCACAATTTCAAACTCTCCAACTCTTTTGACGATAGCCGTCATTTGAAAAGGCAGACGGCTAAAATCATCCAAGCAATGAATCTCATAACGTTGAGCCTCTGTCTGAATCATTCTTTTCAGCAACAAAGTATCCCGTTCCTGTATAATCACATAATTATTTCTTTTAGCATAGAAACAATTTCCTGACTGTCCTTTCTTTATCGAGTCATTCAACTGTTGAATAGTAGCAGCAGAAAAACCATAGGGAGACAGGAACTCATAGAGCAAGAAATCAGCAGAAGGTTCTTTTAACAATAGGGGTAAAGAGAGTTCCCACGTACCATGTTTTCCTTCTTTAAAGATTGCGAGTCGTTTCTCTTCTATTATCTCCTGCAAGAAGGACTCTGTCTGTTGCAAATATCCAATCGTATTTTTTACATTATTTTTAAAGGTCGGATAAACAGATTGAAGCATCGGGATAATTTCGTTTCGAAACTTATTCCTTGTGTATAACGAATCCGCATTGGTTGAATCCTCCACATGAGGAAGTCCTTTGCTTGTTATATATTCCATGATATCCTGTTTAGAATAATTCAACAAAGGTCTCCATACACGTCCAGCAAGTTCTTTTATACCCGTCAGTCCACGAATACCCGTTCCTCGGGAAAGATTCATCAAGAATGTCTCTACCACATCATCAGCATGATGAGCGACTGCGATATAATCTGCATTTTCTCTAACGCATAACTGTCGGAACCACTCATATCGCAGTTCACGAGCAGCCATTTCAATAGAAATAGATTTTAACGCAGCATATTCTTTTGTTTGAAAGTCAATTTTTCGAAAGGGAAGTTTATATCTGAGGGCTAAAGAAGTCACAAACCGTTCATCCCGATTCGACTCATCACCTCTCAGATGAAAATTACAATGAGCAATAACACAAGAATACCCCAAGCAACAAAGGAGGTCAAGCAACGCAACAGAATCAGCGCCGCCGCTCACTGCCACAATTAGCTTGGTTGTAACAGGGAATCTTTTGTTAAAGTGTGAGACATCAATCATTCGTCAGTCGAGTTAAAACAATTCGCACCAAATCCTCCATTCCACCCTTATATTCTGTATTCATAGTCTTATCCACTCGTCCGGCAATAATATTACATATTGTCACAGCTTTATGTCCCAACAATTTTGCCAATCCTGCCACAGCAGAACTTTCCATTTCAAAATTTGTAATTTTCTCACCTTGATATTCAAATGATTCTATTTTCTCATTCAAGGAAGCATCTGCCAATGGAATGCGAACATAACGGCCTTGCGGACCATAGAATCCTGGTGCAGAGATTGTCACACCCATCACCATTCCCTCACAAAGCTGATTAACCAGTGTCTCATCTGCCGAAACCACATAAGGAGCAGCCAATCGAGGACTCCAGTTAACGTGACGGCAAAAAGCTTGTTCAAAATCCAAATCTATCGTTCCTTCTGGAATCTGATAATAATTCAGCAGGCCGTCAAAGCCAATAGAACGACGAGAAACAACAAAAGAACCAACCGGACAGAATGGCTGTAATCCACCAGAAGTACCAATACGAACCAACGTCAGTTGCGTATGCTCCGATTTAACCATCCGTGTATTAAAATCAATATTCTTCAACGCATCCAATTCAGTCAACACAATATCTATATTGTCGGTACCGATTCCATGCGAAACACATGAAATACGTTGTCCCCTTACTTTTCCCGTGATAGTATGGAACTCTCGGCTACGAACCTCACACTCTTTCTCATCAAAGAATCCTGCCACCATATCCACACGATCAGGATCACCGACAAGAATAACTTTATCTGCCAATTGTTCTGGCTTTAAGTGCAAATGAAAAATTGAACCATCTGCATTTATAATCAATTCAGAAGAAGGAATCACTCTCATACACATAGGATTTATATCAGATATTTTATTATGTCAAAGATATGAAAAACCTTTTATAATTTAATTCATTTTCTTATTTTTGTCATAAGTTAAACAGTAAAAAAGAATTTACAGAACCCACCTAAATACGATCTATTTTATGAAAGTAAAAAATTTCTCAATATTCATATTATGCTTACTTTCTTTTGCATGCGCCCATACATCCAATGAGCAATCCGACAACAACGGAAAGGACACTGCAATCACACAAAATCTCGTTGAAGCAACCATACCAACCGACCCATTGGACAGCTACCAACCGTTAACTAAAGTAGCTGAATCAGAGGCCACCCATTTCAACTTTAATCATTTCGATATAGAGACAGACACGCTTTGGAATTTCATTGTGATTACAGAACCCATATCCGAGGATAAGGACTGGTATTATGTCTGCGCAGAATCTTCCTACCCTAAAAATGCAAAAGGAAATATAAACATCCTTCTCATTCCTAAGGACACAATGATTTTCAAATATATCCACATTGAAGAGGAAGAGAGTTCAAATTTCAAATCTATTGAAAATGTAAAGAAGATCTGTAAAGGACTGTTCAACCAACAAAGTCCGCTCCTACTTCAACAGTTTGATGTTTATCTACTTCTATCCGATGTGAATGAGCTAGACAAAGAAACCACCTACACTACCGGACAATATGTAACAAAGGAGAATACCCCCTATCACATGTATCAATATACCACAAAAGGTTGGTCTCTCATAGCCGAATTACAACGAAACACAGAATCCATCCATCAATCAGCATTTGATTTTGGAGAATACATACTAAAACAGAATCATGCTTCGCTTACAAAATAAGAGCAAAGGGGGTATTGATCCGGAGGTGTTTAGGGCATAACATCAGTTTTTCTTTTAAACATCAGATTTTTTCACTACCTTTGCATCGCAAAAGAGCTTTGAAGTATTTCCTCTTAAACTAAATACAATTATGTCAAGAACCACAGAAGAATTGGAAGGAGTAACACTCCTTGGAGAGAAAAAAACGGTGTATCCCACAGATTATGCACCACAAGTCTTAGAAACATTTGTCAATAAACATCCTGAAGAGGACTATCTGGTGACATTAAATTGTCCAGAATTCACTAGTCTATGTCCTAAAACCGGTCAGCCAGATTTTGCCCATATCATCATCAACTATATTCCAAACGAACGAATGGTTGAAAGCAAATCGCTGAAATTATACCTATTTAGTTTCCGTAACCATGGCGATTTTCATGAGGATTGCATCAACATCATAATGAAAGACCTCATAAAACTGATGGATCCACGCTATATCGAAGTATATGGAATATTCACTCCCCGAGGAGGAATTTCAATATATCCTTTCGCCAACTATGCAGATGAATCGCATCAAGATATAAAGAAAGCCAGACTACTGGCACAGATGAGTCAATACAATAAATAATCATATCCTATGAAAGATAGCATTCTCATACTGTCCGGTGGCATGGATAGTGTCACTCTATTGTACGACAAGCAAGATACAATAGCCATGGCTGTTTCTTTTCATTATGGGAGCAATCACAATGACCGAGAAATTGCCTATGCCAAACTACATTGTGAAAAGCTAGGAATACCCCATATAATCATCCCGTTAGCCTTCATGAAACAGTACTTTAAAAGTTCACTGTTGGAAGGAGCTGATCAAATACCAGAAGGTGACTACAATGGTGATAATATGCACTCGACAGTTGTTCCTTTTCGAAACGGTATTATGCTGTCCATTGCAGCAGGATTAGCAGAATCCAACGGACTGAAACACATCATGATGGCAAATCATGGAGGTGACCATGCTCTATACCCAGACTGTCGGCCTGAGTTTGTAGAGGCAATGAATCAAGCTGTTTCAACTGGCACCTATGTAAACATCACATTGAATGCGCCCTACACCCATCTGACCAAAGCTGACATTGCGAAGAAAGGAAAGCTAATTGGCATCGATTATCGTCAGACATGGAGTTGCTACAAAGGAGGAGCGAAACATTGCGGGAAATGCGGCACATGTATCGAACGGAAAGCAGCACTTCGCGAGGCTGGGATAAACGACTTAACAGAATATGAAGAATAAAACAAAAGAAGGATGTATTATATAACGAAAAAAATAGAGATATCTGCAGCTCACAAACTGAAACTCTCATACGACAGCAAATGCGAGAATCTGCACGGACACAACTGGATTATTACCGTGTATTGCAAAGCAAAGGAACTGGATGAGAACGGTATGGTAATCGACTTCACTCACATAAAACAGTTAATAACAGAGAAGTTGGATCACTCAATCATCAATGATGTCATCGGAGATGTTAATCCAACAGCAGAAAATATTGCTTATTGGGTGTATCAACAAATAGATTGTTGCTACAAGGTTTCCGTTCAAGAATCAGAAGGTAACATTGCCACCTATGAAGAGGATTAATGAGATATTTATGAGCTTACAGGGAGAAGGATATCACACAGGTATCTCTTCCGTATTTGTACGCTTCTCTGGTTGCAATTTAAAATGTCCTTTTTGCGACACAAAACACGAAGAGTATAATGAGATGACGGATGACGAGATTATCAACGCCATTAAACAATACTCATCTCCTTGGGTGATTTTAACAGGAGGAGAACCAAGTCTGCAGGTCACAGAATCACTAGTAGATAAAATTCATAAGATCGGCAAGAAAGTAGCCATTGAAACCAACGGAACGAATGTTCTGCCTTCTAATATCGACTGGGTGACGCTCTCACCCAAAACAAACGCTTTAGCACTGGATCAGGCAAACGAAGTAAAAGTCGTTTTTCAAGAAAACAAAGACATGGAACATTGGCATAAAACGATAAAAGCCGATCATTATTTCCTACAACCTTGCTCGTGTCAGAACACACAACAAACCATTCAATATATATTGGAGCACCCTCATTGGCGTCTTTCGCTGCAGACGCACAAGTACATTGGTATTGAATAAGACACCAACGACATAAAACATTCGACTATCATATCAATAGGATTATCCAATAAAAAAAGTCCCTTGACTAATCAAGGGACTTTAAATTTTTCGTTGCCTTACCAGGACTCGAACCCGGACAAGCAGTGCCAGAAACTGATGTGCTACCATTACACCATAAGGCAATCTTCAAATGTGGATGCAAAGATAGGAAACAAATTTTAAATCACCAACCCTTTATCCAAGTTTTTCTTTATTTCAAAGAATGAAATCTTGTATTTTTTTTACAATAAATTGAGCATCTTCCATCGTTACACAAGGTCCAGATGGAAGACAAAGCCCCTGACGGAACAAATTTAACGAGACTCCGTTCTCATATATAGGAAACGAGGAAAAGACTGGCTGTAGATGCAACGGCTTCCACAAAGGGCGAGTCTCGATGTTTTCCATCTGCAATAACTGACGAAGGGCCTCAACATTCTCATTAGGAGCCACCATGTCGGCTGGATAACTATTATCAATCTTATTCTTCGTCTTAACCGAAGGATGAATCAAAATCGTAGATAACCAAAAATTAGGCTCATACATAGTTCCAGGTGCATCGTGGAACAATAGGCCATCCATCTTCTCAAAAGCAGACCTATAATAGTGTGCCAATCGACGATGGTGAGCCACATGCTCATCCAAAACAGTCATCTGCCCTCTTCCTATTCCTGCAGACACATTAGACATACGATAATTATAACCTATGCACTCATGATGATAAAACGGATAATTCTCACGCGCCTGCGTAGCATAAAACAGTGCTTTATTTTTATCCTCTACCGAAGAACTGATCAATGCTCCCCCACCCGATGTGGTAATCATCTTATTTCCATTGAAGGAAAAAACGCCAAAGGTTCCCATTGTACCACAACAACGGTTATCAAAACAAGCCCCCATTGCCTCGGCTGCATCCTCAACCAAAGGTATCTCATACTTATGAGAAATCTCTATCAGCCGACCCATATTTGCGGGCATGCCATAGAGATGCACAACAATAATAGCTTTAGGTTTCTTACCCGTTTTGTCAATACGATCCTGAATGGCATGTTCCAAAAGATCAGGATCCATATTCCAACTATCCTTTTCCGAATCCACCAACACCGGTGTTGCGCCTAAATAGATAATTGGATTAGCCGAAGCACAGAAAGTAAAACTTTGACAAATCACCTCATCACCTTGTTGCACACCACTCATCAACAAAGCCAAATGAATAGCAGCCGTTCCAGAAGAGAGAGCTGTTACATATTTAGATGAATCAGCACGATTCAGCCATTGTTCTATATCATTTTCAAAAGCAGTAACATTAGGTCCTAAGGGTGTTATCCAATTTGTATCAAAAGCCTCTTTCACATATCGTTGTTCCGCACCCGATTGGCTCATTTGAGCAAGACATAAATATATAGATTTCGTCTTCATCTTATCACAATCTACCATCAATATCCTTTCGGTCAACCACACCTTTTACATCATATACAACACCTTTATTTTCATCAATCAACAAAGAACGAAGCGACAGATTCTTAAAGCAATCATGCGCCACAGCCAATAAGACCACGTCAAAATGATCATCTGGCAACTCATTAGAAATCTCAATATGATATTCCGACATCACACGTTCAGCATTAGCCCAAGGATCATAGATGGTTATATTAGAAGTATATTCACACAAAGTATGATAAATATCCACTACTTTTGTATTTCTAACATCTGGACAATTCTCCTTAAACGTAACCCCTAAGATCAGGATCTTGGCATCTTTTACCATGACACCTTTCTTATTCATACATCGGATCACCTGATTTGCTACATAATCTCCCATTCCATCATTCAAACGACGTGCATTCGTCATAACTCTAGGAAGCACACCGTACACTTGAGCTTTTTGAATAAGATAATATGGATCCACGCTAATGCAATGTCCGCCCACCAATCCTGGACGCATTTTGATAAAGTTCCACTTGGTTGATGCCGCCTCAATAACATCATTGGTATCGATTCCCATTGCATTAAAGATTTTAGCCAATTCATTCATAAATGCAATGTTGACATCACGCTGCGCATTTTCTATGATTTTCGAAGCTTCCGCCACTTTGATCGATGGTGCCTTATGGGTTCCATTCAACAAAACGGAAGAATAAACCTTATCAATATAATCTGCTATTTCCTCAGTAGAACCTGATGTTACCTTTTTTATCTTTTCCACCGTATGCTCTTTGTCTCCAGGATTAATTCTTTCAGGAGAGTATCCCGCAAAGAAATCTTGATTCAACGTTAATCCAGAGACTTGTTCCACTATCGGAATACACTCTTCCTCTGTAACACCAGGATAGACAGTCGATTCATATACCACCACATCACCTTTACTTATCACTTGACCCACAATCTCACTGGCTTTCAAGAGCGGAGAAAGATCCGGACGGTTATTGGCATCCACAGGAGTAGGAACCGCTACAATATAAAAATTTCCTTCCCTGATTTTTTCTATATCAGAAGTACACGTCAAACCATTCTCGTGCAAAGCTGTTTTCAATAATGTCTCTGACACCTCCAATGTAGAGTCAACACCCCGCATCAGTTCAGAAACTCTTTGACTATTTAAATCATATCCCACCGTAGGATATTTGGTAGAAAACAACCGAGCAAGAGGTAAGCCAACATATCCTAAGCCAATAACAACAATTTTTGTCTCTTTCTCCATCATTCTTTAACTATTTAAATAACTCATCATCTTTTGATGAATCACCTCTTTCGGTAAGAAATTGTTATTTTCATCGAAACACTCAATATTAACAAACTGAGATTGTTCCGATAGCAGAATCATATACTCATCATACACCGCCTTTTGAAAGTTCATTGATGACTCATGAATATCCTTTTTCCCATTCAAATAATCACGGTCTTCACCTGTACGATTTTCCGTCAATGTCTTCTGTACTAAAGAGAGTGGTACATTCAAGAAGAACGAGCAATCAGGCTGTGGCAACTGATTATGCTGATACTCATACTCTAAAATCCAATTTCTTAGACTCAGTTTATCTTTTGCATCCTGTAATTTGGCGCATTGATAAGCAATATTAGAATAGACATAGCGATCAGCAAACACGCAACACCCTTCATTTAACCAATTCTTTATGGTCTGAATATGCTCCATTCTATCATTAGCGAACAGCAAGGCAACAAGTTTCGGATGTACCTGTTCAATTGAACCGTACTCACCACGAAGGAACTCAGCCACCATGGTTCCATAGATGCCCTGATTCAACATAGGGAAATGAATGTATTTACAATCAACCCCCTTGTTCTGGAAAGCATCAGCCATCAACGAGAGCTGTGTTGATTTTCCACAGCCATCCAATCCTTCTATGACAATAAACTTGCCCTTCATAATAATAAATTATTGTTCGAATCCAATAGGATGAGACAACAATGGTTTAGCATCTTTCAATTCCAACACTTCAAGGATAGCAGGTCTGTCAATATTTCCACAAGCGACAGTTGCCAATCCGTCTGCAGCACAATATAAATAGATATCCTGACTAACATATCCTACATCTGTAGCAGAATAAAATTGTTTTCCTTCTTCGTCAAAGTTTTCCATTTTCAAGAAATTACCGACCAAAGCGATTGCGACAGGAGCTGTTGCAAAGAATGCTTGATTACCAGCCTTAGCACGAAAATCACCTTCCTTGTATAATTTTAACGAATGAGATTCCTTCTGATAATAATATATCGCCTTAGGCGTAAACAGATAAGCTTCAATCTCCTGTGCATTACGAGCCGTTGGAGAGGTCAATTTACCATCTTCACGATTCACACCGCATGCACTCCACAAAAGATTTGAGATCTGTTGATCTGACAACAACTGATCAGAAAATGAGCGAACAGTCTTTCTGTTTTGAAGAGCCACATATAATGAAGGATTTTGATTCTCTGTAGGCTTATTCAATGCGATTGAGTCTTGTACAGAATTTTCAATCACAAAAGACTCCTGAGAAGCTGACTCCTCTGTTACCGTGCTGTTAGACGGTTGATCTGTATTTGTTGATTCAGTAGCATCTGACAACTTCCATGCCAAGAAAACGACTGTAGCAGAAAGAGCCAAACACGCAATTTGATAAATTAATAATTTCTTATTCATGACATTTATTATTTTTTTTGTTCTTTAAAATTCCCGATATAATCAAATATCCCACAAAACACACAAATATAAACACACCACCCCAGAACAGATACGGTTTATATTGTGCTATATATTCTCCAAGTTGATCCTTAGGCACAATAGAATGCAAACCATAACCAATAAAGGCTAAAATAGAGTTCCAGATACCAGCGCCTAAAAAAGTATAGCAGATAAATATGGAGAATTTCATTTTAGACAATCCTGCAGGAATGGATATCAACTGACGAACTGCAGGAACCAATCTGCCTATTATAGTGGATGAGACACCATGTTCTCTAAAATAATCTTCTGCGCGTTCCATTTTCTCCTGAGACAGGAGACACATATGTCCTACTCTTGTGTTAACAAACCAATATACGAATGAACGTCCTAACTTATACGACAAGGTGTAATTTATCGTTGCACCGATTACAGCGCCGAATGTAGAAAAAAAGATAACACCCAACAAACTCATATCTCCCGCAGCGGCCATATAGGCAGCAGGAGGTACAACTATTTCGGAAGGGAATGGAATAAATGAACTTTCGATAGTCATTAATAGCATGATCGTTCCATAGTTCAAATTATCCAAACACCATTGAATAAATCCTAAAGATTCCATGAGCAAATAACAAAAAGAACCGAGTCTGAGAGGATTCTCACAGACACGGTTCCCATATAAAATATAACTTTAAGCAAATCAACTATTCATTATTTATTAATTCTAGCCTTCATTGCCTCTGTTTCCTTTTCATAACCAGGTTTGCCTAACAATGCAAACATATTCTTCTTATATGCCTCAACACCTGGTTGATTGAATGGATTAACACCTAATAAATAACCGCTGATACCACAAGCTTTCTCGAAGAAATAGAACAATTGTCCGATGTAATATTCATTCAAAGAAGGCATATCGATATGCAAGTTTGGAACTTGACCATCAACGTGAGCAAATACAACACCCAATTCAGCCATCTTATTTACTTCGTCAACTCGTTTACCAGCCAAGAAATTCAAGCCATCCAAGTTTTCCTTATCAGAAGGAACAATCAATTTCTTATTTGGTCTCTTAATAGAGATAACTGTCTCGAAGATAGAACGCTCACCTTCTTGAATCCATTGTCCCATAGAGTGAAGATCAGTAGAGAAATCTACAGCAGCAGGGAAAATACCCTTCAAATCTTTTCCTTCAGACTCTCCGTACAATTGCTTCCACCATTCACCGATATAGTGTAATTTAGGATGATAGTTAACCAAGATCTCAATTTTCTTACCTTTTTGATACAATTCATTACGAACTGCAGCATACTGTGCAGCAGGGTTCTTTGAGAAAGGAACATCTGCGCCACAAAGTTTCTCCATAGAAGCAGCACCAGCTACCAACTTCTTGATATCAAATCCTGCAACAGCAATTGGAAGCAAACCAACTGGAGTCAACACTGAGAAACGACCACCGACATTATCAGGAATAACAAATGTCTTGTATCCTTCCTGTGTAGCCAATTTGCGAAGTGCTCCTTTAGCAGCATCTGTCACAGCAACGATTCTCTTTTGAGCTTCAGCTTTTCCTACTTGCTCTTCCAATTGAGTCTTCAAGATACGGAATGCCAAAGCTGTCTCAGTCGTTGTACCTGATTTAGAGATATTGATGATACCGAATTGTTTTCTACGCAAGAAAGCTGACAATTCAGCCAAATAATCTTCACTGATATTATTTCCTGCAAATACGATAGCAGGATTTCTTTTGCTCTTTTGAAAAGCAGAGAACGCATTTGACAAAGCGTCAATAACAGCACGAGCTCCAAGATAAGAACCTCCAATACCTGCAACGACAACAACATCGCAACGATTTCTCAAATCTTCTGCCGTTGCAATTATCTCATCCATAAACTTCTCTGTAATAGAAGATGGCAACGTCAACCAACCCAAGAAATCATTACCAAGGCCAGTACCCTTGTGCAACATTTCCATGCAATCCTTTACTTTTGCATCATAAGCTGCAACAGCTTGTTTTGACACAAATACGCTTCCACATGCAAAAGCGTTTTCAATGTTTAACTTAATGTTCTCCATTTTGCTTTCTTATTTTAATTTCAATTGTTTATCGCATCAAATCGCTCAACACCTTGATCTCTATTGCAGGTGAAATCTTACCATATAAAATATTATACACCGCATTTAGGATAGGCATATTTACCTGATAACCTTTGTTTATTTCATAGATACACTTAGTACCATAATATCCTTCCGCAATCATCTCCATCTCCAACTGAGCTGTTTTAACGGAATATCCTTTTCCAATCATAGTACCAAATGTACGATTACGACTAAACTTAGAGTAAGCCGTCACCAACAAATCCCCCAAATAGGCAGACTCATTGATGTTACGTTGTTTCTCATCCACCACATTCAAAAAACGGTTCATCTCCTGAATTGCATTGGAAACTAATACAGCCTGGAAGTTATCGCCATACTTTAGTCCGTGACAAATACCACAAGCTATCGCATAAACATTCTTCAAAACAGACGCATATTCCAAGCCAAACACATCATCTACAACAGATGTTTTCACGTAGTGACATTGTAACATCTCAGCCATCAGTTTCGCATTATCCCGATTATGACCTCCTATCATCAAATACGTAAGATGATCCATTGCCACCTCCTCGGCATGAGAAGGGCCAGAGATAACCAAAAGATTATCAGTAGGTACATTATAAATACGATGGAAATACTCCGAGATATTTAAATTCTCATCAGGAACAATACCCTTGATAGCAGAAACAACAATTTTTGTTTTTAGAGAAGCACGAAGTTTTTTCAGATGCTGTTTTAGGAATGGAGAGGGGGTTGCAAAAATAAGGATGTCTGATTTCTTCACTATCTCATTGATATTTGAAGAGAAATAGATTCTATCAGTATCAAATTGAACAGTAGATAAATAGGATGGATTATGTCCATACTTCTTAAACTCCTCAATTTGCTCATCTCTTCTCATATACCAACAGATACTTCTATCCCTTTGAGCCAAACATATCTTAGCTATAGCGGTTGCCCAACTACCACCACCCATGACAGCTATCTTTGGTGCTTTCTCCATAACTCTTTATTTTTCGTTAGATTCATTTTCCTCTTTCGCCTGAGCCTTCTTTTCAGGACGCATCTGAGGGAAGAACAAAACCTCTTGTATTGTTGTTTGACCTGTCATCAGCATCACCAATCGATCAATTCCGATACCAATACCTGATGTCGGTGGCATACCGTATTCCAATGCACGGACAAAATCATGATCAATGAACATTGCCTCATCATCACCCTTCTCAGACAATCTCAATTGTTCTTGGAAACGTTCCATTTGATCTATCGGGTCATTCAACTCTGAATATGCATTAGCTAACTCTTTACCATTCACCATCAACTCAAAACGTTCTGTCAAGCCTGGTTTTGAACGATGCATCTTAGTAAGAGGAGACATTTCTACAGGATAATCAGTAATAAAGGTAGGCTGAATATAAGTACCTTCACAAAACTCGCCAAATATCTCATCGATTAATTTACCTTTACCCATGGTATCATCAATATCCATCTTCAGGCTCTTACAGATTTGTCTGATTTCATCTTCCGACTTACCTTCCAAATCATATCCTGTCTTTTCCTTGATAGAGTCTAAAATAGAGATCCTTTTATATGGAGCTTTGAAACTGATTACATTATCCCCTACTTTTGTCTCGCTACAACCATTTGCTGCAATACAGATATTCTCCAGAAGTTTCTCTGTAAAGTTCATCATCCAATTGTAATCCTTATATTGAACATACAACTCCATGCAAGTAAACTCTGGGTTATGCGTTCTATCCATACCCTCATTTCGGAAGTTTTTGCCGATTTCGAAAACACCTTCAAAACCACCGACAATAAGACGTTTCAAATATAACTCCGTAGCAATACGTAAATATAGATCGACATCCAATGTGTTATGATGAGTAATAAACGGACGAGCGGCTGCACCTCCTGCCAAGGATTGCAAAATTGGAGTTTCCACCTCAGTATAACCAGCTGCATCCAACTGATCACGTAACGATTTTATGATACGAGAACGTTTCAAGAAAATATCTTTCACGCCTCCGTTCACTACCAAATCAACATAACGCTGACGGTATCTTAATTCTGGGTCATCAAATGCATCATATGCCACTCCATCCTTGTACTTAACGATAGGCAATGGACGTAATGATTTACTAAGTACAGTCAATTCAGATGCATGAACAGATATTTCACCCATTTGAGTACGGAACACATAGCCTTTAATTCCAATAAAGTCACCTATATCCAACAACTTTTTGAAAACGACATTATACAAATCCTTGTTTTCATCTGGACAAATTTCATCACGAGATATGTATATTTGAATACGGCCTTTACTATCCTGCAACTCCATAAAAGATGCTTTACCCATGATACGACGAGACATGATTCGTCCTGCCACTGTAACCTCTCTCTGAGGCGCATCATCTTTAAATTCTGCTTTAATATCTGTAGAATGTGCTGATACGACATATTCAGCTGCCGGATAGGGATCGATTCCCATATTCTTCAGAGCCTTCAAACTCTCTCGGCGAAGAATCTCCTGTTCACTCAATTCTGATACACTCATCTTATTTTTTTTATGCTTAAACTTAACGACGCAAATTTACATAAAAAAAAACAAAAATTAGTTATATCTTTGCGAAGACAATTCAAACAAAAAATGAATCATACAAAATGAAGCTTAAAAAATTCATTTTCAATAGAATTCAGGTCAACACATATTTATTGACCGATGAAAATACTTTTGAGACAATTATTATAGATCCGGGCTGTCAGAGCAATGAGGAGAAAAAAATATTATCCCAATATATTGAAGAAAACCAATTAAAAATTCGCATGGTGCTTAATACACACCTGCATTTTGACCATATTTACGGGAATAGATATATTCAAGAAAAATATGGTGTCGGGGCTATCGGATCCAAAGAAGACATATTCTTTTTGAATCACTATCAAGACCTACTTGCTCTTTTTGAAATGCCTATTGACGAAGACGCTCTACCGCTTCAGAGATACATAAGCGACGGAGATTGTCTTCAATTAGCATCAATGGAACTTCATGTTTTAGCTGTCCCTGGTCACTCACCAGGCGGACTTGCCTTTTATATGCCAAAAGAAAATTGTGTCTTCGTTGGTGACACCATCTTGGAAGGTGGAATAGGTAGAACTGATTTACATAGAGGCAATTACGACACATTGCTTAACAGCATAAAAACAAAATTGTTACCATTGCCAGATGACACCATCATCTATAGCGGTCACGGAAGATCATCAACCATAAAATATGAGAAATTAAACAATCCATACTTACAAAACTTGTAAAGGATTTCACAGATTTATATAACCCATTTAAATAGTATAATCATGGCATCTTGTTTAGAAAACAAAAGATATAAAATGTTGAAAGTAAAGGAAGGTGAATATGTTCCAGTCGTGGAAGACACTTTCCCAGAAGACGATCCTTTTGTACACAAACTAAACTACGAGAATATCTATAATGAGGTATTCGATGAGAATTATCCGTACTTAGACAATTCATGGAAATGGAAACTAGGACATTTGTGGGCACTCATTCGTAACAATCTTGTCTGCAAATGGTTCAACTACGTATATTTCGGCATGCGATACGAAGGCAAGGAAAACATAAAAAAATTCAAGAAGGATTTCGTCAATGGTGCAGTTACCGTCTGCAACCATGCCTACCGTTGGGATTTTTTGTCTGTCTGGAATGGTACAGGAAGACTTAGAATATGGTACCCTGCATGGGCTGATAACTTTCAGACCAAGGACCGCAACAACATGAGACACACCTGTGGAATTCCTGTTCCCAAGTCCATGAGTGCCATGAAAAAATTCAACGAGGCATTTGATACCCTTCATGAGCGGAAAGAATGGTTCCACGTTTTCCCTGAGGAGTGTCGATGGAACAATTACAAACCTATTCGACCATTCCGTAAAGGTGCCTTTATCTTTGCTTACAAATACAAATTACCAATCTTACCTATGGTCATTGTATATCGTGAGCGCACAGGAATCTACAAGTTCTTCAACAAAACAGAACCATTATATACCTGCCGCATAGGCGAACCTATCTATCCAAACTTCGATTTACAAAGGAAAGAAGCGGTAGATGAGCTCAGAGATCGTGTACATGCCAAAATGTGTGAGATGGCTGGTATTATTGAAAACTCATGGCCTAGTGTTCAACCTAACGACAAAGGATAAAATCCATAAATCACAAAACATAGATAGGGACAGCTAAATCAAAGCTGTCTCTTTTTATTATATGATGGACTCTAATTCTTTATAGGGGGATTTTGTTTCCGTAGAGACGTGGCGTACCGCGTCCGTTTTTATTCACTGGAACCTCTTACGCCGTCACACTCCTCATGGATTTATCATGGAATGAAGAAAAAAGCGTTAATGCGAGCAGTGAACCTATCATGCACATAAACATATCCGTCTGTGTATCCCATATATAACCTTGCATTCCCAAGAATGCTTCAGTGTCTTCCGGATTGGTCATGGATGCTGCCCATTCTATAATCTCATAAAGTGCAGATACTGTCATTGCCACACAGAATGAAGCAAACGATGCCCATCGACCTCTATTCATAGGAGTGCAACGCAAAAAGAGTTCCCGTGCATAAATCACAGGACCAAACCCTTGCATGAAATGACCGATTTTATCATAATTGTTACGCGTAAAGCCAAAGAGATCCTCCATCCAATAGCCAAGAGGCACCTTGGCATACGAATAATGGGCTCCGTACAACAACAATAGAGAATGAATGAAAATCAGGAAATAGGCAAAATTCGAAAAGGTAAATTTTTTATAACTATATATCAAAATAGGGATTGTTATGATCACAGGCATTGACTCCAGCAACCATGTCAACCACGTATCTTGAATATCTATTGCCGAAACAACAAAGGCAATAGATAACAACATAAGTAGTATTAATGGGAACTTCTGTTTCATTCCCAGTCCATTATAAACTGAACAAACTCATCCCAATGCATTGATACATAGGCAGAGGAAGGATCTTTCGAATTTTTCTTTTTTAAAATATGAATAAACTGAGCGCCACAAGAGAAAGCCGACTTTCCATCTGTGTCAACACGATCTCCTACAACCAACAGTTCATCCGCCTCAACACCCATAGCAGAGGCTATCTCATGCATCGGACGTATGGCTGGTTTAAACGCCCCCATATCAGGAGCAGACCAATAGTTCTCGCACAAATCGGATGGTAATCCCAATGCCTCAACTCTCTCCTTAACCAACGGATAATCTGAATAAATAGCGGTAGGTATATTCATATGGTCTAAACAAGCAAACACTTCTTCAACCCCCGCATTAGCCTTGTAATGTTTATGAAGAATCTTAGGAAACATCTCCATATATACTTTCCAATACCAATCACGAGCCTCTTCTGCCGTAAACCTTGATTTATCTGACAGATGAGAGAAAAAAGAATCATAAAAGGAATCAACATTATCCAAGTCCATTCCCTTCATCATTCGCCGCACTTTTCTTTCCGCACTAAACACAAAAGTATCCGCCACCCTTGAAGTTACCAACCAAAAAGGGAAGCGGCTGTTATCATATAACGTGCCATCGAGATCAAAGACGATGGCACGCACTTTACTTAAATCAACATTCATTTTTTAACCAGATCCTTAAACTTAGCATGTCGTTTTTCATCCTGAAGCAACAAGTTGAGTTTGAATTGTCCGTCACGAGCACCCTCTTCTATACAACGTGCTTTAAATTTCTCAAACGATTCTGGCACCAAGATATGAGTAATAGGATCATGAACACGCAAAGAATCACGTTTTGCCTCATATTCCATATTTCTCTTTTTCAACTTCGTATCAACCGACTGAGTGAAAGCTTCTGCCTGTTCTTGAGTGACATTCTGATCTTCAAACTCATAATAGAAATGATATGCAGAAACACTCAAATCAGCAAATCCGATGAAGAATTTAATTGGCATATTCAACTCCTTAGCTGTCTCTTCCACTGCACCTGTGAATTGTGTCTCATGAAGTTTTTCTCCAGTCATTGTCACAATACCATTGATCTTCTGTACCATGTGTACCTTCGGAATCGTGTTATAATAACCTTCTACCTCCAACAAGTCACTCATCGTATAGCGATACAATCCAGCCCATGTTGTAACATACGGACAATAACGCTTACCAATTTCCAACTCGTGTAATTGCAAGAATGTAGGGTGTTCACTTTCCAAATCATGTTCCTCAACGAACTCAAAATAATGCATATGAGGGAACAAAACCGTTCCATTTGTTTCATCCAACACCAATCCTGCACGACACTCAGAAGAGAAATAACTGAACTCTTGATGCAACATCTGAGGAGGGAACGAATCCTTAAACTTATCCAAATAGAACTTAGTGTTACCACATTTCCATGTGTTCAGAATCTGCATGTTTGGCCAATAGTGTTTTGGAAGCACAGTGCCATACTTCGCCTTTAATTCACGTAACTCTTTTGCTCTTTCTGGATTAGGCTGTAGATTCTTTGCCTTGATGATATTTTGTCTGATTTCATCAGAAACATTAATCTTACTACTGATAGTTCCATGCTCAATATCATCAACATAATCATCATAGAATTCATTGACATTATTTTGCATCTCAACAATAGTAGAAGGATTAGCTGTCACAATCAAATGTACGTTATGCTCAATACCCAAACGCATAATGCAATAGTAACGAGCCTTGTAATCTGAGATAGTAAACACATCTGCAGGTGCAGTATAAGCCACCTTGATGAACTCAGGACAATCACGTTGTGTCACACCAGAAACAGATCCATAAACAGTTCCATCTGGCGCAGCTCCTTCAATTGCTTTTCCTACGATAGAAACAATCTGTCCTTCAAAGGTTTTAGGTCTATTCTTAATGAAAGAATACAACCATACCTTGGTCATCTTGCTATAAATATTTGAATAATATTCATTCGTGATAGGTATCCATTTAGGCTCACTTGTTGTACCTGATGTTGTAGCATACATCTTAGGTTTTCCTGGGAACAAGACATTTGCCTCGCCTTGTTTGTGACGCTCTACATATGGACGGAAATCTTCATAATCATTAGGTTTTACATTTTCTTGATAACGTTTGAACAACTCTTCTGGAGTTGCGGCTTCCAAGATCTTTGAAAAGTTATGTTCTTTTCCATAAACAGAATCTTTTGCATATTCCAAAATCTGGCGCAACGTTTTCTCCTGGGCTTTTTTACAATCTTTTGCTGCCTTATCCAATTTCATCCATTGCAACTTTCCTGCAATAGAAAGGAGCGTTTTAATTTTCCACGCACCTTTTGTTTTTGGTTCATTCATATTAAATAATTTAATAAAAACTCACAATTTAAAATCGGTTGCTAAGTTAAACAATTATCCCCATATAACAGACCAAATCTAAAAAAAACTTAATTTTTTAACATCAGAATTTCATTATTTGGTAATAACTAGCCCCTATTTCATCCTCAACAACAATCATATAAACACCTGGACCCCAATCTCTTATATAAAAATAGACATTGGATTGTTTCATTCGACGATATAACATTCTTCGTCCTGTAGGCGAATATATTGTAATAATAGATTTACCTGTCAATCCCTCAATATGCAAATCTCCATCTGTATATTTCGGATAAATTTTCAACGAATCATTGACTGTTTCTGCTGATGATACCTGTTCTACATTTCTCAACAACACAGGGGTTGCCGCACATACATTTCCACAAGACACCCTCCAATTGTAAAAATAGAGATACCAAGGTTTACTATTCATCCACGACAGATTTGCACCGTCTATAGAAATCATATCATCTATCACATAAGGGAATTTTATATCTTCATCTGTATGTGAATGATACAAAGGAGCCGTGGTTCCTAATGCATCCATCCGATATTTACCTGGCTTCAATGTCACATTGATTGGTAATCTGTTTTCTCCAGGCATAAGCTGCTTATATTCCTGTGTCGATAGGACTTCTCCCGATGATTCACTTAGTATGCGTATAACAGCCGTCAAATTCGTTGTTGGATAAATCGACACAGAATCAATTGTCAACTCTTTATACACAGTAAAGAGCATTCCCTCCGACAAGTCGCTTCGTGTCCATGCATTGGTAGTCAACCGTTTTTTCCCGACCAACCCTGTATATGACGAAACATCCTTGACATACAAATAACGAGATTGTGCAGGCATTACATACGAACAAAGGTTTCCGATTTCAATCTTATGTTGTAAATCAGCATCTTCATACCACACATAATTTCCGTTTCCTTTCACTTCCAACGTCATTGCTTCGCCTGTGGCACCCTCTACATCCTGAACTGGCAAGAGCCCAGATGTAACCGTTATTTCATCCGATGCCGAATCACAATATACTGATGCAACAGTTAGACGATACACCCCTGCATCTTTCACAGACAGTACAGGCTCTTTACAATCCAACAACACACCGTCTTTTCTCCACTCATATTTATAACTAAACGTGTCATCTGACAAGTTTGAACTCAACGTTACAAACGAAGAGGTACAAATATGCACATCCTCTCCTAATTCAGGTTTTAATTCAGACATCAATGCGATAGTATCTCGCCTACTACACCAATCACTATCCATCACCAAGACATAGGAGCCCTCATTCCAAGCTGTTATAATAGCTTCTTTGGATATACGTTTCCCATTCCATAACCATTGATACTGGTTTGATTCATATTGTACATCTGGTGAAAGTTGATAGCTTTTAGCTCCTGTACACAATGATTTATCCTTTCCCAAGTCAGGCTTTCTACACGTCTGATAGGCTACATCTGTATAAGTTGTTCCGATTCGAATGTCGTCCAACCATGTGTAACATGTTTCTGTCGGACACCATGTTTCATCATCTCCTCCATGAAACGTAGATATATAAAAGTCGTCCACCTTGTCACCGTTAGTTGTAAAGCGAAGGCCATTCAGCAATAAAACACGTACTCCGTTCACCCATATTTCAACCTCTCCATCAGAAGTAGATTCATTTGTATTTATTTTTACTCGTTCAGCAATATGATACCACTTCCCTCGTTCAAACACTACAGAAGAGCCATCTGGATAGATCAAGTCATGGTCTTCTCCATATTTCCCTGGCTTATCCATATGATATAGATAAAGAACGGCCTTACCACCTGTTCTCCACATCAGACGAGCAGAGAACCCATTCGTGCCATCACACACATCACCACCCGAGCAACATGCGCCTCCACACAATCCTGGTAATTTACCACCATAGCTGGTAGTCCCCCAAGAGAAATTTTCAGAAAACCGTAAACAATAAGATGCATAAGCCTCATCCCTACTGTCGAATAGCAACTGTACCTGACAACCCGTTTGTTCAGTACCATATCCATCTTTAGGGTAAGTGATTCTCATCGATTGTAGTCCTGAAGCTGCTTGTGTAGAATCAATCATCGTACGGAGATTCAATGAATTATCCCATGTTCCCGTGGAAAACCCATTTGCTTGAAACAACGCGCGAGACATAGGTTCTCCTTGACGAAGGCTCTCAAAATCTGTAGAGGATATCATCGTCGCATGAAGTGCAACCGGCAACATCAACATCCATACCAATATAGCATTAATCTTCATACTTCCATTCATTATGATTCTCACATTGACATCCGCACAAACATATCATACAATCATATCATTCACGAAATATCAATCATCAAAGTTACTGAACTATCAATCTAAAACATTGCAATTCATTTCCGACCATAACTTGAAGCATATAAACACCACTCTTCAAGTCTGTCCTATGTAATGTGTACATATTCTCTCCCACTTCTGCTGAATAAGATGCTTGCAGCACCACCTGGCCTAACAAATCGACCATGGTGTAACGAACCGTACATGGAGCATTTACCATAACCGACAAAGTTGAATATGAGGCAAGCGGATTCGGACTTATCGACACATTAAAATCAAAGAGATTCACATCCGACACATCCGTGTATTCTGATTTCTTGACAATAATCTTTTCTTCTATGGATGCATTCGGATTACCACCCACCGTCTGTACTGTATAAGAATACTCACCTATTTGATCATTGATCGTTCCATAGATATGCACTCTTTTAGCATTATCATCCACCTCGACAATCAATCCGTTAGGCAAGCCTGACACTTCAACGGTTTGCGCATTATCCCATGAGAAATAAATATCTTCAATCGTACTATCCTGACAAACCTCTTGTGATGCATTGGTTGAATACTCTTTAGAAAGAGAAGAGGCACCATAAGGAACGGTAATCGTACCACCCGTATCGGTCACTTCATTTCCATCATAAGCACCCACTGTAATCAACGAATACTGATAAATGCCAGGTTCTGTAGGTGTTCCCCCTATTCTAATCTGACCATTTTGCACCGTAGCGGACACACCAGGAGGCAACGTACCTATCACCTTTACACTCTCCGCATTTGTGAAATTATAGACTGTAGTCGTCATAGGAGATCCTACGTTGACAGTTTGGTTACGAGCACCGCCTGATCCCCAACGACCGATTGTTGCAGGCGATTGATTACCCAATTTTTTGTAATATTCCACTGGACTATACCCCAAATGAGGAGGCTGATTATAACCACAATTTTGCCAAGCAACAGCCATGTCATATACATGATCATCACGAAGCCAAGGTAATTTATACTCACTTTCAATTGTAGAGTGATAAATCGTTATATAATATTTATCATTGATAGAGGTCCAGAAGATGGATTCCTCACGCCAGTCGCCAATGATATCAGCCTGCAAGCAACAATTATATTTGGTGGCATTATTCATATTAGCGCCCCATTCTATTTTTGTACCATCAATTGTCACATTATAACCAAAGAGATAAACACGATCCCATGATTTACTGCTGCTGTTCCATTTATCCACATGTCCTCTATCCGAATACTCATCAAGCAAATCGCCATCCCAATAGATACGGAAATTTATCGAACTAGATTTGGTTGACCCCACATGCCATTCGGATATAGCATCACCTTTGCAGGTATAAATATCTGGATATGACCAACAAAAATATTCTGAACCGTCATAATTCCCATCACAATCCATAATCAATCCTCGTCCTGTATCACTATCTGTTATTTTTTTTGCAGAAAGCACCTTCCCAGTCTTAGCATCTAGCAGGGCGCAATCATAAGGTGGATAATCATCTTCCGTAATCATATAATATTCCATTCCATCATTAGAAGGGTCGAACTCACCTAAATGGGTAGCATCGCCATGACCGAACCCTGTTCTCCACAATAGTTTACCATCATGATCCAAGCAGGCTGCGCCCACAATAATCTCATCAAAGCCATCACCATCCACGTCACCACACGTAATGCTATGAGCACCTTGTCCATATATTCCCTGTCCTTGAACATCAGAAGAATGTTTCCATAAATTATTCAATGACTTACCATCCCAAGAATATGCAGCTGCATAAGAGTATGTATAGATACCACGAGTCGTCACGAAACAAGGCGTAGGTTTACCCTTCACATCCAAGAATGCCACACAACCTTTCATCCAGTTACCTCTATGACCGTATGTGGATCCATCCTGATTGGTCGAACGATCATCCCAGTCTCGTTGTATATTGAAATAAGGCCAATAATCAATTGTTGCCAACTCTTTTCCTGTCACACCACTATAGCAAGTAATCCACTCCTGTCCCCCATCAGTTATCACACCAGATGAATTAACAGATGAAGCTTGATGATTAGCATTTTTGGCGGGTCCAGTTGAAAGGTAATTACCTGTCGCATCTTTCGAACCTTGAGCTGTCTTAACAATCAACTCTCCGTATCCATCTCCATCAAAATCATAACATAAAAAGGTAAATCGACAGCCATTTACCACGTTAGGCCCGATATCAATTCTCCACAAACGAGTACCATCCAGTTTATAACAATCCAAAACAGGAGGCGCTGTTGGTTTAGCCAACTCACCCTCACCACCAGACCAATTCACAATAATCTCCTGTTCTCCATCACCATCCATGTCGTATGCAGAACAATCATACGGATGATATTCCACCGTACTACCATCTGGCAGTCGATAATTAGCAGGATGTTCCATTCGAATCGAATAATAAGCATCCGGAACACATTTCACTCCTGCCTGAGAATCAATCAACTTATTATCTCGATCCAACACTTCAAGCGAAAAAGTGGAGTTCTGATATTGAGTAGATAACGTCACATTTGTTCTATCCGTCAACGTAGAGACGAGATTTCCATCTGCATACAATTTATATGTAGTGGTCTTCGGAGCATCCGTTGCTCGCATTCGCCAACTGACAAACACCTTGTTCCCATCTTTACATGCCCATAATCCACGAGAACCATCCGCAAATAGTTTCATGAAAGGAGAAGCCAACAAGGCAAAAAACATTATGTACTGTACTAATTTGTTTTTCATTTTTGTATTATTTTTTTATGGTTTCTTCAATTTTTTATGTGATGTATAAAGGAGGAATCCTCCTTTAATGGTTTTATAATTCTGAGCAAATTTAATGAAAGTTTTTGAGTTACAATGTTTTTCCAGGAAAAACTATTAATAAAGGCAAAAGCTTACCTGGAATAAGAATCACTCCATACGCAATAAGGATAAGGAATGAGACCTTCTGCATTCCCTTCCCAACTAATTCTCAACTCTTAAATAACTCTTAATTCTTAACTCTTAATTCTTAATTCTTAATTTAATGTCTTATCTTTGTCGAAATTTTCACAAACAATATAAACTATGATTATTGAAGATAAAAAATTTGTTGCTGTTTCCTACGATCTATTTGTAAGAAACGATGATGACAAACTTGAGTTATGGGAACAAGCTCCAGCTTCTGCACCGTTGAGATTCACTTTCGGATTAGGTATGATGTTGGAAAAATTCGAAGAAAACCTTCATGGATTAAAGGAAGGCGATATATTTGACTTTACCATTGACAAAAAAGATGCATACGGAGACTATGAAGATGGAAGAGTGGTTGAACTAGACAAGAACATCTTTATGGTAGATGGCAAGTTTGACGATGAGTACATCAAAGAAGGCAACATAGTACCTATGATGGATGTTGATGGGAACCGAATAAATGGTATTGTTTTAAAAATAGGCAAGGATAAGGTAAAAATGGATTTTAACCATCCATTAGCTGGTGAAGATCTCAACTTCAGAGGAAAAGTATTAGAAGTAAGAGATGCGACAGAAGAAGAAATTGCGGTAGCTACCAAGCCACACAAATGTGGTGGCTGCGGAGGTGGTTGCGGTGACTGCGAAGGTGGCTGTGGTGAAGACAGCTGCAACGAAGGTGGCTGTGGTCATTGTCAACACGACGCATAATCAAATGCTTCAGAAAAATGAATTCTTTCGGTAATATACTTAAATTAACCACATTCGGAGAATCTCACGGATTAGCCATCGGTGGTATTATTGATGGATATCCTGCGGGCATATCCATCGACTTGGATTTCATTCAGAATGAACTCAACAGAAGAAAGCCAGGCCAATCCGCTTTAACCACCGCTCGTCAAGAATCCGATAAAATAGAAATACTATCAGGTGTCTTTGATGGACTATCAACTGGCACCCCCATTGCATTTGAGGTCAGAAACAACGACCAACACTCCAAAGACTACTCAGAGCTAAAGGATTTATATCGTCCCTCTCATGCAGACTATACATACGACTGCAAATATGGCATTCGTGACTACACAGGAGGAGGACGCAGTTCTGCCCGCACGACCATTGCACAAGTAGCGGGGGGAGCATTTGCCAAACTGATGTTAAGGAAATGGGGCGTAAATATCCATGCATATACCTCTCAAGTTGGAAATATAAAAACGGACCACACGTATCAAGAGTTGGATCTACAATTAACAGAAACAAACCCGGTACGTTGTCCAGACCCACTTGTAGCCAGTGAAATGGAACAACTCATCAAACAGACAAAAGAAGAGGGTGATACCATCGGAGGCATCATCAGCTGTGTCATTCAAAACTGTCCCGTCGGACTAGGAGAACCACAGTTCGGAAAGCTCCATGCCCTATTGGCACAAGCCATGCTTTCAATCAATGCTGCAAAAGGATTCGAATATGGATGTGGATTCGAAGGAGTCACAAAAAAAGGTTCCGAACTGAATGATGTATTTTGTGTAAAAGGAAAGGAAATTCATACCATCACGAATAATTCTGGTGGCATTCAAGGAGGCATTTCCAATGGAGAAGATATCTTCTTCCGTGTAGCATTCAAGCCTGTCCCTACTTTATTAAAGGATCAGGAGACTGTCGATCGAAATGGTAACAAGATCACATTCAAGGCAAGAGGCCGACATGACCCTTGTGTATTACCTCGAGCAGTGCCTATTGTAGAAGCAATGGCTGCGCTCACGATTGCAGATGCTATATTGATGAATCGTTCCGCAAAAATCTAAATTTCTCTCTGTTGAAGAAAAGAAAGCTATTTCGATTCATTATTTATTCAACTGACTTATTGAAGAAAGAAACAATATAAACTATAAAATGGCAAAAGAATTAACACCACGCAGTGAGGATTACTCACAATGGTATAACGACTTAGTTATCAAAGCGGATTTGGCAGAAACTTCCGCAGTTAGAGGTTGTATGGTCATCAAGCCATACGGTTATGCGATTTGGGAGAAGATGCATAACGAGTTAGATCGTATGTTCAAAGAGACGGGACACGTCAATGCATACTTCCCGTTGTTCATTCCAAAATCCTTCTTAAGCAAGGAAGCTGATCATGTGGAAGGATTCGCAAAAGAGTGTGCTGTCGTTACTCACTACAGATTGAAGACCAACCCAGATGGTAGTGGTGTGGTAGTTGATCCAGATGCCAAATTGGAAGAGGAACTAATCGTTCGTCCTACCTCAGAGACTATCATTTGGAACACTTACAAAAATTGGATTCAATCCTACCGTGATCTTCCAATCCTATGCAACCAATGGGCTAACGTGGTTCGTTGGGAGATGCGTACACGTTTGTTCCTTCGTACTGCAGAGTTCTTGTGGCAAGAGGGTCACACCGCGCACGAGACTTACGAAGAGGCAGAGGCAGAAGCACAAAAGATGTTGAATGTCTATGGCGACTTTGTAGAGAACTTCATGGCAGTGCCAGTCATCAAAGGAGTGAAGTCTGAGACCGAACGTTTCGCTGGTGCTGTTGACACCTACACCATCGAAGCATTGATGCAAGATGGAAAAGCACTTCAATCAGGTACATCCCACTTCTTAGGTCAGAACTTTGCAAAAGCCTTCGATGTTCAATTCCAAACACGTGAAGGCAAACTCGATTACGTATGGGCTACCTCATGGGGTGTATCCACCCGTTTGATGGGTGCGCTCATCATGACACACTCAGATGACAATGGATTAGTATTGCCTCCAAACTTGGCACCTATCCAAGTGGTCATCATTCCTATTGCCTTCAAGAAGTTGACCGATGAGATGAAAGCAAAAATCGATGCTATGATTGCCAATTTGAAAGCATTGGGCATCTCTGTCAAATATGATTCTGACGACACTAAAACGCCAGGATGGAAGTTCGCCGAATACGAATTGAAAGGTGTTCCTGTCCGCTTAACAGTAGGTCCTCGCGACTTCGAAAACAACACCATCGAGGTGGCACGTCGCGACACACTTACGAAAGAGAATGTCAGTATGGACGGAATCGCAGAATATGTAAAGAACCTATTGTCAGAGATTCAAAAGAACATCTTCCAGAAGGCTTTGAACTATCGTAATTCCATGATCAAGAAAGTGGATAGCTATGACGAGTTCAAGACTGAAATCGAAAAAGGAGGCTTCATTTTAGCTCACTGGGATGGGACCCCAGAAACAGAAGCTAAAATCAAAGAAGAGACTAAAGCAACCATCCGTTGTGTTCCTTTCGATACCTATTTGGACGATGACAAAGAGCCAGGCAAGTGCATGGTGACTGGCAAGCCATCTAAATGCAGAGTGTTATTTGCAAGATCATATTAATTTTTATATCACAAAGCGTTGGAGCAAACTGTTCCAACGCTTTCTTTTTCGAATATACCATGAAAAGAAGTTTTTTATTTTCTATTCTATTTCTATCCACACTGTTATCACATGCGGGAGTGAGGTCATTGTATGAACCTACAGCATTAAGTCCGAATCAATTTGTCATTGCGGATCCATGCAAAATAGATTCAATACCCCTTACAGTAATGATAGTGCCACAATATATGCTTCCCTTGTATTATGGCTATGAAACAGAAGAAAACAGAACACTCTATTTCTCTCCACATACAACAACGTTTGTAAGAGATGCGGAATACTTCCTCCCCTATACCAAAGGATATACCGCATTGGGATTCATTTTCGAACCTTCTTTTCTTTACAAAATAAACGAAAAAGCCAGCATACGAGCAGGAATCCACCTCATGGCATTCGCTGGCGATCACAAAACCATTCGAAATATATCACCCATTCTATCCCTGACATTCCAACCTGTCCGATGGTTGACCCTGACAGGAGGAACCTTGGGTTCTGGCATATATCACGATTTATACGAACCCATGTATGATTACGATCGCTTTTTCTACGACAATCAAGAGATGGGATTATCCGCACGAACCAATACAAAATATTGGAATTCAGACATGTGGTGCAACTGGGAAGACTTCATTATCCCAGGATCTGATTTTCAAGAACGGTTCACCTTCGGATGGAGAAACGATTTTCATGCACCAGAGATTGCTAATAAAGTTCAAATCAACATACCATTTCATCTCATGATGAACCACAGAGGCGGTCAGATCGATGCAGTAGAAGACACATGCATCGAAACCCTAATGAATGTGGCGACAGGAATCAATGCAGATATAACGATAAAAGATAAAGTTATAATCACCCCAGACATACCATTTTTCTTTTTCTCAAATCGTTCCAATGAAGAACACATCCATACCCACTATCAAAACGGCTATGGCATCTATCCACAGGTATGCGTACAAAACACGGGGGTAAAGCATCATTGGAAAGTCAACGCAGGATACTGGTATGGTAATAAATTCATCTCTGGCAGAGGAAGTTACCTTTTCCAATCGAGATCATACTTTGACGAGGCATTCGAACGACAATATAGGCACCTGATCACAGGAAAAGTTTCCTACATTTATCATTACAAGAAATTCTCTTTTGGCGGAGAGTTCCAACTCTATTATGATACCGACGAAGCATCCACAGACATATCGGCCGGCATCTATATGCGTTTCGAACAACTCTTTAAGATTCACACATTCAAAGAAAAAGAAAAAGAGAAAATAGGATTCTTGGGGTTATGAAACACATACTTTCACTACTTATCTTACTGAGCTTATCCGCACAAGTATTTGCCAAAGAGAAGCAACGCGTGACTGAGCAAGGCTCCTCCCTCTTCTATCGAAGTTGGAGATACCCCGTTATTCCTGACGGAAAAGAAACAGAAGTAGAGAAAGATACACTGCCATCAGACACGCTGCCCGCCATAAGTGAAAAAACGGACACCCTCCTAGTGGATTCACTACCCGCACTTCCAGATTCCTTGAATCAACAAATCGACACGTTGGTTCGTCATCCACAGGAACTGACAGAGGGTCCGGATGACAACACGAAGAGAGATTCGATAACTGTTGCACCACCAAAAGGTGGACCAAGAGTAGAGCTACCCGACATTAATACCTGCATAGTCTATTTCATCTTCGACCAAGACAATTTCATCACCGATTACAGTGCAGAGTTTGACACCATCATGCGATTCATCGATTATCACAAAGGGAAAAACTTTGATGTGATTGGGCATACGGATGAAAGAGGAACAGTAGCTTACAATCAGAAGTTATCAGAACGCAGGTCAAAGAAGGTGTACGATGTTTTGGTGCGTCGAGGCGTAGATCCAAGACGCATGAAGATGATTGGACGCAGCGAATTAGAATTAGCCATTCCACATGCAAAGAATGAGAGAGAACATTTGTTGAACAGAAGAGTGGAAATAAAAGTACGTCAAGAATGAAAAAGAGATTAGTGACCATACTGTTTGTCCTTAGTTGTCTGTTCTCCGCAACAGCACAACAAGATTTCTTTTTCACGCAACAAACCTTCTCCAGGGGAAACATCAATCCAGCAGGAGTAGGAAACACGGGAGATGTAGATTTATTTCTATTAGGACGATTACAATGGTTAGGGGTAGACAACGCACCCCACACAGTCTTATTCAATGCGACAAATTACTTCCAGAAGATTCAATCAGGAGTCGGGCTATCATTATCATATGACGCATTAGGAATAGGTCACAGCACGACAGAAATTAAAGCCGAATACTCATATCAAATTGATTTGAACCCCAACTGGATACTCTCAATGGGTATATCAGCAGGAATGTTTTTAGGCGTATATGATCCATCAGCCAACACATTAGAACAGGAAGCAGAAAGGATGGAAAAAGAGAAACTTCAAGCAGGAAAAGAAAAAGAGCTTTCACCTAATTTCGATTTGGGATTTGAGCTCAACAGAAGGAATTTAACATTAGGTGTTTCCTGTACACATATACAAAACAATGCCTCCACCTCCTATTCCTCTGACCGGCACATCTATGCCTACTCTATTTTCACGCAACAGATAAATGGATTATGGGATTTGATGATAGATTTAGGGTATATGAATCGCAACAAAGTACACTTAGCTGACTTAGGCATTTTAGCATTCTACAATCGACTTTTCTGGGGAGGATTCTCATGGAGACCTGATCTAATTAATGGATGTAATCCCTCATACCTATCCATATTAGTAGGATTTGAATATCATATAGTTCGTTTCGGTTATATCTACGAATGCGGATTAGGCACACGCAGCACCCTACCAAGCAACACACATGAAATACTCCTTTCGTTCAGGATACCAAAGAAGGAAAAATCCATCGATTAATATTTGTCAATATTAATACGTTTTACAATCTACAATCAAAAAATTTATTCATTCTAACTATCTCTTAGGCAAAAATTAAAATTTAACGTATATTTATAACTTAAAATCATAAATAGGGAAAAATATCTAACTTACTAAAAAAGAGTAGATTATGAAACAAATTAACGCAGCAAATAGAATGCCGAAAGGTATTTTTATCACTATAATGTCTATTATTTCTATATGCAATATCTATGCAAAGAATGAAGACACCCCCAATCTTGATTTCTCATTTGGAAACTTTTCCAACTGGGAACGGTACTATGCTTATTTTGGACCGATTGATTTTGCAGATTTTAACAGTTCCAATGTCTATGCAAACCAAATATACAAAAGTAAAATTGACGAAAGCGAACAAGTATGGACTTTAAAAAATGGGGATGGAGATTCTCAGATGTGGGAAAGTCGAACTGGATATGGAAGACATGAAGTTCACGGAACGTTTAGTGTCGTAAGGACCAGAGGGAATGACGAAAGCATGAGAAATTGTACTCGTGCGCTCAAAAATCTCCCCGATGATTTCAACTCAGCCGCTATCATAGGATGGCCTGGAGGCAAAGAAGGTGACACAGAAATACTATACGATTACAACTCGTCGAATGGATGGAAAAGAAGAGCAATGGCAGAAAAATTGCTTTATCGATTTAGAGTGACAGAAAAAAGTACTTTATTGAAAGTTTGCTATGCTTCTGTTTTATTTGAGCCAAACACATTCGCTGGTGCGCATTTTGGAGACGAGCACCCTATTATGTGCTTAAATGTCACAGCTAATAATGGAACACAAACAAGAGTATTACCATGTGGTGAGTATTGCGGTAATGCGAGTAGTAACGACAACACTCTTGTTTCCTTAAAGAAAACAACAGATGGCGGTTGTTACAACACAGCTGACAACAATAATCTTACCTATAAACCATGGACCACCAACATCTATGACTTAAGGGATTTTATTGGTTATGAAGTAATTATCGAAGGATATATACATGACTGCTTATTGGAAAACTATGTTTGTAACAATTGTGGATATTGTCACCCTTACTCTTCTGACATCAGGACAGGCTCTAATGGCGTTATGCAAGTCAGATGCAGACATTGTGGAACATGGAGAGATGCCACGAAACGTGTTATGGCAGGAGGACACGTATCTTATGGTTACCTGACAGGAGAAACCATGGAACTGAGAATTGATGTGGATAATTGTCCTGAAAGGAATAGAGTAAAAATCACCGTACCAGAAGGATTTGGAGAAGGAAATTATTATTGGCACACATCAGATGGTGTCACACTTTTAGACGAAAACAGACAACCTTATACTAACCATGTTGCATACGTAAATCGCGCTGAAATACAAGACGTTGATTACATTTGCACCATCAAAGGTTCTAACGAAGAGTGCTCCGACATCTCTATCGCCACTCGTATCGCAAAAGAACCAATCGTTATGGATTTCATTCCTAGTAATGCCTGTTTTAACAATGTCATCTTCACTGACAAAACTCATATTACGGAAATCCTACAGGATGGTGAAATGATTGAACCAGATACCATCACATCATGGACATGGACTTATACCGACAACAATGGTATTTCTGGCACCCTCACATCATATACAAAAGAAGATGTTGAAGCAAATCCAATGCTCAAAAATCCTGAAGGAACATTTGAATGGACAACAGCAAACCAAGGAAAATACAAAATGACCTTAACCGTGACAACGGCTAAAGGATGTACAATGTCATACGAAAAAGACTTTAAAGTACAACCACACCCTACCCTACAATTGGACGGAATCACCAATATCTGTGAAGGTGAAACATCCGTATTGCAAGTCACCAACTACAATGCGCCAAACAACCGATATGTTTGGAAAAAATGCACATCAATCAATAATAACGATGAATGTGTAGGAGAATCCACTGTTCAAGACTCTATCGAATCCACCAACAGTGCCTTCTTCAGTATTCTAGGAAATGATGAGAATAAAGGGTTTTATCGTGTAGAGATTATCCGAGAAGAAGATTTGATGGAAGGAAATGTCAAAATCGGAAGTACACAATGTACGTATCATAAAGATTTTGAGGTTTCAACAAAACCTATTCCATCAATCAACTTTATTAACTATAAACTTAACGGCATTCAAAAATACAAAGACATTTGTAAAGGAGACACAACAAATCTAGAAATAGTAGAAGAAACAAACCCTCACATCCTTACCGCTAACGACCTAATATGGAGTAACACCGAAAAAGGATTTGGTATCAATGTGGGACCAACAGACACTACTCTATATATCGTAACTGCAAACGGAAACGGATGTAGGACAATGGATAGCATCTGGGTCAATGTCAAACCTCTGCCAAAACTTAACATTGAGGGTCCATCAGCACTTTGTCAAAACGCCAGTGCCACATGGGAGGCTCAAGGTCTCACTTCCGCCACTGAGAAACAAAGTTACGAATGGTCTCAAGGCAGCACCCAACTCGGGAAATCAGAATCCATCACTGTGTCAAATACACAAACAGGATTTTACACCTATACACTAAAAGGAACAAATGATCTTGGTTGTACAGATTCAACACAAAAACAACTGATAGTTCGTGCCAATCCAGAGCCAAACGTCCCTACTGTAGCTCCAATATGTGAAGGACAAAACGTAGTTATCAACGTATATAATGTTGATTCCTGTCAATGGAACGATGGACCAATGTTAAAAGTACCATCTGAAAGTTCTGTCAGTGAAGTGCCACAATCTTCATCGTACAAACTGACTAGCTACATATATTACACAGATACGTTCTGTGTGGATGTACGCAACATACCTTTAACAATTAACAAAAATCCTGAAATAAAGATAGAGGGTGATTCCGGTGTATGTAAAGGATTCCCGATCACATTGGTTGCTAGTGACACAGCAACATATCCAAATGGCAAACCTGCAGAAAACAGTTATGCTTATTCTTGGAATGATGCAAACACAACGAAACAGGCGACACTCACAACTACACCTGTAGCAAGCACATCTTACACAATCACGATGAGCAACGGAACTTGTAGCGTCTCTGCCACAAGACCAGTTGAAGTCTATAACAAACCTGAATTTGTTGTCACTCCATTAAAAGCAAGGGTATGTCCAGGTGAACGTGATACATTTATTGCAGAAGAAGGTCTTGTAGATTATAAGTGGTTCATCATAGAAAATAACAACGACACCACCTTCCTTGTTCCTAGTCAAGGTATGCCAAAGAATCAACTTGATTTGATAATAAACAAAGACATCAAAGTTTATGCAAGAGGAACTGACGCAAACGGATGTACAAACGACGAATATGCCCAAGTAACAGTGAAAGCCAAACCTGTCTTAGGAGAAATTGGAAACGACCATGTATGTGAAGGTTCTCAAATCACCATTGCTCCGACAGGTGCAGACCAAGGAACTTATTGGTGGACCTATCAATATAAAGACTCATTACAGATTGATACTGTAAAGGGGTTGGAAGGTGATGCGTTGATTCATGCTCCTAACTGCAACGGATGCGGACAAGTAACCTATTATGTTCATGGAACAAAAGATGGATGTGAGGCAGACACTTTCAAAACCGTAACCATCAATCCTCAACCAAAAGTAATTATAACAGGAGATAGTATCTGTAAAGGTGAGCAAACAACATTAACAGCAAGTTGTTCTATAAATATCAATTCTTGGAGTTGGACCGGTATGAATAAAACAGGCAACAGCATTACTGTTTCACCTATCACAAATCAGACGTATTACGTAGTTGCAACAGCTGCAGCTGGTGGTTGCCCTGGTAATGCAGAATTTACCGTTGTTGTATATGACCGACCTACCATCACAATTGAAGGAGGCAATGCTATATGTGCAGGAAAAGAAACATCCTTAAGTGCAAGTGGTGCTAGCAAATACACATGGACACTAGACAAAGCATCCATAGACACAACATACGGCGGAGAAGAGAACTCAACCATAATGGCAAAATTGGCAGAAACAACATTGTTTACTGTGGCAGGATACAATGAACATAATTGCTATGCTATAAAGACAAAAGCAGTATTAGTAAATCCATATCCAGAAATACGGACAGATGCCAAACCTATCTGTCAAGGGGATCGTGTCGATATATCCGCCAGTGGTGCTGCCACATACAAATGGTATTCAGAAACAGGAGGACATTCACAAGACTCCATAGGAGTAGGAACCCGACACACCCACGAAGTAGCAAGCAATGCAACCAATTATACCGTTTATGTTATAGGTACAGAGAACAACTGTTCAACGGAGAAAAAAATTGAAATAGACATCAAGCCACTGCCTGAAATCGAAATCAGTGGAAAACATATCTATTGTCAAGGTGAAACTATAGAATTAACAGCCTCTTTCGATGACGACAGTCTATATCAATGGAGCAATGGAGACACAGAAAAGACATTAAGAACAGCCGCCAACAGTTCCATCACAGAGCTAAAGATGATCGGAACAGATAAATATGGCTGTTCAAAAGAGGTCACCTATCCTATTGATGTGATAGCATTACCTGCTGTTAGCATAAAGACACCTGCATCTACAGATATATGTATAGGTGACTCTATAGAATTGACAGCTGAAAATGCTGAAGAATATCAATGGTACACCACAAGTCTAACTGACGCAAACAAATACGCTGGAGATGAGACATGTCCTACCGGTGCATGCAATACTATCAAACCAGCAATCAATGCCACAACAAAATATATTGCGGAAGGCACAAAAGAAACAACAAAAGAATATGCTAATGGTAACAATACACCAATAGCACAAACTGCAAGTTGTAAAGCATCTGCAGAAATCACCATCACTGCCAGACCAAAACCTGTTGTGACAATAGCTGATGTAAATCCTGTATGTGTAAACACATCTACAAACTTAACAGCCAGCAACACTGAAGCATCTGCTATTATTGACCGATGGGAATGGTATAAAAACGGCAATGTAATAACAGGCGAAGACAAGAGTTACATCAACACCGGCAATCTAAGTGACGACATCACAACATTCAAAGCCGTTGCTGTTTCAAACTATGGATGTCAAGGCAATCAAGAGAAGAATGTAACCACTTACCCTCTGCATACTGTAGAGATAGATGGCAACAATTATGTTTGTGAAAACAAAACAATCCAACTGACCGCCACTGTTAGAAATGCAGATGGCAACGATGTCACCTCTAATGCTAGAATCTTCACATGGGTGCCACAAGGTGGATCCAATGCCGTAACTCCAGAGATGACATTGGCAAATACAACAATCTTTGAACTAACAGTAACAGATCCAAACGGTTGTCAAATACAAGCAACACCAAAGAACGTAAATTGGATTCCATTGCCAAGAATCAGAATCGAGCAAAATCCAGAAGATGTATGTGCAGGCAGAAACGAGGTCACACTAACCGCCTCCCCTACCAACAAAGAGGCTAACGGGATGAACGCTGATGGCTGGAAATGGTTAAGAGACAACAATGCAACGGCAGAAAGCACTATTGCAAACAACATCACACTATCAAATCTAACTGGAACAACCACATTCAAGGTTACGGGAACAGACACATTCGGTTGTGTTTCCGAACCAGAGATTCATGTAATTGAAATCAACGACGCACCAGACTTGACAATTACAGGTGTCAAGAATGCATGTCTCAACGACTTCATCGAATTGAGTGTCTCTTCCTCTAAGAATGCTGACATCTATTGGATAGATACAGAATGTGGAAACAACGGAAATCAAAAGGCTACAGACATTCGTCGTGTAAAACTAGAAGAAGAGAAAGCCTATAAATTCAAAGCCTCTATAACCGTCGATGGATGTACGACAATAGACTCTCTAATAGTCAATGTTCATCCTAACCCAAGTGTCACCGTAGCCAGCAAGAATGGGAAAAATTACGTTTGTAGAGGAGGATCATTAGAACTCGTCGCCACGGCCTCTTCTACCAATGTTACATATTCATGGAATATGTCTCCATCTCAAACAAATGAAGCAACAGTATGGCCAACAAATAATCCAACACAATGTATTGTAACCGTTACTGACGACAATTCATGTACGGCAACGAACAACTTCGAAGTAAGTATTAAAGAAAATCCTATCTTATATATAAATGAGAAAACAGCGGGAGACACAACAATATGTAAAGGTCAAACATTAACACTTACCGCAACAGGATTAGAAGTTGGCAACACAAATTACACATGGACTCCAGATGGAAATGGAGCATCCTTCCAAACAGAAAGTATCCAAACTGAAAAGATATACACTGTTGAAGGAACAGATAATAATGGATGTAAGGGTTCAGCAAAATATACAATCAAAACAAAACCTTATCCTACATTCGATGCTCCTGATGTAACATCATGTCCAGGAGATATCTCAACAGTAAAAGCCACAGCAAATGGTGATGTAAATGCAGATTACTATACTTGGACATGGACAGATGATAACAACCAGACTGCTCATGCTACAGGTTCCAACTATTCAGAAATTCTCGAGCACACAAGAACCTATAGTGTAACTGCCACAAAGAACGGTTGTACAACTGACGCAAAAGTAGTTACTGCAACTGTTCATACTCGTCCAACAGCCTCCATATCTGCTACTAATCACGTAATCACAGATGGCAAAATCATCATGTGTTACAAAGAGTCCGATGAACTCACAGCTTCAGGAAATGGCAATTATAGTTACGCATGGCTCAACGGCAACGGATTAACATCTAATGGTGCGATTGCAAACATCACTCCAACTTCTGTCGGAACACACGAATACAACGTTACAATAACAGATAATACCACAAGTTGTAAAAGCACAGAAAAGATTACTGCTATTGTCAACGAAATACCTAATGTGACTCTAGACGGAAGCAAATCCATCTGCTACAACGATGAGGCAACCGTTACTGCAACCGGTGCAGAAAGTTATGTCTGGAAAATTGGCGACAACACTGTCACCCAACAAAACGACCATCAATATGTGAGCAGACTTAAAGAAACAACCACCTTTAGCGTCGTTGGAACAAGTGCAAACGGATGTAAAAGTTTACCAACTCCTTACAAGGTGGAAGTGAAAGACAAACTCAACATCGATTGGGGAACACCAATCGTCTGCGCTGGAGATGCAAAAACCATCACCATCAGCAATGTCACGTCTATTGAATGGAAAACTGATAATAAAACAACTGGTTCCACAAGAACATTAGAGAACATTGATGAGACACATGCAGAATATCCAATTACCGCATATTACAATGGATGTTCACTAGATACTGTCGTAAAGATCCAAGTGAACAGTAAACCTGTTATCACATTCGATGCAAGTAATGCTGGAACAGCAACCAGCAACCAAAACGAAAGCAAAATATGTATAGGTGACAAAATTGAATTGCATGCAAGTGCAAGTGAATCGGACATCAAGTGGAACACAGGCGATGTGGAACCAAATGGTGTAAAAGCAAGTCCTATCACGACATCCACTTACACAGCAACAGCAACAAACAAAACAACTGGATGTCAATCAACAGCTTCTTACAAAATCATTGTCAATCCTAGACCAGTTATCAAGATTAACAACGAGTTGGCTGGTGAAAGCAAAAAATGTAAAGACGATCCTATAAACCTAGAAGCTACAGGATTGAACACAGCAACAGGTTATGTATGGTATAGCAAATCTGACAATCAAAACTATACAACATTCACTCCAACCTCAGCCAACAGCCATTCCACTACTGCAACAAGTAATGTCTATTACAAAGTGACAGGAACGGACGAAAATGGTTGTAGTGCAGAGGCTACACATGCCATAACCGTCAATGAAAAGCCTAATATCGACCTTCAATTCTCGGAGACATGTGCAGGAGAAAACAATACGATCAGCTTAAATGAAAGGACACCGAACACACAATACAGTTGGTCTTGGGCAAATGCCTCAAATCCGACTCAACCTATCGGTTCATTAAGCAATGCGACTTCTGTCACACACAACTTCTCTGAAGATCGTATATACACAATCAATGCCAAGAGTAATGCCAACTGTTTAGCAGAAACAACATATACTATTCCTGTTAAACCATTACCAAAGTTCACCGTCACTCCTGACAAAACAATTTGCCATGGTGTACCTGCAACACTTGAAGCAGAGCCTATAGGTCAAGCTTCGTATAGTTACGTATGGAAAAAGAAAGATGCCATACTAAACGCAGATGGCTCACGCAGCATTACTGACAGTCCTGAAACAACCACTCTATACACCGTCAAAGTAACAGGAGGAGGATGTTCAAAGGATGCTTCAGTCACAGTGACGGTTAATCCATTGCCAAATGTTGCAATCATCCAAGAAGGTGCAGCTTGTGTTGGAAACACTGTAAAATTAAAGCCAACCATCATCAATGAGACGACCACAGACAACTACACCTTCACATGGTATGATCAACCAGCAGAGAACCAAGAACGTCCATCTATTGGTACGAATGATTATAGTATGGCGATTACCTATTCGACAGCACCAACAACTACACTATACTTAGTCGCCAGCAACAAGACCACCCTATGTTCCAAACAAATAACAAAAAGTGTTGACAAAACGAACAAGCCAAAAATCGAGGCATTGGGAGACCTTATTAGATGTAATAATAACATAGAAGGAACCATCCGATTATCTGGAGCTGAACAATACAAGTGGACTTCTGAAGATGACAAAGAAGGAAGTTCGCTTACCGAGATTTTGACTGAGGATAAAACATATAGCATTCATGCCACATCCGGAGCTTGTTATACCGATACTACCATCCCTGTAAAGGTCAATCCTTTACCTACAGTAGCTATCAAAGGAGACAAAGGAAACTATAACGACACCACCATCTGTCTCCACTCAAATGCCACATTAACGGCTGAAACAAATTCTCAGAATCCTACTTACTCATGGAACACAAACGAGGAAACACGAAACATTAAAGTTACAGCAGAAACAAGGAACGCTCAAACTTACACAGTGACAGTTACAGACGGATCCACTCAATGTAAGAATAAGGGAAGTTTTGTTGTGAATGTATATCCTCAATCAAACGTTCAAATTGAAGGTTTGTCCGAAATATGTACGAATGATAAAACAACACTAACAGCCAATGCTAATTACCAAAGTTATCAATGGTCATACATCAACGCTGTATCTGACACGACTCCTATAGCGAATGGTAATGGCAAAACTCTGACATACGACCTAAATGAGACAAAAACATTTATTTTGAATGTAGTCGATCAAAACGGATGTAAAAACAATGCATCCAAAACTGTAAATGCAAAGCCATTACCTACTATAGCATACAATACCCCTATTGTGTGTCATGGCAAGAAGCCTGTCATTTCAGTAGATAGAAGCAGGTCTGTTGCTGACTACTATGTATGGCCTGACAATTCTCAAAACAACACATCATGGACAAGTGCAGATGCATTAACGAGTGAACGTGAATTTACATTCAAAGCATATTTAAATGGTTGTCCATCAAAAGACTCAACCATAAAGATTGCGCCAAAAGCACTTCCAAATATCGTATTAAAAGATAGTGTAGGAAACGCACTTGAAAACAACGGAAACTCTGAAGTTTGTTTAAACAACAACAAATTTGTCATCGAAGCTGAAGATAACAAAACGAATACCACAAATTGGTCATGGAACATTGATCAAAACGGAGGCAACAGTCGTGAAGTACATCCAACCGTACAAACAACCTATCAAATCACAGCAGAGAACGACAACCATTGTACGGCATCTACTTCATACACTGTAAAGGTCAACACACCGACTCCAATTATCATCAGCGGTGTAAATAAAATATGTGAGAATGATTCAACCACATTGACTGCAGAAGGTGGAAGCAATTATAGTTGGTCATTCACTCCATCTATAGATGCATCTAACCTCTCCTATTCAGCAGACGCATCTTCCGTCACAATCAAAAACTGTACAGAAACGTTCGTTGCAACAGTAAAAGGCAAAGATGGCAAGAGCTGTTCTTCCGAATCAGAAGGCTATACAGTAATAGTCAACAAAAAACCAGAATTGACCATCACCCCAGGACCTGACAATCGCAAGGTATGTGTTCAATCACCATTGAGACTTTCAGCCTCAGGCGGATCCAACGTGTCAATACAATGGGAAAATGGAGAACCAGGACACCTTGATTATACCTATATACCAACTGAAGCTGAAGTTGGTTCTAAGAAGATAAAAGTTACAGGAACATCCACAGACAATTGTACAACAGTAGATTCCATATATGTTACTGTTAATGCATTGCCTGTAATCAACATAACGGGTGCTGACATCTGTCAAGGAAATGACACCACATTGAAAGCTGAAAGTAATGAGAGTGCTTCATTCCACTGGCTAGGATATAATGAACAAGAAAATCCTATCACAATCAACAAACAAGGACGATACACCGTTGAAGCAACCAATAACAATGGATGTAAGAATACAGCCACATACGATGTGACAGCATATAGTTTACCATCTGTAAGCATTGTACGTCGCGGTATCGACTTCACAGACGACAAGACGGTCTGTGCAGGATCTGTTCTTCAGTTGGAAGCTATCGGTAGCGCTAGTACATTTGAATGGTATACAGGAGAGACTCGTCTCAATTCAACAGGAGATAGCGGTCAATTCATCTCCCCTACCATCTCAAACGATCAGGCATTCACAGTCATTGCAAAAGAGACACATCAGACTGGAGGTACGACATTGACGTGTATAAACACAGAAAAATACGAAGCGAAAAAAGCAATCGTTCCATCTTTCACCATCACTGCAGACAATGTTTGTAAAGGCAAATCATCAAGAGCAACCATTACAAACCCTAATGCATCTGGTATAACCTACGTATGGTCATGGAATGATGACGAAACACAAAACGGAGGTACTTACCATGAAGAGCCATCCTTGAATGAAAAAATTGAATACACCGTAGTAGGTACACTAGGACATTGTACAGCAACAAAGACTGGATATGCAGACATCTGGAATTTGCCATCGCTTTCAACGATTTCAACCAACCCTGCTGGAACAGAAATGTGTTTAACAGGATCTGAAACCAAAGAATTGAGCGTAACAGCAACTGCTACAAATGAAAACGGCACCATCACTGACATTTCATGGTCTTCCAATAGAGATGCCAAGAGCATAGGTACGCCACAAAATGGAGCAACAGGCTTATCAGTATCTTCTGCTGTCGTAATATCTCCTACTCAGACTGGGAAACGAACATATACTGTATCGGCTCAAGACAATCATCAATGTAAGAATAGTACGGACATTGAGATTAATGTGAACGACATTCCAGCCATTACCGTTCTAGGAGATCGGAACGTATGTCCAAACACTACTGCAAGCTTAACTGTACAAGGAACATATAGCGTTAAATGGTATAAAAAAGACGGTGTCACACCAATTAAAGAAATCAACGATGGCAGTGCATTTACACCAACCATCACGAAAGACACAAGCTTTGTTGTAGAAATAAACGATGGAACATGTTCTAACAAACAATCCGTTGATATTACAACTAAAAAGACACCTACTATTCAATTCAAAGGAGAATCGAGCGTATGTATCGGTTCAACGGCTGAAATCACCCTAGTAGGTAATTCTGGAGGAAAGAATTATCTAAAACAAGAAAATGGTTCTTACTCTACAACGTCTCAGACATCATTGTCATTAATGCCAAAAGCAATAGGAGAAACAACATACAACATAAGATTAGTTTCTGCGGAAGGTTGTGAAACGGATACTTTCATCAAGATCACGGCAAAAGCATTGCCTGAAATTAAAATCAACAACCAAAAGAATGGATCTTCTGAAATCTGTTTCAAAGATACAACGATTCTAACTGCGTCTGGTGCTGGTGACAATGGAAGTTATGTTTGGAACAATAGAACAACTTCCTCAGAAAACGAAGTTTTCCCACTTACAACAACCATTTACTACGTAGTCGGAACGAATACAGAGACTCAATGTAAAGACACTGCATGGCATACTGTTAATATAAAAGATTTGCCAAAAGTGGAAATCGCATCTGAAGAAAAAGTCTGCGTTGACTCTACTGTAACGTTAAGTATCAAAGACTATAAGAGTGAATACACTTATACATGGTCTAACGACTCATGGGCAAATAACAAAACAGGAGAAAGTGTAACTGCAACAATTGCTGATGGTGCAAACAAATTCACAGTAATCTGTGATGACAATTCAAGTCTGCATTGTAAAGGAAAAGCAGAGAAGACTATCACATCAAAGCCAAATCCTGAGATCTCAATCACAGGGAACAAGCAAGTTTGTCAGAACGATTATGTAACATTAACAGCCTCTTCTTCTCTTCCATCATCAACTTACCTATGGAAAGAAGGTAACGATAGCATCAGTGTATTAAGCTCCATCACACAAAAGGTTGATGAGGCACACACCTACCACGTCACCGTAGAGAAGAATGGATGTACGGAAACAAAATCAGTCACAACAAGCTTCTTCAACTTGCCAGATGTTAAAGCTGATATTACAAATGATGTAAATGATGATAACTTCATCTGTGTTAAATCTCAAGCTGAGCTAAGTGCAACAGTAACCAGTGGAACTACACCATACACCTACTCATGGACAAGCAATTATATAGACAGTGACAACAAAAACAAAGAAAATCCTATCACAATGGAGTTAACTAACACCAATGTGCAATACGATTTCATTGTTGAAGTAACTGATAAGAACCAATGTAAAGGTGTTAATACTGTCACTGTATATATTAGGCCAAATCCAACCATAAAGATCAATGGTGACCTCAATGCATGTGAGGGACAAGAGGCAACAATCTGGGCATCAGGTGCAGGAGAAAATGGATCTTATAAATGGAGCACAAACGAAACGACAGACACCATTCATCCTGTCATCACAGCAGATGCCATATTCACAGTTACAGGAACTGATAATTATCTCTGTAGTGGAACATCAAAAGAGTACACAATATACAAGAAACCTAATCCAACGCTTTACTTCTCTGGAAAACGCGAGGTATGTCTCAACAGCAGTACAGCCATCACCGTATCAGGAGCAGGAGCAGATGGTAACAACTACACATGGACAAACAAGTCAGGCGATTCTGCATTTGAAGAGACCAATGGAACATTCCAATCATTAAGTCCGACAACAACCAGCGAGTATAATATACATGCCACAATGAATGGTTGTACGACGGATTCGGTCATCAAAATAACAGTCAACGAGTTACCTGAAATCAAGATCATCGGTGTAAAAGGTAACACAACTTACAATGATGGAGTCGCTTATATCTGTATTGATGAATCCATTCAATTGAAAGAGAATCAAAATGATGATTGGAACTATTTGTGGAGCACAAACAAGACTGATAACAGCATTGAAGTAGCTCCTTCTTCATCAACAACATACTCTTTGAGAGTAACAGACAAGAACACTCAATGTAGTGCAACAGACAACTTTACAGTCAACGTCAAAGAGAGACCTATTGTAGATCTGGAAACATCACCAGCTATATGTAAGGGTGATAAAGTACACATTGAAGCAAAAGCAAAAGAAGGATATCCTGCTCCAAAGAAATACAGTTGGAATGGAGGTCCGGAAGGAGAGAACGCAACATTCGAAGAAACACTCTCCGACCCTTCTAAGGTATATCAACTAACCACACAATACACAGAAGATGGCATAACCTGTACATATACAACAGAAACTACTGTTGAGACAAAAGCGAAGCCAAACTTCACGTTGTCTGGAACAGAAGATATATGTACGGGCGATCTGATTACACTCGAAGCAAGAGCAGAAGAGGGAACCAGTGTAGATTATTACTTATGGCCAGATAATAATGAAAACACGCTAACCAGATGGTCAACAGAGTCAAAAAACCTGACGAATCAGACATCTGTCACTTATACAGTAAAAGGTACAAACAAATACGCATCAGGTTCTGATGTCTTAAATTGTACGCATGAGGAATCTGTGGAGATAGCCATTCATTCACGTCCTGAACTGAAAATTGACGGTCCTGCCTTTATATGTAAGAACGAATCATCTGAATTAACAGTCAGAGATACCGTTGGAAACATCATAGCAAACGACGATTTCAGATGGAGTACAGGTGAAACTGGCACAGCAATCACCGTACCTGCGCCGACCGAAACTGTAACATACTCTGTTACCGCAACACTCAAATACAATGATACAGAGGGTTGTGATGCAACAGCATCATTCTTGCTATACGGAAAAGACAATCCTAATTTCGACATAATAGGAAAAACAAGCTATTGTGATGGAACGAATGCTTCATTGAGCATTGCCGGAACAACCAATATCAAGACCATTCAATGGTTTAACGTTGTTGGGGAAGACTCAACACTGATTGGAACTGGCACATCAATATCTCCTAAAGTTGAAAGAGATATGATTATAGCCGTACGAGTTGTCAACTCTGACGATTGTGTTGCAGAAAAGAGTATTCCAATAACATGGATTGCAAACCCTGAACTTCACATCGACAGACCGAACAAAGTATGTGAAGGAGCGACAGCGAATATCATTGTCAGTGGTGCGAACTCATGGAGTTGGGATCATACCAGTAAGACGGTAAGCACGCTTAACGAGATAATCAACGAGTCAACCACATTTACAGTACATGGAACTACCAATGGTTGTACAACTGACAGTACGTTTACAATCGGAACGTATGATATGCCAGAAATATCAATCACAGCAGATAAGCCTATTCAAAACAAACAGACTGAGATCTGTTACAAAGAATCAATCACGCTCACTGCTACAGGTGCAAAAACATACATCTGGGAGAACATGGCTGACGGAGCAAATGCAACCATTACCAAATCACCTTCAGATGACATCACCTATATTGTTGAAGGAACAGATGAAAACGGATGTAAGAACAAAGAAACAATAAAAGTTATTGTCAACCCTCTCCCACAATTCACAGTTCCTGCAAGTACAAGAGTGTGTGAAGGCTTAACTACCAAAATAAAGGCATCAGACAAAACACTCAGCTATGATTGGGGCAATGGATATGGCACAAAGAACTACCAATACACAACGCCTGCTGTGACAAATGATATAACATACACAGTCACAGCAAAGAACAAGAAAGGTTGCGTTTCCGACATAGTAACATATGATTTGGTCAAGAAATACAATCCTGACTTAATCATCGCTGGCGATAACAAGGTTTGTTACAACACATCAACCACGTTGTCCGTCTCCGATGCAGCAGATGAATTCTCATCATACCAAACTACTTATGTTTGGGAAAACAATGAGAGCAACCTAGGTTCTACATTCACAACCAATGAGATAACTAAAAAGACAACGTTCACAGTCAAAGGTACTAAAGAAGGATGTACAGCCATCAAGACATGGGAAATTGACACCTTCAACTTACCTAATATACTTATCAACAACGGTGATGAGTATGCAATAGCTTGTAGTAACAGCAGCGTCACATTAGAAGCTTCGAATGGAGAATCCTACAAGTGGGACAACAAACCAGGAGAAGCAGATGTCACCTACTCTGTAAGACCAACAGTTGATGGAGAAGTTCATACATTGTGGGGTAAAGACAGAAATGGATGTGTCAACACCGATGATATCAAAGTAAACATTCAGTATAGACCAAACTTCAGAATTTCGGGTAATAACAAGGTATGTGAAGGTAGCAGTACCACCTTAACTGCCGCTTCAAATGATCCTACATCAACCTATACATACGAATGGAAAGACAAGTTTGGAAATACAATTGGGAAAAGCGCAGGAACAAACAAACGAAAATTCACCATTACAAGTGACACAACTGTATATGTGACAGCAACCGATCAAACGGACTTACATTGTGACACCACGATTTCATACGAGATTAAGGTCAAGAGTAAGCCTATCATCACAACGATCAAAGCGACAGATAAAGTTTGTAAAATGGACTTTGCTACAATCATAGTTGGTGGAGATGCCGATAGCTACCAATGGAAATATCGCGGTGCGATTGTATCTGAGACCAATCGACTCTATCATGTCATTAATCGTGACAATAACACATTTACTGTAACTGCCACAAAAGATGGATGTACAGCGAAAACTACCTATGACGTCATCGGGGTACCTATACCAGAGGTTACACTTGAGAATGCAATCATTTGCTATGGTGATAAAGTTAAATTGGAAGCAAATGAGGGATTAGACTCTTATCAATGGGACAATTTAACTACACAAACAGCTATTGTCACGACTGACATGACTAACACATTAGAGGTTGATCCAAAGATCACCACTCAATACCGTGTCATCGGAGGTAAAATCATTGATACTGACGGCAATCAATGTAAAGATACTGCCATTGCAACTGTCACTGTCAATTCTCTTCCTCAAATCGTTTTAAACAATGATAAGAACGCATGTGAAGAAGGAACAGTAGAAATCTCAGCGACCGACAAATCACTTGTCTATAGTTGGGAAAATCATGGAGAATCTTATGAAAGCTTATTCTCTCATGAATATACAATGGGTAATTATCCAGAAGCTTCTGAATTTGTGATTTATGCAAAAACACAAGAAGGTTGTATTGACAGTTCTATCGTATCCATCAATACCAAGCCAAGACCAACACTTGACATAACATTTGACTCTGCTGTTTGTTATGGCAAAACGGCCACCATGTCAGGTCTTAATCCATTGGTAAGATATACATGGAAATCGGATGAAGAGACACTTTCCACAAGCAGTAGTTACACAACACAGGCTATCACAGATGCGATTGTCAACTTCAATGTAACAGGTATTATGGATGGATGTTCAACCGATTCATTGTTCAGTATCAAGACAAGAGATTTGCCTACAATAAAAATCGAAGGTTCACCAAGCATCACTATTTGTAGGGACAACACTATAGATCTAAATGTTGAGAATCCTACAAAAGATTGGTCATACAAGTGGGACAACAACGCATATACACTTAATGATACTATTTATCACGTATATCCAATAAAAGAGACCACGTACAAATTATTTGGAAAAGACACATTTGGATGTGAGAACAAAGACGAAATAACCGTTTCTCTTCAAGAACTTCCGACTTTCCATATCATAGGTGTTGAAGCAATATGTGTCAATGGAGAAGCCTCATTACACGCTGACAATGATAATCTAAGATACGTTTGGTTGAACAGTCAAAACGATACCATAGGAACGACTATTGGCAATGACGCATTATCAATCAAGATTACGCAAGACACAATGCTAACTGTCCATGGTTACACCAACGACAACCTAGCTTGTGAGGAGAGCGCTACACATACAATCAAGGCTAACCCATACCCTGTCATCTCTGTTGTCAAGGCTGACGAAGCTGTATGCTACAACACGCAGGCTTACATTGAAGTCAAGACTGACATTGATGCAACATTCCTGTGGGATAACAATAAAACAGAACGTTACATTCAAGAGATTATCACAAAAAATAAGACTAAATTCCATGTAAAAGCTATCTCTACGGATGAAACGCACTGTACAAGTGATACCACAATAACAGTAGGCATGTACAAATTGCCTGTGATTGTTACTAAAGACACTGTGATATGCTATGGCGACACAGCTCGTCTATTAGCTACTTCAAAAAGTAAGAACGTCACCTTCCGTTGGTACGATGCAGATGAAAATGGTGAATATTTCACCACACCAACACTGACATCCCCTACCACATATATAGTGAAAGGAACAGACAAGAATGGATGTGTCGGTGAAAATAAAGCTATCGTATCCATCAATTCATTACCTCAATTTAAGCTAAGCAGCAATTCACCTGTATGTAGAGGTGACGAAGTCTCTATCCAAGCCGATGATAACACATTATCATATGTTTGGGAAGATAACAAAGATGGTGTTTATACAACAGATAGTGAGTACAAACATGCTGTAGGACAAGACACAACATTCATTGTATGGGCAAAAGACAACAATAAATGTCAGTCGAAGAAAGAAATCTCTGTAAAAGTAAAAGAGTACCCTGTTCTCTCTTTGAGAATGGACATCGACACAGTATGTTACGGCGAATCACGTACAATCTACGTCACAGGTGCTAACAACGGATATGTATGGAGTGATGGTTCAACAAATAACTATCTCAAGTTAGACAATGTAACAGAGAGAACTGAGATCTACGTTGAGGGAACTACCAACAATTGTACCTCACGCATAGATACAGCCATCAAAGTATGGGCTCTTCCATCCATCAAGATTGAAGATGTAACACCAATCTGTTTGTATCAATCCACTGAATTAACAGCCACCGGTGGTGCAAGTGGAAATTACAAATGGAGTACTGGTGAAACAACAGACAATATTATTGTCACTCCATCTAAGAGCGGTATCACCACCTACTCCGTAAATGGAACAGACATTCACGGATGTAAGGGTAATGACGAGATCGACGTCACTGTTCGTGCGTTACCAAAAGTTTCTATTGATGGTGAAGAGTACATCTGTCGTGGACAAGAGGTTTCTCTCAAAACAAATTCTATCACCAATGCAACCTACGAGTGGCATACAAATGGTGAAGTCATCGAGGGCGCAACCACCCGTAAATTAAAAGCAAAAATTGAAGATGATGCTCAAACATTCTGGGTTATCGTAAAAGATGCATACTCCTGTGTCGATTCTGCATCTTATGAAGTAAAAGCCAAAGACTATCCTATCCTATCCCACAAAACCAATACAGGAAGAGATAGCGTATGTTATGATGGAACGATACTCATCTATGTAAGTGGCGCTGAATCATATAAATGGGAAGACGGATCGGAGGACAACTCATTCGCTGCCACATTAACTAAACCAACTACATTCCATGTAGAAGGTACGACCAACGGATGTACTACTCCATATACCATTACAATCGACACTCTTCAATTACCAATATTCTCTATTACAGCTAAGGATGCTATATGTTTGAATGATAACGTCGAACTGACAGCTGGAGAAAATTTGGTGGAAGGCAGAATTGGAACATTGGATTATAAGTGGAGACACAACGGTGAGACAACACCAAGCATCACCGAGAGTCCATTAACCGACAAAACATACAGTGTAACAGGTACGGATGAATACGGATGTAAATCCATCGCAGAGCATACCGTGATCGTCAACCAATTGCCAACTGACTTGAAGGTCAGCGGACCAAACGCAATCTGTAAGAACGAGGAAGTTACACTCACAGCCAGTTCAGCAACAGCTGTTCGCTATGACTGGATAACAGACGAGAACGGTTCGGATACAATTTGGTATGACACGGATGAAATCAAGGCTGTGATTGAATCCGACACTACATTCTTTGTCGTAGCAACAGACCACAACGCTTGTCAATACACAACAAAATATGATGTGACCAAGATTGATCATCCAACATTAGATTACACCTACAAGGAAGAAGTTTGCTACGGCAGCAAATCAACTATCTCTGTTAAAGGTGCAACCTCATATTTGTGGACCAATGATAACGCCACCAAAAATTATAGAACGGATGTTATCACACAAGATACCACATTCACAGTTGTTGGTACATCTAATGGATGTAAAACCACACTTGATCTTCCTATAAAAGTACTTTCATTGCCAACAATCAGCATTGAGACCTTCAATGCTGATGACAACACTTCATCAAGTGAAATTTGTAAAGGACAAGGAAGGATCAAACTCAACGCAAAGGGTGGAATTTCAGGCAAATATACTTGGAGCACCAAAGAGAAGAAAGATCATATCATCGTATCCCCTTCTAACACCACCGTATATAGTGTTGTAGGAGAAGACAAGAATGGATGTCAAAACAGTGCCGACACAATCATCACCGTACATCCATTGCCAATCGTAACCATCGAAGGTATCAACGAATCGTGTGCGGGAGACTCATTCGAACTTGTGGCTAAGACCACCGATGATTTTGAAATAACAAAATATGAATGGACCGGATACGATGACTACAAAGACAAAGATACACTAAAAGCATTCGTAACAAGTAATCAGACATTCTACGTCAAAGTAACAGACATACATAATTGTTACAATAGTGCATCCCACAATGTGAATTCAAAAGAATACCCTAAATTAATCCTTGATGCTCCTGCATATGTATGTTATGGCAACTCAGCCATAGTATCTGTAAAAGGTGCAAGTACATATAAATGGGTAAGTGACAAAGAGATCACACAACGTAGTTTTGTCGATGTGCCAGAGAAAGACACAACTTACATTGTTCAAGGAACATCGAACGGATGTACATCAATAGACTCAATCAAAGTAATCGTTAAAGAATTACCTGAAATTAAGATTGAATCAGAAAACAACATAAACAGCATCTGTTTGAATGACAGTATTATTTTGAAAGGACAAGGAGGTATAAGCTATACTTGGAATACAGGAGCAACTAACAACCAGATTGTTGTTCATCCATTAGTTGACACAAAATATACTGTAACAGGTAAAGATAATTACGGATGTACAAACAATGCTGAATTCACAGTAAGTATAAACGCGTTACCAAGTTTCGAAATAAAAGGTCAAGAACTTGTCTGTGAAGGTGATGTTGATACATTATGGATTGATGGTGATCCTGCAACCTACACATGGGTCTCTCATGCTGATGTTGTAACAGATACTTTAAAACAGGCCATCGACAAAGACCAATTATTTAAAGTAAAAGCTGTTAACGAAAACAACTGTATATCTTTCCAGACAAAGACGGTAAAGATGAAGAAGTATCCTACAATCAACATCAACGCACCATCTGCTGTGTGTGACGGAACTACAGCAACACTAACTGCGACAGGAGCTGCCACATATAAATGGGAAGATGAACGTACAGACAATAGTATCACCGACACAATCACAGAGACGAAGACTTATACAGTGTATGGTACGACAAACGGATGTACATCACAAGCAAGCGCAACAGTCAAGAAGTGGGATCTTCCTAATGTTAAGATTTCTGGTGCAAACAACGAAATCTGTTTCGGACAAACCACATTTATGCAAGCTTCTGGAGCAGACTCCTACATCTGGAGTAATGGTTCTACACAAACAGGCATCAGTGTTTCACCAACCACTACTACCGAGTATTATCTAATCGGTAAGAGCGTTAACAATTGTGAATCAAGAGACACATTCACCATCACAGTGAACCCATTACCTGTTGTCACAATACAAGGAAACACTACCATCTGTGAAGGAAAGAGCACTGAATTGATTGCACAAGGTGCAAAAACATACGTATGGTCTCCTACAACAGAAACAACAGATACCATTCGTCCAATCATTTCATCTACTCAAATATTCACAGTTATCGGAACAGATGAAAATGGATGTTCTTCTTCTGCAACCAAGCAAATCAAGAAGAAAGACAATCCAAAACTGACATACAATGCACCTAGCACTATCTGTAAGGGTAAGATGGCTTCTATTATAGTATTAGGTGCAAATGGATACACATGGGAAACAGGAGAAACTGGAAACACATTAAATGTAATGCCAGAAGAACCTACGACCTACAAAGTAATCGGTAACACCGATGGTTGTTTGGATTCATTGTTTATCTCTATCAATATATGGGAGTTGCCTGATGTCACAATTTCCGGTACAGATAAGATATGTATAAATCAACCAGTCACATTAACAGCTCAAGGTGCAAGCAGTTATATTTGGAGTACAGGTCTTCAAACAGACATTCTCACAACTACGCCATTGAGTACAACAACGTATAGCGTGACCGGTACAGATGCCAATGGATGTGAAAACACAGTTAAACACACGGTAACTGTCAACCCATTGCCAGACTTCAACATTGAAGGAGATAATGCAGTTTGTGAAGGAATGCAAGCCAACTTAACCGCTGTAAGTAACACAGGTGAATCTTACGACTACATTTGGACTTGGTCTGAAAACGGAGAAAGCAGAAGCATCAATGACAATACTGTATCCGCAGACATCTACAAAAACACAACCTTTACGGTTGAAGCTAAAGATCAAAACTTGTGTAGCAATAGCATAACCAAGACTATCTATAGCAAAGCTTATCCTACAATATCATTTGCTGCGCCAACCGACGTATGTCAGGGTGAAGGCATCAACATCACAGCCTTCGGTGCTAATGAATATGAATGGTCAACGGGTTCAACAACAAGTCAGATGAGCGATGTTCAACAGACTGCTGGAGTTGCAACATATAACGTCAAAGGAACAACAGATGAGTGTTCAACCAACGCATCTGTCTCCGTCAACATCAAAGAAAGACCTCAGGTATTCATTGATGGAGAAACCGTTATATGTAGCGGAGAATCCGTTTCGTTGAAAGCTTATGGTGCTAAATACTATGAATGGAGTAATGGTATCAGTCAGGAAAGTATCCAAGCCTACCCTACTATTGATGCTAAATATACCGTAAAAGGAACGAACGAAATCGGATGTTCTGACACTACAAGCATCATAGTAACCGTCAATCCAAAACCAGCATTTGATATCATAAGCGATGATGAGATTTGTGTTGACCATGATTTGACAATGATAGCATCAGGTGATGCGAAGACCTATTATTGGGGTTATGGAGACAAGAACTACGATGATAACATATCATTCAACAATAGCGAGGTAATTGTTCCTATTTCTCGTCCAACCTACATATTCGTCAAAGGTGTTGACAACAATGGTTGTGTCAACGAGAAATTCAAACAAATCAAAACAATTGCACCTCCATCAATCTTCTATACAGGAGAAACGGATGTATGTTTGGGTAGCAATGTTCACCTAGTTGCTCAAGGCGGTGATTCTTACATCTGGACATTAAACAATAAGAACATTGCCGGATCAACGTTAACATTCGAGCCTAAAGGTAACACGTCATTATCTTTAACAGGTACGTTAGGCATGTGTACGGCCACAATCAACATCGAGGTAACGACCAAGAATGTTCCAGAACTGGAAATCATCGGAAAGACTTCTATATGCAAGGGTGAATCCACTACGCTAATGGCAAGTGGTGCTGCATCATACATCTGGAACAATGGTGAGACAAGCCGTTCAATCACTAATGTTCTGAAGAACTCTACGACATTCACAGTAGTAGGAACAGGTTACAACGGATGTAGTTCAGTAAAATCAACCACAGTTAAAGTCAATCCTCTTCCTAATGTAAGATTGCACTTAGACTACAAGAAGGGTTGTCCTGAAGTTGGAACCGACATCAAACTATCTGCAACAGGTGCTGAGAATTATATCTGGCACTGTACACCAAAAGATAACCAAATCGAGAAGATGCAAGGCAAGAATGTTGAAGCAACAATATTTGACGACATCAGCATCTCCGTCATCGGTACAGATGATATTGGTTGTACAGGATTTGACACTATTCAAATCAAAGCTGAGGAATTCAAGCCAACGTTGTATCAAGTAACGCCAAGAGTCATCGAAGACAAGAATCCAGTAATTAGTATGGATGGTCAATATCCAGAGACAAGCAACTGGACATGGGATCCAGGAGATGGTTCTAATGAGATCTTCGGAAGAAACGTTGTCTATAGATATCCAGAGACCTACGGAGACTCCTTCTTGGTTAAAGTGGTAGCTGTTGATAAAGATGGATGTTCATACAAGGGAGAAACTACCGTATATGTATGGAAAGACTTCTGGGCACCTAATGCCTTCACACCAAATGGTGATGATCTTAACAGTACATTCCGATTCGTCGGAACAGAGTTTATCACCAGCATGCATTTCATCATATACAACAGACTTGGTACTATCGTATTTGAAGGAAATAGCAAATTTGATGAATGGGATGGTTACGATCTGAATGGCAACAAATGTCCTGAAGGTGTTTATGGATATGTTGTAACCTACAAGAGCGACTTCTTATCTATTCACAAGAGTGGAGAGAAGAAAGGCTCCGTCACCCTTATCCGATAAATTCTGACGAGACAACCAACACTATCATTGCTATTGTTTAATAACCGATATTAATTTTCAGAAACGAGGTGCACTCCAAGAGTGCGTCTCGTTTCCTTAAATATAAGAAGATGATTTATCCAGCCAATTTTGAATCCAAAACAGGATTTAACAAAATACGAAAAATATTACATAACAAAACGCTATCCTCTTTGGGAGATGAATGGATAGACAACCTCACTTTTCAAAACAATTATAACAAAATCATTGAAGACCTGAATCAAACAAACGAGTTTGTGACAATATTAGAAAATGCTGAAGATTTTCCACAAGATGCCTTCTATGATGTTAGAGAGTGTCTTCAAAAAATAGCGGTTGAAGGTACATTCATTGAAGAATCTGATCTTTTCGATATCCGTCGTTCGCTTGAAACAATCGGCCTCATCAACACCTTCTTCGCCCAAAAAGAAGAGAGTGAATTCTATTATCTCAAAGAATTATCCAAAGACATCTTCACATTCCCTGATCTCATTCGGGCAATCGACAAGATATTAGATAAATTCGGCAGAATAAAAGATAATGCGTCCCCCGAACTCAACAACATAAGACGAGAAATATTTATTTCCCAAAGCAGCATTTCCAAAACTGTATCTGCTATTCTTCGTCAGGCTCAAACGGATGGTTATATTGATGCTGACACCAAACCAGCCATTCGCGACGGACGTCTTGTCATACCTGTCAATCCCGCCTACAAAAGAAGAATCAGAGGCATTGTACATGACGAATCGGCAACAGGAAAGACCGTATTCATTGAACCTGAAGCAGCTGTAGAAATCAACAATAAGATTAAAAACCTAATGGCGGAAGAACGCCGAGAAATCATTAAAATATTAACCGCCATCAGTAACGAGCTTCGTCCACGGATCCCAGAAATGCTCGACTCATACGATTACCTTGGTCATATTGATTTCATACGGGCCAAAGCTCTTTTCGCCATCGAAACAGAATCGGTGCTGCCTAAAATAACCAATGATACAATCATCGATTGGAGTGAAGCCAAACATCCTATACTCTATTTGTCGCATAAGGAGAACGGGAAGGAAGTGGTTCCTCTATCAATTGAACTGAATAAAGAAAGAAGAATTCTATTAATCTCAGGTCCCAATGCAGGAGGAAAATCAGTATGTCTTAAAACAGTTGGACTACTACAATACATGATGCAATGTGGTTTATTAGTTCCCCTTCATCCTAGCAGTATCATGGGTATTTTCAATACGATACTTATCGATATTGGAGACGAGCAATCCATTGAAAACGATTTAAGTACATATAGTTCGCACCTAACAAACATGAAACAGTTTGTCAAGTATTGCGATGAAAAGTCCATTTTACTAATTGATGAATTCGGAAGTGGTACAGAACCTAAGATTGGCGGGGCTATAGCAGAAGCTCTACTCCATCACTTCAACCAGAAAAAAACTTTCGGAGTCATCACCACACATTACACCAATCTGAAAAACTATGCAACAGAAACAGAGGGTATCATCAATGGTGCCATGCTGTACGACCGACATGAAATGAAGCCGCTCTTCCGTCTTGAGATAGGCAATCCTGGGAGTTCCTTTGCCATTGAGATTGCCAGAAAGATAGGATTACCAGAAAGTGTGATTCAGGAAGCGATTGACAAGGTAGGTACCGATTATGTCAACTTAGACAAGTACCTGCAAGACATCGTTCGAGATAAACGATACTGGGAAGGGAAACGGCAGACTATCCGTCAGAAAGAGAAGAAAATAGAAGAGTTGACAGAGAAATATGAACATGAACTACAAGCTCTATCTTCACAACGAAAAGAGATCATGCATGAAGCAAAACAAGAATCGAAAAGGCTCTTGGAACAAGCAAACTCTGTCATTGAAAACACTATCCGAAAAATAAAAGAAGCGCAAGCTGATAAAGAAAAGACAAAAGAGGCTCGGAAAGAATTGGAAGACTACAAGTCTCAATCGAAAAACGAAGAGAGCCAAAAACATGCCATTGACAAAAAGTTAGAACAGATAAAACAAAAAGAAAAAAAGAAGAAAGCAGAACCGACAAAAAAGGAAGAGATACCATTATCTGTTGGGGCAAATGTTCGAATAAAAGGGCAAAAAGCATATGGTACACTCCTTGAATTAAAAGGTGACAATGCCACAGTAGCGTTTGGTATGATGAAAGCCTCGGTTAAAGCTAACACATTAGAGATTGTCAGCAATAACCAAATCAAAAAGGATAATTCAAAGAATAGTTTTATATCCGAACAAACGACAAAGGATATCCACCAACGAAACCTCAAATTCAAACGAGAGATAGATGTCCGTGGCATGAGAGGTGACGAAGCACTTCAAGCTATCACCTACTTCATAGATGACGCAATTTTATTAAATGTAGATCAAGTAAGAATTCTGCATGGAACAGGTGCAGGAATCTTAAGACAACTCATTAGAGATTATCTAAAAACCGTTCCATCTGTCATTTCAGCCACAGATGAACATATAGAATTTGGAGGAGCTGGTATTACTGTAGTAAAATTGCAATAAATAATTTTTTTTTTCATAATTTTTCCGCACCTTTGCATATAGGATATAACAATTAACAAAAATGAAAAAAATATATTTATTTCTAACATGCTGTTTTATATTTTCGGTATTTCAAATATCTGCACAATACGACGGATATAGGAAACCAGTAAGAATTGGTTTTGATGCCGCCATGGGATTTGCCAACCAATGGGGAAATGCGTATGATGCATACGGAAAGACTGGACTTTTTTGTGGAGCTGTTGGAATAGATGTAGATATCAATTTCAAGGAAAGATCATTTATAGAGATTGGAACCAATTTCAAACGTAAAGGATGTAGAATCGAAGGACATGAATGGATAGACAATGTCATCTCCAACGGAGGACCATTCGAGTTACGTACAAAAGATAAGACAGTAGCCAACCTGCTTTACATTCAGATACCCATTCTGTACGGCGTTGAATTACCGATTGAGAACAACGTAGCATGGAAATTCATGGTGGGTCCCTATTTCTCTATCGGTGTTGCAGGCGATCGAAGAAACACGTTTAAACACATTTACGAAGGAAGATTGGAAACAGTCAGTTCGTTCTCCGATGATCACGACTACGGCTACAGAAGATTTGACTTTGGTTCTAAAATATCAACTGGAGTTGAAGTGGGAAAAGTCTCCTATCTTGTTTCTTATGAATTAGGCTTGGTTAATACAATCAAGCAAGGAAGATTATGGGATACAGATGTTCGTGGAGATTTCGATTACAAAGCAAGAAATAATGGAATATTATTTATTATATCATTCAGATTTTAAAACTAAAACTAATATTTTATGGAAACAACTTACATTATCGCAGGAGGAATTTTTCTTATAGTCCTTCTAATTATTTTGTCAATAACATTGTATGTTAAAGCACCACCATCAACAGCATTTATTCTTTCCGGTGTTAGAAAATCACCTAGAGTACTGATCGGTTCCGGAGGTTTCAAGATTCCTTTCTTGGAGCGTCTTGATAAAGTGTTCTTAGGACAAGTTACTGTTGATGTTAAAACAAACAAATCTGTACCAACACACGACTTTATCAACGTTAATGTGGACGCTGTATGTAAGATTCGTGTCATTCCTGATGAAACAGGTACAAGATTAGCAGCTAAGAACTTCTTGAACATGACAGAAGAAGAGATGGCAAAGCAAGTTCAGGACTCATTGGAAGGAAATATGCGTGAGGTGATCGGAGCTCTAACATTAGAGGCTATCAACACCAACCGTGATGCATTCTCTGACGAGATTCAAAAGAAAGCTGATCCAGACATGAGAAAACTTGGATTGGAGATTATCTCTTGTAACATCCAAAACGTAACAGATGAAAACGGTTTGATTCGTGACTTAGGAGCAGACAACACCTATGCAATCAAGAAAAATGCAGCAATCACAAAGGCTAACGCTGAAAGAGATATTGCAATTGCAAACCAAGAAGCTGCAAAAGCTGCTAACGATGTCCGTGTAAAAACAGAGACTGAAATTGCAGAAAGAAACAATGAATTGGCTATCAAGCAAGCTGATTTGAAACAAGTTTCTGATACAAAACGAGCTGTGGCTGATGCTGCATACGAAATCGAGAAACAAGAGCAGTTAAAAACCATCAACATCAAGACAGTCGATGCTCAAATCGAGCAGACAAAACGTGAGCAAGTATTGTCAGAGGAGAAGATTAAGATCAAAGAGAACCAATTGAGAGCTGAAGTCAATGCTAAAGCTGATGCTGAGAAATATGAGAAACAAGTTATTTCTGATGCTAACAAGTACCAAACAGAGATTAACGCACAAGCTGCTTTGGAACAAAGAAAACGTGAAGCTGAGGCAGAGGCCTATATGGCTGAGCAAAAAGCATTAGCTATCAAAGCAAAAGCTGATGCAGACAAGTATGCTGCACTTCAAGAGGCTGCCGGTATCGAAGCTAAAGGTAAGGCACAGGCAACTGCAACACAAGCAAACTTAGAGGCTGAAGCTGCCGGTATTCTTGCAAAAGGTAATGCAGAAGCAGAAGCTAAAGAGAGATTAGCTGAGGCTTATGCTAAGTTCGGTCAGGTTGCAGTCATCGATATGTTGACAAAGATGAACGAGAAAGTGTTGCCAGTCGTTGCAGAGAACATCGCAAGACCTATGTCAACAATCAAGGATGTTACCATCTACGGTACTACAGGAAACGAGATGTCTGGTGTATCTCAAAATGTTCCAACCGTTATGAAACAGACTTTTGATGTTGTGAAATCAGTTACAGGCGTTGACATGGCTGATATTATGAAGTCTAACACTATTGACGCTAAGGTTAACCGTAACATCAATATCGATGGCGACAAAGACGTTGTTGTTGGAGTTAAATAATCAATTCTATAACTACGAAAAGAGGGCGTATCAAAAGATACGCCCTCTTTGTCAATATATGGCAGTAGAGATGCACGACCGTGCGTCTCTATTCCTTTAATCTAACCGTCATCTCCACAGGATTGTGATCCGTATTCTCAAACCCTAAATCATGACATTGAACAGTGTCAACCTCAACATTAGGTGAAGTAAGGAAAAAATCGACCAAAGAAACACGCGTTTTCCCTTTAACATAAACAGTATCAACACGACGATTAGAAGCATGATTGTTATCATATACATAATGCCAATCAGCTGGGAATAATGTATCTGGTATAACTATATAATCCACTACATCAAACACCTCCCCTTCCACGTATTTTTGTGTTCCTACCGGTGATTGATTAAAATCCCCACCTGCAATAACATAATTTCCTTTCTCATACTCTTTCACCATGAAATCTCTTAAATCATTCAACTCCGCAATTCTAAGCTTCCCCTCATTATCAAATGCCGAGTTATGCGTATTAATCACTACCAACTCTTTCCCATTATCTGTTTTATACCTCAATGTCATAAAACAGCGATCTAATAAAAAGAGACATAACGGCCACTTAAAATTATATGGATACGAATATCGCTTACATGAAAAAGCCTTCTTATTGGTCAAGACAAGTAATCCAGCCTCAACCTTACCCATTGGTTCAGTTATTGGAAGGGGCACAAAATCAACCTTATAATTTAATGCGAAATAATGATGTCCCAATTGCAGTCCATCATTCAAAAAATCCACCTCATTTAAATAATAACTACGCTTTGAGTTAACATCCACCTCTTGCAACAAGTAAAAATCACAGGAAGTATTCTTATTTAAAAACGCTGTCATACTGTTCATGTTATGATAGACCGTTTCTTTTGATGGCCTCACCATCGTTCCTCCTTCATAAAAGAAATCCATTTCTTTATTTAATCCCGCATACCCAATATTCCATAAACAAAAACGGAAGGCGGTATCCACTGGAATCACATCACTCACCTCACTCTCATCAATCATCTCCTCAGGCAAAGGTCTATACTTGACTATTGTAAAATACAACAGAAACACAAGAGGTACTAATAATAAGAAAACAATTAGTGAAATAAAAAAACGTTCCATATAACTTATAAATAAATTTTTCACTAAGATACATCTTTTTCTGAAAACGGCAGGAAACAAAAAAAGTCCGATTACATTTTTTTTGCAATCGGACTCTCTATCTATAAAAAAGTATTATTCAGCTTTTTTCTCTTCTTTCTGTGGACGAGGAAGAAGAGCCTTGTGAGAAAGTTTAAACTTACCAGTCTTAGAATCAATATCCAGTAATTTAACCTGAATCATATCACCTTCTTTCATTCCTGTATCCTCCATCTTTTCGATTCGTTTCCACTCTATTTCAGAGATATGAAGTAAACCTTCTTTACCAGGCATAAACTCAACAAATGCACCATAAGGCATGATTGATTTAACCTTAGCATCATAAACTTCACCTACCTCAGGAACAGCAACAATTGCTTTAACACGAGCAACTGCATTATCCAATGACTCCTTATTCGTAGCTGCAATTTCAACTTTACCCTTACCATCGATCTCCTCGATTGTAATTGTAGCACCAGATTTCTCTTGAATATCTTGAATAATCTTACCACCAGGGCCTATTACAGCACCAATCATATCCTTAGGAATATCAAATGCAACGATACGAGGTGCATGAGGTTTCAAATCTTCACGAGGTTCTGCGATTGTCTCAGTAATCTTACCCAAGATATGCAAACGACCCTCTTTAGCTTGGTTCAATGCCTTCTCCAAAATTTCGTATGATAGACCATCTACCTTGATATCCATCTGAGTAGCAGTAATACCATCCTTTGTTCCAGTCACCTTGAAGTCCATATCACCCAAGTGATCCTCATCACCCAAGATATCAGAAAGAACAGAATATTTCACATTACCTTTATCGGTAATCAATCCCATTGCGATACCAGAAACAGGTTTCTTAATCTTAACACCTGCATCCATCAATGCCAAAGTTCCCGCACATACGGTAGCCATTGAAGAAGAACCATTTGACTCCATGATATCAGAAACAACACGTACACAATATGGATAATCAGCAGGAATCATACGTTTCAATGCACGCCATGCCAAATGTCCGTGACCGATTTCACGACGACCAACGCCACGTTGAGCTTTAGCCTCACCAGTTGAGAATGGAGGGAAATTATAGTGTAACAAGAAACGTTCTTTACCATGTATCAATACCTCATCGACCAACTTCTCATCCAACTTAGTACCTAATGTACAAGTTGTTAAAGATTGTGTTTCACCACGAGTGAAAATAGAAGAACCATGAGGGCCAGGAAGATATCCAACTTCACACCATATTGGTCGAATATCAGTTGTCTTACGTCCATCCAAACGTTTTCCTTCATCCAAGACAGAACGTCTCATAGCTTCTTTCTCTACAGCATGATAATATCTATCAATCATACCAATCTTTGCTTCCAATTCTTCATCTGTCAAATTTAAAGAAGCAACATATTCCTCTTTTACAGATGAGAATTTCTCTTCCCGATCATGCTTGTCTGTATTTGCTGATGTAGCTAATGCATAAGCTTTGTCATAACACTTATCCCATACATCTTTTTTCAAATCTTCATCATTCTCTTCGTGACAATATTCACGTTTTGTCTCCGTACCAAGTTCCTTCATCAATTCCTTCTGTACTAAACACATAGGCTTAATTGCCTCATGAGCAGCCTTTAATGCATCTAACAAATCTTGTTCAGAAACTTCATCCATTTCACCTTCCACCATCATGATATTTTCATAAGTAGCACCTACCATCAAATCCATGTCGGCTTTTTCCAACTCTTCAAATGTTGGATCAATCACGAATTTTCCATTGATTCGTGCAACACGAACCTCAGAAATCGGACCATTAAAAGGTATATCAGAAACTGCTAATGCAGCCGATGCAGCCAAACCTGCCAATGCATCTGGTTGATCAACACCATCTGCTGAAATCATCAAAACATTCACAAATGTTTCTGCGTGAAAATCATCGGGGAACAAAGGACGTAGAGCACGGTCTATCAAACGAGCTGTTAAAATCTCGTAATCAGATGCTTTTCCTTCTCTCTTAGTAAATCCGCCAGGGAATCTTCCATAGGCACCAAATTTTTCCTTATACTCTACTGTAAGCGGCATGAAATCAGTGCCAGGAACAGCATCCTTTGCGCAACAAACCGTTGCCAACAACATCGTATTACCCATACGAACAACAACTGAACCATCCGCTTGTTTTGCTAACTTTCCAGTCTCAATAGAAATGGTTCTACCGTCTGGTAATGCGACCGTCTTTGTAATTACATTCATCTTTTTAATTTTTTTTATCGTCTTAATTTACATCTAAAATCTTACAAAGATAAGAATAAAATAGAGAAAATAGTCTATTATTCGTTTTTATTCATTAAATCTCTATAATATTTTTTTACTTCTTCCCATTTATAATAAGGTGATTGTTCTGATTTTAGTGGCAATGAGACCTCTCTTTCATTCAACATAACCTTCACCAATATATCAGTATTCTTTTTAGATCGATAAAAAATAAATTGTATATTGGCAGCCATTGGGATAATGCGATACTCATTCCAATAAGATAACAAAGTGTCTAAATCTGTCACATGATCATTACAACCACTCAATCCCAACAAAGCCGTCAGAGGCAACAATGCAGTATCATGTCCGAAACGTAAATTCGCCTGAACATCTCCTTTCTTTATGGCTTCATCTGCCTCATCCAAAATATGTTTCAACAGATCATTGGCAAAATAACGGCTTCTGTTTAAGGTCATCGGACAAGGTCCGTATGCTCCATACCACCACGCATTTTGAACAACCCAATTGTTGTACATCTCTTCTTTCGTCCATACATCATCAAAGTTTATAGGGGAATCATCACTCAACAAACTACCTTTGATTTCATAGAATTTCCGCATAAAGGCGATTGTATCCACATGTGCGTTCACATAATTCATATCAGAAAACAACTGATGAATCATTCTTGAAGGATGAATCAATCGGTAATGTAAATTTCCAAATGGTTTCTCCCACTCTTCTCTAGCCAACCGCTTGTTCTTGTCTTCCATTGGATCGTTTGCCAAATAATACATCAGACGTTTGCTGGACTCATTATTAATCTGCAAAGTAGGCTCCATTGCTTTCAACTGCTGACAAAAAGCATCCATACTCATCACACAGCGAACCGACGTAGATGATTTCACATCAATCACTGCATTTTTCCTGAAGACCATAGGAAATGACTGATACATTCGCTCCGCTATGCCTCTATGTTGTTGAGCACCTTTTTTGGTAAGATCGCCAGCTCGATCATAATACAAGTCATACATCTGTTTGAATCGTTGTCCCACGCTCTTTCCTTTTTCCGTCAATGCATTGGCAGAATCTGCTTGTGTAAATATCTGATACATGTTCAGATAATCTTTCGCAGTATGATGATACCTTGACCCATGTCGTCCATAATGACTAATATAAAACGGTTTGTATCCCTTAGGTGCTTTTGTCTGCGCTGGGAACTGATCTGGATATGGAACATAATTACCTGAGGTTAAAACTATATGGTCCATCATATACTCCTTGGTTGTCTGAGCATTTGCAATGAAAACGGCCCAACACAACAATACTGCATATCGTACTCTTCCTGAAAACATTTTATATACAACTACAATTAATTAGACATTCTTTTTTCGTGTTTCATGCAAAGATAGACTTTTTTTATACATGGTGAAATTTCCCAGAATCGAAATAAGTCAAAACACCTACGAAACGAACTCTCAAAACCCACCATATGCTACAATTCCGAATAGAACTGTTGTAAAAAGCGCTCCATAAACAAACTTCTTTCCTCTGCCAGTCCCTTCGCTGTTTCCGTAAACATAAGATCCTTCAACTTCAACAATTTATCATAAAAATGAGCTAATGATGTGCCTTTTTCTATACTATCCAACTCCCCTATTTTCATCTCTTCATTATAGAAAGCTCGATTCCGAGAGGCACCGTATTCTATGGTCCGAATTATTCCTATCGCCCCTACGGCATCCAATCGATCTGCATCACAAACAATTTGTGCATTTATATCCGTCAGTTCCGCACTTTTTCCAGAACTGAACGATATATTCTCCATAATGAATAGAATCGCGTTCTTTTCTGAATCCGTATAAGATAACGAGGAAAGGAAAGCTTTTATTTTAGACTTTTGTTCGTCTATGTTATCAAACAATTTATGATCTATACAATCATGCAAATAACAAGCCGTAACTATAATCCGTTCATCACCCTTCTCTTTCTGCAATATCTTACGTGCATTTTTCACCACACGAACAGCATGCAGATATCCATGACCCGTATGATCCCGACCTAACTCGTCTCTGACAAATCTTTGTAATGCTACTTCGTCTAACTTCATATGACAAAAAAGGGTATTCCACAAAGGAATACCCTTAATTTTTATTTATTATTCAAAATCTCTATATCGAACAATCGTTTGTTCCCTGTCTGGTCCGACAGAAACAATCTTAATAGGAACTTCCAAATAATCTTCCAAGAAATCAAGATATGCATTGAACTCCTCTGGAAATTCATTCTCACTCTTCATCTTCGTCATATTGGTTTTCCATCCGTTCAACTCTGCATAAATAGGCTCAACATTTCCTTCAGTCACATCAAATGGGAACTCATCGGTTTCCTCTCCATCGATCTTATAGGCAACACAAGCTTTAATTGTTTCAAAATCATCCAAGACATCACTCTTCATCATTATCAGCTTCGTCACACCATTAATCATAACAGCGTATTTCAAAGCTACCAAGTCAATCCATCCGCAACGACGCTCACGACCTGTCACTGCACCATATTCATGTCCCAAATCACGAATTTTCTTGCCTGTCTCATCAAAAAGTTCTGTAGGGAATGGACCTGAACCTACACGAGTACAATAAGCCTTGAAGATTCCAAACACATCACCGATCTTACGAGGTGCAACGCCTAGACCTGTACAAGCTCCAGCGCAAATGGTATTGGAAGAAGTCACAAATGGATATGAACCGAAATCCACGTCCAACATGGTTCCTTGAGCACCTTCAGCCAAGATAGTTTTACCCTCAGACAAAAGACCATTCAAGACATGCTCACTGTCGATGAAATTATATTGTTTCAATTTCTCAACACCCTCCATCCATTCTTTCTCGATAGGTGCTAAATCATATTGAAAATTATAATGACTTAAGATTTCTTTGTGTCGAGCTATCGCACGATTATATTTCTCTTCAAAATTGCAAAGCAGGTCACCTACTCTTAAACCATTACGACTAACTTTGTCAGTATAAGTAGGGCCTATACCTTTACCTGTTGTTCCGATTTTGGACGAACCCTTAGCCGATTCATAAGCTGCATCCAAAAGGCGATGAGTAGGTAATATCAAATGTGCTTTTTTGGAGATGAACAATCGTTTTGTCAAATCATGACCTGATTTTTCCAACTCCTCAACTTCTTTCTTAAATAATGCAGGATCTAATACAACACCATTTCCTATCACATTGATTTTTCCTCCTTGAAAAATTCCAGAAGGAATAGAGCGAAGCACATATTTCTGACCTTCAAACTCTAATGTATGCCCAGCATTAGGTCCGCCTTGGAAACGAGTTACAACGTCATAACCGGGAGTCAAAACGTCAACGACCTTTCCTTTCCCTTCGTCACCCCATTGTAATCCTAATAATACATCCACTTTCATATTATTCAAATTTAAGGGGATTATAAAATCCCCTATTAACTAATTATTCAAATGCTCCCATACGAAGCATAGACACTTCTTTCTCTGTCAAGAATCTCCATTGACCTCTCTTCAGATTTTTCTTTGTTAGTCCGGCGAAATAAACACGGTCCAAACGAACTACACGATAACCGAAATGCTCGAATATACGACGTACAATACGGTTTCTTCCTGAATGGATTTCTATACCCACCATACGTCCTTCGCCTTCTTCCAATATATGTAACTCATCAGCCTTGATTTCACCATCTTCCAATTCAATACCAGCTAATATCTGATTGTAATGTTCCTCTTCCAATGGTTTATCAAGCATTATCTGATAAATCTTCTTCTTATTATACTTTGGATGAGTTAACTTAGCCGACAAATCTCCATCATTGGTCAACAGCAACACACCTGTTGTGTTTCTGTCTAATCTGCCCACTGGATAGATTCTTTCACGGCAAGCATTTTTCACCAAATCCATAACAGTTGTCTTTGCATATGGATCATCACTTGTGGTAACACAATCTTTTGGTTTGTTCAACAAAAGATATATTCTCTTGTCTGGTGAAACCAACTGATCATTAATCTTCACCTCATCCTTACGTAAGATCTTAGCACCCAACTCAGAAATCACCGTTCCATTAACAGTCACCACACCTGCTTGAATCAATTCATCAGCCTCTCTACGAGAACAGATTCCTGCGTTAGCCAAGAATTTATTCAAACGAATTTCTTCATTTGGATCTTCTACGATTGACTTATACTCAATCGGACGAGTCAAATTTTGTTTTTGGAAGTTTCCTTTTCCTCCCTGACGGTTTTGTTTGCCACCGAAATTAGAGCGACGGTCACCTCCTTGGTTATTGTAACCACCACCCATGTTGTTATAGCCACCGCCACGATTGTTGTTATAGCCACCGCCACGATTGTTGTTGTAACCACCGCCACGATTGTTGTTGTAACCACCGCCACGATTGTTGTTGTAACCACCGCCACGATTCATGCCATTACCATAACCCCTCCGGTTGTTATTGTTTCCATATCCACGATTATCATTATAACCATCAAACTGACGATTATCTTGACGATAATTCATTTCTCTATCGTATGATTGTTGTGGCATTCCGTTTCCTTCTCCAACTGGTTTTCCATTGTTTTCATCTAAATCGAAATTGACTTCAAATTTAGATGCATTATTGAAGTTAGGATCGAAATTTCTCTCATAACCACCATTATTATAACCACCATTGTATGAACGATTATTATTGTAACCGCCACGATTGTTGTTATAACCGCGATTGTTGTATCCCCCACGTCCATATCCGCCATCCTGATTATAATCATTTCTAGGACGGTAAGGACGATTGTTCGAATAATCCGTTCCTTGAGAAAATCTCGTTGTTTCTCCAACTCGCTTACGAGGTCTACGCTGTCCATCAGCAGGATGAGACAACTTATTGTCCTCTGTGAAATTAGGGTTAAAACTTTTTCTTACGGGTTGAGCATTTTCGCTCCCCTCTGCATTGTAGTTCCTCACGGAATCCTCTTGCAAATCTTCATCAAAAGGTTTCATACTTTCTACAAAAAAAATTAAAAACTAAATTATATATATAACTTTAAAAAAAATAATAATCAGACTATGCTTTGCATATTATTCTGCCGACTTCTCCATCAGTTTAATCTGATCCATCAAAAGTTGGCGTTCTTTCTTCATCTTATTAATCTTCAACTCCAACTCTTTAACCATTCCCGACACACCTTTAGATGATGATGAGAAAAAGGCTATATTATTCTCATATGTTGAAATCTCATGATTTAACGTTTCATACTGACGAAGCAACTTTCTGTGTTCTGCATAGAATGCTTTCTCTTGTCCTTTTCCTTTCAACTCTTGTAGATTAGACATAAACACATTCATTCTACGAGAAGCCTGATCTAAATTCAATTTATCAAACTGAGCGTCAATTGCAGTCTTATATGCTTTATACAGTTTGTCTTTATCCTTGTATGGCACATGACCTACCTCATTCCACTCAGCAATCAATGCCTTTAAATCTGCATATGATTTATTTGTATCTTCACCAATCTCCAACGAATTTATCTTTTCAATAAGCTCCTTCTTCTTCTTCAGATTCTCTTCTTGCTCATCTTTTAATGATTTAGTTTGAAGATTTTTCTGCTCAAAGAAATAATCACAAGCTGAAACGAAACGATTCCATACCACATCCGATTGTTTCTTAGGAACAGCTCCGATTGTCTTCCACTCTTTCTGTAATTGTACAAGAATATCTGTCGTTTGCTTCCAATCAGTACTATCCTTCAATGATTCAGCTTTTTCACACAAAGCAATCTTCTTATTCAAATTAACAACCGCTTGCTCCTTAGCATTCTTATAGTATGAATTTTTCGCTTTAAAGAAATTGTCACAAGCCGTTCTGAATCGCTCGTATATGGTTACATTATCTTTCTTAGGAGCAAAGCCTATGCTTTTCCACTCCTCCTGAATAGCCATTATCTCCTCCGCCTTGGACTGCCACTCTTTATACGTATTAAAAGAGGTCAAGTCGATGGATTCCAACTTTTCACACAACGCCTTTTTCTTCTCTAAGTTTTCCAATTCTGAGTTTCTCAATTGGTCAAAATAGTCATGATGACGTTTGTTGATAACGGTTGAAGCATTTTTGAAACGAGTCCATATACTCTCTCTGTTCTCTCGAGAAACAGGGCCAATCTCTCTCCACTCTTCATGCAATGCTTGCAACTTACGGAATGCTGTAAGAATCTCCTTTTCTTCCTGCAACTTCTCTGCTTGTTCACAAAGAGCCACTTTAGCTTCGAGATTTTTACGAAAATCATAATCTCTTAGTTCATTGTTAATCTTTAGATTATCGTAAAAATTCTCTATATATAACTGATAATTCTTCCACAATGAATTCACCTCACTGGCAGGTACAACACCTACTTCTTTCCAATCCTGCTGAAGTTTCTTCAACTGAGGCAATTTAACCGAGAAGTCCTCTTCAGAATCCAACAATGCTTTGATGTCATCCAAGATTTTCTTCTTCTTATTTAAGTTTTCGTTTTTCTCCTCCTCAGCACGTGCAATCTCAAATCTTCTTTTCTCTTTGAATTTGTTTAAAATCTCACGCAACTCTTCTTCCAACGGATTAATCACAGGAGAAAAATCTTCTTTCTTTCCTCCGTCTTCGATAAACTTATGAAGTAATTCTTCATTTTTATTTTTTAGCCTACGATAGAATGCATGCTTAATTGCTTCCATATTCCCCTTTATAGAAGAATAGGTTTCAGGGTTACTTTTCATTAACTCTTTAGCGGCTTCCACCAGTTGGCCTTCGGTATAATCATTATAGTCTTCAAGTACCTCCTCAGACGCTTCCGTCTCTAATGAAACATCTTCACTAACTTTTTCATTCTTTTGAGATTCTGAACTTTCAAAAGCAGGAGATTGAATCACATTGTTTTCCTCATTTACCTCATTTACGTCTTGAGAATTCATCTGTTCTTGCATATTCTAATCTACTAAGCGTTAATACTCTAAATTGTCTTCATCCGACAACGTTCGCAAATTTAACGAAAAACATTTTAAATTGAATGATTCTTATGCAAAAAAAAGTTTTTTTTATCGAATTTATCCTTCCAAATTTTAAAATATATAATTTTGTTTCATAAATATTGAATCAATGGACATAGCTCTTTTTATCATCAGTGGCATTCTTGTCATCCTCGGGTTTATTGGATGCATCGTCCCCATCATTCCTGGGGTTCCTCTATCGCTTGTCGGACTTCTCCTCCTTCATTTTACCGATGCAGTCGAATTCACATCAACCAATTTCATCCTTTTCATTGTGCTCACCATCATAGCACAAGCGTCTGACTATATGATGCCCATCTGGTTCACAAAAAAATTCGGTGGCAGCAAATGGGGTGTTTGGGGAAGTACAATAGGTCTTTTAGCAGGATTTTTTTTCGGCATCTTCGGTATCATTTTAGGTCCAATAATTGGCGCCATCACAGGTGAACTTCTTTCTGGCAAAAGAGCACAGGATGCTTTAAAAGCGGGATTCGGATCTTTTGTCGGATTCCTATTCAACACAGGTTTCAAGATGATGGTCTGCGGCTATTTCATCTGGATCTTTTTCAAAAACATTTGGAATTAAACAAAAAGGGTGTATCAATTCTGACACACCCTCATCGTTGTTTCTTAATAATCACTTAACTATCTTGATTGTCATTTTTATATCTTGTTTTGGTCTATCCCCTGGATTGGTCTCCACAGCTGCAATCTTATCAATCACATCCAAACCTTCAATCACCTCACCAAAAACAGTGTATTCATTATCCAAGAACGGTGTTCCGCCTATTGTTTTATACACCTCTTTCATCTCTGCAGGCATCTGATAGTCTGAAGCCTTTGATTCAAATTCTTTTTCCATCTGTGCGACAATCTCACTTTGAAGCTTCATCAAAGCATTCTGATCATTCGCAGCTCTTGCTTTCTGAACTTCTGCACTTCGTTCTCTGACGATTTCATAGAATCTTTTCTCTTTGGCTTTACCCAACATACCCATCTCCATCTGTTTTATTTCCGCATCACTCATTTTCTTTCCCTGAACAATGTAGAACTGACAACCTGAAGAGCGTTTCTCTGGATTCACCTGATCTCCCTGACGTGCAGCAGCCAAACTACCTTTCTTATGATAATACTTCGGATAAACGAACTCTGCCGGAATTGTGTATCCCACATCACCCGCACCCAATTGTTTTGATGCTGGAGCATTCTTCGAATCTGGATCTCCACCTTGAATCATAAAATCTTTGATGACACGATGGAACAAAAGGCCATCATAAAATCCTTCTTTCACCAATTTAATGAAATTATCACGATGTTGAGGTGTCTCTCCATACAACAATATTTTCATGGTTCCAAACTCCGTCTTCAATTCAACCACAACATCTTTTTGCTGTGTACTCTTATCTGCTGCATTTGCTGCCATAAATGATAACATTAAAAAAATTGTAACTATAATTTTTTTTCTCATACTTTACTCCTTTTGATTTAAAATAGTAAATACTCTCATGACCAGCACAAAATTACAATTTTTTCAAACATATATCTATATTGTTCTGTGTTTCTTCGCAAATTTTCACATGCCACACAAGGATTGCTCTTCGTGTTATCTACACAGCACCAGTTTTCGGAAAGTCCCTGACGAAGCTAAATACACTCCAGACGAGTAGCCTTTGTCTTTTAAAACCTTGACAAGATCTTTTATCTGATCATCAGAGTATAAGGTCAACGTCTCCAATTGTTTGCCAAATAAATCACACACCCTCACCTCCATCGGTAAGTCATAAGTGACATCAGACCACTCATCTCGATATTCTGTATCATCACCGTTTTCTCCGATGAAACGAATCCAGTCCAAATTAGCATACGCACCCGTCAACATCACCTTCAGAATATGCTCACCCTCTTCTATCTCCGACGTCTCACCTTTGACAACTGCATAAACATCCCACACCTCTGTATTAGGGACCTCTATCTCATCAGTGATGGCTTTATCATCTATATATAACTGGAATCCAGAAGTGTTCAATCCACAAGATACCCGTGCTTCATACTCATAAGTCTGTGTTTTCTTCACATCAACCGTATATTCCAACCACTCGCCTACATTTGTATAACCAACTGCATACCCTTCTTCATTCGTCACAACATCCACACGATCTTCACGATATTCACCTCCCTGATTTTCCATGTCTGCATCATAATAAGCTCTGTTTTGACCGCCTTCATCATAATCCTCGAACTCGATTTTACCAGGAATAGAATGGGTTATACCATTATAAGGTGTTTGTGGAACAATCACTGAATTGCTGGTAAAATACCAATAATCGAAATCAAACAGTTCAACATTGGATGCTCCTTTGAAAACAAAGAAGATGTCATGTTTTCCAATCGTATTTGCCACCTCGCACTCTATTTCGCGCCATGCACCATTCGTATTCTCTACCTGTAACGTACCTATCAGCTCTCCATCCTGCTTATCCAAGTGGATTTCGATGCTCGCATTATTTCTGCTTGAAACGGAAGCGGTGAAGAAATCTGCACCCATTTCTCCGAAGTCAAGGCAACGGACCTTAATGTAGTCGTTGTTGTGTATTTTATTGATATAGACTCCATTGCTGTTCTTATCAGCCCCCACACCATAACTGAAGGCCTTTGTTTCAGCCTCAACTCGTTTGAATGGATCCACATAATGGATAGGGGTCTTCACACCCTCGTCGGTCATGTGCAGTTCAGGGATAGTACCGTCTGCGTTCCATGTAAACTCCTCCACGGCAGACGTTCGATTATAACCTCCAGCACCAGGCACACGTCGTTGGTTGTGATAAAAGAAGAAACTACGTCCTTTGAATTCTATCAAACCTGAATGGTTGGTGAAGGCTGCACCCTGCTCATTCTTCGGCATAATGATACCCTTATATTCCCAAGGACCCGTAGGTGAGTCGCTCCACGAATAAGAGATAGACTCTGGTATGCCTTGCGCTGCATAAATCATATAGTACTTGCCATTATGTTTATGAATCCAAGGTCCCTCCGTGTAGGTGGAACTTTGTCCCGAAGGAGCAAAGCCACGGCTCATATCTGTCTCATGAATTCCACCATTGAAGGAGATCATATCCTCGTTGAGTTTTGCCCAAAACAACTTTGGATTTCCCCAATAGAGATACGCTTGACCATCATCATCAATCCATACTGTAGGGTCGATATACTCCCAGCTCGGTCCTGCCAGATGTTGATTTCCACTCAAAGCATTCTTAAAAGGTCCCTCCGGTCTATCAGCCACAGCTACATTGATAGCACGGCCTCCCCCTATTGAAGATTCCACTGTCACATAGTAGTAATACTTGCCATTACGACGAATGACTTGAGCTGCCCAGTCGCCATTGGCCTTAGCATTTGGGAAATCTCTGGAACTCAATATGAGTGTACCTCGGTCGGTCCAGTTCACCATATCGGTAGATGAGGAAACTCGCCAACCATTCATCGTAAAGAAAGAACCACCTTCGTCATTACCCGTATAGACAAAAACCGTATCATCTATAACAACTGGTGCTGGGTCGGGTGAATAATAGGTCTGAATAATAGGGTTATCCGCCAAAACAACATTGAAAGAGAGTACTAAGACTCCACTAATCAACCATTTTTTTAATGTATTTTTCACTTCTTACAATATTTAGATTCATACAATAATTTTCTTAACAACATAGCAAAATTAGAGCTATCTCCCCCTCAACACTATAAGAAACCGTTCATCTACATGTACTATTGTTTCATTTTTACTATAAATACCCTTCCTGTCATAATTAATACATTAATAGTATGGTGTACATTTTATATCACGCCCACATATGAAAAAAAATCCGTCAGACATTTTGTCTTTTCCATAAAAAAGAGCTAAATTTGCACTTCTTTTTTAATTACTGCTTTATGTCTGAATATTAAATAGTTATAATATAAATTTCGATTAAAGACGAATTAATAACATAAAACAATTATCATTTTGTAGTATGAAAGCATCATTCAAAGATGTATTTAGTCCTAAATTATTTTCGTGTATCAAGAGATACGACAAAGGACAATTTATCACCGACTTCATGGCAGGTATCATTGTCGGAATCGTTGCCATTCCATTGGCTATTGCATTTGGTATTGCATCTGGTGTTGGACCGACAGAGGGTTTAGTTACCGCAATCATTGCAGGTTTACTCATCTCTTTATTTGGTGGTTCAAAAGTTCAGATTGGAGGTCCGACAGGTGCATTCATCGTCATCATATATGGCATCATACAAGATTTCGGCTTATCCGGCTTAATGATTGCCACCATCATGGCAGGTGTTTTACTCATCTTGATGGGATTCATGCAATTGGGTAGCATCATCAAATTCGTTCCTTATCCAGTGATCGTTGGATTCACAGGTGGTATCGCCTTGACTATCTTCTCCACCCAAATGAATGATCTTTTTGGGCTAGGCTTAGAAAAAGTTCCTGCTGATTTTATCCACAAATGGATCTGCTACTTCCAGAACATCAACAAAATCAATTGGTGGTCATTTGGCACAGGAATCGTCAGTTTGTTAATCATTATATTCACGCCAAAAATTTCAAAGAAGATTCCAGGCTCTTTAATCGCTATCATCATTGCAACTGTTGCCGTATTTATTCTCAAGAACTATTTCGGAGTTAACAGCATCCAAACAATCGGTGATTTGTACGAACTTCCTACAGGAATACCGACACCACAAATACCCGACATGAACTTAGGTGAGAGTCAGAACCTCATCGGTGTCATCCGTAAACTATTTCCTGCAGCCTTTACAATCGCCATGTTAGGCGCCATTGAATCTCTACTATCTGCCATGGTTGCGGATGGTGTTATAGGCGACAAGCACAATTCCAACACCGAATTGATTGGTCAAGGAATCGCCAATGTCATTGTACCTTTCTTCGGTGGAATACCAGCCACTGGTGCAATTGCCCGTACGATGACAAACATTAACAACGGAGGACGAACACCTGTTGCCGGAATTATTCACGCTTTCGTCTTACTGCTTGTTCTTTTATTCTTAGGAAAATTTGTCGGTTATATCCCTATGCCATGCTTAGCAGGTGTTTTGATATTCGTTGCCTACAACATGAGCGGATGGAAAACATTCGTCTCTTTATGGAAAAGTCCGAAGTCCGATTTCTCCGTCTTAATGGTTACGTTCATCCTAACTGTCATCTTCGACTTAACCATTGCCATTGAAATTGGATTGTTACTTGCCGTCGTATTATTCCTACGTCGTACGAGCGAAACATCCGTTATCCGTGTATTCCACGATGAAATCGACCCAGGGGAAAATCTCGATGTAGCCGTACACGAAGAAAAACTAATCATTCCTGCAGGCATCGAGGTGTATGAAATTGACGGACCGTACTTCTTTGGAATTGCAAACAAATTCGACGAGGTAATGCAAAGTGTGGCAGAGACGCCAAAAGTTCGTATCATCCGTATGAGAAAAGTACCATTCATCGATTCAACCGGTTTACACAACTTGGAGAATCTTTGTATTCAATCTCAGAAAGCGGGCATCAGAGTCGTTCTATCTGGAGTAAACAAGCATGTAGAAAAAACGCTTATCAAAGCCAGAATGGATGTTTTATTAGGAAAAGAAAATATATGTTCAAACATCAATGAAGCGTTGGAAAAAGCTTCCGATTACGTAAAATAAAAGTCGTTGATTATATTCTTCAAAAAAAACTGCCACACAAGCTGTGGCAGTTTTTTTGTTAGTATAATATCACATAGAAAGCCTCATTATACTCTTCCATTTCGTGATAAAAGAATGATTTATATTGATATGGAGAATGAAAATCGGTATCTGCTGAATCAGGATAATATGTGACTGATGTACCATTTTCATATTCTATTATCATTCCATACGGATACAAATAGCTCATTTGATCAGGGACTCCTTCTCTCATGAAATAGCCCATGTCATTATATTGATTTAACAATATCCTTTTACCACTCTTGATCAGGATGGAATCATATTTATGATTTACGAAATCTACAGAATCAGCATTTTCCTTCCTAATTGCCCGAACAATAACCGTCTGGGATGTTGAATTCTCGAAATAAACATCCACATAATACGTAGGATCACAGCCGACCAGTGCTCCTACTGTAAGAAGGAGTATTAGAAATCCTCTCCCTAAACATTTCATCGATCTTACTTGTTTCTATTATTCTTCCGTATTTTTCCCAGTTCCCCTGAACGTATGTTTCACACCAACCTGTCCAATACCCTGTATGCCATAGCCTGTTTCCACATATGCTCGCCAATAGTGTCCGCCGACCTCAACACATACAGGAGAGATCTGGCAACAGAAGTGGGTATCTTTATCTTCGGTCTTTTTTAACTGTGGTGTATAAACTGTCTTCTTATTTATCTTCCATCTAACACCCGCACCCAATTTGCTATACATAGCAACGTGATTCTTTTTGAACCAATAGACCGTTGCCTCAGGCATAATGCTAAATATATGTCTATGAATATTACCCGATTCATTATAACTATTCCATAACGTATGGACAACACCTTGTGGACTCGTCTGTTCACCTACGGAGGTGATGACCTCTGTTTCATTGTGCATTCTAAAACGATCATAGTTGAGACACAGACCTACACCAAAGTGTTTACCCAACGTACATTCATAATGAAGGTTCAAATTATTGGGGAGTGATTTTAAGTCATTATCCGGATACTCATACGTACCATGATCATTTGAACCAGGATAATAATAATCCACATCCGCACGTTCATCCAACCACTCATTTATATATTCATAACTAAACAAACCGACACCCAGTGATATACGATGCTCTGATTGAGCGAAACAACTGAACAATGCACCAAAGCAAAGCAGAATGTTTAAAAGGACCTTTTTCATAAAAGAAGATGTATTAAATAAAATTTTAGTGTCACTCAATTAATGCAATATAAAATCAATATACACACACTAATCAATAAAAATAACACACTTTTCATAAACGCATGGCAAAATTATAAAACATTCTCAATATAATCAAGAGAATCCCCTACTCTTCTGTCTTCAGCATTAAAAATGGCACTTTGACAAAACACGAAAAAAGAGACTATTCATATCGAACAATCTCTCTTTTACGGTTTTATAACTTAACAAACAAGTAAATCTTAGGACTATATAAATATAGATAAGTTAAGTTAGGTTAGGTTATTCTGTCAATAAAATCTTTTTATATCTTACGGATAGCAACACAAGCATTATGTCCTCCGAATCCTAATGAATTAGAGAATGCAAGTGTCAAATCGACCATCTTTGCTTGTAATGGAGTGTAATCCAAATCACATTCAGGATCAGGTGAAGTCAAACCAATGGTTGGAGTCACCACGCCATTCTGTAGAGACAATGCAGAGATAATCACTTCCATACCACCAGCAGCTCCTAGCGTATGACCTGTCATTGACTTAGATGAGCTGATATGCAATTTTTTTGCATCCTCCTCACCGAATGCCAACTTCAACGCTTTTGTTTCCGACTTATCATTCAATGGAGTACCCGTACCATGAGCATTTACATAAACGACATCATCAGAAGTATATTTAGCTTGTTCCATAGCCTGACGGATAGCAAGCGAAGCGCATGATCCATCTGGTTTAGGAGCAGTATAATGATATGCATCACATGTATTTCCGTAGCCGCATAATTCACCATATATCTTAGCGCCACGAGCCTTAGCATGTTCATATTCTTCCAAAATGACAATACCAGAGCCTTCACCGATTACGAATCCAGCACGACGAGCATCAAATGGCAAAGAAGCTTCCAACGGATTAGTTGATTTTGAAAGAGCTTTACAGTTTGTGAAACCACCAACTGCCAATGGATTAATCGTTGCTTCTGCACCACCTGCGATGATAGCATCCGCATAACCATAAGCGATGGCACGGTAAGCTTCACCTATAGCATGTGTACTGGTTGCACAAGCCGTAACCACAGGAAGACATGGACCTTCTGCATGATTTGCAATAGCAACATTTCCTGCAGCAATATTAGAAATCATCATAGGGATAAACAAAGGAGAAACTCTATTAGCGCCCTCTTCCTTCATTTTGATACACTCGTTAATAAACGTTTGCATTCCACCGATTCCAGAACCTACATAGACACCCAATCTAGAAGGGTCTATTGATCCTTGAATACCACTATCCTCCATGGCCTGAGCAGCAGCAGCCAAAGCGAATTGACAATAACGATCAGAACGGCGAGCCATTCCTCTATCTATGCCATATTCCTCTACCGAAAAATCTTTCACCTCAGCAGCAATTTTCACTGGCATATCTGTTGTGTCATACAACGTGATTGTATTGATACCACATACACCCGACTGCAAATTATGCCAAAATGTAGAAACATCGTTTCCGATAGGTGAAACAACACCTAATCCTGTTATAACAACTCTTCTCATTATTGAAGACGATTATTTATATTACCTAATAAACCTTCTGCTTCTGACACCATCTTGTTTACAATAGCCGCAGCAGATTGATTCTCACGTATCATTCCGGCAATTTGTCCTGCCATGAATGAACCCTCCTCTATATTACCATCGACAACAGCTTTTCTCAAAGAACCTGAACCGAAGGCCATTATTTGTTCATCTGTATTAGAGGAATCTTTTTCCATCTCAGCAAACTGACGAGAGAAACGAGTCTTCAAGGAACGAACTGGATGTCCCAAACGACGACCTGTCACAATCGTATCACAGTCACTTGCAGAAATGATCTTTTTCTTATAATTCTCATGTACCTTACATTCGTCAGCCACCAAGAAGCATGTTCCGCACTGAACACCTTCAGCACCTAACATAAAGGCAGCAGCCATACCACGTCCGTCAGCAATACCACCAGCAGCTAACACTGGCACCTTTACTGCATCTACTACCTGAGGAACAAGCGCCATAGTGTTCGTTTCTCCCACATGACCTCCTGATTCACTTCCTTCAGCAATAATAGCATCTGCACCGATTCTTTCAAGACGAATAGCAAACGCAACTGATCCAACTACAGGAATCACCTTAATACCAGCAGCTTTCCATTCAGGCATATATTTGGATGGCATTCCAGCACCTGTTGTAACAACAGCCACTTTTTCTTCCACAACCACTTTCGCAACATCATCAGCGAAAGGACTCATCAACATTATATTAACACCAAAAGGTTTCTTAGTTAATTCTTTACATTTACGAATTTCTTCCCTTACATATTCCGCATTTGCGTTCATTGCAGATATAATACCTAACCCACCTGCCTCTGATACAGCAGCTGCTAAATTCGCATCAGAAATCCAAGCCATTCCTCCTTGGAAAATTGGATACTTGATTCCAACCAAATCGCAAATCTTACTCTTAATCATATCAATTTATATTAAATTTCTTATTTCATTACCATTTAAGTAAACAAGCTCCTGAAGTAAATCCTGCACCAAAGGCACTTAATACTAAAGTGTCACCTTCAGAGAATTTATTAGACTGATTCATCTCATCCATTAACAAAGGAATACTTGCCGAGGAGGTGTTACCTCTACACTCTATATTATGAGGAAAACATTCCTCCTGCAAATTTAATTCATTTCTGATAGCTTCCAAAATGCGAACATTAGCTTGATGAAGCAAATAATATTTCACATCCGAAAAAGTGACTCCTGCCTCATTCACCACACTCTTTATATCTTCAAATGAATTATGAACAGCCAATCTGAACACATCTCTACCACGCATTTCCAAATAAGGATATACTTCCTCTTTGTCATGGTAAAATGGCGAAGGTGTAGCGATTCGTTTACATGTTAATGCATCTGTCGGATGCGTACTCAATTTAAAATAACATTCATCACCCCCCTGGCCTACCAAAACAGCACCTGCCGCATCACCAAACAAGACACACGTCTCTCTTTTATTCCAATCAACAAAATGAGTTGGCTTTTCCGCACATACAACTAGTACTTTTTTTGCCTTCCCTGCTTTAATTAAAGAATCTGCCACATCAAGAGCATAAATGAAACCTGTACATGCAGCATTCAAATCCAATGTAGGACACGTACACCCTAATTCTTTATTAATTATACTAGCTAAAGAAGGTGTCGTCATATCTGGTATGATAATATGACATAATATATAATCAATCTCTGAAGTGGGAATATTGGATTGTGTGATACATTTTTTTGCAGCATCAACAGCTAAGTCTGTAATCGTCTCAGTTGTTAAAATTCTACGACTCCGTATTCCAGTTCGAGTCCGAATCCATTCATCACTTGTATCCATCATCTCACTCAGCATATCATTGGTTAATTCATACTGAGGTACCGAACTGCCTGTTCCTAATATCTTCATTTTATTCTTTTTTTTCAAACATCGCAAAATTAAAGATTCACTATTTACAAAAAAAACAAATGCCACTAAATACAAGTGCTATGGGACGAAATTCATTATTTAGGTGCCAAATTTTACATACATGGGTGAACTAGAAAAATTAGCATTTGCCATTTAATAGAATTTTATTAATTTTGCATACGAAATTTAAAATTTATGAACAGAAATATACCAAAATTCATGACGCAGAAACGAGATATTTTTCGTTTTATGTGTTTTGTTGTTTTCTTCGTCATTATTTTTTCTCTTATATATCACCCAGATGTTGCAATAAGAGGATTCGGACTCAAGGAGAATCAATACAGATACTACTTAACATTGATGATTTCCATTGGATTTTTGATGTTAGTGATAAGTCGTATAACTTTTTATAAGATAAATCAACGCAAAAAACTCACCTTCAACCATTTTTGCTGGTGGATTGTTCAGGAAATGGTCGTGATATCCTTTTCCTTATCTATAGTAGCCCGAAATCTCTGCGTACCTAACACCAGATCATATCTATATATTATATTACCAAGAACTACCATTTCCGTAGTTTCTCTACTTATCATTCCTTATATTATATGCTGGCTTTATTTTGCCCTTGAAGAGAAAAATTTCCAAATCAAGGAACTAATCAAACATAAAGAATTCCTCATAAACGATGTCATCAATTTCAATGACGAAAAGGGTGTTTTTCGTCTCTCGGTCCGATTAGAAGATCTTTTATACATCCAATCAGCCGACAACTATATATTCATCTATTATCTAAATAACAGGAAGGAACCGACTAAATACATGCTTAGGAACACGTTAAAATACATTGAAGAGAATTTTTCATCTTGCAATCTAATACGTTGCCATCGATTTTATATCGTCAATCTAAACAAAGTCAAAGTCCTAAGAAAAACAAAAGAGGGATTAATTCTTGAACTTGATACAGAGATCGATATGTCTATTCCTGTATCTAAAACGTATGGACAACAAATCGCTGCTTTATTCACAAAAGAATACGAGACAGAGGCTTCAACAAGCCCCCTCCATATAAGAAAAGAACTACGCAACTAAATCACATAACTCTAATCTATTTCAGTAAGATATAGATTTCAAAGCAGGGAAGTCATCATAGACCTCTCTGCTTTTTCTCCTTAGCAATCCTGCCAATCTCCATTATCTTTTATCAGCTGTATCAATCGATCGACAGCCTCTTCCTGCGGAATCAGCTTTTCCAAACAGGTTTGTCCCTTATATAAATTTACCTTACCTCTTGCCGAACCGACATAACCATAATCAGCATCTGCCATCTCTCCTGGACCATTCACAATACAGCCCATCACACCAATCTTCAATCCCTTTAGATGCGATGTCTTTTCCTTTATCTTCGACAAGGTGGTTTCCAAATCAAACATTGTACGTCCACAACTAGGACAGGATACATATTCTGTCTTTGAAACTCGTGATCTCGCTCCTTGTAAGATAGCAAACATCAAAGAGATGACCTGCTTAGCATCAATATTAGGCGCTTCTACCCATATACCATCCCCCAATCCATCAATGAAGAATAGACCTAAATCTGCTGCCGCTTTTATTTGCACAGCCTCCACATCAGTATCTTCATAACGGCGACGAATGATCACCGGATTTTTTATTCCATCGTTGATGAGACGATAAATGAAAGCACGCTGTCCACTTATCCCCTCTCTCTTATCAGGATAACCATCTGAATCCAATACAATAACCGTTTTATCAGTCAGACGTTTTTTCACCTCCTCATACGTAGAATATGTAGCATAGCAAAGAGAGAACAATGTAGAGTTTGACAACTGCTCTTTCGTATAATCCACAGTTAAAGAAGGAACAACGTTCGAATCTGCAATCACAACAGGAACCTTCCCGCCCCCTATCTTATCTAATTGAATCGTTTCTCTTCGATGATATGAATATGGATTCACCACACTGCTATCGATTTCAACGCCATCTGCCTTCAACTGACGCACCGCGGACGATTGGATATAATCCACCAACTTACGTGCCACGGGAATCTCTTTTTCTGGAGCTTCACTAAGTGACACACGTATTGTATCACCTATACCATCCTGAAGCAATGCACCAATACCTATTGCAGAGCGAACACGTCCATCTTCTCCATCTCCAGCCTCTGTCACACCCAAATGCAATGGGAAGGCCATATTCTCTTCGTTCATCTTTTCTACCAGCATACGAACCGTTTGTACCATAATAACCGTATTAGATGCTTTAATAGAAATAACAATGTTGAAGAAATCGTATGCAATACATAAGCGCAAAAACTCCAAACAAGACTCCACCATGCCTTGAGGTGTATCACCATATCTCGAAAGAATACGGTCAGATAACGAACCATGATTCACACCAATGCGAATAGCCGTATGGTGTTCCTTGCAGATATCCAATAGCGGATACAACTTGTTTTTTATCTTTTCTATCTCCAATTGATATTCTTCATCCGTGTAATCAAAACGTTTCAACGTATGAACTCTATCAACAAAGTTTCCCGGATTAATTCTCACCTTCTCAACTACCTTAGCTGCTTCGAAAGCTGCCTGTGGATTGAAATGAATATCAGCCACCAATGGCGCTTTAGCACCGCGCATACGCAAATTTTCACGAATAGCACGAAGATTCTGAGCTTCTTTAACACCTTGTGCGGTAAAACGAACTAATTCGCCACCGGCTTGTTCGATGCGAATAGCTTGATCCACACTGGATGACGTATCGTTGGTATCTGTATTAGCCATAGATTGCACACGAATAGGATGAGAACTTCCTATCTCTATATCACCTACCTTTACAGATATCGTATTTCTACGATGATATTCAAACAAATTATCCATTATCATATATTTATTTTTCTGTTTTTTCCTCTTCGTCATACTTCATCTCCATCGTAAATTCTTCATACAGATGGTAAGTTCCGACATTTAATGATTTAGAATAAATCCAATATAATGGCCATCCCGACTCATGGATACCAGAAGACAACGTAAGAATATAAGAATCCTCTGAAACATACATTTCATTATCTGACGACTTGAACATATCCACATCGGCTTTAACTAACGTATTAAGCATAGAATTACATGCCTCTCTCACTTGAGCTGGATCTACGAACTCCGTGTAATAAAGAATTGAATATTCATCCTCAGGAGATATCTCCATCACACCGAGCTTACATTTTGAATCCAAGGCACGATCAGAAAATAGGAAAGGAACTTTAGAGGTTGACTCTACCTGTTCTCCCAATTTATAGACTAATCCATAAAAGAAATAGAAATGAAATATATCCTCCGACATTTTCATGACACCTTCCTTTGTGGATATTTGCTTCGACATTGATTTTAGAAGATCTGCAATGATAGGATTATCCTTATAATTTTTGGAGAGTCTTGTAATTAAGTTTTGTTTTTCCTTTTTAATCTCTTTCCAATTCAAAAGCTCCTGAAAAACTCCTAACTCATTGGTTTTTATTCTGTATTTCAAAGATGTAACCTCCGATAGAATATTTTTGGTCTCCTTTTGCCCAACAATCACCTCTGGCTTATGAATAACCCATTCACTTATATATGATTTAGCCGTAGAGTCCACAACCGTTACATCAACTTCATATCTGATTTGTTGCGTTAAGACACTATCCGTACTATTAATCTTATATTTAGACTTTGTCAAAACATACGACATCTTCTCCCCTTTCTCCCAATACGCAACAACTTGCACCGTAGAATCCTGCATGTTAATCTGTGCATAGGATGGGAGGAACGCCAGAACCCCTAAAAATAGAAATATTATTCTTTTCATAATGCCACTTATTTAACAAAAAAGGCTGGATAAAAACCCAACCTTTTTTACTAAAGATTTATTGTTACTTAATTATTAGCAATAGCAACATCTGTGTTATTTGCAGGAACAATCTCTTCTTCTTTTTTCTTAATCAAGCTATCTGTTCCCTTTCTCTTTAACATGTCGTATGCCAAAGGAGTAGCGACAAACCAAGAAGAATAAGTACCTACAATAACACCAATCAACATAGCAAAGATAAATCCACGGATTGTTTCACCTCCGAAGAAGAAGATGATAATCAATACAACAAACGTACTCATTGAAGTACTGAACGTACGACTTAATGTCTGGTTCAATGATCCATTGATAACATCTTTAACATTTGCTTTTGGATTCAAACCTAAGTTCTCACGAATACGGTCAAAGATAACCACATTATCGTTGATTGAATAACCGATCACTGTCAAAATAGCCGCAATGAATGATTGGTCTATCTCCATAGAGAACGGCATTATATTCTGCAACAATGAGAAGAGTCCAAATATAATCAATGTATCGTGCGTCAAAGAAGCAATAGCACCCACACTAAATGCGATATTACGGAAACGTATAAATATATACAATCCAATACCAAGCAATGAAATCAAGACTGCCCAAATAGCAGAGGTCTTAATATCATCAGCCATTGTAGGTCCCACCTTCTGAGAACTTTGTAAACCTAAGGTATAGCTATCTTCTTTTACAGAAGGACGAGCTACGCCATTCTCATTCACGTATTGATTCGTGAACATATTGAATGTAACGCCACTGCCTAACAATGGAGACAAACCATCGTATATACGTTTTTCGATTTCTGAATCGATGTTTGGATCATCCTCCATGATTTTATAGTTCGTTGTAATACGAACCTGATTAGCATCACCGATAGTGATAACAGATACTGTATTTCCATCGAAAGAGTTCTTCAACATATCTGCCACATCTACAGTTGACACTGGTTGTTCAAAACGAACGATATAGTTACGACCTCCAGAGAAGTCAACACCCTTCTTTAATCCGCTTAAACCTAAAGAACACAATCCGATTAAGATACATCCTGCTGAGACGATATAGAAAATCTTTCTTTTTCCCATAAAGTCCACATTCATGTTCTGTAACCAGTTCTTAGTTATATTCGTCGTAAATGCAAGGTTATCATACTTAGAAGATCTATTCAACAACCACTCAAATATCAAGCGAGAAATATAAATAGCAGTGAAGAATGAGCAAACAACACCAATAATCAATGTGGTTGCGAAACCTTTAATAGGTCCTGTACCAAACATGAACAAGATAATACCTGTCAAGACAGTAGTCACATTTGAGTCGATAATTGCGCTCTTTGCATTTTCATAACCTTTAGCCAACGCTGTCTTAACATTGCTATTCTTACGTAACTCTTCACGGATACGTTCATAGATCAACACATTTGCATCGACCGCCATACCCAATGTCAATACGATACCGGCGATACCTGGCAACGTCAGAACCGCTCTAAATGATGCAAGTACACTGAATATAAAGAACACATTACATAGCAAAGCAAAGTCTGCGATCAAACCTGGTACCAATCCATAATAGAATATCATATAAATCAACACCATTGCAAATGCTACGATAAACGAAATCAAACCAGCATGGATAGCTTCCTGACCCAAAGATGGTCCTACGACATCTTCTTGAACAATATGAGCAGGAGCAGGCATCTTACCAGACTTCAACACATTAGCCAAGTCTTTTGCCTCTTCTACAGTGAAATGTCCAGAAATCTCAGAACGTCCGCCAGTGATTTCATCGTTTACGCGAGGATAAGAATATACATAACCATCCAAAACGATAGCTACACACTTACCAATATTCTCTTTTGTTAAACGAGCCCATGCAGCAGCACCCTCTTGGTTCATCTCCATATTAACAGTAGAAGCAGATGTGTATTGAGCAAAGTCAGAATTTGCATCTACAATAACAGATCCACCCAATGGAGCTTTTCCATCTCTTCTCTTGCAATTGATAGCAATCAATTCAAACCAATTTCCTGCTTCATCGATAGATTTTACAGACCATTTAGGATTTAATCCATTTGGCAATAGATGTTTCTCTTTTGCCAAACGGAAATAATTTCCGACTTGTGCTGTATCTTTCTGATGAACATAACCGATTAGCGGACCATGACCAATTCTTCCTTGTTGGTCAATGTTCAATTGCATAATAGCAATCAATGGGTTTTCTTTAGCCCACGCTTCTGCATTTTCATTTTTCTGAATAGAATCATTGTTGATTGCCAACAAGCTATCCAACCCTGTAGCAACTTCAGTACTCTTTGCTACAGTATCTTTTGTCTCTTGAGCATTCTCAGTATTACCTACCTTAGCCAAATCACGAGCCATCTCGTTAACGGCAACAATACTAGTGTAGATCTCTGCGAAATCATATGTCTCCCAGAATTCCAAATCTGCAGAACCTTGAAGCAACTTACGTACACGCTCAGGCTCTTTAACACCTGGCATCTCTATCAAGATACGTCCTGCAACATCCAATTTTTGTATATTAGGTTGTACCACACCGAAACGGTCGATACGAGAACGAAGCACATTGAATGAATTATCAACTGCACTTGCCACCTCATTCTTCAACACTTTAACAACGTCAGCGTCTGTAGAAGTAGCACTAATTTTTTCTCTTAACTCAAATGTTGAGAAAACCGATGCCAATGGAACATCTTGGTTTACTTCTTTAAATGATTCAGCGAATAAATCTACGAAATCACGTTGATTTGTCAACTGTTTTTCTTTAGCCAATTTCATGGCATTCATGAACGGCTCAGTTGTTTGTTGTGACCCTGCTAATGATTTAAGAATGTCAGCAACAGATACTTCCATCACAACATTCATACCTCCCTTAAGGTCTAGACCTAAGTTCAGCTCATTCTCTCGACACTCTTTCAAAGTGTATCCCAACCAGACTTTCTTACCTGACAAAGAGTCAAGATATGCTTGTGCTTCTGTCGTTCCTTCTCCATACATCTCAGCCGCTTTATTAGCATAATGCGATGAAACAATACTGAATGAAAGATAAAAAACAGAGACAATTGCGAAAGTCACTGCAATCAACTTAACAAATCCCTTGTTTTGCATTTTTTTAATTAGTTAATTATTAATATTTTAAATTTATTTTCATAAAATAACTCGCAAAGATAGTTTTTTTTTCTCTTTTTCCCACCTATTCATCAATAAATTTGAACCTCAAATCCTCTTTTTTAATTTATGTTCTACCTAAATTATTCTTTTTTCCTAAATTTGTCTTATTATTCATCTTAATATATGCTTTCAATGAGGATAGTTATCTCTTTCATATTAATTTTTTTCGTTTCTTTTTGTTCGTTCGCTCAAACCCAAAAAGAAATTAAAACATACGAGAATGCTGTCATTCTTGTAAATGAAGGTCGTTATAAAGAAGCCTTGCCTATCTTAAAGGAACTGATACGAAACAACAAGGAGTTTATTGCGGCCTCCTGGACCTTATCTGATCTATATGAGAAAATGGGTGATTCAGAGAAACGCATCTCAACCTTGCTTTATATAGCGAAACCGAACATGCCAAAATATTCAGCCACATTATTACGAGTAGGAAAAGCGTATCATGAGACATGCAACTACGAAAAAGCAATCGAATGGTATAAAATGATTCCTGCCTCCGATGCTACATTCTATAAAAGAGGTGCCATCGGCATAAAACAATGTGAGGATGCTTTGGAACTGGTAGCTCAACCCGTTCCTTTCAACTATAAAAACATGGGGTCAAACATCAACACGGAGTTTGACGACTACTGGCCAAGCATTACCGCCGATGAATCGTACTTCTCAACTACAGTCAAACTAAACAAAAGACAGGGACAATCGGAATGGGGAAAGGGATGTCATGAAGACCTCTTCCTCAGCAAAAAAGTAAACAATGTCTGGTCTAAAACTCAAAATATGGGTAGTTCCATAAACACCATCGGAAACGAGGGTGCTCAATGTATCTCTCTGGATAGCCGATACATGTTTTTCGTAGCCTGCGATAGACCCACTGGTGCTGGTGGATGTGACATCTATTACTCCATCCGAGAAGGAGACTCATGGTCGCCCGCTATCAACCTCGGTGCCAATGTTAACACCCGTCACTGGGAAACTTGTCCTTCGCTAAGTCCAACGGGCGACGAACTTTACTTTGCCTCCACCCGTCCTGGTGGTCTTGGCAAATCAGACATCTGGAAATGTAGAGTTGAAATACAACCCAACGGACATCTTAAATTCTCTGAAGCAGTCAATTTAGGCCCAACGATCAACACACCAGATGATGAATATTCGCCTTTCATTCATGCCGATAACCAAACATTATACTACTCATCAAAAGGCATGAAAGGTCTCGGCGGATATGATGTGTATGTTTCTTACAAAGACGAAAAAGGTGGTTGGACTACTCCAAAGAACATGGGATACCCAATCAATACATGTAAAGATGAAGTAGGATTCGTTGTCAATGCACATGGCGACAAAGCTTATTTCTCTTCCAACGGGCAGGAGAAAAATGGCATGGGACGAGAAATCTATGAACTGATTTTAAAGGAGGGAAATTACAAACCTAACAAAGCCATGAAATATGCTACAGGTAAAATCCTAGATGCACAAACCAACAAACCTATTCAGGCTACAATCGACGTATTCAATGTGGAAACCAACAAAATGGTTTTCCGTTCTGTTTCAGATAAAAAGACAGGAGAATTCATCACCTGTACCCCAGAAGGTGAGGAGTATGGCGTCAACGTGAGCAAAAAAGGATATATCTTTTATTCCGACAATTTTGCTGCCAAAAACACTAACTCAACAAAACCATCCGAACTAAAAGAAAGAAGCAACGTAACGTTGGATAAGATTGAAATCGGCAAAAAAATGACTTTGAAGAATATCTTTTTTGACTTCGACAAAGCAACACTGAAGAAACAGTCGTTCATAGAACTGAATCATGTTGCTCAATTCATGAGAGAAAATCCTACAGTTCGAATAGAATTGTCTGGTCACACCGACTACAAAGGGTCTGACGAATATAACATGACACTGTCAACAGATCGTGCAAAAGCAGCGCTTGAATATTTGGCAAAAAAAGGCGTTCCTCGAAGCAGAATGGAATATAAAGGCTACGGAAAGACTCAGCCAATAGCCGACAATAAAACTGAAGAGGGACGTGCCATCAACAGAAGAACTGAAATAATGATTATTGGAAAATAAAATCTGCAATCAGGGCAGGAACAGTGTCGCATCACACATGTTCCACTCTGTTTACAGAATTAATGCTCTGAATCTTCATTAAAGAGACGCACAGGTTATTCACGTCTTCAACATCATGCACATATATCGTGATGAATCCCTCAAAGATTCCATCCTTTGCATCAACTGTCAATCTACTGATATTCATTCCGTGCTCCTCCGTAATGGTACGGATAACATCACACATCACACCTAAGCGATCGACACCTTTTATTTCTATTGTTGCAGGGAACGACAACATCTTATGTGTTTCCCACACAGCTGATATGATACGTTCACCATAGTTGGATTTCAGTTTCATGGCTACCGGACACTGTCGTTTATGGACAACCAACATTCCATCTTCTTCCATGAATCCCAATATATCATCACCAGGAATTGGCGAACAACAATCAGCAATACGATACGTCACACCAGAGTTATTTTCCTCCAATGTAAGTGTTTTCTTCGTGTCTGGCTTCTTCGTCCCAAAGAATGGAAGTGATGTACTCTTCCCATCTTTTCTGAACGTAAGATTCCAGTATTTCATCCAACGACTTTGCGATTTAAACACCGTATTGGTTAAATCATTAAGGTTGTAAACAGATTTTCCTATCTTATATAACAGATCTTCTTTTTTCGTCTCCTTATAATAATCCATTATCTTGGACAGGTTATCTGGCGTCATTTTCTGATTAATACCTGTCAAATAGGTTTCCAAATCATGCTCTCCCTTATTGATGAAGGACTTATATTCCTTTTTAAAAATAGACCGAATTTTTGCTTTTGCACGTGCTGTCACCACGAAGTTAATCCACTCTGGCAATGGCACTTGTTTCTTCGAAGTAAGCACCTCCACCTGATCACCACTGTTCAACACATAGCTAAGAGGAACTAATTTATGATTCACTTTTGCACCAATACACTGCAGTCCCACATCCGTATGTAAAGAAAAGGCAAAATCCAATGCGGTTGCGCCCTGAGGCAGCGTACGGATATCTCCCGCAGGTGTAAAGACGAATATCTCTGAAGCGAACAGATTAAGTTTAAACGTATCCAAGAAATCTATCGCATTAGGCTCCGGATTCTCCAACAATTCTTTAATGGTTTGCAACCATTTTTCTAATTCCGAATCATCCTTTTCACCTGTCTTATACTTCCAATGAGCAGCAAAACCTTTCTCAGCGATATCATCCATACGACGGCTACGGATCTGCACCTCGATCCATTGACCATTAGGTCCCATCACCGTAACATGCAAAGCCTCATAACCATTAGCTTTAGGAGTACTCACCCAGTCGCGGATACGATCAGGATGTGGTTTATAGATATCTGTAATAGCTGAATAGATAGCCCAGCAAGCTTGTTTTTCATCATCACCCTCATTAAAATCAAAGATGATACGCAAAGCAAGAATATCATAAACTTCCTCAAACGGTATATTCTTAGCTTGCATTTTTCTCCATATAGAATAAATTGACTTTATACGAGCATGGATTTCAAACTTATACCCTAGGTTCTCCAATTTCTTCTTGATTGGTTCAGAAAAGATTGTGAAAAAGTTATCACGTTCTTCTCTCGTGTTATCCAACAAGGAAGTCAGTTCAGCATACTTATCAGGATGTTCATATTTAAAGCTCAAATCCTCTAATTCCGTTTTGATTGCATACAAACCAAGTCGGTTTGCCAACGGTGCGTAGATATACTGTGTTTCACCCGCGATTTTATATTGTTTAGCAGGTGGCATAGAACCCAGTGTACGCATATTATGAAGTCTATCCGCCATCTTGATCAAGACGACACGGATATCTTCAGACATAGTAAGTAACAGTTTACGGAAGTTCTCAGCCTGAGCAGAAGCCTTTTCACCAAAGACACCACCTGAGATTTTCGTCAAGCCATCCACAATCTGAGCAATCTTTTTACCAAATAGATTCTCAATATCCTCTACTGAATAATCAGTATCCTCCACCACGTCATGCAACAATGCCGAACAAATAGAGGTAGAACCCAAACCTATCTCATGCGACACAATACGTGCCACAGCAATAGGATGCATGATATAAGGTTCTCCAGATCTTCGTCTCACCCCTTGATGAGCCATTGAAGCAAACTTAAATGCTTTATTTATAATATCAACTTTCCGTCTGTGATTAGAAGAAAGATAATCATTTAATAACTCCTGATAAGCCGCATTAATCAACTTCTGCTCTTCCTCCGTATGTAACTGTACTTCAGCCATATCAATATAATTAAAAACGAGACGACAGTGTGTCGCCTCGTTTATCTTTTTACATTATGAATTTAATTCAACTTAATATACTTACCATTAGCCTTTGCCCATTGAACACCTTCACGGTCCAAATAAACATCCCAACCATTTTTCTTGGCTAATGCATATCCTTCACCATTAAATGAAGAAATATAATCATACTCACATTCAGTAATTGGTCCGCCGAATTTATCAATCAAACCAAACTTACCATTCTTCTTCACGCAAGCAACGCCATCCTGAAAATCCTTAGCATCATCAAATTCAAATGCTGTAATAGGATTACCTGACTTATTTATGTAGCCGTAAGCAATCTTTCCATTCTCCATTTTCTTTGATACAGCTACAATACCCTCTTTGAACCAAGACACAGTATTGTATTCACAAGGAATCACCTCATTGCCTTCAACATCGATAAAACCATATTTGAAGAATTCATTCTGTACAGCTGCCAAGCCTTCGCTAAATGCTTTTGCATCATACCACACAGCTTCATTCATCTTCTGTCCTGTTTTATTCACAAAGAAAGCTGAATTATCACTGCTCTTCAATACAGCCCATCCGTAAGAGAAATTACTAGCTGATTGATAATTCAATGGAACAATTTCTTTTCCTAACTCATTAACAAAACCATATTTACCAGCTTTTGCCACACGAGCCATACCTTCTGAGAAATCAGATGCATAATCATACTTAGCCTTAATCACCATCGAATTACTCTTATCTACATAACCATATTTATTGTTTCTCAATACACGAGTAAGTGATGGCCATTTTTTATTCATCTCTGATTTAGCCTGTGCTACATAGTATCCTGAAGGATAATCATAGATAAACTGTTGATAGGCTTCTTTTGTATTCTTCTTCTGAACTTCTTGGAACACATTTAATTCTTGTTCTTTACAACGTTTCTGTGCTACAGCATCTTGAGCACGACGAATAGCAGCTTGTTTCAAAACTGTTGCACGATCTGCAGCTGCAGCCTTTGCAGCAGCCTCTTTTTCTGCAGCCTCATTCAGTTGCTTAGCTACATCATCCCGAGTCTTTTTGTTAATTGAATCTACAAGCAGATTTACCTCGTCATTCAACTTTGTCATCAATGTATATCCATCATCCTTAATCACTGGAGATGAGAAATACACCTTACAAGCTTTCTGTGCTTCTGAGTAATTCTTTAATGCATATTGTGATCTAGCCTTCAAATAGCTGATTCGAGGATTCGATTCGCCCAACTTAGATTCAGCTTGATCCAAAAATTTCAAAGCCTCTTTATATTCTCCTGAATCATACTTATCAAGAGCCTTCATATAACATTTTCTGGCTTCTTTGTCTGCTTGTGTCAATTCTGCTGCGGATAGATTCAATGACATCATTGATGCTCCACCCATCAACACATATAATAATATATTCTTTTTCATTATCTTATGTCTTTTTTTGCGTAATTAAATAGATTCAATTTTATTCATCCTGACAAAGGCGGAAACCAATATTTCCATTTTTTGTTTTTACTGAAATCTTTTCTTGAGAAGAGATTGTGCAATTAGATGCATCATCTGCCCAAGATCCACCTTTTACAAAACGTGTATCTTTGTCAAATTGATCAACTACCCATTCGCTGACATTACCAGTCATATCATACAAACCTGCTTCATTCGGTGTTTTAGTCCCTACTTCATGAGTCTGCTCGTTTGAATTATAAGCACACCATGCAACATCTGACAAGTTATTACCTCCAGCATATTCTGTCATAACACCTTTGGCACCACCTTTTGCTGCATATTCCCACTCATTCAAGCGAGGCAAACGATAGTTCATACCCGTTTCACGATTCAACTCCTTAATAAAGGCTTGAACATCTTCCCATGAAACATTTTCTACCGGATTATTACGTCCTTTGAATTTTGATGGATTAGAACCCATTACTCTTCTCCATTGAGATTGAGTAATTTCTGTCTTACACATATAGAATCCTCTCATACCATTTGAGCCTTCAACATAGACAAACTCCATGGTACCCACATTACGGTTGTTCTTATAATCCAAATATTTTCTAATCTTTGCAACACGAGCATTAGAATATGAAAAACATGGAGCGGCTTTACTTACCATCTGGAAATAAGCAGCTGCTTCATCATATTTCTTTTGTGAATACAACTTCTCTCCTTCTGCCAAAACCTCCATCCATGTGTCGGTAGGGATAACAGTTGAATTCCAGAACAAAGGACTCTGTGTCTGAATAGCTGGTGAGTTCGTACGATTAGCGAAATAGGCTTCAATTGCTTTTTCTTTATTTCCTGTAGCAAAGAATCCTGCAGCTTTCTCTCTTCTTGCGAATTCATCTGAGATGTAATCAAAATCTTTATCATTCCACTTAACACTCATCGTAACATTCGTAAGTTCTATCTTAGAAGACATGTTAAAGATCTTACGCAATCTGAAACCATACCATTTCTGAGTTTTATCTAGTTTACCTGATTGTAACTTATCAGCCTCAAATGCTTTTTCCAAAGTAGCATCTGGAATCACAACACCTGGCTTCTCTTTTGTTTGTTTTCCCAACACAACATTAGAAAAAGAGTTTAACCACGTTAGATTTACAGGAATAACTGGTCCGTCTGATACACCTGCCTTCTCTATGTAAGGCAACGTGATTGATGACTTTGCCGATGCTATGTACGCATTCTTTGTATCCGAATACAACATAATCGTATAGGTGAATGTAACCGAATCCGGTGCTAAGGCATCGAAACGAGTCTTCAAATCTGCATACTCGCCCAACTTGGTATAATTCACTGTCTTTTTATTCACCGTATAGGAGTTGTTTCTTGTCCATGTCAAATTAGCTTGACATACAGGATCTCCCATTACTACTTTATAAGTATAGTCCAACTTATACTCATCCATTGGATAAGCATTTTTTCCTGCAGCATACTTCATTTTACCTGAATAAGTTCCCGACAAGTTTGCATTGTGCGCCTGTCCAAACATAGCACCTACAGATAAAAGAGCAGCCAACATCGTCAAATAAACTCTTTTCATGAATCCTTTCTTGTTTTTTATGTTTTTTTATATTTTTTAATTTCGAAATTTGCACAAAACTACTATTTTTTTTATTCAGAAAAAAACAAAAACAAAAAAAAGATTGAAGTAGTTGACAGTTTATTAACACCACATAACGAAAATTGTTAATAAGTTCTTTCCCCCTCCTCCCAAAATTCCACTTAGTTCTTATACCTTTGTTCTCCAAATTCGAATTTATAACATGCTATTTGACGAACCATCATACTCGGATGAAGAAAAAGAGTTAGTTTCCCGTTACGAAGACATCAAGAAGAGCGGTGAGACATGCTACTTTGACGATGAAGAATACGCTATAATATTTGACTACTACATCAATCTGGAGGACTTCGACACCTGTTTCGAAATCCTAAAATCTGCAGAATTTCAACATCCCATGTCACCCGAGATAATGGACTGTAAAGCTCGTCTATTAGCCGCCAAAGGTAGTTACAGTGAGGCTCTCTCCGTTATCAACACAGCTCTAAAAATCGACAACAAGAATACTGATTTTCTGCTCACAAAAGGGAAAATACTACTCGGTGCCAACCAAGGAGCTGAAGCTGCTCAAATATTCAAATTCATCGCAAGTCAAAGTGATGAACCCGGATATGAAAACATGTTAGCAGAGATTGGTATAGCTTACCGAAATGCTAATCTTTTCGAACTGGCAAAAAAATACTTACTTGATGCAATCAACATAAACAAAGAGAGTGAAGAACTCTACTCTGAACTCGGCGTCACCTACGAGATGTGCGAGGAATATGAATTGGCCCGACAAACCTACGAGAAGGCACTAGACATCAATCCATATTCTCGTCAGGCATGGTATTTCATAGGCAATATCCTATTTACACTCAAACAATATGACAAAGCCAGCGAAGCATACGACTATGCCTACACAATAGACCCACACGACACCTATTCTCTGTATCAGAAAGGAAACGCACTCTTTTTCGCAAACCGCTTCGAAGAGTCGATTGAAGCGCATGAAGAATATATGGACCTTGTGGGATATGATACGGATTCCTATGTAAGCATCGGCGAATGTTACGAATGTCTGGAACGTTATGAAGATGCCATCAACATCTATCAAAGAGCTCTCGATCTGGATCCTGACAATGATATGGTCATGTCAAATCTATGCGCTGCCTACGTCAACTTCGGCAAATACAATGAGGCTCTCTACTGGATTGATGAAGCCATCAAAAGGAACAAAGACAAAGCATCCTACTATCTCTTTAAGGCTGAGGCATTAATCAACCTCGAACAAAGAAACAAGGCCCTAACATGCTATCAAAAATGTCTGAAATTAGACCCCGTTCAAACATTAGCCTACATTGCTATCGGCAATATTCATTTCGACAATCAAAACTATCAGACAGCCCTGCTATTTCTTGAAAAAGCATATGATCTAGACAATGAAGCCGAAGACATAAAACTTTTCTTGTCCATGACTCATTATAAATTGGGGCATTTTGACAAAGCAAAAGCATTCCTAGAGCAAGCTTGTTCTGAAAAACAGAATAGTCTCAACTTATTTTTGGAAGTCTGCGACGAAGCCAAACAAAACCCAGTTTTTAAATCCTTCTTTCAATGAAACATACATTATACATACTCACCTGCCTCTTATCTTTCATGTTTTATATGACCAGCTGCGACACGAAAGAGCAGGATTATGTCTATTCCATCACCAATCTGTGTGACGAATATTCACCTATCTCCATCACCTACGTTGTACTCGATGACACAGCTAAAACAATCACCCTCAACTATGGTGAAAGCTTTGACATCGCAGAAAGGTTGGAGGTCCCAGGTAATGATATATGGAACATCGAAACCAGTAAAGCGCTCTATAAAATAAAAACAGTCTCTGCCATATCAAAAGATTCTTGTCACATCTCAGAGGAACTTGCTTATAGAAAGTTCTGGACAGGTCCAGACAAGAAGGAATCTAAAGGCTATTACAATCTAATCATCAGCGATACACTACTTTCGCTATACAAACAAAGCGGATATGCCTACATAGTCAACAACTTCATATCCGACACTATCATAGTCGTTTCTACGTTAAGAGATCAACATAGAAGAGCCGACACGTTATCTGCCAATCAGAAGATCCTGATCGGCACCAACGACATCTACTCCTATCAGGAAGAATATGCCAACATACTACCGAAATACAAGACACAAAAACTTACGGGTATAAACTCCATAACAATCTGGTATAAAGAGAATTTCAAAAACATCAATTTAAATAAAGATACTGCATTTTTCACTACAGGGAAAGACTCCTGTTATTTAAATGTAACATCAAACATATTCTATTGACCATGAAAAATTATGGACTTATCGGGAAAACGTTAAAACATTCCTTTTCTAAAAAGTTTTTTACTGAGAAATTCTCCACAGAAAATATCGATGCTCAATACGAATTATATGAGCTGGATACAATTGAAAAATTTCCGCAGCTCATCTCGTCCGTAACACTGAGCGGACTGAATGTTACCATTCCTTATAAGGAACAAGTCATCGCCTATTTAGATGAGGTTGACCCTATTGCTAAGGCCATCGGTGCCGTCAACACTATCCAATTCAAACGGAAAGGAAATGAATTGAAACTTTGCGGATACAACACCGACGTGATTGGATTCAAGGACTCCATTCTGCCTCATTTAAAGCCTGTCCACAAAAAGGCACTTATCCTAGGTACAGGAGGCGCATCGAAAGCTATTTACTATGCATTAAATAATTTAGGCATCGAAACATTATATGTATCCAGAACACCTAAGGAAGGACAAATCACGTACAATGACCTTGACAAAGCAATTCTATCAGACTATTTACTGATTGTCAACTGTTCTCCTATAGGCATGTATCCCAACATTGATCAAGCGCCAGATATACCATATAAATACCTGACAAACAATCACTTCTTATATGATTTAGTATATAATCCTGAAAATACTAAATTCTGTCAAATGGCAAGAGAGATGAATGCCTTCTCCATGAACGGTCTTGAAATGCTACATGGTCAAGCACTAGCCTCTTGGGAAATTTGGAACAAATAATTAGCATTTAATTTGGAGGGAAATGCAAAAAACTTTTTCTTTGCAATTCCAATAACAAAAAAAGAAGGCCTGCGGATCACTCCGGAGACCTTCACACTGCAAATCAAAAAAACATATTAATTATGAAACAAAGTATTGCATAAAACTCATAATCTAAACCTTTTTTTTCTATCTATTTTATTTCTTTCTAACTAACTTCCGCATTTAGAAAATCCACAATTCGTACATATCAAACAACCCTCCTGATATCGAATTGTCTTCTCGCCACATTTCTCACAGATCATTCCATTTGCTTCCGTACCGTTAGGTATATATTTCTTTAAAGCTCTTTCCACACCATTCTTCCAATTGTTGATGGTTTCACTATTCAATTGCAAACCACCCACCAGTTTTATCACCTGATCAATTGGCATTCCATATCGAAGAACTCCAGAAATCAATTTCGCATAATTCCAATATTCTGGATTGAACTTGTAGGATAATCCTTCGATTGTCGTTTTATATCCCCGTCGATTTGAGTATTGAAAATCATAACGGCTCCGTCCTGTCTCTTCATCAATATTACGTATGATTTTACCACTTTCCACCGTTTTAGGAATCAAAAGTCCATCCTCATCATCAGCCAGTCCTGTAAAGATTTCATATGGCCGACCATCCATCAATCCAATAAACGCAATCCATTTCTCTTTATTGTTCTGAAAACGAACAACATCCGCATTCAGTTCTTTCGGACGAGGGGTCGAGACAAATGCTGAAAGCATCTTAGATTGTTTCGATTCCTCTTTTGATGAAAGCAAGACACCCGAACGGGAACCTTCACGATAAACAGTCACACCCTTACATCCACACTTCCAAGCCTCCTCGTATAACTGACCGACCAGCTCTTCGGTTGCAGACTCTGGCAGGTTAATCGTCACACTGATTGAATGATCCACCCATTTCTGGACTCTTCCCTGCATCTGAACTTTCCCCAACCAGTTTACATCCTGCGTCGTTGCCTTATAATAAGGTGATTCCATCACCATCTTATCTAATTCCGACTGTTTGTAAGCTTTCGTTGTATCATAGCCTTTGACCTCCATCCACGTCATGAACTTTCGATGAAACACCACATATTCTTCATACGAATCGCCCATTTCATCCACATAATCCACCCGGGCGGTTTCATCATTGGCATTCACCTTACGTCTTCGTTTATACACAGGCATAAAAACCGGTTCTATACCCGAAGTAGTCTGCGTCATAAGACTAGTTGTACCCGTAGGTGCGATTGTCAAGCAAGCAATATTACGTCTTCCTGACGCTGTCATGCGCTGATACAATGCCGCATCCGCCATCTTAATACGTCCAATAAAAGGATTCTTCTTTTCAAGATCCGCATCATACAAAGGGAAAGCTCCACGTTCCTCTGCCAGTTCCACTGACGATCGATAGGCTTCTACTGCGACGGCTTGATGAACCTGCTCAGAAAAATAATTAGCTTCAGGTGTTCCGTATGTCAACCCCATAGCTGCCAACATATCTCCTTCCGCTGTTGTCCCGAGTCCTGTCCGTCTTCCTTTCGACGTTTTATCCTTTATCTTCAACCACAACTCACGCTCGGTACGTTTCACCTCCTCCGACTCTGGATCTGAATCAATCTTTTTTAAGATTTTATCAATCATCTCCAATTCCAAGTCAACAATATCGTCCAACACACGTTGAGCCTTACGAACATGCTGACGCAATAAATCGAAATCGAACGTAGCCTCTCTTTCAAACGGATTCTTTACATAAGAATAGAGATTAATCGATAACAATCGGCAACTATCGTAGGGACACAAAGGAATCTCCCCACATGGATTCGTTGAAATCGTTTTAAATCCCTCTTTTTCATAACAGTCTGGAATAGACTCTCTTATAATAGTATCCCAAAATAAGATGCCTGGCTCTGCCATTTTCCATGCATTATGAACAATCTTTCGCCAAAGATTGACCGCAGATATATCTTTTTTAATCAACGGATTCTCTGAATCTACAGGATACTGTTGAGTGTACATGGTGTTGTCAACAACACTCTGCATAAACTCATCATCCACCCTAACTGAGACATTGGCTCCTGTCATTTTCCCTTCTACGACCTTTGCATCGATAAATGCTTCTGCATCTGGATGCTTAATAGAAAGACTCAACATCAAAGCCCCTTTTCGTCCCTCCTGTACCACTTCTTTCGTGGAATTAGAATAGCGCTCCATAAAAGGAACAACACCTGCCGAAGTTAATGCGGAGTTATTCACCTTCATTCCCTTGGGCCTCAACCCTGACAAATCCTGTCCTACTCCACCTCTTCTTTTCATCAACTGCACTTGCTCTTCATCAAGCTTCATGACTGCACCATAGGAATCCCCGGTTGTCTCTATACCAATGACAAAACAATTTGATAATGAACTCAACTGATACGGATTACCAATGTTCATCATCGGACTTCCTTGAGGAACAAGGTATTGAAACTTTTGAAACAATTGGAATAACTCTTCTTCCGACATTGGATTGGGATAATTCTGCTCAATGCGAGAAACCTCCCTGGATATCCTCCAATGCATATCATCAGGATTCAATTCGTATATGTTACCTGAAGAGTCTCTCAATGCATATTTGTTTACCCAGACACGAGCGGCCAATTCGTCTCCTTTGAAATACGATATCGAAGCTTGATACGCTTCATCGTAAGAGTAAACATGACTATCCATTTATAATTTCTACTTATTTCAAAATTAATATACGTCACCAAAAAGTTTCGCATTGCAATATTACTCCGCTTTTTACAAATACCAAACAAAACCAACTAATAGTTATTAACAACATCGAAAAGTTTCCCGTTTTTATTAATTAAAATATTGATATTCAGCAAAATAAAGTTTTCAACAATGCCGTAAAATTTTCCAAAAAGATTTTTTCTGTCGCAAATTTCAACTAAATTCTTTTCCGAAAAAATTCATTTTTCGTTCTATTCAATCCTAAAAAATCATCCCACAAGACAAACTTTCGTTAATTTAAATCGCTTACTAATTTTCACAAATTATCTTTTCTCATTCCCTTCCATCTTTGCTTTTAAAAACTTGTTGATAAAATAAACGCTATTATTAAATGACACCCATGAAAAAGCATTACTTTTGCATTCGTAGTAATAATGGAAAAAAATTTCAAACAGATGGAAAACGAGACATCCAATAACGGATACCATAGAAGAATCTCAAGAAAAGAACCCGAAACAGCCTACGCGAAGTTGCCTCCTCAGGCAACCGAATTAGAGGATGCTGTATTAGGTGCTCTGATGCTAGAAAAAGATGCATACAGTGAAGTATGCGAAATTCTAAAACCTGAATGTTTCTACAAGGATGCCAATCGTACCATCTATGAAGCCATTAACGATTTGGCAATAAAACAAGAGCCCATCGATATGCTTACTGTACAAAACAGACTGCAACAGCTAGGCAAACTGGAAGAGGTGGGTGGTGCATACCAAATTGTAAAACTAACCGCAGGTGTCAGCTCCTCTGTTCATATTGAATATCATGCAAGGGTATTGGCTCAAAAGGCATTAGCCAGACAACTGATCAATTTCTCTACCGAGATTCAACGAATGGCTTATGAAGAGAAGACTGATGTAGATGACATCGTACAAAGAGCAGAAAGCGAACTGTTTAAGATTTCCAACAACAGTTTGAAAAAGGATTTCGTCAAAATAGATCCAGTCATTGCAGAAGCGATCAAACGAATTGAGGATGCAGCTAAGAACACAAGCGGACTAAGCGGTATTCCTAGCGGTTTTCACAAACTCGACAAAATGACGTCAGGATGGCAACGATCCGACTTAATCATCATTGCTGCTCGTCCCGCCATGGGTAAAACGGCTTTTGTCCTCTCCATGGCTAAGAACATGGCCGAGATGAATGTTCCTATCGCTGTATTTTCATTGGAAATGGCCAACGTCCAGCTGGTCAACCGTCTTCTTGTGAATGTATGTGAGATCCCTGGAGAAAAAATCAAAAACGGTAAACTGGAATCCTACGAATGGGAACAACTTATGCAACGCTCTCGTTCACTGGAATCCCTACCCATCTACTTGGATGATTCCGCTGGCCTTTCCATCATGGAACTAAACACAAAAGCCAGACGATTAGTGAAAGATCATAACGTAAAAATCATCATCATCGACTACCTTCAATTGATGAACGCCAGCGGCATGAAATTCGGTAGCCGTGAACAGGAAGTCAGCATGATCTCCCGATCATTAAAACAATTAGCAAAAGAGCTAGATATTCCTATCATCGCTCTATCTCAGCTAAACCGTGGTGTAGAGAAAACTGAAGACAAACGTCCAGGACTAGCCGACTTGCGTGAATCAGGAGCCATCGAGCAAGATGCCGATATGGTATTGTTCATCCACCGTCCTGAATACTACAAGATAACAGAGGACAAACAAACTGGTGAAAGTTTGGAAGGTATAGCAGAAATCATCATTGCCAAGCACAGAAATGGTGCCGTAGGAGACGTCAGATTACGATTCAAAAAAGAATTGGCTCGATTCCAGAATCTGGAAGACGATGCGGAATACACATCCGGAAAAAGTTTCAGTTCACGTCTGAATGGAGACTCCCACATATCGATAGCATCTAGCTATACCTCAGCGCCATCCAGCTATCCTACAGAAGATCCTCTTGCACAAGATAATTCAAAATTACCTTTTTAAAACACGGATATGTATTATATGTAGAGACGCAATGCATTGCGTCTCCACAATATGCATTGCGTCTCCACAGTATGCATTGCGTCTCCACAATATGCATTGCGTCTCCACAATATGCATTGCGTTCTACAATACATTTATTAATCTTCTATAATTCTCACAGACACAGGATATTTCGCCAGATTCAACAGATCGGCTATTTCCTGTGCCTCCTTCATGGTAAATGTACCAGCTATTTCGTTTCTTCCGTTTGTAATTTCAGCACGAACACGAGGATAGCAGTAAACACGTCCATTCAAGACAATAGCGATTGATCTGTCAATGTTTTCTCTCGTGAGATTAGCCCATTTCAAAGCGGCCTCCTCCGTCATATCAAATCCTATGTAAGCATAGCCAGACTCTTCATCCATCATTGCTTTCGCTTCTTTTATGATATCACCACTCATGGCAGCTTTTCCATCCTCTTTTCTTCCCCTGAGCGCAACCAATTCATAGACAGTACTATCATTTTCATTATATGTTCTATAAGTCCAAGTTGGATAGATATAAGATGGGAATATATTCTTTTCCTTCGCCAATCTGATGTAATATGAAACTTTCGCAGTATCAACAGCTTCAGCTATACCCATAGAAGGAGTATTCAGACCACTCATCCCATAAAGATAAGTTGGGAATAGTATCTCATATAAGGGACTACGTTGAACAAGAAGATCTCCTTGAGATTCTTTCACGTCACGGAACAAACTATCCACTGCTCTCTTTTTCTCATCTACAACCATCGTATCAGCATCCGTCTGTTCTTTTTCTTCAATTTCTCTTGCCATATTATTGATTGCATTTAAAGACGAACCGAATTCCATAAATTCAGCCGTTTCCCAAAATTCAAGGTTAGCCGCAATAACAATCATTTTGCGAACATATTCAGGATCTTTAACCTTATGTATTTCTATCGTTATGCGTTCTTCAATATTCTCTGGCAGGAATACATAATCAGTGACACCAATTTTGTCAAGTCGGGATTTCATTACACTAATTGAGTTGTTCGCTGTTTGCTTCACTTCTTTTTTGAGAATTTTAACCACTTTATCGTCGGTCAACTCATCGGCTTTTAATTTACCCTCAGAAAAAACTGATTTCAAAGCAACACCTTTATTTTTTAATTCATCAGCAAAAAGATCCACGAAGGCTGTTTGCTCTTTTTCATGTCGTTCGCATGCCATGGCCATAGCGGATGTGAATACAGAATCCGTGGAGTCTGGATTAGCCAGTGACTGGAGCACTTCTGGCACAGATATCTCCATACGAACAACCATATCACCTTTCATGCCATGTTCCTTCATATACTCATTTATATAATTACATGAAAAGAAACAACTAAAACATCCGATTGTTAGCAACGTAACAAACAACTTGGCAATACGCTTCTTATACATTTTTTATTCATTTAATGGTTAATACCCTCTTTTCGTCTCTCAAACAACAAATATAGATTAAATACGATAAAAGACAATCTATAAGTGAGTTCTATACGTAGGCACCATGCACCCACAAAAAAAAGTTGCGCATTTCTTTGACACTTAATCTGTTCTTAATAAAAGAGCAACATCAATATCATAGATATGCACAACTTCATTATCAGTCTTCGATTGAAAAACAATCGTATAATTACTTCTTCAAATATTCATCCATCGATTTTGCAGCGGCACGTCCATCTCCCATTGCCAAAATAACAGTAGCACCTCCACGAACGATATCACCTCCAGCAAAAATAGTTGGAATAGATGATTGCATAAAGACATCCACTACAATGGTTCCTTTAGGTGAGACTTCCAATCCTGAAACTGAATTAGGGATCAACGGATTTGGTGACACTCCCACGCTGACAATGACTTGATCCACTTCAATCTCCTCAATAGCGCCTTCAACAGGAACTGGAGAACGACGTCCAGAAGCATCAGGCTCACCCAATTCCATCTTTTGTAGAATCATCTTACAAACATGTCCTTTCTCATCTCCCACATATTCGATTGGATTATGTAACGTCATGAATTCCACACCCTCTTCTTTGGCATGTTTCACCTCCTCCAAACGAGCAGGCATCTCATCTTCTGAACGACGATAGACAATCATTGCACGCTGAGCACCGAGACGCAATGCTGTACGGACAGAGTCCATAGCCGTATTACCGCCACCGATTACAGCTACGTTCTTACCTTTAAATATAGGAGTATCTGCTTCTTCGTCGGATGCATCCATCAAGTTAACACGCGTCAAATACTCATTAGAAGAAAGAATACCGATTAGATTCTCGCCTTTGATATTCATGAATCGAGGGAGTCCGGCACCACTTGCCACAAACACACCTTGGAATCCCTGCTCCTTCAAATCATCCATCGACAAGGTCTTTCCGATGATGCAGTCCTTCACGAACTTAACGCCCATCTTTGATAGATTCTCTATTTCAACATCCACAATGCTATTAGGCAAACGGAACTCTGGAATACCATATTTCAGCACACCACCAATCTCATGCAATGCCTCAAACACTGTCACGTCATACCCTTTCTTAATCATATCACCAGCGAAAGAGAGTCCTGCAGGACCAGAACCCACCACAGCAACCTTCTTACCGTTTTTAGCAGGAATGGATGGTGTTGAGACCTTACCGCTCTCACGTTCATAATCCGCTGCGAAACGTTCAAGATAACCGATTGCCACAGCATCCTTGCCGAGTTTCTGTTTATAGAAACATTTCGACTCACACTGTTTTTCTTGCGGACACACACGTCCACAGACAGCAGGCAAAGCACTTGTTTCTTTAAGTACCTTTGCAGCTTCCAAAAAGTTTTCCCGTTCTATATTTTTTATAAAACCAGGTATATTAATAGAGACAGGACATCCGGTCATACACGTAGGATTAGGACAATCCAAACAACGTTTAGACTCCATTAAAGCCTGTTCCACTGTCAATCCTTGGTTCACTTCCTCACGAACTCGAGCACGATAATGTGCATTCAGTTCATTCATGTGAACTCTTGGAATCTCTATTCTCTCTTTATTCTTTATTGTTTTGCGTAGTTCTTCACGCCACGCCACATTTCTATCTTCAGCCATAATTTTACCTTGAATTATTTAGCGATTTTGTACATATCTGCCTTTTCTTGTTCTCTATAAGCACCTGCACGCATAAGCATCTCATCAAAATCCACTTGGTGCGCATCAAATTCTGGGCCATCCACACACACGAATTTTGTCTTTCCCCCCACAGTCACACGACAGGCACCACACATACCTGTACCATCCACCATAATTGTATTCAAGGAGGCAATGGTTGGCAAATTATATTTTTTTGTCAACAAAGAAACAAATTTCATCATGATGGCAGGTCCAATGGTAACACAGAGATCCACCTTCTCTCGAAGAATCACCTCTTCCACACCATTTGTAACTAGACCTTTCTTTCCATACGAACCATCATCGGTCATAATAATCACTTCGTCTGAAAACTCACGCATCTGTTTCTCCATGATAACAAGATCCTTCGTGCGGGCTGCAAGAACCGTTATCACTCTATTGCCAGCCTTCTTCATAGCCTCAACAATAGGCAACAATGGAGCAACACCCACGCCACCGCCTGCACATACTACCGTACCGAATTTCTCGATATGCGTAGCTTTACCCAATGGTCCAACTACATCTACGATCTCGTCTCCGACCTGCATGTCACAAAGCTTTGTTGAGGTAACCCCCACTTTCTGAACAACCAATGTTATCGTTCCTTTTTTCTCATCCGCACATGCGATAGTCAATGGAATGCGTTCGCCTTTCTCCCATACACGCACAATAACAAAATGTCCCGCCTTACGTGCTCTTGCAATCAAAGGTGCCTCCACCTCCAATTTCACAACATTTTCAGAAAAATTCTCTTTGTTAACAATCTTATTCATTCCTAATAATTATATTAAGAGCAGTATTCCCCTGCTCTGGTTAGCCATAAATGCACCTCAAAAGGAAAGATCCCTCCGATTTTTTTTTAGGGAAAAACATTCCACTGAAAATTTTCGTAAAGTTACGAAATTTACAATTTAAAAAAATTCTTCCTCCTTTTTTTTTCTCAACTATTTATTTAATACCCATAATACCTTTTATTTTTATACCTTTGCAATCACTTAATTTCACGCATGAATAAAGTTTAATCATGACAAAAAGACTCTTATACATCTTCGTTACGATTCTCATAATAACAGGCTGCGCCAACATGGCTCAAGGTCCGACTGGTGGGAAAAGAGACATGACAGCACCTACATTCGTCAAGAGTTCTCCGACTCCCAATAGCCTAAACGTAAAGGAGAAACGAATTGAAATAGATTTTAATGAATACCTGCAGCTTGATAATCCGTCTCAAAAACTGATTATCTCGCCACCTCAGAAATCAACCCCTACCGCAAAAGCTATCGGTAAAAAAATCATCGTCGAATTAAAAGATTCGCTTCAGCCTAACACTACCTACACCATAGATTTTAATAACAGTATCGGCGACTTCACCGAAAATAATATTGTGAATGATTTTATCTATACATTCTCCACGGGTGACGTGTTAGACACCTTAACCATCAGCGGAACGGTATTGAACGCCGAAGACCTCACACCTGCCAATGGAATCACCGTCGGCATCTACTCCTCGGATGTTGATTCTCTATTTACCACCACCCGATTTGAAAGAATCGGTAAGACAAACGCATCAGGTCGCTTCTCCATCCGTGGTGTGAAAGCTCAACATTATCGTATCTTTGCCTTAGAGGATCTGAACAACAACTATATCCATGATCAAGAAGGTGAAGGCATTGCTTTCCAAGAAATGGAACTTCCCATTCCAAGCGTGGAATCAACAATTAAATGGGACACCCTCTACAAAGACTCTGCCACCATCGATACGATTCGAAAGAAAGTAACATATAAATTTCTGCCAGATAGCTTCATGTTCAGACTCTTCCACAAAGAGATTCGTCTGCAGGAATTCAAGAAAATAGAACGGGCTGATCGTAAATACTTCACCCTCTTCTTCAAAAAGATGGAGAAATCAATTCCAACCATTCAACCTGTTAATTTCAAGGCCAACGACTGGTTCATCCTCGAACCATCTCGTGAAACCGACACCTTAAAATATTGGATCACAGACACAACAATCATGAAGATGGACTCCCTAAAGTTTGTCCTATCTTACTTAAAAACAGATTCGGTTGGAAACCTTATTTCTCAAAGCGATACACTTATTGCCGGACTTAACTTCACCTATCTAAAAGAGGAAAGTAAAAAGTTGAAAGCGGAGGAAGCCAACGAGAAGAAATATGAGAAAAGAGGTTTGAAAAGAAAAAGAACCAATATTCTGAAGATTGCTAGCAAACCCAATTCGGTGGAGATTGAAGATACTGCCCGGATAGAATGGACCTTCCCTGTGAAACAATACGACATGGATAAAATTCATCTTTACTACAAAAAAGATACGGACGACATTGAGATGCCTATTCAACTGAAGCTCTCAGCCAACAGAAGAAACATGCTCATCACATCAGAGATCGTTTCTGGCACCAATTACAAGATGATTCTCGACTCTGCCGCCGTATTTGATTTCTACGGCAATCACAACGAGAAAGAAAAAATATCTTTCTCCAGAAAAGAAGAAGATGACTATGGCACCATCACGATGAATCTCACCAATGTCAAAGGAAACATCATCATACAACTAATGGGTGCTTCTGAAAACATCGTCAAGGAACAAAAAAACGTATCCAACAAAGTGATATTCAATCACCTGCATGCTGGAACCTATTTTGTCAAGATCATTGTCGATGCCAACAATGATGGTAAATGGACTACAGGAGACTACAAGAAACAGCTTCAACCCGAAGAGGTTTACTATTTCTATAAGCCTATACGGTTAAGGAAAGGATGGAGCATAGAAGAGGATTGGGACATCCAAGAAAAGAAGATCGACCAACAACGACCAGGCGAATTGAAGAAAAAAGAAAAGAAGAAAGAGTGACAAATTCCTTGAGCCCCATGAACACCATTCTGTTAAGTAATCTGTATTTAGCACCGATAGACTATTACATATCACTAGGTCAATCCGAGAATGTACTGATCGAACAGCACGATCACTTCGAGAAACAAACGTATCGTAATCGTTGTCGGATCCTAACCAGTAACGGTCCCATGGACCTCGTTGTCCCTATTTTCCGTCCAAAGGAGAAATGTCCCACCAAAGACATCCTTATATCATACCGTGAGAAATGGCAACAGACGCATTGGAGAGCCATAGAGTCTGCATACAACTCCTCACCTTTTTTCGAATACTACAAAGAGGATTTCGAGCCATTCTTCACACAAAAGATCAACTATCTAATCGATCTGAACAATGGTTTAATGGAGACGGTTCTTCAACTCATCCACCTGCCAGTTAACTATCAGTTGACTGACACGTATAAAAAGAAAGAAGAGGTCGTATCGCAAGGAATAGAAGATCTAAGGAAAGTCTTCCATCCCAAGCAAGATAATAAGACCGACATAAAGTCCTATTACCAAGTGTTTGATCAAAAGTTCGGATTCCAAGGTGGATTAAGCATCATTGACCTCCTATTCAATCTGGGACCAGAAGCACTGATATATCTTAAGCGGTGAGAGATGTACGGCATGAAAAGATTGTCGGCATTGAATGGAACAGAACGGTGAGGATTGAGAATAGAACTTTTTTTATAACTTTGTGAAAATTTAAACAAGCGAAAAGAAATGGAGAAAGAATTTGATTTTGAAGATATGCGATCTTATACGGACGAGGAGATTAACGCTGCCATCATGAGAGTTACTGAAATTCCCGAAATAAACGACGTTCTTCGATTCATATTCCCGGACAAAGACCCAAGTGAGACCATCAACAAACTACGTCGCATCAATAATGTACGCGATTTCCAGCATCAATTCATTGCTCCACTCATCCTTGGCCTCATTCAAAACAAGCAAAGTTCTGTGTTCCTCAACGGTATTGAACAGCTACAAAAAGAAAAGAAATATCTATTTATATCTAATCACCGAGACATCATCATGGATGCCGGTATATTGAACTCTCTCTTAGACAAAAATGGCTGGGAGACAACTGAAATTGCCATTGGTGACAACCTCTGCGTGAAACCATGGATATCCGACAGTCTTCGAATGAACCGTTGCTTCCTTGTTAAAAGAAGTGGCACCAAAAGAGATTTGTTCAACGCCTTCATCAAGCTATCGGCTTACATACGCCGCAACATCACAGAGATGCGGAACTCCGTCTGGATTGCTCAGCGGGAAGGTAGAGCCAAAGATTCAAATGACAGCACACAGGAAAGTCTTTTGAAAATGCTCTCCATCAGTTCTGTCGGAAGCTTGAAAAAAGGATTCCTTGACCTCAACATCGCCCCAATCAGCATCTCCTACGAATATGACTCGTGCGATTATCTAAAAGCAAAAGAGTTTCAGCAAAAAAGAGACGATGCAAACTACCAAAAGACCAAAGCCGATGACCTGCTAAACATGAAAGTAGGCATCATGGGATATAAAGGTAGAATCTACTACGAGATGACACCTGTCATCAACGATGAAATAGAGGAAAGCATTAGCGAGGAAGACAACCGATCCACAGTTCTAAACAAAGTAGCTCAGCTCATAGACTACAGGATTCATAAAAACTATCATATCTTCCCAATCAACTACATTGCACTAGATAAAAGGAATCAACAGGAGACTTATCTGGGAACACAATACACCGCAGAAGAGAAAGAAGCATTCGAACAATATGTCGATCATCAAATAGAAAAGATTGATCTTCCGAACAAAGACATTCCTTTCTTAAAAGAATCATTCTGGATGATGTATTCAAATCCTCTGATAAATCATCTGAAAGCATTAGAGACCCATTAGCGGTGCATTTTTTCACACACCTTTTAACAAAAAAATTAGAAACATGAAAAATCAGCTTGAACGTTTGCGGATAAAAGAATGGATGGAAGAAGACAGACCTCGGGAGAAACTAATCAAACAGGGTCGCAAGTTCCTATCCAACGCAGAACTATTAGCCATCTTAATCGGCTCTGGCAATAAGAATGAGACAGCCGTCGAACTTTCTCAAAAGATCCTTACACGGTACGGTCAACTGAATAAACTGTTGAACTGCAGTGTGGAGGAACTGACAAGTCAATTTCATGGCATCGGAGAAGCCAAGGCTGTGACCATCCTTGCCGCGCTGGAACTGAGCAGAAGGATCAACGCTGAAACCGATTCCGATATTCAGATCATCCACAAAAGCAAAGACATCTATCTCCTGATGAAAAGCGACCTATCCAACAACATCAAAGAAGAAGCCTGGATCATCTACCTAAACACCGCCAATAAGGTGCTGAAAAAATCAAAAGTAAGTGAAGGCGGACTCACACACTGCATATTCGATCCCAAACTCATCCTTCGTGAAGCCATTCAACTAATGGCAACCGGCATTATCATGGTCCACAACCACCCATCAGGCAGAACAGAACCCAGCATAGCCGACAAGGAAGTCACCCGCAAAATGCAGGAGAGTTGCAAGCTATGCGACATTCATTTGCTTGATCATGTAATCATTGGGAATAATTTATATTACAGTTTTCATGACATGGGACTGGTCTAATCAATAAAATTAATTACCTTTGTAAAAATTAAGATAGATTAAGATGAAAAAGAATATACAATCTTTATTATGGGTCTTTGCATGTTTACATGTATCGTTTTCTTTTGCAGGACAATCACCCAAACTACAATCATACGTAGATTATATACAAAAATATGCACCAATAGCTGTCGTTAAGATGCAGGAACATAAGATTCCTGCCAGCATCACATTGGCACAAGGAATCTTGGAATCTGGTGCAGGACAAAGTGAATTGGCCAAGAAGAGCAACAACCATTTCGGCATCAAATGTCATGATGATTGGACAGGAGACAAGGTCTATCACGACGATGACAAGAAACACGAATGTTTCCGTAAATACAAGTCAGTGGAACTCTCATACGAGGATCACTCCCAGTTCCTGATGAAAAACCGTTACAAGAAACTGTTCGAACTGGAGACCACCGACTACAAAGGATGGGCCAAAGGACTCAAAGAGTGTGGCTACGCAACCGCACCAGACTATGCCAAGAAACTCATCAACCTGATAGAGACCTACGAACTATACAAATACGACACTGGTGAGGCATCTATCGTGCAAACAGACACAAATGACTCCACCCTCACACCCGAGGAGAAGAGAGTTCATTCGATGGGAAGCATCACGCCTTATCGCTATCACAAGGTCAGTGGTCGAGGAAAAAGCAGATCAGTCATTGCAATGGCAGGTGACACCTACGAATCCATTGCCAAAGAATTCCATCTTCAGAAATGGCAGATCAGACGCTACAATCACATCAAGAAAGGTGACACAAAACAACCTGCAGAAGGAGAAGTGGTCATCATAGGAAGATGATGACCAGACTGTTTTTATTTTCCTCCTGAAAGAACACGTATTTCATATCCAATTCGTCCGAACTCTTTTTCGAAGTCGGACACAGTGGCTTTCCGTTTATCATAGATGATTGTCACTGTCTGGTCAGGGAGAGATGTCTCAATCGACTTCGTACCTTTCACAAAACGGACATTGGACTTAATCTTATTCTCACATTTCATTTTTTCATTTTATTGGCCGTCACAGTCTGACTGAATTTAGCATCCAGATGCAATTTACAAGAACCAAGTTTCACACTATTATTATAGTACGCCTGTCCCGTCACACGAGAAAACTTATCCATCTCCTCCCTGATATCCTTCACAGAATGTAAGTAATCCACGCCCAAATGCAATGTACCCAATCGGTCGGAGAGTTTAAAGCCCTTACCTACATAGAAAAGTTTATTTTTCAAATCGGTCTTTGCACGTACATTGAGTGGGGAGACTCCATGTTTTGAATTGATGTGGATCATTCCGCTCGACAGATTACCATATCGTGCAGAAGAGATTCCCTGTGTGAATTCAACACTATGAATATGGTCAGTAGAGATATAACGCATATCGGTTCCTTGATTCAGTCCAGAACGTGACTTAAACTCCGAATCTTCACTCTTCGAAGAGGAGCCGCCAGTGATTCCCACCATCTGCACCCTTGTTCCATCGTTGCTCATCGGACTCCCGTCTGTCAGCACAGCCATACCCAAGGAAGAATTGGCATCACTGCCCACCTGTCTGTTAGAAAGCTCAATAAAACCACTCATGTTATTTTCCTGATAGACATTTCCTGGGAGTAACAGCAAGACATCTGCCAAGGAGGTGGGCTGAGTATATTGAATGGCCTCCTCACCCACCGTAATCTTATCACTCATTTTACGATTCGCCATCACCTCAAACTCAGGGAGTTCCGTACTCGACACTTTCATACGAACAATCAGATCAGCGACAGCTTGTGCAACATCAATCTTCATCTCCACATCAGCATATCCCATCGAAGAGGCTCTCAACGTATAGGTTCCAGGAGGCATCTTCTCCATACAAAATTCGCCATTCACATCACAAGCGAACGAACGGTTTAGTTCCTCAATAAAAAGATAGGCAAACGGGATAGGGTCACGGCCAGACACTACCTTACCACATACCTTATGGAGCGAACTCGTTTCAACTGCATAAGAGAAAGAAACAAACAAAAAGCAAAAAACAATTAAACAGAATCGTACCATCATGCAATAAAAACAAGGACGGGAAGATTCATACCCATCTTCCCCATCCTCTGCTGAATACATTATTTATAGAACGCAACTTTAAACTAATTACTTTTTTCTCCAACCCTTAGGAAATGAGTTCTGTCCTTTTTGCATAACAAAGTCTTCAGATGAATCATTTGTATCTTGATAGTACACCACACTACCTACATGAATCTCCTTACGGATAGCCAACTCCTGTCTGTGGCAACCATTCACAAGGAACTTTCCACGATCCACAATCTCAGGGATCACACGTGTCTTCACATCCTGTGGCACATCACTTGTTTGTACACCATCCAAAATATCATCGGTTGGCACACTCAAAATTTGGATATCAACAATAGACTCTTCCGTAGAGTCGGTAGCAGCCACCAAACGTTTAGATGTTTTTATATTATCATTATAGAACTGCTCTATAGTTGATTTATTACCATCCTTCAATTTGAACATAAGAGGTGAGAAATACCCACGAGGTTGGAAAAAGAATCCATAGCTGTCTCCATTCTCCGTAAGAAGAACATTTGGCACATCAGGATTATCTACATCATTGTTATCAGGACCTTTATAGATCTCAAAATCTGCACCTGTCAAATCCACTGCATGATCATATCCTTCAACAGCAGAATGGTCTATAGCCGTAAAGGCTACAACAAGCTTCTCTCCTGGTTTAACTGGATGCTCCTTTCCATTACCTGGAATGGTTACGAAACCTCCGATAGGAACACGATTAGGATAGAAATCATCGTACCACAACTGTTTATCCTGCCATGCGAGATGATGTGTCACAGCCACACAGAGACCATCTGCATACAACACCTCAGACGTGGGATTGAAAATCACAAAATATTGATCCGGATGCATCATACGACCCGAGTTTTGTTCTCCATTGAAGAAGATCTCACTGAAAATGAATCCCTTATTTAACGAACTTGCAGGTAATGCAATGACCTTCAACTCAATCAACTGATTTTCATCATTGATTGTGACATTCTCCATAAGAGAAGAAATATAGATAGAGTCAGCATCCGTACTTGATTTAATAACTTTCTTGACAGCTATGTTATAGACGCCCTTTTCTAATGTAACTGTTCCAAAACCTGACTCAGACAATAAAACGACTGAAGCATTCTGATTACGCACTTCTGTAATTGTCACCTCCAGATTTTTCAACATCTCAGCATCAATCGAACCTTCCACCTGTGGTTTGGCACTAAGATTCACATTCACAGAAGTTTCTGCCTCAGAATCATCCTTACAAGAAGCAAAAGCAGTCAGAAGGAGAAGGAAACATCCCAATCCCTTTAAATTTAAAAATTTATTTACCATGATTTTATTTATTGAATTATTTAATTAATCAAATGATATACAATCATCTACACTACCATTCCCTTTCATAAAACAGAGACAGATTTTTTCATAGGACATCTTCAAATTCCCTATTCATCCATTTACCTATTCACCCAACCGACGGATAGCATAAGCAAGAGCACCAGACCGTCCTACTCTTATCCACAACTCATCCACGGAGCGACATCAGCAAAGGATAATAAGGAATTTTAAAGAGATCCCAGATTTATGTTTAACTTATTATTAGGAAGCTGATTAGAATACGATTACTCTATCATCTCATAGCTTTTGGCCACAAAGGAATAGGTAGGATAATAATCCTTCTCATTTGCCTGCATCCACTCTTTCATCTCTTGGATACTAGGCCCTTTCTTACAACAATGTCCTTGTCCTTTCTTTTGGGTGTTATCTGAGGTATCCGTACTACAGCAAGATTTCTTTTCTGTCTTCTGTTCAGAAGATTCACTCTGCTTAGCCATTTCAGCTTCAGACTCCTCTATCATCTCCTTCGTGATTCGATTCTCTTTTACAACACCCGTGTATTGAACCACCTTGCCAATCAATTCTTGATCAAATTTCTCGATTTCCTCTCCAGCAAACACCGACAAAGCTACCTCTGCCTCATCATTGTCAGCCACCTGACATTTTTTACCAGAACGATGGCACATTTTTTTCACATATCCACGTACTTTTATTTCCTTATCCAAATATAAATCTCCTTTTGAAGAGACTTCAGAAGGGAAAAGAATCTCACCAGCCTTGTTTCTACAACATTCCGGTACATTTTCTGAATCACCTTGTTCACTCACCTTCGTTCCTGAATTACTGCATGAAAAAAACAATGCAGAAACCGCAATCGCTAAAAAAATCTTTTTCATCGTTTTTTATTATTAATTTTACGATGCAAAAGTACCTCTGTTACGAGCATAGTTCCAATCCCAACATCAAGCTAAAAAACAGGAGAATCTTAATTATATCTTATTAACTATACATTGTATTACTTTTTTCACAATCATCCCGATTGTTGTTCCATAAACAGAGACAGGGGCACATAAGCCCCCGTCTGTAATATTGTTTCCCTTTACAGGATATCCAACGATTTAGCACAATGCCTCTATCTCGCCCATGATTTTCTTAGCCAACGCATCCGCCTCTTCCATGGTATGTGCTTCTGAATAGATACGTATTATCGGTTCCGTATTGGATTTACGAAGATGAACCCATGAATCAGCAAAGTCAATCTTCACACCATCAATATCATTCACCTTCTCATTCTTATACTTCTCCTTCATGGCAGCAAGGATACCATCCACGTTGATCTCTGGAGTCAACTGGATTTTATTCTTGGATATAAAGTACAAAGGATAGCGACTTCTTAGTTCAGACACCTTGCATTTTTCCTCTGCCAATAACGACAAGAAGAGTGCGATACCTACCAACGCATCACGTCCATAGTGTGCAGCTGGATAAATCACACCTCCATTGCCTTCTCCTCCTATCACTGCATTCGTCTCCTTCATCTTAGTCACCACATTCACCTCACCTACTGCAGCGGCCGCATAAGAACCTCCACGAGCCACCGTCACATCATGCAACGCACGAGTAGAACTTAGATTCGAAACAGTATTTCCTTTCGTATATCGAAGAACATAGTCAGAAACAGCCACCAAGGTATATTCCTCACCAAACATAGATCCGTCCTCACAAATCATAGCCAGACGATCCACATCAGGGTCAACCACGAAACCGACATCAATGCCACCTTCTTTCATCTTCTCTGAAATCTGCGTCAGATGTGCAGGAAGAGGCTCAGGATTATGTGCGAAACAACCTGTCGGTTCACAGTTCAGTTCAACTACCTCTTTCACACCAAGAGATTTCAGTAACTGAGGCAAAATGATTCCACCCACTGAGTTCACACAATCAATAGCCACCTTGAAGTTAGCTTTTCGAATAGCATCCACATGAACCAATTTCAGATCCAACACATCTCCGATATGTATCTCATTGTAATTACAACGTGGGGAAACAGTTCCCAAATCATCTACAGATGCAAACGTATATTGATCGGAAGCAGCCATTGCCAAGACTTCCTTTCCATCCTTATCGCTCAAGAATTCCCCTTTTTCATTCAGCAGTTTCAAAGCATTCCATTGTTTAGGATTATGACTGGCGGTTAAGATAATACCTCCACAAGCCTTTTCCTTCACCACGGCAATCTCCGTGGTCGGTGTCGATGCCAACCCTATATTGATCACATCCATCCCTAAACCTACCAATGTTCCTACGACAAGCGAATCCACCATAGGACCAGACAAACGAGCGTCTCGTCCCACCACAATACGTTTCCCTTCTGTCTTATGATTCTTCATCAACCACGAACCAAATGCAGCCGTAAATTTCACCACATCCAACGGAGTCAAATTGTCGCCAACCTCACCACCGATCGTTCCGCGAATACCTGAAATCGATTTGATTAAAGCCATACTCTTTCTTTTTATAATTCTATAATTTCAATTCCTAACTCTTAAACGCAACAATTAATTCATTATTTCAATTCTTGAGTAGTACAAAGATAAAAAAACTTATTTGTTTAACGATAATTAAGAGAGATTGTTTACCACAAATCGTATCTTTGCAAAATAAAAGGTAATAACGTGCGGAAACATATTCATTTATTGATGTTAATTTTCATCGGGAGCATTTGTATGCTTCTCGTTTCCTCGTGTTCTACTACCAAATACGTACCAGAAGGCAATTATCTTCTCAACAAAGTGGATATCGAAGTGGAAGATAACGTTGTCAGCACCAATGAACTGACCTCCTATCTACGCCAACGACCTAATTTCAAAGCATTCGGTCTTTTTCGAATCCACCTCGGCGTATATAATCTTTCGGGAAGAGACTCCAGTAAGAAAATCAACCGCAAGCTGAAGGAAATCGGTGAAGCTCCTGTGTTATATGATCCTTTCCTCACCTTCCAATCCGAGAAAGAATTACAGAAGTACATGAAGACCAAAGGATACATGCATGCGGAAGTATCCTCCTCCTATAAAAAGGTGAAAGACAAAAAAATCGATGTCTCCTATAAAATCATTCCAAACAAACCTTATCGTATAAGAGAGATTGAGAATAATTTCACCACCGACCCTGAGATCGATTCCTTGTTGAAGACCCGCAACGGATACCTCAACACCAAACTGAAGAAAGGGGGATTGTTTGACATAGACATGATGGATGAAGAGCGGGAACGTATCTCCTCATTCTTGCGAAGACGAGGATACTATCATTTTAACAAAGAGTATATAAGTTTCACGGCCGACAGTAGTTTGGGTACTCACGAGGTGGATCTAAAGATGATCCTCAAACCTTATACCGAAATCACCCCCGATGGAACAGAAGTGGAGAAGAAACACCAGCGATATAAGATTCGCAATATCAACATCACCACCTACAACGGCTCCACCACGAACAGTGGTAACGTGGGGAAACTAGACACATTGATGTACAACGACCATATCACCATCTATTCAAATGGCAAGCCGTTGATTCAACCTCATTTACTGGAAGAATACCTAAGAATCTTACCCAATAGCATGTACAGCGACTTCATGGTCGAACGCACCTATTCACGGTTCAACTCTCTGAATATTCTGAAGACATCCAACATCAAGTTCCATGACCTTCACAATGGTCAAAACGAATTGGATTGTGACATAACACTTTACTCGGCCAAGCCTCAATCACTGTCAGCCGAACTGGTAGGCACCAACTCCAGTGGTGACCTAGGCTATGAAGGAAATATAGGTTATGCCCATAAGAATGTCTTCAGAGGATCCGAGACATTCAGCATCAAAGCAAAATACGCACAGGAAGCCTATTCTGGCGCCTCTTTTTCTGAGATATTCAGTAAATACGTGCTAGATTTCGGTGGTGAGGTATCATTGGATATTCCTAGATTCATCTTCCCGTTCTTGAAGAGCAATTTCAAACGTAGGATTGACGCTTCCACACAGTTCAAAATCAACTACAACTACCAGATACGGCCCAACACCTACAAAAGAACCAGTATCTCCACCGGTATGAAATATATGTGGAACTACAGACGTTACTACCGATACACAATCGACCTGATTGACCTGAACTATATCAACATCACCACCGACTCCAGTTTCAATGCAACCTATAGCGGCAACAAATACTCCGTACTGAGGGAGAGTTACTCCGACCACTTTATCATGAGTACAGGATTCAGCATCACTTTCAACAATCAGTTATCTGCCCAGAGACCTAACAAAACCTACTACAAAGCCTCTATTGAGACCGCAGGTAACATTCTATACGGTATCAATAGACTTGCCAAAAGCGACAAGAACAGCGACGGACAATACGAAGTCGGGAACATCCCCTACTCACAATATGTCAAAGGTGAACTCGATTATGCATACAACCAAAAACTGGATGAACGTAACCACCTAGTATATCACATAGGCATAGGTATCGCCTTCCCGTATGGCAATGCCAGTGTAATTCCTTTTGAGAAAAGATTCTTCGGAGGAGGAGCCAACGGTATCCGTGGATGGTCCGTCCGCAGCCTAGGTCCAGGTGCCTACACCTCATCAGCCTACGATGAGAACGGGAAAGAGATCAAAAACGACCAAGACTTCGTAAAGCAAACAGGAGACATCAAACTCCTTATGAACATAGAATACCGCACCAAGCTGTTCTGGAAACTCGAAGCAGCCGCTTTTATTGACGCTGGAAACATCTGGACCATCAAAGACTACGAAGCACAACCGTTAGGACAGTTCAGATTCAACTCATTCTACCGCCAAATTGCCTTGGCATACGGATTAGGACTACGCTTTGACTTCAGTTACTTCCTTATCCGTTTCGATCTAGGAGCCAAGGCTTACGACCCTGCTAAGATCTCTAATAAATGGAGATTCAACGACATGACATGGAAAGAGGATTGTGCGTTCCACTTCGCCATCGGATATCCATTCTAATCCTCTTCAAGAGAAGTTGGATGTTATTGTTTTGTTTCGCCCTTCCAGGGCTCTAAATTGCTATCCTGATGACCTTTAACCCCAGGGTGTTGCCCTGGGCTATATCTGTTTAGGCCCTTCAGGCCTATTCGCACCATGAGCAACAAACGTTATATTCACGTTTATTCACGTCAACATGCGTGATGTCGCAAGTCCCGGAGGGACGACATACCATAGGCACGGGCGTGAGCCCGTGTGTGTAGCATGACGGATGGTAATTAGAGTTCCGGAGGAACGACACATGTGTGATTTAGTTTGATTTTTAATCCTCCACAGTGAGCCATTGAAATACATTACATAATACGCAATTCCCCAGTCCCGGTAGGGACGACGCATTATAGGCACGGGGTAAACCCGTGTCTCATATGTTTTTTATATCATACCACAAATATAAAAAAGAAGACTTGCAGGCTGAAGCCCCACAAGTCCTCTCGGTGTAAATATGTTATGTTCTCTTTTTTCCTTAGGATTCCTCTATATCATCAAAATTAATATTGACCGAATCATTCTCTTTCAGATAAATCACCTGATAGCGAACCGCATTCTTAGGAGACATCACCGTAATCTTGAACTCACCAGAATCATACTCACAAAGACGTACATAATACTTCTCCAATGATTTTGACTCCATACACTCAAAGTTAATGTACTTGTAATTCTTCTTTACAATCCACTTCTGAGGTTTATCAAAAATCTCATACTTTACTTTGCTGTTTGTATTCTTATCCTCAACAAATATTGCATGCTTAGTCAAATTCAAAATAAATGTAGTCGAACTTTGAATCCAAGGTCCCCATACATACATATCCTTAGAATCAGATGTCACAGCCCCTTTCGTTTCTCTAAAAGCTTTAAAGGAACTAATCTGAGCTTGTGCCGACACTCCCATCAGCATAATCAACATCAATAATATTTTATATACGCATTTCATAACCATAAATTTAAAAGTCATATACAATTTTTACTCAAACAGACATTATCATGTCTTTGTTTCTTCTCACTTACATTTTTATTCTATCCAACCGTATAGTCCTTTTATTATTAATCAATTTTATTGCCAAAATATAGTTACTTTAATAAAATTCTATATTAGTCCAAACGCAAAAATAAAAAAAAATTTCATATTTTCCCATTTTTAGGCAAAAAAATAACATTTCAGCAGGGATGAGTGCTCATATTGTCTCATCAGAAGCCATTTTTCATTCAAAAGGATGATTCGTCATTCCATCCTTAGTTCCCTTCTCTTCGATTGTCTTACAGCAAAAAAACGACTGCTCAAGCTACTCACGAAGCCCAAGCAGTCTCAACAACTTAAAAATTACAATTATGGAAAATTTAGATACTACTTTATATGGATAACCATGGACGGATTACCTCTTCTTGGAATATAAAGAAGAGAGCTCCTGCCAGATATCCTATCAACGCCAATAATGAGATATGCTTCAAGTACCATCCGAATGGAACTTTTTCCAACCCCATTACCACAACACCTGCAGCGGATCCAATAATCAGCATGGATCCTCCTACACCCGCACAATATGCGAGGAACATCCAGAATACACCATCCGTAGCATACGGACCTACCGCATCTACTGGATACATGCCCATGGATCCAGCTACTAACGGAACATTATCTACAATTGACGACAATGCACCAATGATTATATCTATCACATATACATTACCAATCGTCTCATCCAACCTTAGTGCCAAATCGCCTAAGATTCCTGCACATTGCAAGGCTGCCACGGCCATCAAAATACCCAAGAAGAATAATATCGTGGTAAAATCCACTCTTGCAAGTACCTTCCCAATGCTGATCTTTGCACTCTCAGCAATATGTTTCTTCTGATGATACATCAACTCTGTATAAATCCACAACACGCTTAAACCAAGCAATACGCCAATGAAAGGAGGCAGATGAGTAAGTGATTTAAAGATAGGCACGAAAACCAATGCGCCAACCCCCATCACCAAGATGTTCCTTTGTTCCTTTGGCGTGATTACAGGTGTATAATGATTCAATGCGTTCTCATCAGGCTTAGCCTCTGGCAATTCACCTTTCAAGCATCGACTTGCAACAAATACCGGAACAATCATAGATATCAACGAAGGAAGAATCAAGTTAGGAATCAATCCTGCGGTCGTCACGTTTCCACGTACCCACAACATGATAGTGGTTACATCCCCGATTGGCGAGAAAGCACCTCCCGAATTTGCAGCTATCACCACTAAACATGCAAAAATCCAACGTTCCTTACTATCTGTAATCAGCTTACGCAACAACATCACCATCACAATAGTAGTCGTCAAATTATCTAGAATGGCCGACATGATAAATGTGATAAATGACAATAACCACAAAAGCTTTCTTTTATCCTTGGTTGTGATTTTACGGGTGATGATGGAGAAACCTCCGTGGACATCTATCAACTCCACAATCGTCATCGCTCCCATCAGGAAGAACAAGGTAGATGCTACATCGCCTAAATGCTCGATTATCTGTGTTCCCGTTACATGAGCTATAACTTCTTCATGGGTTGAAAACTGAGTCAAAACACTATCTGCATGTGTAATATACACTGTCCACAACAATGCGCATAACATCAACGCAGACGCAGCCTTATTTACCTTAATCGAATGTTCCATCGCTATGCACGCATAACCAATAAGGAACAAGATAATCATTAATCCTTCCATCGAATTTTCGAAATTTATTACAAAATTTAAGGTTTCATCGTCGAAACTTTACGCAAAATTAATACTTTTTTAAAGATTAAACAAATCAGTCCTCTCTTTTTATCGTCTGTTTCAATAAAAAAGAGACAATTCATAACAAAAAAGAGGACGCATCAATATTTATGACACGTCCTCTACATATCAACTCAGAAACACTTAATTTTCAAAAGTGATTCCGTCTTCTTTTTTCTCCACTACAATCGGTTTGTCTCGATTTACCTTCTGCGACAAAAGGGCCTTTGACAACTCGTTCAACAACTCCCTTTGGATCACACGTTTCACAGGTCTTGCACCAAACTGTGGATCATATCCCTGTTCTGCCAAGTAATCCCTTGCATCATCCGTCACACGCAATTCCACACCGTTCTGTTTCAATAGTTTATAAACAGACTCGATTTGCAGATCAACAATCTTACGCGTCTCACTCTTCGTCAACGGTGTGAACATAATAATCTCATCAATACGGTTCAAGAACTCAGGACGGATTGTCTTCTTCAACATCTCCAACACCGTGCTCTTAGCCTCCTCTATCACCTCATCATGATTGTGTTCGTTCAAATGCTCGAACTTCTCACGAATCAAGTCAGAACCCAAGTTGGAGGTCATGATGATAATCGTATTTTTGAAGTTCACCACACGACCCTTATTATCCGTCAATCGTCCATCATCCAACACTTGAAGCAAGGTATTGAACACATCGGGATGGGCCTTTTCTATCTCATCGAACAGAACCACTGAATAGGGTTTACGACGAACAGCTTCTGTCAATTGTCCACCCTCTTCATAACCGATATATCCTGGAGGTGAACCGATCAGTCGGGTGACAGAGAATTTCTCCTGATACTCCGACATATCAATACGGGTCATCATATTCTCATCATCGAACAAGAACTCAGCCAAAGCCTTTGCCAATTCCGTCTTACCGACACCGGTCGTTCCCAAGAAGATGAACGATCCAATCGGACGTTTCGGATCTTGCAAGCCGGCACGACTACGACGTACGGCATCAGCCACTGCAACGATAGCCTCATCCTGTCCGACAACACGTTTATGCAACTCCTCTTCCAGATGCAACAGTTTGTCTTTCTCGCTCTGCAACATCTTAGAAACAGGTATGCCTGTCCATTTTGAAACAACATCGGCGATATCATCAGCAGAGACCTCCTCTTTCACCAATGGAGAATCGGTCTGGATCTCCATCAGCTTCTGTTTGATCTCCTCCATCTTCTTCTCCGCCTCCTTGATTCGACCGTATCGAATCTCGGCAACCAATCCGAAGTTACTCTCTCGTTCTGCCCGCTCAGCTTGAAAACGTAAATCTTCGATCTGACTCTTCAATTGCTGTTGTTCATCGATCAACGATTTTTCTGAGTTCCATTTGGATCGTATCTGTTGACTCTCTTCTTTCAGATTGGCAATCTCCTTAGAGAGTTGTTCCAATTTTTGTGTATCATTTTCTCTTTTGATGGCCTCGCGTTCAATCTCCAACTGCATGATCTCACGCTCCTTCTCATCCAGTTCTTCTGGTACAGAATTCATTTCAAGACGCAACTTAGCTGCGGCCTCATCAATCAGGTCGATAGCCTTATCAGGCAAGAATCGATCGGAGATATATCGGTTAGAGAGTTGCACAGCAGCAATGATAGCCTCATCCTTGATTCGCACCTGATGATGGTTCTCATAACGCTCTTTGATACCACGCAAGATGGAGATCGCATCCGACTCCGATGGTTCATCCACCATCACCACCTGGAACCTACGTTCCAACGCTTTATCCTTCTCGAAATATTTCTGATACTCATCCAACGTAGTGGCACCAATTGATCTCAGTTCACCTCGAGCCAATGCTGGTTTCAAGATATTCGCTGCATCCATGGCACCATCGCTCTTACCTGCACCAACCAAGGTATGGATCTCATCAATGAAAAGGATGATCTCCCCCTCTGCCTTGATAACCTCATTCACAACCGATTTCAATCGCTCCTCAAATTCACCCTTATACTTGGCACCTGCAATCACCGCACCCATATCCAAGGAGTAGATCTGTTTGCTCTTCAGGTTCTCGGGCACATCACCACGCACAATACGTTGCGCCAAACCTTCAGCAATCGCTGTTTTACCTGTTCCCGGTTCTCCTATCAAGATAGGGTTGTTCTTCGTACGTCGGCTCAAGATCTGCAGGACTCGACGAATCTCCTCGTCACGACCGATAACAGGATCCAACTTACCCGAACGGGCCTTCTCATTTAGATTGATAGCATATTTATTCAGGGAATCGTAATTATCTTCTGCCGAAGCATCCGTCACCTTACTACCCTTTCTCAACTCAGCAATAGCCTGCCGAAGTGAAGACTCCGTCATGCCTGCATCCTTCAACAAGGTTGACACGTTGCTTTGTTCAACCAACAATGCCAACAAAATATACTCCATGGAGACAAACTGGTCTCCATCAGCTTTCGAAAGTCCATCCGCCTTCTGCAATACGCTGTTGGCAGTGTTGGACAAATACGGATCAGAACCTCCACTTACCCTTGGAAGGGACTCTACCATCTTATCGGATGCTGATGTTAGCATGGCCACATTAACACCCACTTTGTTGAACAAAAATTGCGTGACATTCTCACCCAACTTCAAGACGCCCTTCAATAAGTGTACTGGTTCGATGATTTGCTGATTCTTGCTCTGCGCAAGCTTAACAGCTTCTTCAATCACCTCCTGACTTTTAATTGTAAAATTTTTAAAATTCATAATTGTACATTTTTTAGCGTTTGACACTTAATTCCCTTCAAATAGGATGCCATTCCCTTTCTCCTCCCTCTTTTGTCTTTTATTATCAAATAATATGCCATATTGTCATATTACTCATCATCAAAATAGGTCAAATTGTCATTATTAATCAACACGCATTTACTCCACAGGTTCTTCAAAAAAAATATGGACGCGGCACGCCACGTTTCTACAATCCGACCGCACGAATGCGCCACACACCACAGCGGACGCGGCACGCCATATCCGTACAGAGTTGCCATGGGCATTTTTATTTTTTTGTATCTTTGTCCCCATGAAAGATTCTTTCCTGAAAGGATTTTCTATCTGTATAACTATAAAAAATTTTTACAAAAGATGAAAAAATTTATGAATCCCTTGGTGGATGCTGGTTTTAAACGTATTTTTGGACGCAAAATGTACATGCGTGAGTTTCTCAACGATTTGTTGATGCGGGAACATCCAATCAGGCATATCTGGTTTCTCGACAAGGAGATGGTGCCAGATTCGGATCGGGATCACGGTGTGGTGTATGACCTCTATTGTGAGGCGGACAACGGAGAGCAGTTCATTGTGGAAATAGATAAGTGGTTATATGTATTAACGAATATGAATAGGTTTAAATCATTTCCCTTTAAGAAGGACAAACCAATCTTCATGCAGATGGAGGAGTTGGCTAATCTCTCCACTTTCTCTAAGGAGGAGATGCTAATGTATGAGAAGAGTCTTGACAACTATCGCATCAACCGTCTTGTGCAGGAAACCTGTCGTGACGAAGGATTTCAGGAGGGCAAGGAGCAAGGTCTCAAACAAGGCATTGAACAAGGCATTGAACAAGGCATGCGAAAAAAAGTTCTCCAAATTGCAAGAAAAATGAAAGATACGCAAACACCGATTGATATCATCATGGAAATCACAGATTTATCGCAAGATGAAATCGAAAAATTGTAAAGATAATAATGAATGTCATACATCTCATTCATAATACGAAGAGGCAAATATTATTTTGCCTCTTCATCACCACGTTGCGACAACTCCTAACTCTTCCTTCTTAACTCTTAACTTTTTTCACTATCTTTGCCCCACATCAAATAAAATCGAACAGGATGAAAACATACGATATTGTACTGACCATTGCTGGCAGTGACTCCTGCGGAGGTGCTGGCGTTCAAGCCGACATCAAGACTATATCTGCTAACGGTTGTTATGCGGCATCCGCCATCACAGCCGTCACGGTACAAAATACGGTAGGTGTAATCTCAGTGGAAGGGGTATCTCCTGCCATCATCGAAGGACAAATCGATGCCGTGCTCAGCGACACAGGAGCTAAGTCAATCAAGATTGGTATGCTCCACTCATCAGAGGTGGTACATAGCGTGGCAAAGATGTTACGCAAATATGGAGCAAGAAACATCGTACTGGATCCCGTGATGGTCTCCACTTCCGGTCACCGTCTAATTGAAGAGGAGGCCATTCAAACCCTACAAGATGAATTGATTCCGTTGGCTCGCATCATCACCCCCAACATTCCTGAAGCAGAGATTCTTTTGGGGGAGAAAATAAAAAATCAAACGGATCTTCCGCACATCGCACAAGCCTTGGCTCGTCGCTATAATCTATCGGTATATCTGAAAGCGGGACACCTCACGGAAGACCTCCTAACCGACATCTTCTACAACAACGAAACGGACGAGACCATCGAACTCAACAGTCAAAGATTAGCCACAAAGAATACACACGGAACAGGCTGCACACTCTCTTCGGCTATTGCCTCAATGCTCGCCAAAGGATACGAACTGAACGATGCCGCACAGAAAGCTCAAGCCTACATCGAAAAAGCCATCATCCATGGTGCCGACTATACTATCGGACAGGGACATGGTCCCGTACACCATTTCTGGAATCTTTGGGAAAAATAACAGAACAAGCATCCCTATCCAGCCAATACTATAGCCAGACAAGAACGATTTTCAAAAGGGAAAGGATTCCTTATTACTCGAAATTGAATGAAAAGACAAACAATCGGGAGGTAAGTCTCGATAAGGTATTGGTATATTTCAAATCCCTGACATCAGCAATATCTGGTCTGTCTCGCTCAATCACATCTCCTAAGCCCAGATAGATCTTAAACTCTGGCGCTAATTTGAAGTAAGGCAAATAGAAATCACATCCCACGCCGAACTCCACTCCATAATCAACCTGTTTCAGCATAAGGGTAGCTTCTGCATCTCGTCCCATATCCAGCGTCATGGCAGCACCTGCCAACAGATATGGTCGATAGTTATTCTTACGTTGTCCTCTGATCTTAAAGTCCAACGGGAACTCCATGATATTGGATTGTATAGACAAATCACCTTCCGGTGATAAATTACCATCAATATCTCTGAACTGCATGTGACGCTCATTAAAAAAGAGCTGCGGACAGAAACGAAGGTTCAGCCAACGGAAGATACGAAGATCAGAGATGATTCCCACCGTGAAACCTGGTGTCATCTGTGTATCTTCACCAAACCATACAGTTCCATCCTCATCCACCAATGCCGCATTAGTCGGATTGAAATCCATCGCATTCAAACCTAAGATAAAACCGAAGTGATACAGACGATTATCTGCATTAATCAAATTATTCGTTCTCCCAACACCACGCGCCGACAACATCCCGATAGACAGGACGGCGAATAGAATCACTAAACTATTTCTTTTCAAACTTGCCATTGTTATTTTTCCTGTAAGATGCTATTAGAACGTAAAAGAGTCCTTTTTAGTATCTTTTCTTACTCGTTTTTTCTTTTTACGGTGCAAAATTAGGAAAAAAGATGCACACTTTAAAGGTATCGGCTACCTCTTTGCTCAAATTTTATTTAAATGAATAACCAATTCCTACTGTACCAAAGATAGGGAACATATCAAATGAGATGGTTTCAAAATCTTTCACGAAGACATTGTTCAATCCCCAGTCCAAATCAACAAAGAAAGAGAATGCCTTATACAAACGCCACTCGCCGCCGACGGTCCATCCCCACTGAAAACGTCTCATATCATCATTGAACTCAAATGTCTGCGGTTCTTCATCAATCTCTATCTTGGCACCTGTCGGATTGCCTTCACGCAGATAGCCATTCTTCACCTCTCCGTAGAACTTACCACGGGTGACGTATGAGAAATAGAGTCCTGCACGGATACATCCTTTTGATGTGATATTATAAGTGGCTTCCAACGGCATGGTGAGCATAATCTGGTCGGCCGACATACTCACAAAACCGGTCCAACGACCTGTAATGGTACCGCCATCATCGTCCTGAATAGACATGTTATAATCTTTCACCGTCGCATCCGCCGTCATGGCCTTCCGTTCAAAACGCAAGCCCATCAGCATCTCCCAATGTTCGTTGAACGGCATGTTAGCCAAGGTCTGAACAGAAAAATTACCCAAGGGTTTGAATCCTTCTATCTTACGCATCTGCGGTGGCAACGGAAATGGGACAGTTCCACCAATACCGAAACCTGCACGAACCTCAAAATAGGGATAAGGACGTACCCTTGTCACTTCTATTCCATCCTTCGCTGATACTTTCTTCAACGTATCAGCAGACATTTCCTGCGGATAATTGGCAAGCACCCCTTGTGCCATCATTACCCATGATGCCATCAGTATGGCAATCTTCAATATAGTTCTTCTCATGTTATTCCTCGTTTACTTGTCGTTCTTCTTACATACTATATCAATCTCATCCAAATAGAGTTCACTTCCCACAGCACCTGTGAAGTCATCTCCTTTCAAACTGGAAGAAAAGACAATACCGAAATTATATCCATACTTGGCCATTCGTTCTTTATTCACTTTTTTATCATTCATGGCTTTAAATGGGAAAGAGAATCGGGTCCATTCCGAAGTGTTCTTCCGATCCTTGGCTGGCATCTGACCTAGCAACACCAGATAAGGGCTCGTCAATGAATTGGTACCATCCAACATCACAGCTGTTCCGTTCTCGTCTGTGTTTTCATAGAGTATTGCATAAATATTGAAGTCATCCGTACCACCGATGGCATTATAACTACCGTCCGTCATCTGAGGACCAGGGATATACTTGTAATAGCCCACGATAGAATCTGGCTCCTCTACAAATGGTGTACCGAACCGTGTGGCAGCCAAAGGTGCTTTCAAGGCTTGTTGCACATTGAATGTTCCCACAAAAAGGTTTCCTGGCGCGATAGGCATACCTGCTGCTTTACCAAAGCTACCTGCATAACGGGTGGTCAGTTTCACGCAACGACCCTTATATCCCTCCTCTATGCAGACGGTCGGATAACCATCAGGGCCTGCACTCGAAGCCAAACAGAATCCAGGGTTTCCGGAGTTCCACCACGACATCACATCCACACCATCCACCTCTTCGTAGATGATATGGTACTTATTAGATTCGTTTAGCTGATAATGTTCGAAACCGAAATGAGTCGGCAACGAAATAAAGGTATAATACGCCACCGTATATTCACGCTTCCATTCGCCACTCTGTGAAGTGACAGTATATTTCACTGTTTTATTATTCGAGAAATCCTGAACTGAACCACTGGCTGGTTCAATCGTAGCCCCTTCTGTCAAGATGAAACGAGGTGCCCGTTTAGAAAGGTCACATCCCGGTTTGACAAAGATTGTAATGTTGTTCATGATACTGGTCACCTCCATCAACGTATCCGAAGCAGTCACCAGATACTCCTTATCCGAAGATAAGTTACACTGAAGGATATCGGCCTCCGCATTCAATGGTTCGTCTTGAATACAACTGGCCATACACATACCTACCAGCGATAGGATTATCATATTTCTTATTGTTCTCATCTGTATTGGTTTAATTATGAGTGCAAAGATATTAAACTTTTTTAACATTGTATAATAATGTTGGGGCGAATAATATTTGCCTTTGGTGAATTAGCCACCTTATTCAATTTTAGCGAGACACCTATTCTATTTCCCTTCGGACGGCGGTAGGGCAGCACGTCACCTATAATACCCAGGGCGATGCCCATGGGCTATATCTGTTACAGCCTTTCAGGCTGACGATGATGGTAAATTGATTCCCCTGTGATATCGTTCCACGAGCCTGGAAGGCTCATACAAATATAGCCATGAATGTGATGTGCCACACCTAACAGCGGACGTGGCACGCCGCGTCCCTACAACGCTTCTTAATTCTTGACTTCCAGCTTGTTCGTCTGTAACCGTGTCACCATGCCTTCACTTCGTTCAAATACGAACACTTTGTCGAACTTGCTACGGTAGATATGTTCTAGGGCATCCTTGGCTGACACTGAATTATAGGAGCTGGACATCAAAAAACTATTCTGGATGATCACCAACCACTGCTCATCACAAGCAGGATTGTATTTCTGTAACTTAAAATTCTTCGCCACCAATCGTTGCGACACACTCGAGATGGACAACGGTTTCACCTTCGTAGCAATGGCAGCATACCACAGGCTGTCATGCCACCGTCCAGTCACATTGGAAATGGTGATGCTCTGTATCTTGGATGGAAGGTTCTGATAACCATACTTTGAACTACGATCCACCTTGTATTTCATCCCTGTCGAATCGGGTATGTTATCCAAAACCACCTTGGCAATCGATTCTGCCAGTCCTTGACGCACCAACAGACGGGCCTCCTCGTTCACCATCAGGACCGTCGGACTGATATCATCTGTGAACAACGCCTCCACCATCAGTTTGAACTCACACTGCTGCTCCACAATGTGCTGGGCATCTTCCATCATATAGGTAAGAAAGTCTTCATGCGCACGCAGGTTGAACAGCTTATCTTCACGCTCATACTTCAGCTCCGTCAGTTCAATGCCAATCAACTTATCATCTGTGTGCACCAGGAAATCGGGCGACTCTGATTTCTCCAAATCGCCTAACGGAAAGTAGGGATAGCAGGAACGAAACATATTGATAATCGCCCACTCCTTCTTCTCTTTCTTTTCCTGATTATGACTTATCTCTACCATAACTAATCTCTATTCTATGACAAAGAGGCTGTCGTGTGGAAGATCTCCGCCACTTCAGCCTCTCTGCTATCCATCTGGTTTATCTTACGATAACTTTATATGCCTCCTCATCGTCTGTGACTACCTCATATACACCTTGATTCATCACATCGATATTCAAGTATTCTCCAGCATACGCCTCGAATGAACCATTAATCTTAACCATACGTCCTAAGACATCATATACACGTACTGTCTTATTCATGTTGAAGATCTCGATTGAGTGATGTACACCTGTGATGTACATTCTCTTATCTGGTTCAATTCTAAGATGAACCTTTAATACGCCATTCTCAATGTCTCCGAATGTATAGTATTCGGTTACATCCACATCATCTCTCATCACACGGTAGCTGACGATTCTATTGGTATCTACACCCACCTCAGTGATAGATCCTTCGATTTCAACATACAAGATATCACCTTCTGCCAAGATGCTGTCAGTGTAAGTGAAGTTTGAGTTCTCCAATGGTCTGCCGTCATATACCTTCGAATCGGATGCTGCGACGATGCTGATCGGATGTGTATTGACACCGACAGTCAATATACCTACCTTATGAATTGTATCGTAGTCTGCTATATCAGCCTTGTCAGACATCTCTACCTCGAACGTGTTGTAGCTTTCGCCAGGGAAGAGCTGTGTTCCATCGACTGTCACTACAGCCTCCTCTCCTTCTGCCCAACCGTCACCGCTGATCACTACAGAGTCATTTGTCAACTCAACTCCATCGTATTCCTTGAATGCCGACATGGACTCGATCACTACTCTACGTGGTTTAACCACCAAAGTACCTGACACGGTCTTACCGAAGTTATAGAATTTCGTTACATCCTGACCATTTCTCATCACACGGTAGCTAACCACCTTGTTCTCCACTTCTCCAACGTGTGTCAAGCTACCCTCCACCTCAGCGTACAAGGTATCGCCCTTCGCAATTGGATAACCTGAGACTGTATAGCCTGAATTACTGTGTTCTTTACCGTCATATACGAAGGTCTCAGATGCTGCAGTAATAATCACTCTTTCATCACTTGTATAGACTGTCAAGACACCGTATGCTGTATCGATCTCATAGTCTGATGGACGCGTATTCAAAGTCAATGCGTAATCGAAGACATTCGAGCTAGCACCTACCTCAGTCTGACTTCCAGTCACCTGATAGATAGCGCCTTCACCATGAGCCCAGCCCATACCGCCTACTTCAATGCTGTCGTTGGTCAAAGCAGTACCGTCATATACCTTATCATCGCTTGCTGATGTCAGGGTGATTGGACGTGGAGTGACAACCAACTTACCATCTACGGCTCTACCGATTGTATAGTTGTCGGTTACATCCTCAGTACCACGAAGGATACGGAAGCCTACCACCTTGTTCACTGTCTCACCTACGTGAGTGATTGTACCTTGGATAGTAGCCTTGATTCTATCACCCTTCTGCAATGCCTCGATAGTGTATGAGTAACCATCGTTCGTCAAACGTGTTCCGTCATATACCTTAGAGAAGGAGTTAGCTGTGATCACGATTGGTATAGCCACCTTGTTGATCTTCAACAATCCATCTTCCACCTTGAAGATAACCTTCGTATAATCCTTGCTGGTGTTAACGAAGTCTTCAGCCTTCAGATTCATTGGATATTCACCCAACTTATAGCCTGTAGCCTCGGCAGTACCATTGAACTTGAACTCTTTGTAGAACTCAAAGCCCTCTTCTGCCTCGATGGTGTAACCCTTAACCACGTGCATAGCTCCATCGTAAGTGACAGTATCACGATTACCACGGATTGTAACATGAAGCACATCCATAGGAACAATCTTCGTTACGGCAGGAACCACCTTGAAGGTGACATCCGTAAAGTTCGTATTGATGTTGTGGAAATCACTCTCCTTCAACTTCATTGTGTATTCTCCTACGTGAGTACCTGATACCGTACTATCACCTGTGAAGACAAAGTCTTTTGCATCATAGTAAGAGATGCTGCTCTCGATATCGTAACCTGTAACAGTCTGTTTCTTACCGTTGAACGTCAATGTATCAGCATGTTCGTAGATGGTTACTACGATTGCCTGCAATGGCACGATAGCCAAAGAGTCGTGAACTATGACAAACTTAGGATTGACATAGTTTGTATCGATATTGATGAAGTCGCTTGGCTTCAAGTTCATTGAGTAAGCACCTACTGCTGTACCACGGACGGTATCACGTCCAACAAACTGGAAGCTCTCACGTGTATAGTAACCGCTCTCGCTCGTGAAGGTGAAGCCTGTCACCTCATGCTCCTGACCATCAAATGGTACCAACTTAGCTCCTTCGTGGATGGTGACTACCTCATGATCATTTGGTATGATTGTCAAGCTATCTTCCATGACTACGAAGTGAACCTCAGAGAAGGACTCGTTGATGTTCTCAAAGTCATCGGCTGTCAAGCTCATCGTCACCTTACCGATATTCTGACGTGATGCAATAGTATCGAGTGGCGAACCGATATAGCGGAAGTCATTCTCCGTATAGAGTTGATCATTGATACGTACGATATCATAACCAGTCACTCTTTGTACCTCGCCATTGTAAGAAAGAACAGCACCACGTTTCTTCACAATTACCTGTACACCATCGATCTTCTCGATCTCCATCTTTTGATCATGCTTGATGATGAAGGTAACATCTGTGAAGTTAGGATTGATGTTCTCGAAGTCTGACTCCTTCAGATCCATCGAGTATTCACCTACCTCAGTAGCTGTGATGATACTGTCGCCAGTGAACTTGAAGTCGGCGATGCCATACAACTCTGTATTGAATCGAGCATCATAACCGCTCACTGTATGTTCAGTACCGTCATATTCAAACTTGCCACCGTGTTCGATGATGGTTACCTCAACACCAGACATTGGCAGGATCACCATCGTATCATGTTCAATCACATAACGTACGTTTTCAATATTTGAATTCAAGTTAACGAAGTCGCTCTCTTGTAAGTTCATGCAGTACTTACCAGCATCTGTTCCGTAAAGATTATCATTACCGATGAACTTGCAATCTACACCGTAGATGTAGTTCTTACTGTTGCTGGTCATTGTGAAGCCATACACCTTATGTTCTTTTCCATCGTAGGTGAAGGTATCTGCATTCTCCTTGATATAGACGATAATCTCCTTGATAGGGTCGATAATCAACTGGTTATCAACAATCACGAAGGTAACATCTGTGAAGTTAGGATTGATATTAACGAAGTCTTCTGGCTTCAACTCCATCGTGTATTTACCTACCTCAGTACCTGCTACAACTGAATCACCCTTAAAGATGAAGTCAGCCTCCGTATAAACCTCGTTATCGATAGCTACATCATAACCTGTCACAACATACGTTGTATCGTTGAAGATGAACTTACCACCATGTTCGGTGATCTTAACCACTACTGCACTTGGAGGCAAGATAACCAATGAGTCATGTTCAATGATGAATTGTACATTCTCGAAGTTCGGATTCTTATTGGTGAAGTCTGACTCCTTCAAGTTCATCGAGTACTTACCAACCTCGGTAGCGCTCACCTCATCCTTACCTGTGAACTCACAATCATTAACGTATGAGTACAAACGCTCGTTCGATGTGATGGAGAAGCCATATACTGAGTGTTCCTGTCCATCATACGTGTAGGTTGCAGCATTCTCCTTGATGCGGACAATCACTGTGCGGATTGGTTCGATCACCAAACCACCCTCACCTACTACGAATGTGACATCCTCGAAGTTAGGGTTATTATTAGTGAAGTCGTCTGCCGACAACATCATTGGATACTCACCTACCAACTTACCAGATGCTGTTGCATCGCCCGTGAAGGTGATATACTCTTCTGTATAAAGTGGATGATTCGTTGTTACGCTATAACCACTTATGGTCTGTACTTTATCATTGTATGATACTGTATCAGATACTGGCGTAATCGTTACGACGATACCCTTCAATGCTTCGATTACCAAGCTATCGTTGCTATTAACAACGAAGGTTACATCCTTGAAGTTCTCGTTGATGTTCTCGAAGTAAGTATCGTCGAAGCTCATACCGTAGCTACCGATCTCAGTTCCTATAGCGATGGAGTCTGACTCCTCACCTGTGAACTTCATGTAAGACTCGATATACAACGGATCAGTGCTTTCAAAGTCGTAACCACTTATTATATGCTCCTCACCGTCGTAGATAACTGTCTCGGAGTGTTTAGTGATGGTGACTACTACGTTCTCACGTGGAGTGATGACCATCGTATCTGGAACAACCACGAAGGTTACATCCTTGAAGTTTACGTTGTTGTTAACGAAGTCGGTTGGTTCAACTGGCATTGAGTACTTACCAACGGTGGTGCCGCTGATGGTTGAATCGCCGTTGAATGTGAAGTCGGATACCTTATACAAGTCGCTGTTGATTGCCACATCATAACCCTTCACTGTATGAGCCTCGCCATCATAGATGAACGTGTCTGCATGTTCGGTGATTGTTACGATGATACCCTCCAAAGCGTTGATGACTAAGCTGTCATTGCTGTTCACAACGAACGTTACATCCTTAAAGTTCTCGTTGATGTTCTCGAAGTAAGTCTCATCGAACGTCATGCCGTAGCTGCCGATTGCAGTACCTATAGCGGTTGAGTCAGACTCTACTCCGTTGAACTTCATATACTCTTCGATATACAATGGATCTGTGCTCTCGAAGTCGTAGCCTGTCACTGTATGCTCTTCGCCGTCGTAGATAACTGTCTCGGAGTGTTTAGTGATGGTTACGATGACGTTCTCACGAGGGGTGATGACTAAGCTGTCTTCTACTATTGTGATATTTACCTCTGAGAAGTTCTCGTTCAAGTTCTCGAAGGATGCCTCCGTGAATGCCATGCCGTACTTGCCAACCAACGTTCCTGTTGCGATGGAGTCAGACTCCTCGCCGATGAACTTCAAGTCATCTCTTACGAACAATACATTGTCGCTTTCGAAGTCATA
>CACXCA010000011.1 GCA_902766045.1 uncultured Bacteroidales bacterium
AGAAGGACGGCAAGAAGGAATATATCCTTCGCGCCATAGACACGCTGAACCATTGTTATAGTGAGGCGGACACCTTCACGATGGATATACGCAAGAAGATAGAATACAAGCCAGTCGGCTTACTAGAGAGTTGCTACAACGTGGCAATCGATCTGCCAAGCAAGGTAGAGGGCAACTATAGCGGTAGCGACGAGGAAAAACACTTTACATACTATTTGGTATCAACGGCTGGTTCTCTTCAGAAATTGACGGATCCAAGCCAAGTATTAACTACAGGTAAGTATTTGGTTGAAGCCAGTGAGGATGAGTCAGGTTGTGTTCGCCGTGATACAATCGATGTGAAAGTATATGATTCACTTCAAGTATCAACGGTGGGTAGTCGCGAGATATGTTATGGTGATGTTGTACCAGACTTGAAAGCAGTAAATGCAAGTGAATATACTTGGCGACGTGAGAATGGTGTGACTGGTCAAGGTGAATCATTCCCATTTGCAGATGCTGTGAAGCAGACGGAGACATTCCGTTTGATTGGTCAAATGAAACTTGGCACTGAGTATTGTGCAGATAGTATTGATGTGAAGATTGTAGTCGATAGTTTACCAGCCATGAGCGGTGACACAGCAGTACAGTTCTGTCAAGATACAACGTCGAGTGGTGTTAAGATTAACTTCAATCGTAGTGCAAAAACGATTAGCAACTATACAATCGTATGGATGAATGCATCGGGTGATACTCTACAGAAGGAAGATGATCTTCTACAGGATATCACTGTTGATGGTGTGACCGAATATAGCACGGTACAGATAGACAAGGTTACGGGCTGTGTGAGCCCTGCATCGAAGATGACCGTTACGGTGAATCCACAGATACGGAGTCGCTGGGTAGATCCTGAGACGATCTGCCAGCCATACACGTATAATCTGATGGAGGATCTGAACAAGAGCATATACGGAGGTACGAACCCACGCTACCAATATACGACGAACAAGGGCGTGCAGATAGAAAACGAGACAGCCATCTCGGAGGATAGCGACTTGAAGGTTTACTACAAGGATGACAAGGGCTGCGAACTGGTACAACCAGTATCGGTACGCTTCTACAAGCAACCAGGCAAGCCTGAACTTGTGGGTGATACGATCGTATGTCAGGGCATCGGTGACGTGACGTTGACGGCGAAGAAGACAGGTACCGGCACTTACGACCAGACATTCGAGTGGGTAACCAGTACGTTGCGTCAAGTATCAGATGAGTTGATTGTTAGCACAGAGAAAGATGGTACGAAAGAGTATATCTTGCGTGCAGTAGATACAACCAACCACTGTTATAGTGAAGCAGATACATTTACGATGGATGTACGCAAGAAGATAGAGTTTAAGCCTGTCGGATTATTAGAGAGCTGTTACAATGTAGCTGTTGATCTTCCATTATCAGTTGAAGGCAACTATGGAGGAAGTGATGAGGAGAAACATTACAGCTACTATCTGATCACAGCATCAGGTGTTAATCAGCAGGTGACAGACCCTACAAAAGTACTGACAACAGGTAAGTATTTGATTGAGGCTAGCGAGACGGAGTCGAAGTGTGTAAGACAAGATACAATTGAAGTGAAGGTTTATGATTCATTACAAGTATCAACGACTGGAGTGAAGGAGATATGCTATGGTGATGTTGTACCAGACTTGAAGGCTACAAATGCAAGTGAATATACATGGAGAAGAGAAAACGGTGTGATTGGTAAAGGTGAGGTGTTCCCATTTGCAGATGCTGTGAAGCAGACGGAGACATTCCGTTTGATCGGTGAAATGAAGATGGGTACACTTTATTGTCAGGATAGTATAGATGTACTTGTGACAGTAAATCCTAATCCACAAGTCATACCAGATACTGTGATTCGTCTATGTCAACAAAAAGATGGAGAGGATGTCCAGATGACTCTGCCTACCCTTACTTCATCAGATGAACGATTGAGAATACTATGGTTTGATGCTGCGAAGAAGGTGGTATTTGATAGTACAGAGATAGCACGTTTCTCTATTCAAACCGATGAATCCACTCAGTATTATATTAAACAAAAGAATACTATAACAGGATGTGAAAGTGATTACACACCTGTAACAGTCAAGGTTTATCCACAGATTGAAGCTGTTATACCAGATTCATCAACTTGTTTGCCAAACACAATCAATTTGGTTCAATTGGCAAAATATTCAGCTAAGGCTAAGACAATGACTGCCTTGATAGATGCAGATGCCTTTACATTGGTAAGTAATGGTAATCGTGACGTAACAGCCGATGCAAGTGGATTAAATGAGAGTGGTCTCTATAAGGTAAATTACTCATATACATCTGATGGCTTGACATGTACAGCAGATGCTACGACTCAGTTGACATTCTATAAGCAACCAGAAGTACCTAAGGTAGAAGACCAAGCATTCTGTCAAAACACAGGTTTGCATGAGTTGGTAGGTAGTCCGACGCAGAATAACCTTCGATTGGTATGGGAAAATGTTGCAGAATCTCTGGTGGATACGGTTACTACGATTGTAAAAACTGACCTTTCAGGAACAAGATATTATCAGGTTCGTCAGGTACAAGACATTACAAACTGTGTCAGCCGTGATACCTTGTTGACGGTTACGATTCATCCTGCTGTGAAGTTTGAATCCTTCACATTCGATACATGTGCTAAGAACCCTGTCTATTTCTCTGATGTTGTAAGAAAAAATAACATTAGTTATTCAATCGATTCTTTGTATAATGTTACAGAAGGTCATACGGAGAGATTGACGTCGAACATTGGTACGACAGGTACTTATACCTTTATTGCAATAGATGAGAATGGATGTAAGGTGAAAGACTCATTATACATCAAGATGCATTCACCAGGCAAGATCACCTTATCAAAGGTTAAACCACTCTATTGCTATGGAGAAATAACAGATTTCTCGATAAAAGCAGAGAATGATTCTAAATTTGAATGGTATAATATAGCCGATGGAGATGTATATTCAGGTGATACATATCAGCAACCGATTATGGATTCAGCCACTTATGAGGTAATCATTACAGAATCAGTTATGAGATGTAGGGATACACTTCAGTTCAGTGCTTATACATATAAGAAGATTGATGTGGAGGTAAATGATGTGAATGTATGTTTAGGTACCGAAGCTAATCTCCATATCCAAAATAATAATCTAAGGAAATATGAGTGGTGGCTGAATGATTCTATGTTGGTTTCAGATTCGGTTGCTTATTCATATTATCCTACAGAATCCGATAAGTTGACGGTGAATGTTACGGATGTTAACAATTGTCTCGGTTCAAAAGATGTGTATGTTAATGTGGCTTCTATTCCTAACTTCACGATATTGGCTCTCAACGAAGATGGCACATTGGAGTCGGGTAAGAGCATGGATAAGGAACATCCTCACATGAACTTCTCTACGATACCAACATCAGAGGATGAAAATCTAACGTTCTACTGGAACTTTGGAGATGGCACATATGAATATGGTGCAAAGGTTACGCACGATTATTTTGGAGAGACATTTGTTTACAACAGACCATTGACAGTTCGTTTGAATGTACAACATGAGTTTGGATGTCAGAAGAATCTTGAGACTATAGTGACTGTTGATTCAGATATTAAGATACCAAACACATACTATGCAGAGAGTGGTTCCATCTTTATGGAAGATTATCAGCTTCGTATCTTCGACCGTGTAGGTACTTTGATATATGAAGGAGTGGGCTGGGATGGAACGTATAAAGGTAAGCCGGCATCTGACGATACCTATTTCTATGCAGTACACTACTATAGCGAAGGTGTTGAGCAAATCAAGACAGGTTACGTAACGCTTATAAATGATTAATGGTATGAATATGATAGAGTCAAGATATATGAAAAGAGGAATTGCAACTATTGTTCTTTTGTTCCATCTGTGCTGGATGATGGGACAGGAAGCCCCTTTCTTTGCCAATAAGCAATTGCAGTATGCATATCATAATCCAGGCTATATTCCAGAGTTACAATATGCAACCATAACGACTGGAGGTAGATTCCAATGGGTTGGTTTGGATGGTGCCCCTTTATCATTATTTATATCAGGAAAATATTTCTTCTTAGGTGCTCACTCTCAGGTAGGTATCAATATGTTGTATGATAAGATAGGTTATCAATACATCGCAAATCCTAAAGTAGATTATGCTTTTTGTGTACCTTTTGCCCCCGATAGTTATATTAACTTCGGAATGAGTGTGGGAATGATGACCAAAGGATATAAGGAGTCGGAGATAGACTTGGGATATACGTTGAATAATACACCTACCAGAAATAGTGTGCTTGAACAACTGGAGAAAGGAAGTGCACCTGATATTGATGTCGGTGTGGAGTTCCTGTTGCAAAATTTTGAGTTTGGTTTTGCTGCCAATCACTTGTTGAAAGGAACGGATAATGTTTCCATGAACAAGATATTCTATGGATTCTTTAATGCAAATTTCCAGTCTCAGGAATGGTGGAGATTATCACCTACGTATGCCTTTTATCTGTTTAAAGGAGATGAAGGGTCTAAAAATGTTCAGAAGCATCAGATAGGTTTTGATTTCTATTATGTGAATGATTATGATTCTCATCCACGAGATTATTTCTATGTCGGTGCAGCCTATCGTATCCCTAATGAGGCTGTTATCAGAGTCGGTTATTCATTTGAATTCTTTTCTGTGTTTTATTCCTATGACTATATCTTTGAGGATTTAAGACATGATAGTTATGGTTCGCATGAAATAGGCCTTGAATTCAGAATCGGTCAAAAAGATCGTGGTTGCTATGCCAATTATGGTATGTCAAAGAAACGATATACCAGGTATCACAGAATGTAATGTTGCATGCAGTTGTACTGCTATGACATGAATAAATTCAAAGTGATTTTGGGCCTGCTCATCTTATGTGTAGGGGGTACAATCTATATTCTCTATAGAAGTCATACGCTGCTCTATCAGCTTTCCAATACGGTTATGGGCGATTATCTCGTTTCCATACGTCAAGCGATGGGTCGTCCATCAGATGTTATTGTGTATAACCTGCCGGGGTGTTTATGGAGCATAGCTTATATTCTAATCATTGATGGATTATTTGTAAACCTATCGTTCCGTACGATAGCGCTTGTCTCATGTGTTATACCGATGGCGGGCGTTCTGTCAGAACTTCTGCAGGCTCTTCACATTTTACCTGGACATTATGATAGTGTGGATCTTATTCTATATCTATTGCCCTACCTTCTGTTTATAGGCATGAGAAAGATTTGTCAGACAAGATAAATTCGCTTAACTTTGCATAACAACAAAAAATGACATCTTTATGGTGATGTTCTGTAAACTCACCATTCAAACAATATTCACGTTATGGAATTTCATCTGAATAAAACACAAAAAATCATTGGGTTGGTGGTTATCATTTCATTCCTTCTTTGTGGAGTGTTTACAATGGTCGTTGATACCGATGAAGTTGAATCAAATGATTATAGCACAGAAACAGAAAAGATAAGTAAGAAAGATACCATTCCAGCTGCAAGTCCTGCGATAACCATTACGGAACCATCGTCCGAAGATCCTTACAAAGAGTTAGAATCGCTGATTGGATTAGAACCTGTGAAAGAGGAGGTTAAATCACTTTCCAATTTCATCAAGGTACAACAAGCGAGAAAGAATAAAGGGTTGAAAGAGGCTCAGGTCTCTTATCATTTGGTTTTCACAGGAAATCCTGGTACGGGTAAGACCTCGGTTGCACGTATTATGGCACGCATATACAAAGACTTGGGTGTCTTGAAAAAGGGCCATTTGGTTGAAACAGATCGATCAGGTCTTATTGCTGAGTATGTCGGACAAACCGCTACAAAAACAAATGCGGTTATCGATTCTGCCATCAATGGAGTCCTTTTCATCGACGAAGCATATGCTCTTACCAATAGTAGTGAGCAGGACTATGGTGGAGAAGCGATTGCCACTCTACTTAAACGTATGGAAGACGATCGAGATAGCTTGGTGGTCATTGTGGCCGGTTATACCGAAGAGATGAAACATTTTATTGAATCTAATCCCGGACTACAATCCCGCTTCAATCGTTATATAGAATTCCCAGACTATTCGCCGCAAGAACTGCATGACATTTATGTACAGAGAGCAAATAAAGGAGGCTATCGTCTAACAGAAGAAGCAGACCACTACCTTTTGGAGCACTTTAAAAAAGCTGTGGCCAATAAAGATCGTAACTTTGGAAATGCCAGATATGCCCGTAATCTGTATGAAAAGAGTATCACCTGTCAAGCCAATAGGTTAGCACAAGACAGCCTCGAAACGCTATCGAAGGATGTACTCTCTATCATTGAGAAATGTGATATTGAAAATGTAAAATAAAATTACAATATGGAGACAATCGACAATCAAGAAATCGAGATGCAAAAATCTGATTCACAAGCTATTCAGCAAGAAGGACAGAATAAAGCATATTTACAATCAATCGCTAATTGGCTGTTGTTATTTTCGGTCTGCAGTTTGATTGTATGTATAATCTATTTAAGTGCCGGAGTGTTCTTAATGATTGATAGACCCTTTTTTAATCCGACACGCATCTTTATCTCTTTCTTTTTGAAACACAATATATTATATGGATTAATCATTATGGCGTTGGGTGTTTTATTTCTCATTCCGACGTATCGACTGTTTAAAACGGGCAGATTGCTTAGAACCTATTTAAAGAATGGTATAAGCAATCATTATTCATTAGCATTAAAAGAATTCAAGACATTCTGTAGATTTTGTGGCATAGCCACCATCGTGTTTATCATTGGAAGTATCATATATTACTGGGTTGCATAAATTTTGTTTCGAAGTTTATATCCCATGATTGATATTGATTTTGTTTATACGATGAAATGGAATTATCTATAGCATTTTCCCTTTTAACGTATTTCTGTTCATGTTAAAATTGAAAAAAAGGTCGTATAACCCTTACAATTTAATTTTTTTTATATTTTTGTAATATGAATTGTTGCCAAATGATTCATAAAAGCTGGTTTATAACGCATTAGTAATAAATAATTAATTAAATAATTCATTAAATTTCAAAAACTTATGTGGTTAATTGATTCATCAATCGGGAGAAAGCTGGTTATGAGTATTACTGGATTTTTCCTTATTTTGTTTCTTATTTTTCACATGTCGATGAATGTTGTTGCCATTTTCTCTGGCGAAGCATACAATACGATTTGTGAATTTTTAGGTGCAAATTGGTATGCTTTAGTAGGTACGGCAGTATTAGCGGGCGGATTCATTTTGCATATTATTTTTGCAACCATTCTTACGTTGCGTAATAAGAAAGCACGTCCTATTGCTTATTCATTTCAGGACAATCAGGAGAAGGTAGAATGGTCTTCTCGTAACATGTTTGTTTTGGGTGTTGTGGTTTTATTAGGATTGATTATGCACTTGTCTCATTTTTGGGCAAAGATGCAGTTACCTGAAATATTAGGTTGTGAAGCTGAGTATGCAGGTCAGTTTGCAGATGGAGCAGCACTTATCAGAGCGACATTCGCTAATCCGATTATTTGTTTGCTCTATATCTTGTGGTTTGTAGCTATTTGGTTCCATTTAACACACGGATTCTGGAGCGCATTTCAATCTGCAGGATTGGATAATAAAACATGGTTCCCACGTTTGAAATGTTGTGCAAACATCGTTTCAACACTTATTTTCTTAGGGTTTGCTGCTGTTGTTGTTGCAGGGTATATTCAAAGTCTTTAATCAGTTACTAATTGAAATAGATATATATTATGGTTGAAATAAATTCTAAAATTCCAGAAGGTCCAGTAGCTGAAAAATGGACTAACTATAAAGCTCACCAAAAATTGGTGAATCCTGCCAACAAACGTAAGTTGGATATCATCGTAGTTGGAACAGGTTTGGCCGGTGCATCTGCAGCTTCCACTTTAGCTGAGATGGGATTCAATATCTTAAATTTCTGTATTCAGGATTCTCCTCGTCGTGCACACTCAATTGCTGCACAGGGAGGTATCAATGCTGCTAAGAATTATCAAAACGATGGCGATTCAGTTTATCGTTTGTTCTATGATACTGTAAAAGGTGGTGACTATCGTGCACGTGAAGCGAATGTTTATCGTTTGGCCGAGGTTTCTGCTAATATTATTGACCAATGTGTTGCTCAAGGTGTTCCATTCGCTCGTGAATATGGAGGTCTTTTGGCTAACCGTTCATTCGGTGGTGCTCAGGTTTCCAGAACATTCTATGCTAAGGGTCAAACAGGACAACAGTTATTGTTGGGTGCTTACTCTTCTTTGAACCGTCAGATCAAGGCTGGTAAGGTAAAGAGCTTTAACCGTTACGAGATGCATGACATCGTGATGATCGACGGTCGTGCTCGTGGTATTATTGCAAAGAACTTGGTAACAGGTAAGTTTGAGCGTTTTGCTGCTCATGCTGTTGTATTGGCTACAGGTGGTTATGGTAATACATACTTCTTGTCAACTAATGCTATGGGATGTAACTGTTCAGCTGCTATCGCTGCTTATCGTAAGGGAGCATATATGGCTAACCCTTCATACGTTCAGATTCACCCAACTTGTATTCCAGTTCATGGTGACAAGCAATCTAAGTTGACATTGATGTCTGAGTCATTGCGTAATGATGGTCGTATCTGGGTTCCAAAGAACATTGAAGATGCTAAGAAGTTACAACGTGGCGAAATCAAGGGTTCTGATATTCCAGAAGAGAATCGTGACTACTACTTGGAGCGTCGTTATCCTGCATTTGGTAACTTGGTTCCTCGTGATGTTGCTTCTCGTGCAGCAAAAGAGCGTTGCGACAAAGGCTATGGCGTAAACAATACAGGTTTGGCTGTATTCTTGGATTTCTCAGAAGCTATCAATCGTTTAGGTATTGATGTAGTTCGTCAACGTTATGGTAACTTGTTCGATATGTACGAAGAGATTACAGACGTTAATCCTGGCGAATTTGCAAAAGAGATCAATGGCGTTAAATATTATAATCCAATGATGATCTTCCCTGCTATCCACTATACAATGGGTGGTCTTTGGGTAGATTATGAATTACAAACATCTGTTAAGGGATTGTTCGCAATCGGTGAATGTAACTTCTCTGACCACGGAGCTAACCGTCTAGGTGCTTCTGCATTGATGCAAGGTTTGGCAGATGGTTACTTCGTATTGCCTTATACTATCCAAAATTACTTATCAGATCAAATCACCGTTCCTCGTTTCAATCCAGATAGCAAAGAATTTATGGATGCACAAGCTAAGTGCGAAGCAGATCAAAAAGCTTTGATGGATATTCATGGAAAACGTTCTGTAGATTCTATTCACAAAGAGTTAGGCCACATCATGTGGGAATATGTTGGAATGGGTCGTACAAAGGAAAGTTTGGAATTGGCTCTTAAGAAATTGAAAGATTTACGTAAGGAGTTTGAGACCAACTTGTTTATTCCTGGTAAGATCGACGAAGGAATGAATATTGAATTGGATAAAGCATTCCATTTGAAGGATTTCATCATCATGGGTGAGTTGATCGCATCTGATGCTTTGAGCCGTAATGAAAGTTGCGGTGGTCACTTCCGTGAAGAATACCAAACAGAAGAAGGAGAAGCAAAACGTGATGACGAAAACTTCTTCTATGTTGGTTGCTGGAATTATCAAGGTAATGACGAGAAAGCACCTGAGTTAATCAAAGAACCTCTCACATACGAGGCTATCAAGGTTCAAACTCGTAACTACAAATCTTAATCAATTTAAAAAGTAAAACAAATGGCTACAGATAATATAATGAAAGTCAATTTGAAGGTTTGGCGTCAAGCCGGCCCGAAAGAAGAGGGTAAGTTTGTAACATACGAGGGTGTTGAAACTACTCCAGATACATCTTTTTTGGAAACTTTGGATATCCTAAACGAAACATTGGTTGAGAAGGGTGAAGAGCCTATCGTTTTCGATCATGACTGTCGTGAAGGTATCTGCGGTATGTGTTCTTTGTTCATCAATGGACATCCTCACGGTCCTGCAACAGGTGCTACTACTTGTCAGTTGTATATGCGTCGTTTCAAAGATGGCGAAACAATCACTGTTGAACCATGGCGTTCTGCTGCCTTCCCTGTAATCAAGGATTTGATGGTAAACCGTAATGCTTTTGATCAGATTCAACAAGCTGGTGGTTATGTATCATTCAATTGTGGTGGTGCTCAGGATGCAAACGCAATTCCTATCTCTAAAGTAGATGCTGATGAGGCTATGGACTCTGCAACTTGCATCGGTTGTGGTGCTTGTGTAGCTGCATGTAAGAATGGTTCTGCAATGTTGTTCGTATCTGCTAAGGTTTCTCAGTTCGCTTTGCTCCCTCAAGGTCGTGTTGAAGCTGTTAAACGTGTGAAATCAATGGTTGCTAAGATGGATGAACTAGGATTCGGTAACTGTACTAATACTCGTGCTTGCGAAGCAGAGTGCCCTAAGTCTATTTCTATCAGTAACATTGCTCGTATGAACCGTGAGTTCATCTCAGCTAAATTTAAAGATTAATTCTTTATCAATTTAATAAGAAAGGCTCGGCATTTTGTCGAGCCTTCTTTTTTTTCTCTGTAAGAATATGTAAATTTGAAACATAATTTTAAATCGAATAAGTGAATGAGAAGAAGTTTCCTCTTTTATATTGTCTGTTTTTTCCTGCTGATAGCTCTTCCTTCATGTGATGAGGGTGATAACAATACGTCGAATGATTCCGACGAACTTAACTATGAAGAGGAACAAAGCCACGAGCCATGGAATCCTACTACTTTACCTAATCCATACGTGACAGATAGTACTCAATACGTAACCGATCCATTACATTACTTGGATTCCTTGCAAATAGATTCCTTGAATACCATGGCAAGTAAGATTTTCCATGAGACAGGGTTGATGTATTATACCGTTATTTTGGATAAGTTAAGCGATGAATACGATGATTTTAAGTTTGCGCTAACATTGTATAACACATGGCAAATCGGATATAATGATAATGGATTGCTTCTTCTCGTGGTTATGGATTCACACCAGTGGCGATTCATCACAGGCTATGGTGCAGAAGAAAAGTTTACAGATGCTGTATGTGCTCGCTTAGGTCACAATTGCCTCGTTCCTAACTTTAAAAAAGGGAATTATTTTGAGGGCTTGACACAAGCTTCCCTGATGATCAATCTTATCTCTGAGGATAAAAATGTGGGAACGATCTTTGCTGGAACAGAAACAGAAGAGGAGCAAACAAGTCTCACTTCTTCCATCACTTCCTCTGAAGAGGACGATACGGATGATAGCTTTAATCTCTTCCATCTTTTAAGTTTTATCTCGTTGACTTTAATAGGTTTCTATAAATCATTCAAAAGTAAAACAGGACGCAATCTGGACCCTGATTCATCAGAGAAGTTATATGAGACCTTATTACTATCCAATGATAAGAGTAGGGTGACTGTCAGCACATCTGGATTCTTAACTCCAACAGTGAACATCTGGAAAAACAAAACGTGGCATTTCGTTTTGGAATACCTTCCTATGGTGCCTATTGCACTATCTGTTTATTATGTAGAGTTTGAGAAAGTTATTGTCTATGTGTTATGTTATTATAGTTATTTATGTTTTATCCATAACTGTAAGGCACTTCTCGTCATATGGAAGAAAAGAAAAGAGGATGTATTGGAAGCGTATAAGTTATGTAATGTAAAACGGAAGGATTATAAATCGATCATCTTCTTTTTTATCGCTCCAGCTGTACAGTTTTTCTTCACGATTATATATACGATAATTTTGCAAAGGTATAAACGTCTTCCGATCAAATGTCCAATCTGCCAGCAGTCGTCAAGATTATTGACGAAAAAAGAGGCGGAGACAGCCTTGTCAGATGCCCAAAAATATGAGAGAGAAAAGGGTGTCGTTAAATACCGTGTAGGAGAGTGTGAGAACCATCATTTTTACTACATTCGATATAGAAAAATGTCCTACTCTTTTTATGAAGAGTGTGAAACCTGTCATACACGCACATGCCAATTTGATTCTGAGAAAATAATACGGGAAGCAACATATAGTGCAGCAGGTAAGAAAGTGGTGTATTACAAATGTGCATGTTGCGGAGCTATTCGTCCGACAGAACGGGAGATTCCTAAGTTATTACACTATTCTAGTACGACAAGATCATCAGGCGGATGGTCTTCCGGTCATGGTCATAGTCACAGTAGTAGTCGAGGAGGACATAGTGGTGGCGGCCGCAGTGGTGGCGGTGGCGCAGGCGGAAGATGGTAATGCATAGATAAGAATCAAGCATTATGGGACGAGCGGTGTTTTTACGATAATTTTACACCATTTTCCCGGTTTAAAATAGCGTATAAATGCTAAAAAAATATTATATTTGCTCGTTTATGAGATGAAAAATATATAAAAAATAAAATACAACATGAGCGAAGAAAAAAATTCGTATTCTGCCAGTAGTATTCAGGTGTTGGAAGGGTTGGAAGCCGTTCGTAAACGTCCTGCAATGTATATTGGTGATATCAGCGAACGTGGTTTGCATCATTTGGTATATGAGGTAGTCGATAATTCAATTGATGAAGCATTGGCGGGTTACTGTAAGCATATTGAAGTAACCATAAATGAAGATAACTCTATTACCGTAGAGGATGATGGTCGTGGTATTCCTGTTGATATGCATGAAAAAGAGAAGCGTTCTGCTTTGGAGGTTGTTATGACCGTACTTCATGCAGGTGGAAAGTTTGACAAAGGTACATACAAAGTTTCAGGTGGTCTTCATGGTGTCGGCGTATCGTGTGTGAATGCGCTTTCTACTAAAATGAAGGTTGAAGTCTGCCGTGGCGGAAAGAGATACCAACAAGAATATACGTGTGGAAAGCCTCTATACAGCGTAAAAGAGGTGGGAACAGCGGAGACGACAGGTACGAAAGTTACATTCTTACCTGATACGACTATTTTCACAGTTCATGAGTATAAGTATGATATATTAGCTGCTCGTTTACGTGATCTGGCTTATTTGAATGCCGGTGTAAAGATAACGTTGAAAGATAATCGTCCATTAGAAGATGGGACCTTCCGTTCTGATGTGTATTACTCTGAAAAAGGATTAAGCGAGTTCGTTGAGTACTTGGATTCGTTGCGTGAGCATTTGATTCCGGATGTTATCCATATCAATACCGACAAGTATGGTACGCCTGTCGAGGTGGCTATGACATATAATACCGAGTTTAAAGAGAATATCCATTCATACGTAAACAACATCAACACGATTGAAGGTGGTACTCATGTGTCTGGATTCCGAACAGCTTTGACTCGTACACTTAAGAAATATGCAGATGACCTTAAGATTCTTGAAAAAGAAAAAGTAGAGATCAGCGGTGATGATTTCCGTGAAGGTTTGACAGCTGTTATCTCTGTTAAGGTTGCTGAGCCTCAGTTTGAGGGACAGACGAAGACCAAATTAGGTAATGACGAGGTTTCTGGTATCGTTCAGCAGGCTGTAGGTGAGGCTTTATCAAATTATTTGGAGGAACATCCGAAAGAGGCTCGTCTGATTGTTGATAAGGTGGTATTGGCAGCACGTGCTCGTATTGCGGCTGCAAATGCTCGTAAAAGCGTTCAACGTAAGTCTGCTTTGGGTGGAGCAGGCCTTCCTGGTAAATTGGCTGACTGCTCTGGTAAAAACCCTGAGCTTTGCGAGATATTCCTTGTCGAGGGAGATTCTGCAGGTGGTACGGCAAAACAAGGTCGTAACCGTGAATTCCAAGCTATTCTTCCTCTTCGTGGTAAGATTTTGAATGTCGAGAAAGCAACGATAGATCGTGTGCTAAATAGTGAGGAGATAAAGAATATCTATTCAGCTTTGGGTGTCAGCATAGGTACGGCTGAAGATTCTAAAGCCTTGAATTTGGAGAAACTTCGCTATCATAAGATTATTATCATGACCGATGCCGATGTCGATGGTAGCCACATCGACACATTGATCTTGACCTTCTTCTTCCGTCACATGCGTGAGTTGATTGAGCGTGGATATGTGTATATTGCTGCGCCTCCATTATATAAGTGTTCTAAAGGTAAGGTAGAAGAATATTGTTGGACGGATCAGCAGAAACAAGCCTTTATTGATAAATATGGAGGCGGACAGGAAGCAGGTGTTAAGATTCAGCGTTATAAAGGTTTGGGTGAGATGAATGCTGTACAGTTGAAGGAAACAACTATGGATCCTGAATTCCGTACATTGCGTCAGGTACATATTGAGAATGGGGCAGCTGCCGATTATACTTTCTCCATGCTGATGGGAGATGATGTAGCACCACGTCGTCAGTTCATTGAAGATAATGCAACGTATGCTACAATTGATGCATAATTGTTGTTCGTTATAAATAAAATAGGGGTGTATCAATCGATACAACCCTATTTTTGTATTCCATTATTTTGTTATTCTTTAAATAATGAACCTGTTGTTTCTTTGCTTAAATCTATATTGAAGGTAGTTGCTCCCTTTCCGTTTGTAAGAACAGTTACAGTATATTGTTTTGCTTCTGCTCCCCAGATCTGAGATACAATCTCGTAGCGACATATACAGTTGCAGGCTTCATCAACTATCTCTTTGTTGTCGATGATAATTTCGCTGCCATTCACGCTGACTATTGAATAGATAGAGTCTTCTGAACAGCAGTTCATATATTTTATGCATGTAATTGTTCCAGTACCTGAAGTAAGGTCGAAATCATAGGTAACTGTTGGTGATACTGTAAGATCATAATAAACGGGTATTGAATCATTAGGATTGTCAGGCATGTCATTACTTTGCATACACTCTGATCTTGCTAAAAATCCGCCTCCTGGGGTGGTTTTTTCATCCTTTTCGCAGGATGTAGTTAGTAGGGAAGTACATAATAGTGCAATTCCACCGAATAAAAAAAATTTACGCATAAACATAATGTTTTAGTTAATAATAAATGTGAACCAAATGTATGTAATTTGTCAGTACAATGCAAACAAAAATTGATTTTATACAAAAAAACGGCTGGATTAAAAAAAGAATCCAGCCGTTTTTGGTATGTTTCAACAAATCTTGTTTAAGATAGTTTATGGATAATCAGTCCTGAACGAAGTTTTGGTTCAAACCATGTTGCTTTAGGAGGCATGATGTTTCCACTGTCTGCAATGTCCATGATTTGTTTCATTGATACAGGATAGAGTGCCAAAGCAGTTCGCATCTCACCATTATCCACGCGGCGTTTTAACTCTTTCAATCCACGGAGTCCACCAACGAAGTCGATACGCTTGTCTGAACGTAAATCCTTGATGCCAAGAATCTCGTCCAAAATCAAACGGCTTGAGATATCCACATCCAATACACCGATAGGGTCTTGATTGTTGTAAGTACCTTCTTTTGCTTTCAAACTGTACCAGTTTTTATCCAGGTAAAGTGAGAATTCATGCAATTCTTTTGGTTTATATTCGGCTTCGCCTTTTTTCTCTACCGTGAAATTTTTAGATAATGCTTTTAGAAAGCCTTCGCTATCTAGTCCGTTCAAATCTTTAATCACACGGTTGTAATCAAGAATCGTTAATTGACTTGCAGGAAAGGCCACAGCCATGAAGTAGTTATACTCTTCATCCCCTTTATGGTTAGGGTTCTGTTTGCGTTTCTCATCACCCACCAAAGCTGCAGCTGCAGAACGATGATGTCCGTCAGCAATATAGAGAGCCTTCATCTTGCCGAACTCTTCAGTTACGGTCTGGATGTCACTGTCATTATCAATCAACCAAAATTGATGACCAAATCCATCAATAGGAGCGATGAAGTTGTATTCAGGTTCTTTTGCTGTGTATTTTTTTATTAATTCATTCAATGTTGCATTGTCGGGATATGCAAAGAACACAGGTTCGATATTCGCATTATTGACGCGAACATGTTTCATTCTATCTTCTTCCTTATCTCTTCGTGTTAACTCATGTTTCTTGATAACGCCTGTCATATAGTCGTTTACGTATGCTCCGACTACCAAACCATATTGCGTTTTCCCGTTCATGGTTTGGGCATAGATGTAGTACATCTCTTTGTCGTCTTGAACGAGCCATCCTTTGTCTTGAAACTTTTGGAAATTTTCGGCTGCTTTTTCGTAAACGCGAGGGTCGTATTCACTTGTGCCTACTGGAAAATCGATTTCAGGTTTGATGATGTGGTAGAGTGACATTTCATTGTCGCCTGCCTCTGCGCGGGCTTCTTCAGAATCGAGTACGTCGTAGGGACGACTCTCAATCTTTTCCACCAAATTTTTAGGAGGACGAATACCTCTAAATGGTTTAATAACTGCCATAATCCTTTTTTGTTTATATAAATTTCGAGAGTGCAAATGTAGTGAAATTCTTTAAGAGTTAAGAATTAAGAGTTAAGAATTAAGAGTTAAGAAACGTTCGATGAAGTTAATAAGCATTAAGAATTTATGGTATTCTTTTACATGACGAAAAAAATAGTTAGTTTTGCAGACATGTTTTTAGATAGAGGAATATGACTATTTTTTCGGAGAGTTTTAATTATTCAGGCCTAATCATTGGATTGGCAACTTTTTTAATTATTGGAATTTTTCATCCTTTGGTGATTAAGGGAGAGTATTATTTTGGTGTTAAATGCTGGTGGGTATTTTTGGTATGCGGTCTTGTCGGTACTATATTATCACTTGTTTCTGATAATTATATCATATCTATTTTGTTGGGAGTATTCTCTTTTTCGTGTTTTTGGAGTATTAAGGAGGTATTTGAACAACGCAAGCGCGTAGAGAGAGGATGGTTCCCGAAACGGAATAAGGATAAGAATTGATAACTGTTAACTATCTGAAAAAGAAAATTTTAAGGTTAAATTTGAGAAGTTATGTTAGAAAATATAGGACTTATCATCATTGGATTTTTTCTTCTTGTCAAAGGAGGGGATTTTTTAGTAGATGGGGCGGTTGCCATAGCAAAGAGAGCCAAATTGAGTTCAATGGTTATCGGGTTGACTGTTGTTGGATTTGGAACCTCAGCTCCTGAGTTGTTGGTCAGTATTCAAGCGGCATTGGCTGGTAGTTCGGGCATTGCCATCGGTAATGTCGTGGGGTCCAATATTGCTAATATTGCATTGATATTAGGCGTGACGGCTTTGATTAAGGCTTGTCATACAGATCGTCAGACATTGCGTATTGACATACCTTTTATGTTGTTGTTCTGTGTAATGTTTGTGATGGTGGCCATGACAGGCACCATTAGTCGTATAGCAGGTATCATAGGTGTTTTGATGTTGATTGTGTTTGTGTCGTGGCAGATATGGAATTCGAGGCGACAGAACAAGGATGAAGAACATGAGGATACCCCTGATATGCCGTTATGGAGGGCATGTGTCTATGTTGTGGGAGCTATAGTAGCATTGACATACGGTGCCGACTGGTTGATTCAGGGTGCTTGTGAATTAGCTAAGATGTTAGGTGTTTCTGAACGTATTATTGGGTTGACGTTGATTGCGGCGGGGACAAGCCTACCGGAGCTTTTCGCCTCGATCATGTCTGCACGCAAAGGCGAGACGGATATGGCGATTGGAAATGTGATAGGAAGCATCACCTTCAATATACTGAGTGTTATTGGTTTTTCATCAGCTATCTGTCCGATCCAAGGCAGTGATGAAGGCTTCCTTTTTGATTACATTCTGATGATTGCATTAGGTATCCTTTTGTGGATTTTCCTCTTTACAAAACGTACATTGGAGCGTTGGGAAGGAGCTGTGTTATTACTGGTGTATGTTGCCTATCTTGTACGGACGGTCATAATCAATCCTGTGGGATGATGGAATTCATCTTGCCTTTATTTTCCGAAACGTACTCCTATTGAAAAGTCAAGTCGTCCAAGCCCTTCACGTTTTTCTTTATCCAGCCTTATTTCTTGAGGAGGGGCGATGGATGATTTTTCATAATAGAGTTTTGACAATGTCCCTACGACAGCTGATATTCTGAGGTCTAATGCTACATGTTTGGAAAACCAGTGACTATAGTCAATATCTAATACTATTCCAGCGGTTTTCCCATTTATCTCATAAGAATGATTATCTTCACTGCCTTTGTCTATATATCCCATATAGCCCAATCCATAGTTCATCAAGAATACATTTTTATGTTCAATGCCGGTAAATCGTGTTGAAAATTGTAGTCCGATAAATGGCATGATATGTGTGTCTGATATATTGAAGTCTGCGTTGTTGTGATAGTAATCGTTATATAAGAGTCTTGTGCCTCTGATATTTCTTGTGTCGGATGATTTGAAGACCAAGCATTTTGCCCCCAATCCAAAGAAGTCGGAAAAATAGTAGTTAAAATCTCCTCCTATGTTGATACCGTTTGTCAGTTTTTCAAAATGTTCAATATAGTTTATTGGGATATTTTTTGCAATAGGAGCTGTTCGATGACTATATCCAGCTGTGATTGAAAAATAGGTTTTCGGATTTTCTGTTTCTCTCTTTTTGGGGGTGGATAGTATATATTCCTGTTGGTATGAATTGTCGGAAGATTGCACTGAACTGTTGTTGGATGAGCTAATAAGATTTTCGTTTGGATCTGAAACAGTGGGAATAGTCATTTGCAATGTGTCTTCATTATTTTTTGCAGTGAACGATTCGAATTGGTATTTGCCAGTTTCATTATCTACAAGTTCTATTGTGGGACGGCCTACCTGTATTCCGCCACGTGTTCCACAACGTACGTAATAGGTTTTCCCTTGTTCCAGCGTAATAGGGATTTCACTTTTTGTTTCTGTCTGTGCCCATAATGTAGTTGAGCCGCTTGATTTTATTTTCACTGTTTTTTTATAATCTCTTTTCACGCGACAGATGACAGAATCGCCAAGATTTAGGTTATAACTTGGTGAAAATACTCCCCCTCTTTCGTTGAATCTGTAAATATTCAGAATGGCATAATTTGTATCTCTAGTAGTAGAAGGTTTAGTCATAATTTCTTTTGGGTTTTCACTTAAGAACAGTTGAGTATCTGTATTTCCCATGTGCAGAACAAGTGCTGTTATGCTATGACAAGTGCTCATGCCTGGAAGTTTATGTTCAGTGATTTTGATCATATTACCTCCCATTTTTCTGGCTTCCTCTTTTGCTTTTTCCACTACAGCATAGTAGGTGCAATTCGATGTCATGGTGAATCCTGTGTCTCCGACCTTCACACGACCGATGATTTCAACGTTTTTGGGTACTTCCTGATTGAGTTCGATTACTTCAACACCTTGATATTTGTCGGTTTCTGGCAGCGACTTCACGATTTGAGTTGTTACTTTAGGATTACAACCTGTCAAAACACAAATTAGAGCAAAGAAAGATAACGTTTTTTTCATTTTTTATGCGATTTAACGGCGCAAAGGTACGTAAAAAAGCAGATAAAACGCAGTTAAAACAAATAAAATAGTTAATAATCAACAATCAACATTTTTTCGTTAAAAAAAATTAATTAATCGTTTTGAACTCCGAGAATTAAGATTTATATTTGCTTGCTTTCTGTACTTTCTACAGAAGGGAAAAATGGTGAAGATGAAAAAGATGTTTATTTATAGTATATTTATTTGGGTTTAATAAGGAAAAAGTATTGATTATGAAGAAACATATAATTTTAATGTTGCTTCTGTCATTCGGAGTAGTGACGGGGGTTTTCTCGCAGAGTATGATTATCTCTGGAGGATCTGACCATGCGGTGGCGATTTGTGATAAAGGAAAGATTTATGCATGGGGAAAGAATGACAAAGGACAATTGTGTTTGGAGGATAAGTCCTTAGGCGAGGCGGTGGCCACACCGTCTAAAGTGAAATTTGAAGATCCTAATTTGACCTTCTCTCAGATATCTGCTGGATCTGGTGGACATAATATTGCATTATCTTGTAAAAAAACAGTGTATTGTTGGGGTGATAATACTACTCAGCAATGTGGTAGAGAGAATCAAGAATATATTTCTGATACCCCTGTTTTGGTTTATAAAGGTGAAGTTACACAAGGTTACGATGAAAATGGAATAGCTGATCCAAATGGGAAATATTTGGGTGGCGTTAGATACGTATGTGGTACAACAAATGCTTCTATGGCAATTTTGGAAGATGGTACGGCTGTATGGTGGGGTAAAAACCCGTTGTTAGGGAATACACCGACATCAACTCCGTTGTATATTAGGGATGAGAAAGGAAATATTTTGCAGAATGTTGTTCATATTATGGGTGGTGACGATAACATCTTGTTGGTTGTTGGAGACTCTCCAGATGCTCAAGTTGGAACCGTGTATTCTGCTGGAGTATGGAATGGTCGTGGAGGAACAGGAACAACTTCTGATTCTTATGCAAAACCAGTGGAAATTGCTAGTAATGAACAAGGAACAAAGTCTAGTGGTAAACATTTGCAAAATGTGAGAATGACAGGTATTGCCGACCAATCTTCTTTCGCAGTTGATGGAACAACTGGTTATGTATATGGTTGGGGTAGTAATGGTTGGGGTTGTGGTGCCATAGGAGGAAGACCTCAAGGTGATTTCAAGTATGCAAGCAAGGTGTTAGCAGGAGAGTATGAAGAGATATCAGGACAACCATTCTTAACGGATGTGAAACAAGTTATCGGAGGTAATGGATGTGGTGCCGCAATTACTGAAGAAGGTTATTTGATATATTGGGGAAATAACATGGCAAAGACTGGAAACTCTGGTGGTGTTATCCCTAATTCTACTTATAAGAATGCTCAAAACACTTGCGACTTGGGTGGTCCTGTTTTTGCTAACTATTGTGCGGGCGTGAAGGGTCCAAATGAGGTTCGTGTAGATGATGCTATTTCTATCGGACGTGGTGACCTTGTTGGATTTATGGTTAACGCTGAAGGAAAGTACTTCGTTTGGGGATCTACTAATGTACCTGGAAAAGACTTACATTATGGAATTATGGGTACGGGAAAAGTTACGGATATGAGTACATGTCTAAAAGAAATTGTTATCCCGTGCGAAAATCCAGATATCTGTCCTGAACCATTTATGAATGGCCCAAGATATAAGTGTCCAGGAGTCGAGGATTCTTTATATTCAGGGTTTACTCCAGTGGTAGGACATGAAGATAGATACTTTTATCTTTGGAAAAAGGATGGAGTAGTGCTAAATTCGATTACGATAAATGACATTGAACAGTTACGTCTTCTATCAGAAGCAGAAAGAAAAGGCGACAAGTATAATGCTCATACAATTCCAATAACAGAGGCTGGCTTATACGAGGTTGAAGTATTGTATATTGGTACAAATGTACCTTGTGAGAATTGTCCAGAAGCAAAGGCAAAAATAGAAGTGATTGAAATGCAAATGCCTGTTGATACAACAATTACTACAATGAATTGTGTGGCAGATCCATTGAAACCTTCGTCTTCGGATATAATTAAGTATAGTTATACTGTCAATGATAAATTCTATAAATCAACGCAGACAACAACGTTTGCTGTTTTCTCTACTATTGATAGCAAAGATACTTTAGGAACATATAGTGCCAAAGGGGCAGGTGGTCAAGTTGATTTTACTGTTACGGGTGATAATATAAAGGAGGTTCATGATAATAAAAACGAACCTTCAAATGATACAACATATACTGTATGGATTGAGGATATTACTCGTTTTGAAACTATACTATATGAAGAAACAAAAATACCTACTACTGGTTATACTAATTCGCCACAGAATCTAGCTGAGATTATTAATTTATCAGCATCTTCTGAATTAAATACGATATCGTTGTTTGGTAGGCTGGGTGGAGGCTCCAGTTCAGGAACTATTACCGTTACTCCGAGAATATACAAGGGAGGAAAACTAGAGTATGGTCAATATATGTCTGGTGATCTTTATTGGTCTGGTAAGCAACAGACGTTTACTCCTACTAGTACTCCTGAGGAATTTAAAATTATTTGTAATGTAATATTACCAGCTAACTCTGTCAGAGGTTCTGAATATGTGTTGTATTTAGATTTAAAATTGACAGGTGCAGAAATTTACACAAAGAGTTTGGTAGCTACTAATACGGATACGTATTTCAGCACTCCTTTTACTGATTCACAAAAAACAGGAATTTTAGGAACAGGTGCACTTCAGCAATTTAAGCCTAAAGATAAATGTAATGCAGGAACTGAAACAGATGCATTCAATATTGTTTTCGGTAAAATGACTGATTATACTTGTGGCCGTATTATGTTGACTGCTCGTTATGGATGTCCTCCATGTAACCAACCAGATGGAATCGTGAAGATTGAAGTGGATGGCGCACCTCGTACTCAGGATACAATTTCTCTTTGCGAGGAGAGTGACCCTATTCATCTTAGTGTATCGGGCATCAAAAAATCAATTGAACCGAATGCTGCGTTTGATGAACTTTGGTTCGTTGATAAAATAGGTACCGATGCTCAGGCTCTTCAAAAAGATTTGAATTCTGCTTCTTCTGCGTTGGGAACATCTATCGAATGGAAGAGTGCTAAGGAAGGTCAGACAGAAAAATACTATATTAAAATACGAGATAATGAAAAACCAGATGCTTCTGCTTGTTTCGTCTTCGATTCTATCGTGGTGAAATATAACAAGAGGCCAGTTGCCCCTACAATAGATGATATTGCTTTCTGCGAGAATGCTGCAAGCAAGACCGCTCTTGATGATGCATTGAATGGTTCTGAATTTGCAGGATTAACTGTTAATTGGTATAATTCTACACCGCTACCACCACTTACTGATTTATTAGGCAGGACAGGAGGCGATAATGGGGTTACCAAACCTGATCTTGAGAGCCTCACTGCATCTAATGTCCCTTACACATTTGTATATAGTGTGACAGATGATGAAACTGGATGTGAGAGTGATAAGAAAACGTTCACTGTCACTGTTTATCCTGTTCCAAATGATCCGATAGCTGCTATTGATCCATTCTGTGTGAAAGCTGATGTTACATTGCCAACGGCTTCTCCGATTGCAAACCATACTGTATCATGGTATAAGGATAATTCTGTGACAACAGCTGTGTCAGAGGATCTTTCGACATTGGCAGCTGGTTCGTATGATTATTATTACACTTTAACGAGTGCGGCTCCTGAAAATTGTGTCAGCGATCCTATCCCGTACACATTCATTATAAAACCATATGTTGAGATAGAACTCGATTCGGTGATGTCATGTGGCGTTACTCAGGTAAGTACAAAAATATTACGTCCTCAAACGGCTTCTATTAAGTGGATGTTAGATGGTACTACTGAGGTTGCGACACCTGTATTCCAATCTCCTACATACGTAGGTAATGTTGGTAAGTTGGTGGGTATAGCTTCTGCATTGAACTATTGTGATAGCACATCTCTTCCATTGGATGTATATGTTAAGGCAACAGCATCTGAACCTACGGGTGACTTGAGTGTAACTTACTTGAAGAGCGATGCTAATCCAACGACTAAGACATTTAAAAATCTGTTAGAACAGAATTCTTCTGTTGTAACAGAGGAGACGGGTTATACACTTGTTTGGTATGATGAGAATGGTAATAAATTAAGTGAATGTCCTACGCCTCCTTATCCTGCTGAGACGGAGACGAACGATCAGGAACATATTTATAAGGTGTCTCGTGTTAACGCAGATGGTTGTGAAAGTACTCCAGTCCCTGTGAAGGTGATGGTTTATTTGACGCCTGCACCTATTGTTACGACCGCTTATTATTGTAAGGGAAGTACAAATGTGGTTCCTTTGACGGCTGAAAAGAGTGTCCCTCCAACTGCCAGTGAGTCAGACTATACATTGCAATGGTATGATACTAATAAAACAACGAAGTTGGGAAGTGCACCAACTCCTGATGTTTCAGCAAAAGGTAAGATTACGTATTATGTAACGCAGGTATCTAGCTCAGGTGCTGAGAGTTCACCTGTTGCGGCTGATGTAGTTATATATGATGTACCAGAACCACAGTTGGATGCTACCAATGTTGTGAAGTATTGTGCAGAGTCATCTATGGGTTCTGCCTTGAATGCCTCTTTGTTGAATGATGCTTCTAATTATTTGATGTCGTCCAGCCTCGTTTGGTCATTGAAAAATGAAAATGGTGCGTATGATGTAGTTACTACGACAACTCCTTCATTGGATGTCAAACAAACTACTACTTATGAATATCAAGTTCATCAGACTTATACCATTGCTTCAACGGGCGAAATTTGCGTCGGACCAGATGTGCAAGTGCCTGTTACTGTTACTTACGTTCCTGAAGTAACAACCAAGTCAGTTCTTTACTTGAAGGCTTCTGCCAATGCAGATGGTTCATTCAGTGAAGACATTCTAACGCATGATGATCAAGCTGTAACAGATATTGTGTCGGGCGCAACTCTTCAGTGGTATGAATCAGATGGTAAGACTCCTATTGTTGGCACTCCAACTCCTAAATTGGATCCATCAATCTTAGAGGGAGAGGATCAGAAGGAGACATACTATGTGAGTCAATATTTGAATGGATGTTATAGTGTCCCTGTACCTATTGAGATTAGAATCAGTGATGCACTTCCTCCATTTACGTATGCTTATCACTATTGCGAGGGTGAGACAATGGATGATCTAAAAGCTGATTGTCAGCCTCAAGGTGGAAAGAGCGAATCGGATTATGATATATATTGGTATGGTACAACCAAACCTGCAAGCAGTACGACACAGCCAGCAAGCGTAGGTCCTACCTTTGCAATGAATGGTGCTGTGGCAAGCTTGGATGCAACTGGAGGTAAGACAGAGATTATCTATTATGTGGCTCAACACGATAAGAATACGGATGCAGTCAGTGCTGCTCAGCCGGTTGTGATCACAATCTATCCTCAGCCAGAAGTATTGATTACTACTCCTCAGCCTGTCTGCGAACAAGATGTTGATATGTCTTTATACAGAAATGTAACGAATGTAACGGAACAGTTGAGTTATTCATATTACAGTCCTGCAGGTAGTGACATGGGTATTTCTACGGCTACAGTAAGTGGTACGTATGGTATCGATGCAAGTTATACATTGCCTGTTAACCCTTCTCAATATGTAGTGGTTAAGAATCAGGAGTGTAGAGGACAAAAGAAGGATATTGCTGTAGTGATCAATGATTTGACGGTTCCTACAATCTCAGGTGATATCAGTACATGTCCTGGTACAAATGTAACACTGACAGCAAGTGCGACAAGTAATGATCCTGGTGTGATTACTTACCAATGGGGTGGTGATGCCGCTACAACTGCACAAGGTTCTACAACAGATGCAAACTTTGTTTCTACGAACCTTTCTACTACAACAGGCGATGTATATAGCTATACAGTAACGGCTACGGCAGGTGCCTGTGTTAAGAGTGTGGAAGTGCCTCATACAGTTACTATTGGTGATGGAAAAGTGATTGGTAATATGACGTTGGTTGAATCTGATAACAAATATTCACCAATTGTATTTGAAAATTCTGTAGAACGTATATTCTATAGTTGTGGTAATCCTATTGAGATAACTGTTGCTTATGATGGAGACTCCGATTATGAATGGTACGACGAAACAGGTACTTTGGTGGGTACGGGTAAAGTGTTTAATACAAACTCTTATGCAGATTACAATGATAAGGAATATACTGTTAAGTTTACGAATCAGTGTCCTACTAGTGCTAAGGTAACGGTCCACACTATTCCGTTGACTGCATCATCTGTTTCAACAGAAACAATTGAGATATGTGAAGGAGAGGTATTTACTAGTACCTTTAATTATACATTGAAACCAGGTGAAACTCCATCTATCACATGGTCCCATAATGGAGCTCCTATTGGTGGTCAGGTTTCTAATGTGTTAACATTGTCTAACACGACAAATCAAGATGATGGTGTTTATTCATATAAGATTGAAAACCGTGGTTGTATGGCAGAGGGCATTGCTAATTCATTGAATGTTCGTCCATATATCAAAGCTACTATTCAGAGTGATCCGTTCATTGTGGATCGTAATGAGACGGAGACACTTCCAATCTATTTCACTACTCCGGTTAATGGTGTGGTTGAAAGTATCAGTTGGAAGGAAAATGAATCAGAGGTCTTCAATGGTAACCCATACGTTATTACAGATGTGACAGCGGATCATTATTATGAGATAGTATTGTCTGACCCTGAATATTGTTCTGATACATTACATGCTACTGTTTATGTGGATGCAAAACTTCAGTTGACGACATCTTTGAAAGATACCCTTTGTCTGGGTACATCAGAGATTTTGACTATTGATACGACAGGTACGGGTAATTTCCGTCGCCCTAATGGTAATCCAATGTTGAATATAACAGGTATTATCGGTGGCATATCATATAGTTTGAATGATAAGGTTACAAAGCAAGGTGATCTTCTACAGGTTGTTGTTAACCCAGAGGAAGATGCTAAGTATGTTGTATCCTTCACGTATGGTAGTCAGAATAAAGAGAGTGAAGAGGAAGTGTTGGTTATTCCAGCAATTAGTTTAACAGTTCCTCCTGTACCGAATGTATGTGAGGGCGAGGAGACAACGCTGACGGTTACGAATGTAGCTCCAGAAGGAACGACAGTATCATGGATCTCTGATCCAACTATCCTTGAAGGAGAGAATTCAGAAACAGTTCGGGTGAAACCATCCTATAAAGGCGGTACTAATCATCAGTCTCTTTATACATATCAGGCTGTAGCTTACAATGCCTTCTGTAACAATTCTAAGACATATTCAGTACAGGTACTTGTAGATGAGCCATTGAAGGGTCAAATCACAGGTATATCTGAGATATGTGAAGGCGGTCAGACTACTTTCGAGGCTTCCTCTTATGAAGCTACTACTTATTTCTGGACTACTTCTCTGGATACCTCTTTTGCATTGGGTGACCGTATGATTGTTCAGCCATCAGAGACGGCAAGTTATTATTTGGAAATGACTCGTGGTTTGTGTTCTGAAAAAGATACATTTGTAGTGACAGTTCATACTAACCCTGTTATCTCTTCAATTGATTCAATTGGCGTGAGAGATCGTAAGATTACATTGGATCCTGAATATGGTACGGCTCCATTCTTATATGCTATCGATGCTCAGCCTGCTGATGATAAGGATGTGAAGACTAACTTGGGATTTGTTAAACATGTTGTGTATGTATCCGATTATTATGGATGTCAAACCTCTGCAATCTTCGTACTTGAGGCTCCTGAAATTGATATACCTATTATTGTTACACCTGATGGTAATGGTTTAAATGATAGATGGAGAATTCCTAACTTAGCTGAATTGTATCCAAATGCTATTGTGACGATTTATGATCGTTTTGGCAAGCAATTGGCTCAATACTTGGGTGCTGATTCTGAAGGATGGGATTGTACTTACCAAGGTCAACCGCTTCCTTCTACAGATTATTGGTATCAAGTTACCATTGAGGAGATTAATAAAGAGTATGTCGGACACTTTACTCTGATTAGAAGATAAAACCATATATTTGGAGCAGAGGTTCCTCTCGAACTTCTGCTCCATATTAACTTATTCTTACTTATTGCAAATGAATATTATAAAGAAAATTGCTTTGTTGAGTGTTTCCTCTCTTCTTTGCTCTGCTATCTATGCACAAGAGGAAATAGTATGCGATCAATACCATTTCAATTATTATTTGGTGAATCCGGCAGTAGCTGGAGCTGAGCGTTGTACGC
>CACXCA010000012.1 GCA_902766045.1 uncultured Bacteroidales bacterium
CCCCGTAATAATACAACCCTGACTCTTCATCCTGCTCCTTGCCGTTGAATAGGTAGGTAGTGTTCCAGTCTTTATTTCTTTTCTCTAAAAAGACCTCGCCGTAGGGCATGTAGCTGACCTGCTGAACCTGTCCGTCCCGACTCGTCACCAACGTGGTGCTGCCAAGATGGTCTGAGTGATAGAAATAGGTCCGCGGCTCCTGTCTTCTGTCAGTTCCATCTGAATCATTGGCCATCCGCCGTACTTCATATCTCGGATATAAGGTGTCATACTCCTGCGTCTGCTTCTTATATAACTTGGTAAAATCAACCTTGATCGTGTCCGACAGACTGCCCTCCGTACCGGCATGTGGCACCACCCGACTCGGATCACTCAGCTCCCCGCCCGTCACACTGGCCACCCGCTGCGAACCGGCATAGATATGCTTCGTGTATCGTCCGCCACTGCTGTAGGTGACATACTGACTCGGATACAGGGTGTATCGCAGACTCGTCCGTCCCGTCACGTCCGACCCATCATAATGACTCTCCTGGTTCATGCCCGTCACCTTTGCCGTGCGCTCTCCTGCATGGTCGTAGTAATAGGCCGTCAGCCGTCCGTCCTCACTGAGATGGGTCAATCTGTTCTCCTCATCCCACTGCATATAACGTACACCCGTCTGTGTCGTGCGTCCGTTCTTGCGATGGTGGAAATGCCGCTCCTCCGTAACATTACCATTCAGATCGTAGGCATACGTGTGATAATCACTCCGCCTTCCTGCCGCCAAACTGTCCGTGCGGTAATGACTGTCCAGAAGGGTATCCAACTGGAATCCTTTGTAGTGGTATCCTAAGTCATAACCGGCTCTCACCTCCCCTGCAAACTGAATATCCTGCTGCTCCATCGTCTGCTGTTTCCGCAGGATACGTCCCAACGGATCATACTCCATCTCAAGGGCATAGCCGGCTTTGCCTCCTATATAGTGTCCCTGTGCCGAAACAAGTCGGTCGAGATAATCATATCCATACGTATGGTGCACACCTCTCTTATCGTTCACCGAGAGGATATTCCCCGCCCCGTCGTAGCCATAGAGCACATCAGACAGAAGGTCATCGCCCTGTTTCACCTGTAATGCCGAGAGCCGTCGGTTCTCATCATAGCGCATCGTCTCTTCCGAACCATCACCCAACCGACGATGATTACAGTGCCCGTAGCGATCATAGGTCATACGGTCGATATACACTATATTATCGGTTCCATCCTCTGTCGTACTACCCACCACACGTTGCAGGTGACCGCCCAGGTCATACTTGTAGCTCACCTTCTCTCCATCAGGATAGACCATGTGCTGCATACGTCCATGGCTGTCATACTGGTAATGCGTGGTGAAGGTCATCGCCTCTGCACGGGTTGGTACCACCATTGTCCGAGTGGTCCGCACCACCTCCCCGCTCTTGCCATAGGCATAAGAGAGAACCCCACTACCATCCGCCACATGAGCCAATCGTCCGATACATCCGTTCATGGCAGAGCAATCCCCATAGACATAACGTACATCATTCTGCGGATGTTCAGGATAATGGATGGCAGTCAGTCGGTCATAATCATACTCGTAAGTGATCTGTTCGCCCTTGCCAGCCAATTCAGCAGTCTGTCGGCTCAGCAGGTTGCCGCACACATCATAACGATAAGAGGTCTTCCCTCTTGCCGGATGATTCACCAGCGTGCATCGTCCTCCCATATCGTATTCATAATAGGTCCTATTGCCTTCTGCATCTTCCACTTCGGTGAGTCGTCCCACACCATCGTAGGAGAATCGTGTTCGAATGGCGAAACCATTGCCTCGCAGGGTAGCTTTCACCTTGCCCCGTCCATTCACCAGTTCTACCGAGCAGTGTCCGTTGCCATCCATGATCAAGCGTTTCAGATATCCTTCATCTACACTATAACTGCAATGTGTCACCGAGCCATCGGGTTGCACTGCCGCCAAGAGACGGTTCATACAATCATAATGGTACTCCGCAGGAGGTGTAGCATCGAATGTATGAACGAAGTTCAGACTATCAGAAAGAGGCACAGTCACGGGAGCATATTGTTCCACCACCCGTCCGAAAGCATCCTTTTTGACGCGTCCGCTCACCACAAACACATCACCACTCTGCATGGCTTCGCCCTTGTCCGTAACATTCAGTTCAGACTCTTGCTTCACTTGCAGTATCTTTCCAAAGCCATCAACAAAGGTAAACGTTTCAATCGGATTTTCGGGGTGCTGGTTGTCAAAATGTCTCGTCACGGCATATGCCGGTCGTTCTATTTCCCCCTTGTCATTCAGCTTCGCCACAGGATGATAACTGAACGCAATCGTATAAGGAGCGTCTGTCACCTCCGACGGACTCCTCATCTGTGTGATTCTACCCAGATGATCAATTTCGGTAGTGAGGAACTGATGGTTAGCATCCTGCTTTGTACCAGCGATTCCCCATAGGTGATCATAATCATCCCATCTGTTTTCTATCTTCTCATTATCACGCACGGACGACACAAAAAGTTGTCGCTCATCATCATACGCATACGAATAGGACTTGCGTTGCTTACGAATGTTCTCAGGGAGTGTCATCTTTGTAATATTACCGTAACGTCCACGTTGCATCTCTGTCACTGCCGAATCAGCACCGAGGTGACGGCAGACACGTATCAGATCCTGAATTGGGTAATTCAAGGTCGGACCATATTTAGCCGTGGTATGATTACATAACATGCCTTCATCATCATACACCTTCATCACACTTGGAAGTCCATACTGATAATAAGCAGGCCTACAGACATAATCTATTTCTGTAACGTAGCCCTTATGATCTGTTTCATCCGTAAATGAATAGCGTTTCACCTCTCCATGATGATTCTGATCCAGATGATAATCATATTTTTCTGTCGTCAACAGGAGTTTCGATGTTCCTTCAAACTGATAACTCCGTTTGCGGCTAAGAGGCATATAGACAACACCCCACCGATTGGAAGGATACGTCGGCATGAACTGATAAAAATGGCAAGTCTCCTCATGCATCCCAATATAATTCTTAGTAGCATAATCATTAGCAGAAGATACTGAATACGTCTGATACTCATTCTCTTTCAGTACCAACGTATCTCCATTTGCATTCAAGTCCATATCTTTCAACAAGCGACCGGCCGCATAAACATCCGACACATCATAAAGCTGTACCGACTGACGATAAGGAGCATCCTTCTTCTCCGCATTGACATCGATGCTCCGAACTTCAGCATATCCTAAGAAACGACGTTCCCTTCTATCTCTTCTACCGCCAGCATAGAGAAACTGGGTATGCATCACAGGACCGTCATCACTCACGCCATCATTCACTTCGAGAGAAGACATCACCCATTTACCTCCTGGATGATCAACGGTTGCCTCTGTTCGTCCATAATCCAAGGTGAAACTTCCACCAAGTGAATTTTGTACTCTCTTCAGTTTATTACACTTCCCAATCATAGCATATCTCACCCTCAGATCTTCCTCCTTTTCACTACTAACCATATCGACATAGCCATCACCATCCACATCTCTGAATTCAAAACGTGGAGACGACACACTTGTTGCGGTACGAACACTTGGGTTAAGAGATAGTTTGATTACCCAGATTGGAATATTAGCAGTGAACGAAGCATTTATTCCTTCCGAATGGGAGATTGTGCGGGATATATCCGTTGCCACCGAAGATTTCTCTGGAGCGGCAAATCCATCACCTGTATTAAGCGAGACCATGACCTGATCTGCCATCAATGTCAGCTGATCAGGCAAACCATCACCATTCACATCGATCAGACATTTCTCCACTCTATTATCCGTATAACTGCCCGACAATCCACCCGACACACTCGATGAATTATAGTCAAAAGAGACACCCCCAGCAACTTTATCAAAGGAGGCTGTTCCCTCCCGCACCGCATCAATACCCAGCGGAACCGGTGCCGAGAACGAATAACCCAGATTATATGAGACCTTGTTATTTTGTTCATTCAGTCTGTCACAATAGAGCAAATCTGGCAAGCCATCACCGTTCAGATCCACATAAGCGGTCGTATTGCCATCATGGTTACTTCCTCCACCCACAAGAGCCGACCATGCAAGACAATTATTTTGTTCGCCTTGTGAGGAAGCACCGTCATTCGTACCTGTTTTAGAAGATGGATGAGCGCATGGCACCTTGCCACTACCCAGTCCAAGAGAATTAGAGTATGCCCACGACTGCACAGAGGCAACCTGCAGTTGGTCTCTTGAGAAGCCTCCCTGAGCATTCGTATAGTAGATTGTTCCATTCACAAGATAGTCTGGATAACCATCTCCATTAAAATCCATCATCATCGCTTCCGTCTCCACTTCGCCATCCGCCCGTGAGGCATTTACGATAGCACTGGCAGTTTCAATCGTACAACTGCTCTTTGTCTTCATAATCAATGCACCAGCTGCCGTACCTTCTTCTCCTTCGTTTGTCGTAAGCGATACAGCATCTAATCCCGCATAAGCGCTAATAGGCAAGACACTCTGTTGCGACAATCTAGACGTACCTATCCTATCCCCTTGCACATACACCTCTGCCCGACTGCCCCGCAATCGACCAAAGGTATCTGGGTCACACATCATCTGCTGATAGGCCGTCGTCAGCGGATCATAACGGTATGATGTATCAGAAGGGACTATCAGAAGCGACTCGTCTATCGGCTTCATACAACGGCCACAAGATGAGTTATAAACAAAGCTTCCCCAACCACGGAAACAACGTCCCTCAACAGAACCCGCATCCAAACAGCTCAGTCCCACTTGTAAGGTATCCCTATAATACACCACACTGTCAATTGTCACGACAGAATCAGGAGATATCTTTTTCTGCACCTTCATAATAGAATCTGCAAAGCGGACAAGAGAAAGCGTATCAAAGTTCATCGTAAGGTATCCATCATACGTAAATTCCAACCACACATTCTCGTCCTTTGTTTGGAACCGTGCTGTATCAACACTGTTCAGCAATGAATCATTGTTGAATGAGTATGAACGGACACATTTGAGTGAGTCTATGGTCTTTGCGGTCAACGTCAATGTTCCCGTGAAGTTTTTATGCTCCGTCGATAGTAACGGAAGCAATCGCCACTCTTTCCAGACCGTATCCGTTTCAACAACAGAAGGGGTAACCAACTGTTTCGCATACGTCTTATAGTATGGTATCATACGATTCTGTCGCTGGATTGTATCAAAAGAGGAAGCCACAACATCACAAAGCCAACGATTCCAAGGCACATTCGAAGATGAGAGCAGTCTCAATTGAATCATGTTATTCCCCTTCAATTGAATCTTTTCATTCAAGACATAATCAAGACTATCATAAGGAGTGAACTGATGACTCCACAAACAGGTCTCCACACCTATCGGTTCATCTTCCGACTCTTCTCTTATCTTTCCATAAAGGGCGAAGGTCACACTATCACTCGTCGTTGGTTTCTGTATGAGTCCTGAAAGTGTCACATCCGTTCCACCCACAGGAATCCATACATCTCCGCCATACACTAACTCATCTGATGAAAATGTATCTGTCGGCAAACGATCAGGCATATAGGCACTCTCCTCATCCATATAAGAAAGCATCACTGGCCATTTCACTGCATCAAACGAGCCATTGCTCAACGAATCATCTCCACACTGCAGACGGAAATAGAGTCGGTCCCCCTTCTTCACAATCAACGAATCCTCATAGATACGCACCGCAGTATCACCTTTTTCAATCCGTACGGACCATACCTCATTCGATGCGTGTTGTACAGCGGCTCTGACACCATCGGCCAGTTCATATTCATCAGCATTAAAACCTGCAGCAGGTTTCAGCCAATTGACTTCAGAGTGAATCAGGACTCGACCCTCTCTCGGAGCCTGCCATACACGAACCACATCCATCATTGGCGAATAGGTCATCAACATAGATTGTTCCGCCTTCAATCGGTCTGTTTCATCCTCCCGTCTTATAGCCGATGCATCGAAGCGGATAGGATTCGATGTCTTCGAACTATTTTTTGTGAATGTAGGAATACCTTTCTCCAGATGGTTGAAATAGACAATACCGTTGGAGACAATATCCGTCAGACCATCACCATTCACATCACAGAAATAGGATCTAGTATCCGTGTGAGTAACAGAATGTTCCACACCCAAAGAGAACACCTTAACCTTCGCCTCAACACCAGCGCAGAAATTATTGGATTGCAGGAATGAGAAGTCACTCACTGAGCCACCCACCTTTTTAGGAGCAGCGAAATGCACCTGTCCGTCCGATTCTCTGATCTGACGACGGAAATAGATATCAGAATTTTCTTTATATACCTTGTCAGGAAGTCCATCTCCATTCAGATCGATGAAGGCGGACAACCCATGCGTCATATCATTTGAATAACTGAAAGAACCTCCAACCGTGAAACTGGTGGAAGATGGATCCACATTAGGTCCAACACCCGCATAGATGGCACCACCGACAGAAATGGTAGCCGAACCTCCCAGTGCTGTCGGATGATGGAAAAGAGCACCCACGTTGTCACCTACCATAGGAATCTTATTTTCATCAGAATAGAGTCCTTCACTACCACATGACAACAAATCATCATAATAATCAAAATGATGATAGGTCAAGGTGTCTCCATATTTATCAGTCTGTAAAACAGATGATAGCAAATCTTTATGGAAAGCTCCCTGTTTATACTCGAAAGAATAGGTCCACAGAGTTTCTCCTTTCATGCCATTGATCACCACAATACTATCCAACAGATCATGTGAGGAAGTCATGAATCCATATCGTGCACTGGAACGTCGGATTGATTTGCCTCCTTTTTTTCGATAAAACTGAATTGTTACAGCATTCATACCACAATCATTAACATTTATCTGCTTCAGATAAACCGACATGGAAGGGAGTCCACCCACCTCTTCAAAAACAGGTTCATATTCATAGCTTGCCGTTACCCCATGTGCATCCGCTACCGATGAGAGATACCACTCAGAGCAGACCTGCCTCAACTCTCCCCCATTACGAGACACGGTACCCACAAGACAAGCGCCCTGTCGCCCGTAATCATACGTTCTACCATCATCCGTTGTCACAGTCCACACCTCATGTCCCAGCTCTCCTTTTCGAAGGATCTCAGAGAAATCAAGATTCCTCTTAAAGAACTGTCGGGTCTGTTCCCTCGGCAATTTTGTAGAAGGACTCTGCACACTCGTCATCGTTCCCTTCTCATCCTTCATACAAAGCGGTTCGCCATCCAATAAATAACCTTCACTCTCGGAATCATTTAGATAACGAGGCACTCCCCAACGAGTATCGACAGAGATGGAAGAGACAGACAAATCCCAACCCTCTCCCAACCAGCCATCAGAAATATCACTATTATAGCGAAGAGACAAGTTAGGCAATATATTGAATCGAACAGGAGGCACCTGAATAGGGATCGTCACCTCGGCTGTTCCTTTCTGATTGGCCAAAGGAGGCTGTGCGACAACAATCTTATTTGTAGGAAGAGCTGCTTGCATATCCGACATCATTGTCGGCGTATAACCCGTATTGGCAGGCATTTCAGGTGTTTGAATCACCCCATTAATCATATCCGTGAAATGTGACGTGCGCGACACAATCACTTTGCGTGTTTTATCTATTGAGACTCGCTCAAGTGGCATCCACAACGCTGCCCTCTCATCATAGTAATAGGTACGTATATCCTCCTCGTCATATCCAGCAGGCAACAGCAACGGATCATAGGGCAGTATGACTTCTGCACCCTTATCTTTAAAATGTTCCCCATGAGGAAGGAAGCGGAAGCCTGACGAGCCAGCTGTCACATTCACCATGCCAGAAGAAAGGATTCTGACCTCTCCACTTTTCAGTTGCTGTATGGAAAATTCAGTCGTCTGAACCAACACTCCCTCATCTACCCGTAAGACTACCTCATCAAGCACGAGAGAATCCTTCTGATAGGCAATAAATGATTTCCTTACCTCTGATACGTCATCATGCTGCTTCCCCTGCGTTGAACGATAAGCATACGAATCCGATGCTTCTACAGTAAAAGCAGAGCAAAACAAGATAAATATGAATGTAAGTATCCTCATCTGACTACCAGTTTTTCTGTATATTCACGATCGTATGTCATCACCTTCAAAAGGTATATTCCCTCTCGAGATGTAGTGAGCAATATTGGTGTGTGATCATTCTTTTCCACTAAATCGATTAACTGTCCCAATGGATTATACAGGGCAACCGACACCCGACCTTTCACCTCCGTATCAATCTTTATAAAGATATTGCGACCGCCCATCATCGTAACCGATACCCAGGGAGTCTCCGTCTTCGAAGAGGACTTGTCGTTCTTCACATCTTTTAGGTTATCCACCACCACCGGACGTACAAAATAAGGTTCACCATACACACTGTCTCTGTTTCCAATCGTACCTTCCAAACCAACCTCTACCCGTCTGGAAAACGAATCTTCAAAACACGTAGAAGCCAAAACGCCTGTTCCATTCTGTTGTACGTCATCCACACAATGCTGAAACAATGTGATACGATATCTTCCAGCCTTTAATGAATCCAGCAGATAATGCCGTTCCTTGAAATAGCCATGAGACAACGTATCGCCCGTTGTCATATCCATTACACTATCTGCCAAAAGCACATATTCATAATTGGAATTTCCGGTCACCATATCGATCAATATCTGACCATCACCTGCACGTTTATCACGCACAAAATGTTCCGAACGAGGATGGAAATTAGCCAGGACACCATCATAAAAACCAAAAGAGAACTGATCGATTCCATTCCCGTCCTCATCAAAGACAAAGTTTCTGAATATCAGTTTCCCTCTTTCCGTATCTATTGAATCTATCGGCACCAAACGTAAATCAGCATTGTCAAAATCACCATTCCCCTGAGGGTTGATCAACAAGACAGCTCTTGAACTATCACGTCCTGTTGTCTCCGTCCACTTTGCCAACCGATACGACATCTCCAACCAGTTTCCACCCTTCTGTTCCTTCAATGAATCAGCAAAATTCGTCTGCACCAACCATGACCTTCCAATGATCTGCCACAATGGGTTCGTCTCAGACTTCTCCGTTGACAATGATCCATTGTCATCTGCCCATATGGTAAAGTTTCCCTCCTTCATCAAGGAAAGAGAATCACGACCTATTGACAAAAGACGCATAGATGACGTTTGAAACAGATGAGAATCGGATTGTGACGACGAATATAAATACGAGCTTCTATCCTCACTCTCCTCCGAAGTTACCGATTGTTGCTGTACAAAAGCATTCTCCGCACTCACACCCATTCCTGTTATACGATAGGGAAACCCTTCAGCAGATGCTATATCCCACAACAGATTACCATCCATATCCACATACGATTGCTGTAAGGACAAACCATATTTCAATGCCAAGAGAGACTCTACCTGACGACACTGCATCGGAGAAAGAATACGACGGAACATGATACATTCTGGGAAATAACCAGCAAAAGGAACTAACGTATCATTCTTTAACGCGTTCAATCTATTTCTTCCCAATACGATTTGCGAATGTCCATCCCCCCAAGAATGAGCAGATTGAGCAGAAGAACGCATGAAAGAAAACAATCCAATAGGTTTTTCTTTCGATAATGAAGTTATCTGATGAGGATCATATATTACTGTATCAGAACCACATACATACCTGTTTGACGTTAATAAGACAGTATCCCGTGTCAGAAGAGACAAATAAGGATACTCTTTCCCATATAACAAAGTATCTGGAACAACAACAGCAAAGATTGACATCTGTCGAAACTCTTCTCTCTCAATCACAGATGAGAGATTCACCGTCTCCGAGACCTGTAGAGCCGGATTAAAATTAAAAATCTGTCTGTCAGAAAAATATTCCTTATCATTGCTCTTCAAAATGGCTGAATCACCTGAGACATCCCGCCAATGACAGGATGAAAAATCTTCTTCCGACATCCACCAAGCAGCTGCTTCATAAAGAGAAAACGAATCACCCGCCTCCATTTTTAAAGAGGACAGCAACACCCCAATTGTAATAAAACAGAACCTTATTATTTTCATACAATCATCATTACAAAAAAAATCATATTTTAGCAGAAACGTTCATACATCCAACTATTAAACTACAAAAAACGTGCCAAACAGCATAAAAAAGCATAATATTTCCCTAAATTAACCATAAAATGAGTACAACAAATCTCTAGGTTGAATTAATCACAAAACGAAGAACTCACTTCCCCGTCACAATATGTTTCAATGCATTCAGTTTATTCAACGCTTGTATTGGAGTCAAGTTATCCACATCTAGATCGAGGATCTCGTTTCTCACCTGCGACAAGACTGGGTCATCCAATTGGAAGAAACTTAGCTGAAGGCCATCCTTATTTTCTTTCTTCAATGCTTTCTTTTTGCCTACTCCCCGACTTTCTGTTTCTGTAACATTTGAATTGTTCGCTTCCAACTGAGACAATATCTCATTGGCACGATTCACCACATTACTAGGCAATCCCGCCAGTTTCGCCACATGAATACCGAAGCTATGCTCGCTTCCTCCTGGCACCAACTTACGCATGAAGATAACCTTGCCATCCACCTCTTTTACCGATACATTAAAATTCTTTATTCTCGGGAATTGTTTCTCCATCTCATTCAACTCATGATAATGAGTCGCAAACAACGTCTTGGCTTTTGCTTTCGGATTCTCATGAATATACTCTACGATAGCCCATGCTATGGATATTCCATCGTATGTACTAGTACCTCGTCCCAACTCATCAAACAACACCAAACTACGTTGTGATAAGTTATTGATAATACCCGCCGCCTCATTCATCTCCACCATGAACGTTGATTCTCCCATTGAGATATTATCCGAAGCTCCAACTCTAGTGAATATTTTATCCACCACACCAATAGAAGCAGAATCAGCAGGCACGAAACAACCGATTTGTGCCATCAGCACAATCAGTGCTGTCTGCCTCAACAAGGCTGATTTACCCGCCATATTAGGTCCCGTGATCATCATGATCTGCTGTCCATTACTGTCCAAATACAAATCATTTGCAATATAACTCTCGCCTATCGGCAACTGTTTTTCTATCACAGGATGCCTACCCTGTTTAATATCAATAATCTCAGAGTCGTTGATTATTGGACGGACATATTTATTTTCCTCCGATGTGCGAGCAAAAGACATCAATGTATCCAACTGAGCAATCAAATTAGAATTCACCTGTATTGCAGGTATATATTCCGTCAATTCCAGTATCAGATCATTAAACAGCTGTTGCTCTAGAATCAGAATCTTCTCTTCCGCACCTAAGATCTTCTCTTCATACTCTTTCAACTCCTGAGTAATATAACGCTCTGCAGAAGTCAGTGTTTGTTTTCGAATCCAATCCGAAGGCACTTTATCTTTATGCGTGTTGCGGACCTCGATGTAATAACCAAATACATTATTATAGCTAATCTTCAGACTTGGGATACCTGTGATTTCTGACTCTCTTTGCTGAATCTGCAATAAGTAATCCTTACCAGAGTAAGCTATCTTCCGCAACTCATCCAACTCTTCGTTCACGCCAGAGGCAATCACACCGCCTTTGTTCAACAAAGTAGGAGGATCAGCGCAAATATTCTTTTCTATCTTTTCACAAATATTGGGACAAGGATTGAGTTGTTCACCAATGCGTTTCAATCCTTCATTATCCGATAGGAGGCACACCTCCTTTATCGGGGTAATTGCATTCAGAGCATTCTTCATCTGAACAACCTCCCGTGGAGAGATTCTTCCCACAGCGACCTTAGAAATCAATCGTTCCAGATCCCCTATCAAACTCAACTGTGTCATAAGAGTCTCTTTAATCTCCAAGTCTCTGAAGAAAGACTCCACCATATTCAATCGCTCGTTGATCGGCTTTACATCTTTCAGAGGGAAAGCAATCCATCTCTTTAACAATCGAGCCCCCATAGGCGTAATTGTTTTGTCTATGATGTCTGCCAATGTTTTACCATCCTCATGCATTGTCCCGTATAGTTCCAAGTTACGGATTGTGAAACGATCCAGCCACACATAACGATCCTCTTCGATACGAGACAGATGGGTAATATGACCAATCTGTGTATGTTGAGTCATATCCAGGTAATACAGAATAGCGCCAGAAGCAATAATACCCAACGTCAAATCCTGCACACCAAAGCCCTTCAAACTTTTGGTTTCAAAGTGTTTCAGCAAACGGTCGGTCGCAGATTCTATCGTATAGACCCAATCTTCCAATTCGAATGTAAAGAACTTCGAATTGAAGTGTTCCTCAAACTCTGCTCTCTTACTCCTTTCAAACAGCACCTCTTTCGGTGACATGCTATTCAAAAGCTTGTCTATATAATCGAAACTGCCTTCCGCAGTTAGGAACTCTCCTGTTGAGATATCCAAGAAAGCCACGCCTGCAGCCTTTTTAGTAAGATGCACACTTGCGAGAAAATTATTCTCTTTATAGTTAAGAATCGTATCATTGATGGAGACACCAGGCGTAACCAACTCTGTGATTCCACGCTTGACCAATTTTTTCGTCAGCTTAGGATCCTCCAACTGATCACAAATAGCCACACGTTTCCCCGCACGCACCAATTTAGGCAGATATGTATCCAATGCATGATGAGGGAAGCCTGCCAATTCAACAGATTGAGCAGAACCATTAGCACGACGTGTCAGTGTAATACCTAAAATCTCAGATGCAGTAATCGCATCCTCCAAAAAAGTTTCATAAAAATCACCTACTCTAAACAAAAGCACAGCATCAGGATGTTTTTTCTTAATCTCAAAATACTGCTTCATCAAAGGTGTTTCTACCACACTAGCCATGATATGATCCTTTATATTACAACATTATAAAAAATTAGGAGAGGCATACATCTTAATGTCCTCTGCAGTAATTGTATTTCCACAAAGTATAATAACACGTTCTACTACATTCCGTAGCTCTCGAACGTTACCACTCCATGTGAATTTTTTCAATTCTTCAATTGCTTTCGCATCAAATTTCTTTAATTGAATACCTTGTTCCTCACAAATGACAGCACAGAAATGTTCCACTAAAAGCGGGATATCCTCCAATCGATCTCTCAACGGAGGCACATGAACAGGAATAACACTCAGACGGTGGTATAGATCCTCTCTGAATGTACCATTCTCTATCTCTTTCTTTAGATCTTTATTTGTAGCCGCAAAAACACGTACATCAACCTTTATGCTCTTATCACTTCCCACACGTGTTAGTTCTTTCTCTTGAAGAACACGTAATACTTTTGTTTGAGCCGGAAGACTCATATCGCCCACCTCATCCAAGAAGATTGTTCCACCATCCGCCTGTTCAAACTTTCCTATACGCTGTTTTATAGCTGATGTAAATGCTCCTTTTTCATGTCCGAACAACTCACTCTCAATCAACTCTGAAGGAATAGCCGCACAATTCACTTCTACGAAAGGAGCAGCCGAGCGATTACTCAACTCATATAACATACGAGCCACCACCTCTTTTCCCGTACCATTTTCACCTGTGATCAACACACGTGCGTCCGTCGGTGCTACTCGTTCAATCACATCTCGTAGATGCTGCATGGAAGCTGAATTCCCAACCATCTTCATCTGACGAGCTACTTTCTTTTTCAAAACTTTTGTTTCCTGAACCAATGATTTATGATCCAATGCATTCTTCACACAAACCAATAATCGATTCAGATCCAATGGCTTTTCAATAAAATCGAATGCACCTTTTTTTATGCACTCTACAGCCGTATCAACAGAACCATGTCCAGATATCATCACAATGGTCTGGTCTGGTATCTCCTCTCTTATCTTCGTCAGCACCTCCACACCATCCATCTGTGGCATCTTGATATCACAAAAAACCAGATCATATTTCACTGATTTCATCATATCCAGACCTTTAATACCATCTTCCGCACACTCAATGACATATCCCTCGAACTCGAGCACGTCCTTCAGCGCGTTTCTGATACTTCTTTCATCATCTATAATTAATATTTTTGCCATCTCAATTCGTTTTGATAATTTTCAATTTCCCTCCGATATACTATTTTTTACTCAGCGGGCTGAACGGATACTTGGTATTCGTTACAGATTGCAACATCACCTTCACATACCCCACTTTAATCTTTGCTTCAATATAGAGGGGGACATGATTATCATCATCAGAAACATAAATAGCCATGTCATCTTCATTCTTAAACAAATCGCCAGTAATCAACTTCGGAGTGAATTTCAAAGCATTATACCGAGACTTGTTTCTCAACTTGATCTCTTCCTTCCCCTTATATGTCAGACCTAGATTATACACTGTATCATCATACAACATATTGAATGGGAAGAAATCGCCCTTCTTAACCTGTTGCATATCCAGGCTACGGAAACGATAACATGTCGTTAACAAATCAAAAACTGTCTTATCAATCTTCAAAGAGTCCGATGTCAGATTTCCTCTACGATTAATATCCCAATAGACCATAGCAGGATAATCCTTGGCAAAATCGAAATGATACCTTTTATCACAGAAATATGAATCCTCATGCTTTACCTCGCGATAATAAAAAGGCATCAATTCCTCCTTTGAGACTGTAACAGAAAACGTATCACGTACTGTATAAAAATGATCGAATGATTTGATGGTGTAACCAACCAATTTCAATAGATAATGAGGAGCCCCGTTTTCATTCTTTTCTTCTACCGAAAACCGAACATCTCCCGCATGTATCCACACAAATCCCCAGTTATAATAGATATTATATACGGCAACCTCACCCGCCTTAAAGGCAGGACCATCCTTACGCATTACCTGCGCATTCAATGTGTAACAGAACATTGAAAGAAGGACGATAATCAATACGGATACTTTCTTCATACGCTATTTTATTAGTTAGGATGAACCTTTGTAAACAAACGACTCCAACGTATAGACTTGTATATAGGTTGGTCTTCATCTAGAGACATCCATATAATGATTGGCTTTCCGACAATATGATCTTCAGGTACAAATCCCCAGAATCGAGAATCAGCTGAGTTATGTCGGTTATCTCCCATCATCCAGTAATAATTCATCTTGAACGTATAGGTAGATGCTGCCTGACCATTAATATAGATAACATCATTCTTCACCTCTAATTGGTTCCGCTCGTAGTTGCGAATGATCTGCTCATACAATGGCAAATTCTCTTTGGTGAGCGTCACCGTCGAACCCGCCTTCGGAATCCAGATTGGTCCGTAATCATCTCTTGTCCAATCATCTTCTCTATTCAACGGGAAGGTTTTGCCACTCATCGTCGAAGGCTCACGCTTGATTGAGACTACATACGATTTAGCTTTTAACTTATTATAAGAATCCTGAGTCAAAGGCAGATGATACACATAATTCATGTTACCTGTAGAATCAACATAGCCCATCTGAGCTAAAACACGAGCCCCATACGGTTCCGAATTGAATATCAATCGGTCTGCCTTACGTATATTCAAGGATTCTAACAACTTATCATCCAACACCTTTTTTGTTTCAACTAGATAATTGAATTGTAAACCTGCAATGTCTTCCGCAGGTTTTCCATCTATGTGCACCAATCCATCTACAATAGAGAGCGTGTCACCCGGCAATGCCACACAACGCTTCACATAGTTTTCCCGACGGTCAACCGGACGAACAACAATCTCACCGAACTTCTCAGGATGATTCCAAACATAGTCACGTCCAAACTCATGAACCAATGTGTAATAATCAGGATTCTGCACCTTCAATGGTACCGTATCCCCTGCAGGGAAATTGAACACAACAATATCATTACGTTGCACACTTCCAAGTCCCTTTAAACGTTTATATTCCCATTGGGGTTTATCTATATATGATTTACAGTTCAACAACGGAAGTGTATGTTGAGCCAAAGGGAAAGACAAAGGTGTCATTGGTTCACGTGGACCATAGCTCACCTTACTAACGAATAAAAAGTCACCCACCAATAAGGTTTTCTCCAACGAAGGAGAAGGAATCTTATAATTTTGGAAAAGGAAAGGATTGATCAAATAGACAGCCGCCAATGCAAATGCAATAGCATCCACCCAATCTGCAGCCTTCTCCCATTTCGTACCTTTAAAATGATCTTTCCAGTTCCAATGGACATACTTCGTTATGTATAGATCAAAAACAACAGGTAAGAAGAGCAATACCCACCAAGCACCTGTCCATAAGAAGGCGAACACAATTAATACGGCAAATAATACAAATTTCACCCAATGCTTGATACCTTCTCTGCTAATTCGCTCTCTGAAAGATTTACCTTTTAAATTTTGATAACTATCCTTTGCTTCCTTGCCTTTTGCCATAAATATCTTTTTTATGATGGATTCTATAAATTATTTCGATTGTAGAGACGCAATGCATTGCGCCTCTACAATTTTATCGTAGGAAATCAAACATATCTGACATTCCCAATAGACCTTTCTTGTCGGCAGAAAATTCAGCTGCCACCACAGCACCCAATGCAAAGCCTTCACGACTCTTTGCATCATGTGTAATAGATATAGAATCAACGTCCGACTCATACCGAATCGTATGGATTCCTGGCACTTCCCCTTCACGAATAGATTTAATAGCCAGATCAGAAGGCGAATTTTCCACCTCTTTTGTCCACGCTGTCTTTCTATCTAAATTTTTCAACACACCCTCTGCCAGTGTAATTGCCGTTCCACTTGGAGCATCCAATTTATGAATATGATGCACCTCCGTCATCTCTACATTATAATTATCGAAACGGTTCATCAACTTTGCCAGATAATTATTGACAGCCATAAAGATATTGACGCCAATACTGAAATTAGAAGAAACAAACAATGTATGATTGCCTTTCTCCAATTCATCCTTTACCTCTTCAACATTCCATCCTGTTGTACCTACAACCACAGGAACGTTTGCTTTAAAACATTTACGAATATTTGCTATCGCTGTATCTGGACGAGTAAACTCGATAGCCACATCCGCACTCTTAAAAGCATCAGATTCAAAATCTGAAAGATTATCTATATCTATGATAGATACAATTTCATGTCCACGACTCTTCGCAATACGTTCAATGATTTTACCCATTTTCCCGTAACCAATCAAAGCAACTTTCATCTCTTTCTATTCTAAAATTACAAATCATTATATGGGATATTATATGTATCCATCTCATTCAAATCACCTCTACTGATACCTTTTCTCAACCACTTCGAACGTTGTGCAGAAGTACCATGGTTGAATGATTCTGGTATCGTATATCCATACGCTTGCTTCTGAAGATAATCATCTCCAATCTTTGCAGCGATAGCTAAGCCTTCTTCTATATCTCCTGCCTCCAATGAATTAAACATCTGATTGTCATGGAATGCCCAACAACCAGCGAAGAAATCAGCCTGCAACTCCAAGCGAACACTCCATTGATTAGCCTCTTTTTCAGATGAGCGACTCATTCTCTGATGTACAGTAGATAAGATTCCTAACTCATTTTGAACATGATGTCCAACTTCATGAGCAATCACATACGCATAAGCAAAATCTCCAGCTGTGCCAAACTGTTGTCTCATCGTTGTGAAGAACTCCAAATCAATATATACCGACTGATCGGCAGAACAATAGAATGGACCAGATGAAGTTGATGCATTACCACATCCTGATGATACACTACCATGGAACAACACAAGTCTTGGAGCATGATAGGTCCTACCCATCTTCTTAAACTGATCAGTCCAGACATCCTCCGTACCTGCTAATATTTGTTTTGCAAATGTAGCCAGTTCTTCCTCCTCTTTTGTCGGAGTATAAGCTTCTCCACCTGATGTCACAGTCTCAGTAGCAGCATTCTCTACAACTGCATTAATCACTTGACCCATATCTCCACCTGATGTAAAATAGGCCATTACGGCTATCAACAACATACCACCAAGGCCTAACCCTGCTTTCGTTGCTGTTCCTCTTGATCTTCGATCGTCCACATTGGAACTTTCACGTCTTCCTGTTAATCTCATATTATTCTATGTTTTTGTTATTCATTAAATTTTCCTGTTAAACAAAAATGTTGTTTGAACATTGTCCATCGTAGAGACGCAATGCATTGCGTCTCTACAAAATGCAATATTCGCATTTTTTATTGTTATTGCCAAAAGATTAAGGGAAGAATTACTAACAATAGTCAAGTAAACCCTACCAATATGTACAAAGGATTCAGCCGCTTCAACTTGCAGATTGTCAGAAAACAACGAAGGAGAGACACCATAGCGATATCTCTCCTTCCTCTTATTTTGATACTTTTTTTTACTTAATCAAGCATTTTCCTGTCATCTCAGCTGGTTGCGCGATGCCTAATATATGCAAGATAGATGGTGCAACATCAGCTAGTTTTCCAGCCTCAACCTTTGCATCTTTCTTATCACTCACATATACAAATGGAACAGGATTCAACGAGTGAGCAGTATTTGGTGTTCCATCTGGATTGATGGCATTGTCACAGTTACCATGGTCTGCAATGATGATGACATCATAGCCATTTGCCTTACATGCCTCAACAGTATCTTTCACACAATTATCAATAGCAACTACAGCCTTTTCGATAGCTGAATAGATTCCTGTATGACCAACCATGTCACCATTAGCATAGTTGACAACAATCCAATCATATTTCTGTGTGCCGATAGCCTCAACCAATTTGTCTTTTACTTCGTATGCACTCATCTCTGGCTTCAAATCGTATGTAGCCACCTTTGGAGATGGAACCAAGATACGGTCTTCATTCTCATATGGCTCTTCTCTACCTCCGTTGAAGAAGAAGGTTACGTGTGCATATTTTTCTGTCTCTGCAATATGCAACTGCTTCATGCCTGACTTAGAGACAACCTCACCCAATGTGTTCATCACATTCTCCTTATTGAATAGGATATGAACACCCGTGAATGAAGAATCGTATGGAGTCATACAATAGTATTGTAGATCCTTAATAGTCTTCATACCAGCCTCTGGCATATCTTTTTGAGTCAAAACAACTGTCAACTCTTTAGCACGGTCATTACGATAGTTGAAGAAGATAACCACATCACCCTCTTGGATGGTTCCAACAGGTTTGCCATTTTCAACTCTTGCGATAGGTTTAACGAACTCATCTGTCACACCATCTGCGTATGACTCTTCCATTGCCTTCACCATATCGGTAGCAGGTTTACCCTTACCTTCGATCAGCAAATCGTATGCCTCTTTGATACGTTCCCAACGTTTGTCACGATCCATGGCATAGAAACGTCCAATAATAGAAGCAATCTTACCTGTATTTTTAGCCAATTGAGCCTCCAATTGCTCAATGAATCCCTTACCGCTCTTAGGGTCAGTATCACGTCCATCCATGAAACAGTGAACGAAAGTCTTATCCAATCCATAAGACTTAGAGATTTCAATTAGTTTGAACAAATGATCCAAAGAAGAGTGAACACCACCATTAGAAACCAAACCCATGAAATGGATCTGTTTTCCTTTTTCCTTAGCATAAGAAAACGCACTCTTAACTTCAGGATTCTCCATGATCGTATTTTCGCGACATGCTATATTGATCTTCACCAAATCCTGATAGACAATACGACCTGCACCGATATTCAAATGTCCCACTTCTGAATTACCCATCTGACCATCTGGCAAACCTACAAACTCACCAGAAGCTTGCAATTGTGAATAGGGATAATTTTTCAATAAAGAATCCCAATAAGGAGTAGGTGTTGATGTAATCACATCAGACTTTGTCTTGTCTCCGAATCCCCAACCATCGAGGATCATTAATAATACTTTCTTATTCATTTTATTTTATATTTATTATTATTTCCTGTTTAGTTTATTCTTCTATTACACATTCTTCATACTCGGAATCTTCTGCCAATGTTTTGAATTTCCGCATACGGACAGCTCCTTCCTCCGACTGTACCACATCATAGTTCTCGCCAGAGACGCTATTATCATTTCTTCCTTTTGTTCCTCCAACATCTCCTCTGAAGATAGAAAAGAAGCCTCTCAAAAATCTTCTGATAATCGAGAATACAAATAAAACAATTACCAGAAGAATTGCCAATATGAATAATAATAAGCTTCCCACCGTTACTTCTTAATTTATAGCATTATCTCATTTAAAAAGCATAACTGCCTTAATACACTCTCTTGGCTATCTCCTTGATACTTCTTGCAGTGGACATAGAATAAAAATGGATACTTGGCACACCATTAGCAATCAACTCTTTTGACTGCATCGTACACCACTCTATACCCACCTCACGAGCTTCATCCTCACTTTTACATTTCCGCAACTCCGTAGCAAGTTCCTCTGGCAGATCCAAATGGAATGTCTTTGGCAAACTCGTCAACTGTTTCAGCGCAGTAATAGGTTTTAGTCCCGGAATAATGGGAACCGTAATTCCTTCCTTCCGACATCTTTCAACAAAGGAGAAATATTTTTTGTTATCAAAAAACATTTGTGTCACCACATATTCCGCACCAGATTCAATCTTCTTCTTCAACCAATAGATATCCGATTCAACATTAGGAGCCTCCTCATGTTTCTCTGGATATCCAGCCACACCATATGAGAAAAACCTGGTACGTACATGTTTCTGTTTCGTACCATCGATAAAATAACCTTCATTAAATCGATTGATCTGTTCCTGCAACTCCGATGCATGAGCATACCCCTCATCACTAGGCATAAACGCATTCTCATGCTTTGCCTTATCGCCACGCAACAATAACAAATCATAGATTCCAAGAAAATCCAAATCTATCAGTACATATTCAGTATCTTCTCGAGAGAATCCGCTACACAAAATATGAGGGACCACATCAACATTGTATTTATTCTTTATTGCAGCAGCCACAGCAACTGTACCCGGACGTTGACGTACTCGTTCGCATTGATACAATCCATTTTCCAATGTCCGATAGACTAACTGGCTGCGGTGAGTTGTTATATCAATATATTTAGGGTCAAACTCCATCAGTTCATCAATAGTCTGATAAATGGCTTCAATACCATTCCCCTTCAATGGCGGTAAAATTTCAAATGAAAATGCTGTTTTTTTACTATTTAAAATTAAATCCTTTACACTCATAACTCACAACTCAATTATCATTTACACTAAGATCCTGTTCCTCAGGCGAATGAGAAAGACATTCTAGAAGCATACCATTTTCACAATTGAAAACTCTTCCCTTTATAAGTTCCGTCCACTTCAAATTATGAGTGGACATGATTACCGCCGTTCCCTCCTGAGATATTTTATAAAATAGATTCATCAAATCTTCACCGGTCTGAGGGTCTAAATTACCTGTTGGTTCATCTGCCAAAAGAATCTTAGGATGATTCAACAAAGCTCTTGCTATAACGATTCTTTGTTGTTCTCCTCCAGACAACTCATGAGGCATACGATAGCCTTTCCTACTCATTCCCACATATTTGAGAACCTCCTCCACCCGATCAGGTATTTCTTTCTTTGAACATTGCTGAGTTGCCTTTAATACAAAAATAAGATTCTGTTCCACTGTACGATCGGGCAACAACTGAAAATCTTGGAACACAATACCCATCTGACGACGCAAATAAGGGATGTGACGATTCTTTATTTTACACAAATCATAATCCAACACTCTCGCCTCTCCTGATTCAATTGGGACCTCGCAATAAAGTGATTTCAAGAATGTACTCTTTCCACTTCCCACTTTCCCTAATAAAAATATAAAATCCTTAGGTTCCACTGAAAGGGAAATATTCTTTAATACAGTCTGCTCCTGACGTATTATTGAAACATTCTTATATTCGATTAAAGACATATTTATTGTTTTTATTTATTTTCTTCTCCCCAACACGTATCCGTACCTGTATGACATACAGGTCCGACTGGATGTACCTTAATCAGCAGGGTGTCTTTGTCACAATCTACTTTTATTGATACGACATTCAAGAAATTCCCACTGGTCTCTCCCTTAGTCCACAAACGTTGCTTCGTCCGACTAAAAAAAGTAACCTTACCTGTCTCCACCGTTTTCTTGTATGCATCTTCATTCATAAATCCCAACATCAACACCACTCTCGTGTCTGCATCCTGAATGATGGCAGGTACCAAACCATCCATTTTATCGAAATCCAAATCCATAATGATTATCTGTTTTTTCTGTTTGCGAAGATACAAAATTTACGACAAAAAGCGGGATAAATCATTCATTTTTATTCTACCTTCATAAATAGCTTTCCCTGTTATAACCGCTGGCACATTTGCGCTTTCCAGATTCTCTATATCCTCCATCGAACTCACGCCTCCACTAGCAATCAGATACAGATCTGGATGTTCTGCCAAGATCTTCTCATATAAAGCTACTGAAGGTCCCTTCAACATTCCATCTTTACTTATGTCGGTACAAATCACTTTATCCACACCTTCTTCCACAAACTTGGAGACAAACGGCATCAGATCCAACTGCGTGGTCTCAATCCATCCGCCAACAGCAATCTTTTCATCCTTAACATCCGCTCCCAATATTATTTTATCTGCCCCGAACTTATTCAGCCATGACAAGAAAACAGCAGGATCTTTTGCAGCAATACTTCCTCCCGTCACCATGGAAGCGCCCGAATTAAATGCGATGGACAAATCCTCATCACTCTTTAGCCCTCCCCCGAAATCAATGATTAACGAAGTCTTTGTAGCTATCTGCTCTAACACCTTATAATTGACGATATGCTTTGCCTTCGCACCATCTAAATCAACTAAGTGCAAGCGACGTATTCCTATCGATTCAAACATCTTTGCCACTTCTAGCGGATTTTCATTATATACTTTCTTCTGAGCATAATCTCCCTGAGAAAGTCTCACGCACTTTCCATCAATAATATCGATTGCAGGAATTATTTCTATCATACTTCAACTAATAATTTATATAGTTATTACTTATTTATTTTCAATTAGCATCTTGTGCATTGAGAAACGTCACACAAGCGGTCTCATCAAACGTAGCATTGCTCATTTTAGCCTTCACCTCTCCATGCTGCATAAACAAGATCAATGGCACGTTATACTCCGTCACTGGCATTAGTTTTATAGGTGTCAGGTAAAAATGGCTTTGAGGGGTCACTCTTGTTTCCTCTATGAACTCCTGTAAGCCTACATCATCTCCCCAAACAACCCATTGCACTGTCGGTTGAATATCAGCTTTCTTCAAACAAACCTCCAACTTGCGCATTGCCATCTTACAGTGTTTACATTTCACACTAAAGAAACAGAGCACCACCTTATCCTCCTCATCCAACGCCTTCAATTCATGATATTCTTCTTGAAGTTTATGATACGCCTGTTCATTAAACTTCGTTTCTTTATATTGTCCAAGTCCCACCGGTAATTTGATGAACGCAAAGACAAACGAAGCAATTAGTACTAGAACGATTAAAAGTCTGTCTCTCTTAATTTGAAGGGGTTTGCACTTTGAGCCAAATAGCAGCAAGAGCAACAGCCATACATTCTTCAACAACGACTGAAGAGGCGTCAAACTAAAGGTCTCGCCCATACAATGGCAATTGCCATCATCCCCCACATACAACAAATAGAAAAGGAAAAAAGAGAAAAGGGTTATCAAAGAATAACATAGATAATCCACCCACTTTTTCCCCACTGTTGTAATCAGGAGAATACCCAAAGAGGTCTCTGCAAACAGCAGAAACCGAGATAAATAAGATGATATTTTCAGACTGAAAAATCCGAAAGAAAACACATACGATTCAAAAGACTCAATGGAAATGAATTTTAGAATCGCAGACAAGAGGAACAAAGCCCCTACTATACAACGAGATGTATAATAGAACCTATCTGATATCCCCTCTGTCATGTTCTCTTATTTTGACTTACAACTCACTGACGAGTCATCTTCCAAATCAGAACAAGAACCTTCATAATCATAATGATCGAAAACTGTCGTTTGGGATGAACCTTCCACTTTACATTCACAATCATTTAAGGTCGTGCATCCGCTCATTATACAGAACATATATGCACAAAAGAAAATTATTTTTTTCATCGTTAAATTTCTAAAATTCATGCAAATATACATATAATTTTTTATCTCTCATACATTTCTCATAGATTCTATCTAATCAGCACCACAGGAACGCTATTCCCGTGGTACTTGTATGAGAAAGATTACATGCAGAATCTCATCGCTATAAGCATTATTTAATCATCAACTTCTGTATATAGCTTTGAGTCTTCGTATCAATTCGAAGAATATAGCATCCTTGCTGTATATTGCTTACATTCAACTCACAATTATCCATGAGAGGATATATCTTTTTCAACTCTCTTCCTGCTTGATCCATCAAAGAAACAACCAATATCTCACCCATTCTAGAGTTGATCATCACATATTCTTCCGCAGGATTTGGAGACACATAGATTGGATCCGACCATGTGGTAGCGCCTGTCAACTCGACTAAACCTTGTGATGTCAATGTCAGCTTCAGATTCTCCTCTGGATGCAATTTTAAAATCTTATCTGTCAACTTGTTGGTTGAACCATAACCTACGGCATTCACAAGGAAGGTCATATCCGAACTCTGACCATTGTATTGATGCACCTCAACAGCCAACACATTTTCACCCTCCACAAAATCAGATGCTTTCAACACAAATGTTGACACCACATCATCCAAATAACTTGGTGTCTCTGTCGAATATGAAACAGTACCTGAAGGCATATTCTCACGCATCAGTTCCTTGCCGTTCAAATAAACCACTGCACCGTCATCAAAGACAACCGTCACCTTCGCAGAATCCAACATCGACGATTTATCATACGTAAACGTTGTACGGAAATAAGATGTCAGATACTTGTTCGATGTACTGTCGCCAAAATTCAACTTGACATCATACGTTCTCTTGTTAGATGTGTCATATCCAAAACGCCCCTTTCCTTTCTTCCATCCTGAATCGTCGAATCCCACAGTATTCCAATCCTTTGACGCTGCAATACTATCATAGAAATATCGCCAAGAAGTAGAGGAATTCATCCATTCGTAACTATACGGAACCGCCTTTGAAATCGTCCACGACACGAAATTCTGATCATCAATCAATGGTTCAATAATCAGATCCGCATCTTTACGAACTTGACAGGTTGCTGGATTAACTCTTGTTTTTACTCCGTTCACCAAGAATCTAGTATATTTATAACACTGGTCGTACAGTGTTATTTGTAAATTGTTAGCCAACACCAGAGAATCGCAATCTAAGTGTCCATTGCTAGCCGCTGGCGTTGCCTCCATACTATAACCGTCACTACATACGGCGAAAGTGGTGAAGGTTGACTGACCATCTTTTTCTCTTCCGTATGAATTATTTTCACCCACAGAAGGTACCGCTATCTTATCAATCTTTATGATTGAATCTCTTACCACCTTGCTCAACACAATTGTCTCCCCTTCTGTATCAGACAATTTAAAGCCTAAGTGCATAGGACCATAATTGGATTTGTCGTCTGCCCATAATAGCACATATCCTTTTGCAGGAATTATACTAGATGTATAACCACTTGCAATCTGATGTTTCAATGGATTCGCAGGATCATCGGAGATATAATATCCAGCAATATCAACATCGACATTTCCTGCATTATACAACTCTATCCAGTCTGGTTTACTATCTGTACCAGGGTCTTTCAATATCGTATTTTTCGAGCAAACCTCATTGATAAAGATGGCCGGTTTATCATACGAATCCTCCTCTATCTTCAACACCACTTCAGTCGCACTCTTCATCGTCAGCTGTATCGTTGATGTCGTGTATGTGGTATCCCCCACAACCCACTTCTTCACTTTATATCCGTCAGGAAGCGTTACACCCAAATCAACCGTCATGTTTTTCAAACAATTGAGCGAGAAACTATTTTTCCCTAGATTCACACCATTCAGCATAAAACTAGCGTCTGAATTCTCACATGAAAGAGACAATTTCACCTTCGTCGTAGATAAATCATAGAAATCAGCCAATTGCTCATAGACAACATCAACTCTTTGTTTAGCGAAATCCAACATACCCGTTTCTTCCGCCAAATCTCTACCATTGTATTTTGCACAATATTCACCTTTCGCCATGCTAACAATCGATTCCCACTTATTCTTAACATTATCGTAGCTCAAAGCATTTGCCAAATGAATAAGTGATTTTGTCAGATACATCTGTTTGAACTTCTCATTCTGCATCAAACTATAGAACAGGATGGTTTTCCACCGATACGCATCATCTATCTGATTGGTGCTTGGATTTCCATTTCCCCAGTTCACTTCACTACCCGTTCCCATGCACCACTTTATCATATTCAGATTCTTGTTACAATAATTAGGACCCCAATCTTCATACAGACCGAAACCAAAATCAGTATCAAACAGGATACAACGGAACTTTCCATTAGCACGATGTCTCCACATCTTATAATTATTCCCTGGCCAATCCGTATTGACGATGAACTGCTCGAAAATAATATAATTCAGATACTCATCCAAGTCCAAGTAGTCATTCATCCTTGCAACGAAATAATCCTTGTCATAGTTTTTCTTGGCAAAATCAACCATCTGATTGTATGCCGTCAGGTCTCCTGTCGTTGCCTCAATACCATCTTGCGTAATCTCGATGACATCTATTTCATCCTCATCATATCCATAATTTGAAAAGACATAACTCTTATTGGTTCGTTCTCTCAAGCCCATTAAGCCTTTATACTTACCGTTCAGATAATACCCAACTGGTTGATAGGCCTGATAATCTATATTACCCATGCTTCTCGCAATATTCTGCATAAAGCCATCTCTCACCCTAATTTTCCCCTCGGGATAAGCGTTTCCTCCATTACGAAGTTGGAAACTATTATAGACATTTCCTTTTTTCTCCTTGTCTTTAAACGGATTAATGGAGAACAGTTCAGCTCCCTGTTTCTTTCCAGTGGACATCTTCAACGACTTCACGGTATAATCCACCTGACGGGAACATCCACCCATCACCGCCACATCTGCTTCTTGAGACATCTGACGATTGCCATCTACAAAATATTCTAAATTGACAGGTCTATCCCAATCTTGATTAAAGTTGGCACGTTCTTTCACACACGATTTCTCTCCCTCTATTCCGCGTGACCCAACGACATATATACCCATAGTATCACTATAGAAATATTCATCATTTGCCACAATAGAGACAACTGGAGCAGGAGTTAATCCGCTACAGCTATTTCGTTCATCTCCATATAATATGTAGGAAGCCGTAACAATTTCACTCGGCAACTTTCCTTTAGAATAAGCTCTGGCTCGCAACACACGTGTCTTGTCAAACTCAATCGGCTTCTTATACACACACGCATTCTCATTCTTTGGAGAAGGGAAAGAACCATCCTTCGTATAGATGATACTATCACTATTTGAGCATGAGAGTGTGATCGTTCCAGACGCAGAATTATATACTCCAGGATTCATTCCTCCAAAAACAGGAGCCGCACACCTGGAATTGGTTACATCAGGGTATGGTGTATTATTTTTGGCTATGGCAGACGGATTCATATATCCATACGTACCCTCTTTCACACCATACGACAAATGAGGATACATTTTCGGATAATCTAATATTGAGCAATTACCATCTGGCATCATCAACATAAGAGACCCACCATCAGGATCTACCTTATAACATGAGTGCCCTTTCTTCTGAGGCATGGTCGGATCCGAAGGAATCTTATCAAAAAAGATAATAACATAAGAGTTAGCTGAGATATTCAAATCATGCTGTATCGTCCACTCCCATTTAACTTTCCCTTTCTTAGATGTCTGGGTAATGGTACTACCATTCAAATTAAATTTTGAATCACCATCATTATAAAACTCCACCCAACCAGTGTAATTATTTCTGTCATTCAAGTTGGTTGATACGTTGCAAGGCATTATCTCCGAGATAATCACTCCTGCATTAACATATAACGATGACATGATGAATATTGACATCGCAACTATTTTCTTTATATATCTAGAAACCATATATTCTCCTCTCTTTTTGTTACTTTTAATCAAATCCCCACATGTTGCGAAAAGGCAAATGAGGTTGATATAAATTCATTATCAACCTCACTGTCATCCTATATTATAAAAGAACACTTGCCAACTCTGAAAGTTTGCTTCGTTCTCCTTTTATTAAGTTTACATGAGCAAACAAATCCTGTCCTTTCATCTTATCAATCATATAAACTAGACCATTCGATTGCATATCCAGGTAAGGTGCATCAATCTGCTGAACATCACCCGTAAATACAATCTTACATCCTTCTCCTGCACGAGTGATGATTGTTTTTACCTCGTGAGGTGTTAAGTTCTGCGCTTCATCCACTATCAGGTACGTATCACTCAAGCTACGTCCACGAATAAACGCTAACGCTTCGATTACCAATTGATTATTCTTCTGCATGTCATCAAGCAACCTCAACTCCTTGCTATTTGGAGAGAACTGATGCTTTATTACATTAATATTATCGAACAATGGCTGCATATAAGGCGCCACTTTTTGTTTCTCATCACCAGGCAAGAATCCCAGATCCTTGTTTGACATCGCCACAATAGGTCGAGCTAACAAGATCTGCTTATACGTCTCATGTTGCTGCAAAGCAGCTGCCAAGGCCAAAAGGGTCTTACCTGTACCTGCTCTACCTGTAACGGCTACCAACTTAATGTCTTGGTTCAACAAAACATCCAATGCAAAGGTTTGTTCCGCATTCCTTCCCTCTATACCATACGCTTTCTCCTTTTTCACCTTCTTCACCGTCTGAGTAGAAGCATCATATTTAGCCATAACCGAAGATCGACAGCTCTTTAATATGAAACATTCATTTGGTGCGACTGATGACGGCAAGTTACAATCATTAAAAGGAACACCATTCGACTCAGAATAGATACGATCCACTAAATCTGGATCTACATCTTCATACGTCTCCTGTGCCTTGTCAAAAATATCAACATTCGTCACCTTATCATTGATATAATCTTCCACATCCAAGCCAATCGATTTAGCTTTCATACGAAGATTAACATCCTTTGTCACCAATATAGTCCGCGTCTTTTTATCTTTTTGCTGAAGATCCAACGCAACCGCCATAATACGATGATCAGGCGTCTTCTCAGAGAATGTTTTTGATAATATTTCAGGATAAGTAGGATTGGTCACTACAAACAAATTACCTAATCCAACCCCCAATGATGCTCCATTCTTAAAGAAGTCTGAATCAACACTCAGATTGTCTATCTCACGCACAAACTCACGTGCATTGTAGTTAATCTGCTCAGCTCCTTTTTTGAATTTATCCAGTTCTTCCAACACAACGATAGGAAGATAAATATCATTTTCTTGAAAATTATAGATACACTTATAATCGTGAAGGATAACATTTGTATCCAAGACGAAATTCTTCTTTGCGCCCATACTCTCTCTGTTTTTAGTGTTAATCATTCAATTTAAGGCGAAAGTGAATTTAATTTTCTTTTGTAGATAAAAATAAATTCTGTACTTTCGTTTTTGTAAAATTAGCTCTTTGAATTGAAAAATAAAAATTATAATGCTAAAAAATGTAAAAAAAATGATGAATTACGAAGAAACCGTACAATACATATACAATCGAATGCCTCTGTTTCAGATGGTTGGGAAATCAGGTTACAAAGAAGGACTGGAGGGTATGATAGCACTAGACGACTATCTGAATCACCCTCACCATTCATTCAAAAGCATTCATATCGGAGGAACAAACGGGAAAGGATCCTGCTCTCATACAATAGCTTCATTCCTTCAGGAACATGGATACAAAGTAGGTCTTTTCACATCTCCTCATCTGAAAGATTTCCGTGAAAGAATCCGTGTCAACGGAGAGATGATACCCAAAGATTACGTTAAAAACTTCATAGAGAAACACCAACCTTTTATTGAACGAATTTGTCCGTCTTTCTTCGAAGTGACATTCGCCATGGCAATGGATTATTTCAGAGAAGAAAAAGTGGATTATGCTGTACTTGAAGTCGGGTTGGGTGGCAGGTTAGACAGCACCAACATCATTCAACCTATCGTCAGCGTAATCACCAATATCAGTCTCGACCACCAAAACATCTTGGGCGACACAGAACTGGATATTGCTAGAGAAAAAGCTGGTATCATTAAAGCTCACACGCCTGTTATAATCGGAGAAGCACAAGGCGAAATCAAAGAACTATTCCGCAAAAAAGCGGAAGCAGTAAATGCTCCCATTCGATTCGCAGAGCAGATAGAAGCTAAGAAATTAAAGGAAGAAGAGATCGATGGAACACCTTGTCAGATATTTCAAATCGGCGACAGCATAGTTTCCACCCCTCTGCTGGGTGATTATCAGATAAAAAACATGACTACTTGTCGAATGACCATCGAGACAATCAGCATTGTTGAGAAATTTTTCTTGTCTGAAACGGAACTACAAAGAGGATTCCAGAATGTTATAAGAAACACCCATTTACTTGGACGATGGCAGATATTAAACAAAAAACCATATACTGTATGTGACACTGGTCATAATGTAGGAGGAATTACCTATGTCGCAAAACAACTGCAAAACATTCCGCACGACAACATCCGAATCGTGTTCGGCATGGTAGGAGACAAAGATGTATCTCATGTGTTAGAGTTGCTTCCTAAAGATGCTATTTACTACTTTACACGAGCCTCCATCAAGCGCGCGATGGAAGAGGATAAGCTGCAAGCCATTGCTGAGACGAAAGGACTACACGGGAATTGTTATCATACCGTACAAGAGGCACTAGAAGCGGCAAAGAAAGATGCCTCTCCTAATGACATCATCTATATCGGAGGAAGCACATACGTGGTGGCAGAGATACTCTAACTGAGTATCTCAAGCCTCCTTATCTTTATTCAATTCTGGATAGACAATTCTCGTATGATAAAGAGATTTCAATTTCTCCTTTAAAACACTTTTTATCACATTGATCTGTTTCATCGAAATAGGAGAATCATTGTACAATCCCTCATTCATCTGATTTGTAATTATCTTTTCTACTAAATCATTTATACTCTTATCCGTATATTCCGACAGGCTTCTTGAAGCAGCTTCAACAGCATCACACATCATCAAAATCGTCTGTTCTTTCGTGAATGGTGCAGGACCCGGATAGGTAAACAACGATTCATCCACCTCTTTATCAGGATACTTATTCTTATACGTATTGTAAAAATACGTAGCCTTTCCCTTGCCATGATGGGTCCATATGAAATCCTGTATTTTCTCTGGCAATCCATATTTCCGAGCGATTTCCACTCCGTCCATCACATGCCGAATAATTATCTGAGCACTTTTTATCTCATCATTCAATTCAACATGAGGATTCACTCCATTTTGATTCTCCGTAAAGAAAGTCGGATTATTCATTTTTCCAATATCATGATAAAGAGCTCCTGTACGAACCAGCATCGGATTGGCATTCGTCGCCTTGGCAGCCGCTTCTGCTAAATTTGACACCTGCATAGAGTGATTAAAACTTGCCTGCGCCACTTCTGAAAATCGCCTGAATATATCATTGTTTGTATTCGCCAACTCCACCAAAGTAGCATCGGATGTATAGCCAAATATTTTTTCTATAATATAAATCAACGGATTAGCAAATAGGAGGAACACACCATTAAGTAAGAAATAGAATAACACGTGAAGGTTAATCTGCTCCATCTCTCGTTCATGAATCAATGCGTATCCAAAATATAACACGATATAACTTATCACAATAATCAATACCGAACGAACCAAATGAGAACGTTGATAAATCGTTTTTAACGTACAGATAGATATCATACCAATGATTACCTGTAAGAATAAAAACTCAAACTCATTCGGCACTATAAACGAACAAATCAGTACGGTTGTCAAGTAGGTAAACAACGCCGTTCTTGTATCAAAAAATGCAGCGACAACTATCGTGATCAGTGCATAAGGAATCACGTATGTTGGAATAGTATGTTGAACAGCCCATGAGGTTATAACACAAAACATTGCAATCATCATAAGCATAAATGCACTGTCTCGTTTTCTGATTAGGAACTTACTACGGAACAAGTAGAAATAAAGGAAAAACACCAACAAAGAGCATGCGATAATAATGCCCTGCCCTAACGCAATCATATTGGTATCCTTCTGATGACTGTTCTCTTCGATCTCCTGCTTATAAGAATTTAAGATATCATATTGTTTGTCTGTTATAATCTCTCCTTTATCTATGATTCGTTCTCCCATCTGTATCTGACCTTTCGTCAATGAGACAGTACGCAGCAACTCCTTTCGAAGACAGTCTGTTTTTTCTTCATCATAAATTACATTCTCATTAAGATAGTTATTGATATTATAAGACTGCAATATCGACCGGTCTAAATACGAAGGTGCATCATTAATAATCTTCTCGTATGCTGTTTTAGTCGTCATAAGATTCGTAAACACATACGATTTAGAGACATTCTCCCTCACCAAACGAATTTTGGTCACATTGTTTGCCAACTGTGTCTCATACACCTTGCCAGAGACAATTCCGATATTATATATCGTTGATAATTGTGAATCCAAATATTTGTAATATTGCACCGTTATCTCATCCGTCTGTCCGAACTTCTCACGCAACAGCGCTCTACTTTTCGGCTTCACCTGTTCATCGTAATTGAATATAGGTTCAAAGTCTCTTAACAAGGCCTCTTCTTCTTTGGCAATATCCTCACTGGACTTCCTGATTTCAAAGGCAAATGGAGCCGTTAGCTCATTATATTTCCACGGACTTCCTTTTTCAAACGAATAAGGGAATTTATTGATACTAGGATAAAACTTAAAGACAACAAAACCCGCTAAAATAAACAAGCCTGAGACGATAATATATTTCATTATAGTCTCTTTCTCTCCTTTGATATTGTTAATACTTAATTTGTTTTGTTTCATAACCAAAAGTAAATTTCTTGGCAAAGATAAAAATTAATTAACATTAAAAAAACAAGACGATGCACTATTTACGGATTGAACACAACACATCCGAGCAGAATGAATTCCCCTACTCTAGTCAAATCTTCTTTATTATTTACATTGTGATTTCAACAAAACAAGTGACATTCATTAAATTGTGGTCCCACTAGGATTCGAACCTAGGACCCCCTGCTTGTAAGGCAGGTGCTCTGAACCAGCTGAGCTATAAGACCTTTATTCTCTCTTTCCTCAAAAGAACACCGCAAAATTAAACATTTTTCCGCATTTATTCAAGAAATAGGATGTTTTTTTACACAACAAATATACGTTGATTTACATGAAATGAATATTGATGTGATTTATCATACCAAATTCCCATCTTTTTGCAGAGACGCACGGCCGTGCGTCTCTACGAAAACACAAAAATTCCCCGAATTTTGATTACTCGGGGAATTCCTACAATTTATTACCTTATGCTTCCTCTACGAATTGATCTTTTCCGACAGAACACAAAGGACATTCAAAATCTTCCGGCACCTCTTCCCATGGCGTACCTGGATTAATATTTGCCTCAGGGCAACCTACTTCAGGGTCATATTCCCATCCGCATACTTCACATACATACTTCTTCATTTTCAATATAAATTAAATTGTTTAATGGTGAGTTCTATAAATTCATTTCGTGAGATTTTAGAATTTATTTCTATTCTCTTTTGGTTTTGAGACGCACGGCCGTGCGTCTCTACCACTTAAAAATTATCCACATGAACTTCGAAATAAGCCTGAGGATGAGCACATGTAGGACATATTTCAGGAGCTTTCAGTCCCACTACAATATGTCCACAGTTTCTACACTCCCAAACCTTCACTTCACTCTTCTCGAATACCTGTGCTGTCTCTACATTTTTCAACAATGCACGGTAACGCTCCTCATGACGTTTTTCAATAGCTGCGACTAATCGGAACTTCTTCGCCAATTCAATGAATCCCTCCTTTTCTGCTGTTTTAGCAAAGCCTTCGTACATCTCTGTCCACTCATAATTCTCGCCGTTAGCAGCCTCTGCAAGATTTTCTGCTGTTGATCCGATTCCTTCTAATTCTTTCAGCCAAAGTTTCGCATGTTCTTTTTCATTGTCTGCTGTTTGCTGAAAGATAGCAGCTATTTGTTCAAATCCTTCCTTCTTTGCTTTCGATGCAAAATAAGTATATTTATTACGAGCCTGACTTTCCCCTGAAAATGCCGCTTCAAGATTTTTCTCTGTTTGTGTACCTGAATATTTGTTAGCCATAATACGTAATTATTTAATGATTAAAAATTCATTGTTTGTTCTTCTGCGTTAACAAGCTGACAACAACAATCGTAATGCACGATAATGGGAATGCAAACATGATAGGATCTACAAATTTCATCATTCCATCCGTCACCAAAACATCCGTTCCAAACAAAGATTTACAAATCCCTAATGCCGTAGCTTCTTTTGCATGAATAAATACCAACATCAACATCGTAGCGACCACGCCAACCCACATACTTGCATAGGCACCCTCCTTTGTAACCTTTTTCCAATACAAAGCACAGAAATAGGATGGCAAAAATGCTGAAGCACAAATACCCATAAACAAAGAGGTTGAGATGGCAATAATCGGTGAATCGTTTCCCTCACCTAACACGAAACATATAATAAAACTTATCAGAATAGAGACTAACACTGCAAGACGAATCGCAATTGTTGTTCTTTTCTTGGCTGTTTCATTCTCCACACAAGATCCATAGATATCAGATCCGGCAGCAGCTGCCATTGTATGGAACTGTGCACTTAAAGTGGACATACTTGCCGACAAGATACACAACATGAAGATTGTTGTAAACCATGTAGGCATCACACGACCGATAAAGTAAGGAATGATCTTATCTGATGCTTCCACCATGTTGATTGAAACCGCTCCATCATTCTTCCAGAAATAAAGATTTGAAAGCGCACCAACATGATATACAACACCTACCGTTATAATTAAGAAGACACAACCAATGGCTACGCCCTGATTTAACTTCTTCGTACTATTAACAGTCATAAAACGTACGACCAACTGAGGTTGAGCCAAACAGCCGATTCCGACACCCATAATCAATGATGTCACCAAAGTGTACCACTGTTGTGAACCCCATGCTGGCATAGAGGTCCATCCTCTGTGTCCGACTGCACTCAGTTTCTCTGGCACTTGATCCGAAATGCTTCCCAATGCTGCATTGGCTTCTGAAAAGCCCATACCTAAAGCCTTATATACACCAACCACCAAGAAAGCCATACATAAGAACATGATGACCGCCTGTAATGCATCGGTGTACATCACACCTTTCATACCTCCTGCAATCACATAGGATGCAACAATAACCGTAAATACCAGCAAAGCTAAATCAAAGTCAATGCCAAACACCTCTTGCATACAGAAGACACCTCCACGAAGAACTGCTGCTGCATACAACGGCATGCAGATAAATATCACGGCAGCCACAAAAACTCTGATCTTCTTTGATTCATAAAATGCACCTAAGAACTGAGCAAAAGAACCCACTTTCAGCTTCGCACCTATTCGTCTTGTCGGGCGTCCAAAGACAATAAATGCAATGACAACACCAACAAACATATTTAAAAACATCAGCCATTGGATTCCCATACCAAATGTAGCGGCAACACCTCCAAAGCCTACAATTGCAGAGGCGGAAATAAATGTCGCACCATAAGACAATGCCATTACTATCGGATTCATCTCTCCTCCTCCAATGAGGAAGTCTTTTGAATCTTTCGTTTTCTTGTATCCTAAATACCCTAGAAATGCAATGGACAAGAAATAAACCATTACAATTAAGTACATTGAGAAATTATCCATACCTATCTTCTTTACTCTACATTATCTTTTTCATCATCTTTGTTCCAATATTTCACGCCAAAGATGACAGAACCAATCACACATAGTATGGACAATAAATACACTATCCATATTCCTGGATCTGAAATACCAAACATATTTTCTACTCTTTAGGTGGACTCTATAGATTTTTTAATCGAACCATCTATCGGCCCACAATTATTTATAAACTATTTAATTCTGCCTCTGACAGATTATTTAAACTATATCGGCGAATTACATCATTTGCTGCATCAATATTATTTGTGCGCAAAATCAATACCGATTTCTGATTGATGGAGAAGCAATACATATATTCAATGCTGATGCCTCCTTTTGTGAAATATTCAATGGTTTCCGCAATTTTACCCATTGATGAATCCACCGAGATAGCCATCACTGTATTGAGATTCGCACTCACGCCATTCTCTTTTAGCAACTGTAATGCTTTAGGCTGATTGGAGGTGATCAATCGTAATATACCGTAATCCGATGTGTCTGCCACCGTTGCCGTTATTACACGAAGATTCTCCTTGCTCAGGATGGAGAGAATTTCATTCAGACGTCCGAACTTATTCTCCAAAAAAATAGATATTTGATTGATTGTCATAACTAAATCGATTAATGATTCTTTCTTAAATCTTTCACTCTAACAGCCTTCCCTTCCGACTGAGGCAAAGAGCCTTTTTCTACCAATTTAACTTTCGGTGTCAATAATATTTCGTCTTTCAATTGACGAGTGATCTCTTTCATCAAAGACTGCAACTTAGTGTAATCATCCGTATGTAGATCGCCCAATTCTACTTCCACCAACATCTCATCATTGTTACCGACTGTGTCTATCGTTATCAAATAATTCATTCCCAACTCTTTAAAGTTCATCAACACTCTTTCTATCTGAATAGGGAAAATGTTAACGCCTTTTACGATCATCATATCGTCTGAACGACCTTTGATACGTGAGATTCTTCTATGTGTTCTTCCACATGGACATTTGCCTGGGAGAATGCTGGTTAAATCACGTGTACGATAACGAATCAATGGCATGGCCTCTCGACATAACGTCGTAAGCACCATTTCTCCTGTTTCACCCTCCTTGACAGGTTCAAGTGTTTCTGGATTGATGATCTCAACAATCACCAAGTCCTCCCATATATGAAGACCATTTTGCTCCTGACACTCAAATGCGACACCCGGACCATTCATCTCTGACATACCAAAGCAGTTATAAGCCTTCAATCCTAGAAGTTCTTCAATACGTTTCCGCTGCTCTTCAGAATGAGGCTCGGCACCAATACACATGATTTTTAGCTTTGTATCCTTCTTTGGGTCCAATCCCTCTTCACAAAAGACCTCAGCCAAACGAGTGGCATAGCTTGGTATTGTATGCAATACGGTTGTTCCAAAATCACGGATGAACTTAATCTGTCTCTTGCTATTTCCTGCAGCAGCAGGTACCGTAAGACAGCCTAGGCGTTCCGCACCATATTGATATCCCAAACCACCTGTAAACATACCATAGCCAGAAGTGTTTTGAAAAACATCCGTATTACGAACACCCACCATATACATGCATCGAGCCACCTGGTTTGCCCATGTGTCAAGATCCTTCTGCGAATGTAAAACTACAGTCGGATTTCCTGTTGTTCCACTTGAGGAATGAAGACGAACAATCTTTTCCATGGGAACAGCGGCAAAACCGAATGGATAGTTACTACGAAGGTCCTCTTTGGTAGTGAACGGGAACTTTCTTAAATCATCCAACGTCTGAATCGTGTCAGCCGTTAAACCTTTTTCTGCATACAATTTTTTGTAAAACGGTGAATTCATGGCATGTGCTACCGTTTTCTTCAAACGCTCCAACTGGAGTTTTTCGAGATCTGCACGATTCATCGTTTCAATCTCTTCTTCCCAATACTTCTCTGTCATTTTATTATATACTTTTTCTGCATACACTATACGTGATACAACTTCTTGATCTTTATATCGTAACAAATTTATATAAATTCATCTACTTTAACAAAACTTGTACATCAAATACTCTTATAATTATATCTATATTTTATAACTGATTTTATTAGACTCAGTCTCTACGCCCATGCAAATTTAATCATCTTTTTCTATTCTTCCCTATATATGTGCCGATATTTCCTACCCTATTCCTATTGTATATACAAAAAAAAGGCGAACCGAAGTCCGCCTTTGTAATTTACTAATTTAGCAATGATTACTTAATTGAGAAATAAGTAGTTGTTGCTTTACCAGTAGCTTTAACTTTATTGTTAACAGTTGCTGAAGTAATAACATAATTGTTCTCAGCAGATGCTAAACAGAAGATGATTTTGTCTGCGTTAGCCTCAGCTTCGCTTTGTTTTACATTCTCAAATTTAGTACCATCCCATTTCAAGTATGAAGTATGATCTGCATCATCACCCAAAGTGAAGATTTCACCTTTTTGATCATCTTTCTTTGTAGTAATTTCGATTTCAACAACCTTAGAACCAGCAGTACCAGTTGCAGAAATTACTTTGAAGAAACCTGATTTAGCCAAAGATGCGTTAGAGAAACCATAAGTGTTTCCTTGAAGAACAGCGATTTGCTCTAATTGTTGCTCCTGAACTTGCTCCTCAGCCTTATCTTCATCACTACAAGAAGTAAAAGTGAATGCAGTCATCATAGCTGCAAAAATCACTGCCAAATTAAAAATTTTTTTCATTTTTAAATAAATTTATTTAGTTAAACAAAAATTGCATTTCGCCTCGCTTGACGAGGTTTAAACAATGCAAATATAATATTTTTTTCAAATATTGAATGATTCGTAATTATTTTTTTTGTAATAATTACAGACATAAGCATTAATCATCTATAATACAAGAAAATACGTATCAAGATAATTAATCTTCTTTCATATTATGATAGACAGTTTCGACGTCATCGTCTTCCTCCATCTTATCAATCAATTTATATACAGACTCTTTTTGCTCTTCTGTAACTTCCTTGACATCATTTGGAATATACATAAACTCAACATTGGAAATCTCCAGTTTCTTATCTTCAAGATATTCTTGAATCTTTGAGTTGTTTTCGAATGCTCCGTAAATGATTATCTCATTTGTTTCCTCATCTTTAAAAACCTCATCTACACCGTAATCAATCAAATCCAACTCCAACTCTTCCATATCAATAGCGTCATTTGGAGCTAATTTAAACATACACTTATGCTCGAACAAGAAAGAAAGACTACCTGATGTACCAAGACTTCCTCCATGTTTGTTGAAATATGAACGTATGTTAGACACTGTACGAGTATTATTGTCAGTAGAAGTCACAACAAAGAACGCAATACCTGCAGGGCCATATCCCTCATAAATAATTGTCTTATAATCTGCAGTATCCTTATCCAATGCTTTTTTGATTGCTCTTTCCACACTGTCTTTTGGCATGTTTTCAGCCTTTGCCTTCAACAACAACATACGAAGACGTGGATTCATTGCAGGATCTGCTCCCGATGTTTTCACACAAGATGTGATTTCTCTCGAAATACGTGTAAATGCCTTTGACAATCTAGCATTACGTGCAAAAATTCTTGCTTTACGGTATTCAAATGCTCTTCCCATAAAAATTATATTTTATTTACTATTTTTTCTAACGAAGTGCAAATTTAACAAATAATTATGAAATCCGAATTAGGAAATATAAAATTCAAATTATACACATAAAAAAATAAAGGTGTGTAACTTCCGTCACACACCTTTATATATTTTTTTAATCTTATCTACAGAAATGTTTCGTTACACACCATGTGTAGCCTAACATCACTTCATGCGAACCGTAGTTCTGACGGTTGAAACTTGTTAATCCTACCTGATATGCATATCCTACATGGAATCCTTTAAAACGAATACCTCCCATCGGCGACAATGACAACGGATTGGAATTGCCCGAATCCAATGTCTGACGGTATGAACACTGCAACCAATAAGAGAAGTCCTCATTGCTTGGCAATGTCTGCATGAACTTCAAGTTGAAATCCAACTGACGCTCTCCGTTCACATTGAACTTGAACATCGCTGCTGGCTCCAATGTCATGTTATTGACCAAGTCAAAATCATAACCCAAGAAGCCGTATCCTGTCAGCGGACGTTTTGGCTCTTCCAATCCCAACTCCGTCAACTCCGTCGGAATCAAGTTGCTCATGCTGTAACCCAAGAAGAAACCATCCCACAAGAAATAGAGTCCGGCATTGGCATTGAGATAGAACCCTTTGTTCGTCCCCTGATTGCCCAATACGGGATCATCTGCTGCATATGTGTCAAACAAATACTTGTCGAAGTTGTAGTGGTTCACCATCAGTGAGATACCGAATGACAGCTGTCTTTCGATAGACTGCTGTTTCATCATATATCGGTTGTTCTCTGTCAACGGTATATGATAGGCGAAGGTCACCTCACCTCCCTGTCGGTA
>CACXCA010000013.1 GCA_902766045.1 uncultured Bacteroidales bacterium
CCTTCTACTATACCTTCTGCACGGCCCTCTGCTATGCCTTCTGCTCGACCTTCCGCTATGCCTTCCGCCCGACCTTCTGCCCGACCTTCTGCCCGACCTTCTGCTCGACCTTCTGCCCGACCTTCTGCCCGACCTATGGCTATACCATTTCTCTCTGCAGTAGCAAGGACATTGCTAAAATCCCAGAACACCTTCAAACTCTCTTCATATTCCGCACGGTCAATCTTTGAGAATTGAGCTATCTCAGCCACCTCGAAAAGTTTTTTGAATATACCTTCCTTTAAGGCGGCCGGTTTATCTTCCAGTTGTGCAAGATTCTTAATCACATAGAGCCATTTATCAAGAAATGTTTCAAGTTCATTCTCCTTTTTGATGAACTTTGGCATTTCAAGAAAGACATAACTCAGTTTATCATTGAAGACAGTATTCTCATCGTCCTTCAGACTTACTCTGGTGATAACCTTTGTTCTGTGTTCCTCAGCTTGATCCATTACGAAATTGAGGATTCCGACAACATAGACGGGAGCCAATTGATAATCCCACGTCCTAGTGGAAGAACCTTTCTTTCCTTGTTCGCGAATGGCGAAGGAAGAGTAATAAATCGCACGATCTCTGAAATTATCCTGCTTGGCCTTCTGCATCTCCACGATAAAGTGTTCGTCCTTCTCTGTCGTGCAATAAACGTCAAAGATGGCACGTCGTTCATTGATGCTGTCACCAAGTTGTTCAGGATTGAGGTATGTTAAATCTTTAATCTCTGAATCCCCATTGAGATTCAATAATTGGTTCAAAAAACTGATTAGCAAATCCTTGTTCGCCTCCGTTCCGAAGATCTTCTTGAAGGCGAAATCAGTGTAGAAATTTACGTAGCGTGACAACGCTGTCCCGGGTATGCACATAATTGTATATTCTTTAAATTAACTATGCAAAGATAATAAATCTTTATATTAATTCCGAACAGAAATAAAAAGAGAGGACATATCACTTCTGACACGTCCTCTCACTATGCTATTTTTGTCTATCGATTACAACAACATTGTTTTCCAGATAGCGAAGTCACGTACTTCTTCTGTACTTTTCTGACCATCCACGCTGATAACTGTATCAATGAAATTAGCGAAAGACTCCAATGTTTTCTTACGTTCCTCTTCAGGAAGATCAGCCATAATCGCACGAGTCTCATTCACCAATTCAGTCACAGAGCATCTTTGTCCGCTAGCTTTGCGAATAATCTCCTGTGTATCAGCATCCACATTAGCATTCACTTTAAGGAAACCGATGAACAGATTCACGAATGCTTTCTCTTTATCATCATAAAAACCATCAGCACCACCAAAATGGATACCTGTTTTAGCTACCAACTCTGCAAATTTTATTTTATCCATACTAATTTAATTTTTATTATTTATACTAAAATTATTTTCTCAAGATACTCTTCAAGATATCTGCAGCACTTCCAGCCATATCGGTGATATCGCTAGGCGACATTCCATTGATTGAATTACCGTTCTTATTCGCATTGTTCATCTGTTTAAGGATTGAGCCCAAGATATCTCCTGCGCCGCCACCTGCTTGAACATTAGAATTAGACTGTCTGCCTGCTTGTGAAGCTCCGCCATTAACCAAGATGCTTTTCAAGATTGAACCTAAGACATCTGTTGACATACCGCCTGATTGGCTCTGAACGCCGTTGTTAGCACCTCCCTGCGTCAAGACACTCTTCAGGATAGAGCCTAAGATGTCGGTTGACCCCTGAGACTGCACACCATTGTTGGCATTTGCGCCCGTGAGAACACTCTTCAACACACTAGTTAAGATATCAGCGCCTTTCCCATCTGCAAGAATCTTGATGACAGAAGCTGCATCAATACCATTATTGCTAGGATTTGAGGTATTCGCACCATTTGCGCCACCCAACATAGAACCTAAAATAGTTGTTAAATCCATATTATTATATATTTAATGATTATGCAATGGTTGATTTACATCCTGGACACCAAGGCTTCAATTGTTTAAAGAAATCATTTCCTTTATCATCTACTAGAATAAATGCAGGGAAATCCTCCACCTTGATTTTCCAAACGGCTTCCATACCCAACTCTGGGTATTCCACACATTCGATGCTCTTAATGGAGCTCTTTGACAATACAGCCGCAACGCCTCCGATAGTGCCCAAATAGAATCCTTTGTGTTTCTGACAAGCATTGGTTACCACATCCGAACGGTTTCCTTTTGCAATCATCACCAAAGATGCGCCTTGCTCTTGGAACTCATCCACATATGGATCCATACGATTAGCAGTAGTTGGTCCCATGGAACCACAAGGATAGCCTTCTGGCGTCTTTGCAGGACCTGCATACAAGACTGGATAATCCTTAAAGTAAGAAGGAAGACCTTCTCCCGCATCCAAGCGAGCCTTCAACTTAGCGTGAGCGATATCACGTGCCACGATGATTGTACCCTTCAAGTTCACACGTGTACTTACAGGATATTTAGTCAATTCAGCCCGTACAGCATCAATTCCTTTATCCAGATCAATCACGATGCTCTTTTCACCCTCACCTGCTTTGCAGTATTCTGCAGGGATCAATTCTGATGGATTGGAATCCATCTTCTCAATCCAGATACCATCCTTGTTGATTTTTGCCTTGATATTACGGTCGGCAGAACAGCTCACACCCATACCGATTGGACATGAAGCACCATGACGAGGCAAACGAATCACACGGATATCATGTGCCAAGTATTTACCACCGAACTGAGCACCTAAACCAATCTTATGTGCCTCTTCCAATAGTTTCTTCTCCAAATCAACATCACGGAATGCACGTCCCGTTTCATCACCCGTAGTAGGAAGATTATCATAATACTTGATAGAAGCCAATTTAACTGTCAACAAATTTTTCTCAGCTGATGTACCACCAATCACAAAAGCAATATGATATGGAGGACAAGCAGCTGTTCCCAATGTCTTCATCTTCTCTACCAAGAAAGGAAGGAGGGTACCCTCATTCTGAATAGTAGCCTTCGTCATTGGATAGAAATAGGTTTTGTTGGCAGAACCACCACCTTTTGCTACCATGATAAAACGATACTCAGCTCCCTCTACTGCCTCAATATCAATTTGAGCAGGAAGGTTACACTTCGTATTCACCTCATCATACATATTCAAAGGTGCATTTTGAGAATAACGCAGATTATCATTCACAAAAGTATTGAAGACACCCTTAGAAAGAGCCTCTTCATCCTCAAATCCAGTCCATACCTGCTGTCCTTTCTCACCATGGATAATTGCAGTACCCGTATCCTGGCAGAAAGGAAGAATACCCTTACATGCCACCTCTGCATTGCGCAAGAACTGCAATGCAACATACTTATCATTCTCTGATGCCTCAGGATCCTTTAAGATGGCAGCCACCTGCTCGTTATGAGAACGACGCAACATGAACTCCACATCGTGAAATGCCTGTTGAGACATGAGTGTAAGAGCCTCTTTGGAAACTTTTAATATTTCGTGTCCTTCAAAATTACCAACACTGACACCTTCTTTACTTAACAAATAATACTCCGTTTCATCTTTTCCCATCTGAAACATCGGAGCATATTTAAACTCTACTGCCATAATTAATTACCGATAAAACTTCTTTCTGAATTTATAATTATTTAATCTTTAATTTAAAGAATCGACCTAATGCAGTGCCCATATTCTGAGCACATTTTCCACCTTCGGCTTCAATGTCCTTGATGGTAACATTTGCCGTAATCATTCCTTTCCTTTCAAAGAGTCTCCAACTGCTGCCCGTAACTGCTAATCGCAACTAAACCGAGCACTATCATCACCTTAATCTTATTCTTCATATCTCAATTCTAAGGATACCAAATGATCACTTATTTGTCAGTCCGCTAATTTATACAAAAAAAAATAATTTCAACAGAAAAGCGTCCACAAACATAATTTTTTGCATAATATTTTTTTCGTAGTATCTTTGTAAAAGAATTTTCAATATTGTGATCGATATGTTCAACCATTCACACGTTCTTTTGACATTTGTCCTAATCCTAATCAGCACTGTATCAGGACTTTCTCAAACACCTACGAAGACATCCTTAGGGACATTTTCATTCTCCAGTTATCCAACAGCCCCTATTCCGTTAGGATATAAACTCTATGCTGTGGTGGATGACAAAGGAATGAGCTACCCTCCTGCTTCACCGGCTGCCCAAAACATCAAATTCAAGAGTCTGAAAAAGGTACGAATAGCAGAGAGTGCAGACATTATTATACGGATCACCAACATCGAAGTGAAGCTTTATCCCCCATTGATTATCGACAAAAAAGACATAAAGAAAGAGGGGGAAATCATGTATAAAGCCAAACAGAAGAAGGAAATCTCTTTCGATGTGCTCATCTCCGATTCATCCTCCATCATTCACCAAGACCAAGTGTGGAAGGTGGAAAATGCCGAATCACAATGGATGTCAACACCAGAGAGAGCAGAAAAAAGTGTCTATTACAGACTACAGAACTTCAATCTAGACAACGAATTTCAGAAATACAACGAATTGATATGCAATAAATTAGGAACAAATAAACTGAATGATATAAAAATTCACCTCTATGGTGCCAAAGCAAAGAAAAACAGCACGGAGGATTATCAGGAACTGAATCAAGCGGTGACGACATTTCAAAAAGCGACCGACATCATCCGAGTGGATGAGTATGCCATAGATAAATTCAAAGAAAAGGTTCAATCCTGTGTCGAGGTATGGAAAAAAGAGTTGGAACAATGCAACGATGCTGAAAGTGACCGATTGACAGAAGAGATGGTGGCAAGCCTACATTATAATCTTGCTTCCTATTACATACTAACAAAAGAATACGAAAACGCATTGAACGAATTGGACACCTGCGAAAAGATATACAAAGGATTTGGCGATGCCAATCAAATCAACACGCTTGTCCGTTCCTGGAGAAATCTTCAATACACCTACGAAAAGATGATGAAATAAAATTATTCACCTAAAAATTTGGTAATTAGATAATTTTATGTAAATTGGTGACGTTTTTTGAAGAGAAACCATCATGAAAACCGTAGTGAGAAAACTGAGCTTCTGGACATTATTAATGGTAAGCACATATACTTTTGCACAAACGAACATTACCATTAATCCATCCGTTTCCTATCAGACAATTGATGGGATTGGAGGGGGTATTGTTTATTATCTAGACTGGCTTACCACCCACAAAAACAAAACAGAACTGTACGACACCATCTACACTGGTTTAGGTCTAAGTGCCCTTCGTATAGGCAACTGGGCGCAAGAAGAAAATGCCGATCTCACCTATGACGCTGAGATTGTCAACGAGGCCAAGAAACGATTAGGAAATGATTTCTTTCTCACCATGTCGGCATGGTCAGCTCCTGCTTCTCTGAAAGCAAACAATTCATTATCAGGATCAAAAGGTGACCACAGAAGAGGTCATGCACCAACATTGAAAAAGGAGTATGGCTCATTCGTCTATGATCAATACGGAGCATGGTGGAGACAATCCTTAGAGCAATATCATGAAGCCGGAATCTATCCAGACCACATCAGTATTCAGAATGAAGTAGATTGTGACGCGGATTATGAATCCACCATATTATTTCCTGAAGAGAGTTATCGTTTTGATGATTGGAGCGATTCGTATGAAGATCAGATCGCCTCTTATTCAAAAGCGTTGGATGCTGTATATTCCAACATCAAAGGTATGCCTCATCAACCTAAAATCATAGGACCTGAAGTGATGGGAATCGGTTGGGACAGAGTTCAAAAATACATAAACACTCTCTCAGAAACACAAAAAAGTCACCTACATGGATACAACTTTCACTACTATCACAGCGGTTCGGAAGAGCACAAAGATATCGAGACACGATACAGTTATCCAGATGATTTCTTAGGTGCCATGACTCAGCTCTCTAATGATTATTTGAATAAGAAACCTATGTATATGACAGAAAACAGCACCTTGCGTGATCCTCAAGCATTAGATCCCATCTACACCGCTAGTTTCATGTCATACGCCTTTGCTGTCAACCATGTGGTATCCTATATTCATTGGAACCTAATCTGGGGGGATGCGGGAGATGCCTGCATCAACCTTGAATTCTCTGAAAACGGCTATACAACGGAGGATGGCTACAAGATACAGGGCAACTATCATGCTTTGCGTCATTTCTCAAAATTCATTGGCAGAGGATGGAAAAACATATCGGCACAGTCCGATAACTCCAACATATTGGTATCTGCTTTCAAAAATCCGCAAGAGGATGCCTACACAATTGTCTTGATTAACCGGAACCGATACAACCAGCACATAAAAATCCCATTCACTCCTGATGAACTGACCGCCACAGTGGTTCAATCCGTTGTCACAGATGAATCTTGGAGCAAAACAATCGGCACAAACACATCTGTGTCTGAAATGGATCTGCCTGGCAACAGTATCACTACAATCGCATACAGAAGACCTGCGAAACTATATATCTATGAACACGAGTCGTCGGATGTTTGGAGCACACAAAACAACTGGACTCCTGTAGGTATGCCTACAGAGATAGACACCACTGTGATCAGACAGGGAGAAGTACGTTCAGGATTGCTCAACCAAAAGGCGCCTATGTACATCGAAGAAAACGGTGTGTTATGTCTGACCGACAACTGCACCATCGACAAAATCTATTCTCAGGGCGGCACGATTCGAAGCAATTCAGGTAACCCGCTATTCAAATTATCAAGTAATCTCACCGTCGCCGACTCTGCCGTTATCTCTCCAGGGAACTCGACCACCTCAAGATTAGAGCTGGAAGGAGTCATCAATGGCAACGGAGACCTCACCAAGAAAGACGTGGGTACACTCACCATCAGTGCAGATGCCGCACATCTGAATGGTTCATGGACATTGGAAGATGGAACGCTTCAGGTGAACAACGAGAATGCCCTCGGTCCGAATGGTATCTATGTTGACAAAGGTACGTTGGAAATATTGGTAGATGTTGTCACTGACCATATCATCATGAACGACAGCACGGAACTGATTCTTTCTGGAAATCTAGTCGTTCAGAATGCCAGCATCGGAGATTATCAATTGACCGGAGGTGCCTACACCGCCAATACCAACCCTGATCTCATCAAAGGTGAAGGTCGATTAATCGTTGACAAGCCTGTTCTTACATTACTGGGCGAAGGAAAGCCAAACCAGACCGTTGAAGTGGGTACTGCTATTACTCCATTCGCCTACGCATGGGAGAACGCCGACTCAATCTCAATCAGTTGGAACCCATCTCTGCCAGATGGCATGACCGATTCAATTGACTACGACCAACAACGTATCTCACTGGAAGGTACACCAACCACAATCGGCATCTACCACTTCACCGTTGCTACACAAAGTAATTCAAAAGAAGAAGCAAGGAAGTCGGGAACCATCACAGTAGAGATGCCATCCCAAACAAACGATAGTTATAAAATCATCCCCGACAGAGCCTCATACCTCGCAGCCAATTCGGAAGGAATCACAATACAACTGTATAGAGAAACCGAAGCGACAGGCCATTTCATGATTGTTGACATGACGGGACAAACGATTGCGGACTTTACCACTCCTCTATTAATAGGAGAAAATACAATACACCGAAGCGTCAAGTTGAAGTCAGGTTCTTATCTGCTTCAAATAAGGGGATGTGGGAAACCACAGACACATACATTTATTGTAAAATAAACACAATTAAGAGAACTGAAAGAGATCTCTTGTTGAACCATAAATATCTTTATAAAAAAAATGAAAACTATTTTCAGATGGATAGCTGCCTTGGCACTATCACTACCATTTCAAGTATCTGCTGACGACCAACCAGCTTTCCCTGGTGCGGAAGGGTATGGGATGTACACCACAGGAGGTCGTGGTGGCAAAGTTTATCATGTCACTTCCCTATCGGATGATGGTAGTGCAGGCACCCTGCGTCATGCAGTTAATCAATCAGGTCCCAGGACCATCGTCTTTGATGTTTCCGGCATCATCGAACTACAGAAAAGATTATCCATCACCAATGACGATATCACCATTGCAGGTCAAACGGCTCCAGGCGATGGAATCTGTATAAAAAACTATGATTTATATGTCAATGCCAACAATGTAATCATTCGCTTCATGCGTTTTCGAATGGGTACGGATGCTCCTGATGAGATCGATTCCAACGGAAAACCTTCCATTGATAGAGATGCCACATGGGGAAGAAGGAAGAAAAACATCATCATCGACCACTGCTCCATGAGTTGGTGTACCGACGAATGTGCCTCCTTCTATGACAACGAGAACTTCACCATGCAATGGTGTTTGGTAGCAGAGAGTCTGAGAGGTTCATTCCACCCCAAAGGATATCATGGCTACGGAGGCATCTGGGGCGGAAGAGGCGCAACCTTTCATCACAACCTCGTAGCTCATCATGACAGCCGTACGCCTCGACTATGTGGAAGTCGCTATTCCAATCTGGCAGATCAAGAACGTGTAGATTTACGAAACAACGTCTTCTACAACTGGGGAAGCACCAACAGCGGATACGCAGGTGAAGGTGGTTCCTACAACTTCATCAACAACTATTACAAGGCAGGTCCTGCCACAAAATCATCCATTCAATATCGAATATTCCAACCTTGGGCAGACGATGGTAAAAACTCACAAGCACAAGGTGTATATGGTCACTTCTACATCAGTGGAAACTACATGGAAGGGAAAGGTGACAACTGGGATTGGAACGGAATAGACATAGACAACAGCAACAACGGACAGATGAACCAACAAAGCATCCGATCCTATACAGAATACAGTGTAGCTCCTGTCACCACACAATCTGCCAAAGAGGCGTATCAAAAAGTGCTCCAATGGGCTGGAGCCTCCTACAAACGGGATGCTGTAGATGCCCGTATCTGTGAAGAGACCCGTAATGGTTCTTACACCTACACAGGTTCAGTATTAAAAGGAAAAGGTATCATCGATTCTCCTTCTGATGTAGGAGGATGGCCTACCTACGCCAGTGCGCCAGCGCAAACGGATAGCGATGGAGATGGAATGCCAGACAGCTGGGAAGAGCGGAAAGGTCTAGACAAAAACGATCCAAGCGACGGTTCTGCCATCGCTCCATCGGGTTATACTTACCTGGAGGTGTATATGAATTCAATCGTCAACGAGGTGATGGGCATTCCTTCTGATGAAGAAGAGGAGGTTATCAACACCGTGACAAAAGCTCCTTTCGATTTTGTTGTAGGTGTGGATGGTAACTTTGCTGAGGCAAAAAGAGCAGCCGAGGCGAGTCAAAGCGACCGTTTCATCATCTTCTTCCCTGACGGAGAATATAACATAGGATCTTTGACTGGTGACGGCAATCAAATGACAACATGGACCAAAAGCTCCGTTTCCTTTATCGGACAAAGCATGGACAATGTGGTTCTATACAACACCTGTTCGCAAGAGGCTATCGGCACAACAGCAACTTTGTACTTGTCAAAAGCCAACAACATGTACTTACAGGACATCACATTACAGAATAGGTCTTATAACAACCCTAATGCTAGTGCCAACCGTTTTGTGGCACTGATGGATCAAGGAAGCAAAAACACATATAAGTTTGTGAAACTGCTCAGCACACAAGATACTTACTATTCCAAGTCGGACAGAACGTATGCCGAGGATTGTGAGATTCATGGAACAGTGGATTTCATCTGTGGAAGTGGCGACATCTTTTTCAACCGCTGTCTGCTCTATCTGGAGAACCGACAAAACAACTGTATCACAGCGCCTGCCACCACGACATCATGGGGCTACGTGTTTAAGGATTGTACCATCGATGGATACGCCTCTTGCAACGGCAATTACCGACTAGGACGTTCTTGGAACAAATCTCCTCGCTGCGTCTATATCAACACGAAGATGAACATTCAACCAACCGCTGCTGGATGGGGCGACCCTATGAATGTTGTGCCTGCCCTATTCGCAGAATACAACAGTGTTGATGGAAATGGCAATTCTATCAACCTCAGCAACCGTCGCAGCTCCTATACAAAAGACAATCAGACAGTCTATATCAACCCTGTCCTCTCTGCATCAGAAGCAACTAAATATACAATAGCTAATGTCGTAGGTGGAAACGACAATTGGCAACCTGACCAATTAGCACAACAGGTACAAACGCCTAAGATAAGCGTCAACAACGGTGTCATATCATGGAGCGACAATCCTTCTGCACGTTGCTACGCTATCTTCAAAAACAATGTTTACGTCGGGAACACAACAGGAACGCAATACACCATTCCTGCCGGCACCTCCTCTACTGACGAATTTACCATTCGCGCTGCTAATTCAATGGGTGGACTGAGTAGCGTATCCAATGCTGTCACTTCTGATGGAGGTTCCTCCAACACAACAGAATCATTCATATTCCACTATGACAACGGTTCTCTCTCACAAGACAATGGACATACAGGCGACAATCACTGGACCTGCACCACATCGGGAGCGACAGACTATAGTTGGTCCATCACCGGCAGAACCGACAAGAGTATTTTGAACGGACAGAACATCACCTACCAAGGCAGGACATACACCACCTACAAAAACTCCAACGGGGCTACCAACACCTTCTACTTGCCGAAAAACAAGAAGGCAAAGAAAATCACCCTAATCGGATACAGTAACGATGAATCTACAGCAGGTTACCTAACAGAGATAAACGGCAAGGAAATCTCCTACCCATTTAATGCTAAGGTGAGCGATAGTAACTTCCAAAACAATCCGACAATTGTCTCTTACACATTCGAAGATGAGGTATGTGATCAGTTCACCTTCACCTTCTCAACCAAGCAAATCTGTTTCATCATTGCGTTGGAAACAGAAGATTGCGAGTGTAATAATTCTTCCGTAGATTGTATGCTCATAACAAACGACAAGGAGAACAATCCACATCCTATCTATGACATATACGGAAGAATAGTAACCACCCCTATCAACGGACATATCTACATTCAAAACGGAAACAAAAGAATTCAGGTAGAGAAATAAACAAACACCTGCATAAAATGATGAAGATTACAGGTATAAGCACTTATAATTTTAATGAGCAGCGCCACGGATTACGTTCGTGGTGCGTAAGTCTCCTTTTTCTACTGACAACGCAGGTGGCACAAACGGCCGATTGGTATGCCAAAGATAATTGTTTTGGCGGACACGATCCATCCATCGTCCGTTATGAAGACGGATACGCATTGATGGTCACCAATAACATGCTGACACTTTACACTTCTGAAGATGCAATCAATTGGAATGCACTAGGCAGAACATTATCCAGCATACCCAATTGGCTCAAAACCGTCACCAACAATCAGATAGAAGACATCTGGGCTCCCGACCTAAATTATTTCGGCAATCAGTTTCGTGTATATTACACAGGGTCTGCATTTGGCAAAAACACCTCTGGTATCGGTCTCATGACAAACGATCAGCCAACAAAGGATGGGTGGACAGATATGGGCGAAGTGGTACGCAGTGGCAGTGGCAACAACTACAATGCCATTGATGCAGATGTGGTGAAAGACGTAAACAATCATTACTGGATGGTGTTTGGTTCATGGTGGGATGGCATTCGCATGATTCGTTTGGATGAATCAACTGGCAAGCAATCATCTTCCGACAATACGGTTTATCGGTTAGCCTCACGAAATGGTTCGGGCATCGAAGGACCCAGTCTGATTGAACATAACGGTCAATACTTTCTATTCACCGCATGGGATGTATGCTGTAAGATGGGAAGTGAATTGAATCAGAATACCTACAAAACAGCCATGGGACGATCCGACAACATCACCGGTCCATACATAGATAGAAGCGGAAAGGAACTAATCAACGGAGGTGGCACTATTCTAATGGAGCGATACGGACGCTATTATGGTCCCGGAGGAGGCGAAGCCTTCAAAGACCTAAATCGTATCCGTTTTGTTCATCACTATTACAATTCAAAATCAAACGGAGCACCCACCCTTCATGTGCGTGACATAGTCTTCACAGATGACAATTGGCCTGAGATGGGGCAACCATTCTTAGGACGCTATCTCAGTGCAGAGGCAGAACATGGCATACTCACGCGAGGGGTAAGTGGCGACTTAGTCATTACAGAGAGTAACACTTCATCCAACGGAGAATATGTTGCCTATATCAACACATCCAAAAGCTCCGTTCGTTTACCCATCAACATCATGCAAGAGGGAGATTATCTACTCCGATACCGATATGCAAACGGAGGCGAAGACGCAACCCATAACATCAGCATCAATGGAGAAAACAGAGAGATCGAACTTCCCTCAACAGGAGCATGGGGAACCTTCCCTGAGAATTCCTTCATATACATCCCTGCGCACCTCAAACGAGGAGGCAACTTCATTGAAGTACGCGTAGGTAAGAACTTTTCCGAATTGGACCGTATCGATTTCTTACGAATCATACGCGATTCACTACCAGGCAACGGGTTCGATAATGGTATGCGCATCCGTCTAAATGAAAAAGATGAACTTTGCATGAAAGCGGGAGGATGGGCTCTCTTTGAAAACGTAATTACAGACAGCATCGTCTCTTCCGACATCTCCGTCGTCGTAAAAAATGCGAATGGAGGCAAGTTGGACATCCGTTTAGGAAGTAAAAACGGAACCATTCTGTCTAGTTGCGACCTACCTAAATCAGGAGATGACTGGATTGAAGTAGAATGCACCCCTCTAAGTTCATTGAGTGGCATACAAGATCTCTATATCACCGTCAGTGGCAATAGCGATGAGCTAGTTTTACGAAACCTCAAATTTGTGAAAGGAGCATCCACCCAAGTGCAAGAGAGTACATCAGAAGAGATTGTCAAAGCTTATTACGACCAGATGCAGCAACGAGTTGATTTAGGAGAGTCCTGTCAATGGACACTCTATGACATTCAGGGCAATCTCATTTCTAACGGAAATGGGCAATACATTGAGATGAAAAGAGAAAGAAATGGTGTATATATCGTCAAATTCTGTGATGAGGTGTTGAAAATAACCCATTGTCAACCATAGAACCAAGGGAAGGGAAAGTCATAGTATTCAAACACTTATAAAAAAGGAGAAGAATAATCTCATATTAGTTCTTTCCGATTGTAGTATAACAGCAAAAAAAGGACAAAAAACATTTGGATTATACAGAATAATGCACTATCTTTGCAACGCTTTTGAGAAATCAAGCAAAAAGCTTCCTTAGCTCAGTTGGTCAGAGCATCTGACTGTTAATCAGGGGGTCCTTGGTTCAAGCCCAAGAGGGAGCGCAAGAGGTTGTAGCAATACAACCTCTTTTTTTATTCCATTTTTTATTTTATATTTGCGATAGTGAAAGGTCAACGGGGCAAGCTGAAAAGGGAACCCATTGGCAATAAACAGTATCAAACAAACATTTTTTTTAGCCATCTATACATGAAAAAAAGAATATTTCTCACAGGTGCAACAGGAACCATGGGCTGGTCTGGCTTGCAAGAACTACTTCAACGATTAGATCGCTTCGATATCACCGTCCTGGCTCGCCCTAGCAAAACCAACAAAAAGAAACTGGCTCCTTACATGGAGATGATTCGTGTCGTATGGGGAGATCTCACCCGATACGAGGATGTTGAACGTGCAACACAAGGTGCAGACTATGTGCTACATGTAGGCGGAATGGTTTCACCCGCAGCAGATTACTTCCCTAATAAAACGAGGAAAGTCAACGTACTTGCTGCCGAGAATGTAGCGAAAGCCGTCTTAGCTCAACCGAATGCAGACAATATCAAAGTATGTTACATCGGATCAGTGGCACAAACATCCGACCGCAATGAGCCTATTCACTGGGGACGTACAGGAGACCCGATCTGCATCAGCGTCTATGATCATTACGCCATCAGTAAAACAGTTGCTGAACGTGTCATTGTAGAGTCAGGTATAAAACACTGGGTATGTCTCAGACAATCAGGCATACTCTACCCTACCATTCTAAAGAATTATGATCCTATCATGTTTCATGTACCCCTGAGAGGTGTATTGGAATGGTGTACAGTAGAAGATAGCGGACGAGTATTGGCAAATCTATGTGAAGAGTCTGTACCTGATGAATTCTGGAATCGTTTTTATAATATTGGTAGCGGACCTGAATATCGTCTTAGCAACTACGAGCTTGAATGTAAACTCATGGCGGCTATTCATTGTCCTCCTCCTGAGAAGATTTTCAATCCTGAATGGTTTGTTCTTCGTAATTTTCATGGACAATGGTATCTCGACTCGCAAGTATTAGAAGACTATCTACATTTCCGTGCTAACATACCTATAGACGATTATTTCAAGCAGATGGCCAATCAATTGCCTTGGTTCTTCCGTTTGGCTGTTATCTGTCCTGCCCCCATCATCAAACTGGCTATGAGACCAATGGCATACAAGAAGAAATGGGGAACTCAATCTTGGATAAAAAACAATGAGAAACAACGCATCGCTGCTTATTACGGTTCGTTGGAAGCATGGAAGAATATTCCAGACTGGAAACATCAGGATCTATCAAGACCATCCGATAAAGCGATCGTTTTTGACCATGGATATGACGAGACAAAACCAGTCAGTGAATGGACTATTGAAGACATGAAACAAGCTGCCACATTCCGTGGAGGAAAATGTCTTAGTGAATCCATGACGAAAGGAGATACCGCGACTCCATTGGAATGGGAATGTCAATTCGGTCATAGATTCAAGGCAAGTCCAGCACTAATTCTGCTAGGAGGCCATTGGTGTCCTGAATGCCTACCATCTCCATGGAACTACGATGAGATAGCAAAAGGGAATCCATTCTTTGCGCAAGTGTGGTATCATAATCATTCCAAAGAAGAGCACAACTACTACGGAGAGGACATCTTTGACGGTTGGGAATAGGTTTTAAATCGACATATTAAATTATATTATTTGACCACCACCCTTCATTTAAATGGAGGATGGTGGTCAATTATATGGTTTCCATGGGTATGTTCTCATGAAATGATGTAAGAAACAACGAAAAAATAGAGACGCACGTCCGTGCGTCTCTACCTGTACCATGTATATGATTCAATGTTATTTACTTCTAATCAATGTGAAGTGTCCGCTGTAGTTCTTGTCAATCTCTGGGATATTAACGGTGTACCAGTAGTCGGTGGATGGTAGTGGATGTCCGTTATAGGTTCCGTCCCACTCCGTTTCACTTCCCTTCAGCTCTACAAGCTGTTTGCCGTAGCGGTCGTAGATGATCACATTGGCATTCGGATAGATCTCCAGTAACGTGGTCACGCTCCACTTATCCTTCACGCCGTCGTCATCCGGTGTGACATATGGCTCCAGCTCATAATCAGGCGCCTTCACTATGAACATCAGCGTGCCCTGGCATCCGTAATCATCACGGACATATGCCGTATGCAGCAGATCATATATCAGATTCTCG
>CACXCA010000014.1 GCA_902766045.1 uncultured Bacteroidales bacterium
GGGAGAGTAGGTAGCTGCCCCTTTTTTCAGAGTCCTTCCGGCCAAGGCCGGGGGGACTCTTTCTTTTTGCCCGATCGGGAACATGCCCGGTCGGTCTTGAATGATGGAACACTGAAGGGTAAATCGATGTTTGTTTTGCTGATATGTAATTTTTTTAACAAATAAAATGCATATATAATTGGAATTTTATATATTTGGTTAAAATTTAGATTTAGTTTAGGTTAGGTTAGGTGAGTATTTAATTTGATATTGTATGAAAAAGATTTTTTATGTAGTAGTTATGCTACTGATGGGTGCAGTTGCAAGTCTGCAGGCACAGAATATTCAAGAGGAAGATGAATTGCCAGATGTGAGTTTAAACCTTTTTGTGAATTACAAAGGACAAAAACCAGTAATTACAGATTTTATGACAGCTATTCTGTCTCAAGAAGATATTGCTGGGACGTTTAGACAAATGGCGGATGATTGGAAAAAATATCAGAAAGGACAACCATTGGATAAGAATAGATCATTTATAGTAGATACGAAGAATGGTTTTGTGCGTTATGATTTAGTTGAATCCAATGAAGAATCAATATATATAGAGTTTTGCTATTGGAATTGTGCAGATGGTAAACATAAGTTGATCGCTTCGAATTTTGTGTTAATCATGAATGGTAGTCCTGTGGATACAGAATTAACCGGACAGTCATTTTATCTATATGACAACACAACTAAGGAATTGGTATATACATATCCTGTCAAAGTGGGTGCTCAATTAGATAGACCCGATGATTGCACAGGTGTAATATGCAATCTGCCACGTGTAGGTAAGTCGATTGAATATATACTTTATTCAGGGAAAAAGACGACTAAAAAACGTATCACATGGAATGGCAGTAAGTTTGTAAAAGAGTAACACAATCATAACACACAATTGATATAAAGGGTTTTTAGTTAAACCATCGATGACTTGTTTATTATAAAAAGTGAAACAATAAATCCAATCATCATGAAAAAAATTTTATTTCTCATTGTCTGCAGTATCATGATTATGATTATGGGCAGCTGCAGGGAAAATCAAACCACCGGTGGATCATCAGATGTAGACTCTCTTATGACTGACTCTTTGTCGGTCGGAGATGTTTCAGTTGCTAACTCAGTGAAACATACGGTTGAGTATATTGCTCAGCGTATCGACTCGATTTATGAGTATAAAGAGGACAATGACTTTTGCTCGGCTAATTATCTAGAACTGGATGAGGTGGCTTCTATTTATAGTAGAGATTTAGGATATGTCTATCTCGATTGTGATCATTGGATTACAGGAAATGATATCGATGAACAATGGAGCTACACCGTTAAGGAGATAAAGATTATTTCTGACACTAAGGCTATTGCTGATATTCTTATTCACAATTTCAAGGATCAACAGGTTATCTTAGATTTGGTTTTTGAACGAGATGATTGGTATGTGAACGATTTTTATACTTTTTATACAGACAATAAAGGAACGTATAAGTTAAGTGAGAAGAAGAAGATAGGTGATTTTATTGCTCAATGTGCTCAGATTGTGATTGCAGATAAATACGATAAGGTTTTTTCAATCAACAAATATATAAAACGGATGAATGAACAATCATGGGATAAGATATCGTTGAAGGAGTATGCTTTGATGGATATTGATCACGATGGAAAGCCGGAGGTCTGTGCACGTAATATGGAAGATGGCTATGTGGCTGTTTTCTCTATAGCGGAAGATACACCTACGTTGATGATAGATTCAAGAGGAGTTGAAGATTTACAGTTTTACAATCATTGCATATCATCGGTAGGTAGCTGCGGACCTGAATGTACGAGATATTCTTATTGTCCTGTTAAGGATAGTAAGGCGGTATATAAATACAGTTGTTGGGAAATATATGAAAATGAAACTTTGAAGGAGGGTTCCTATAAATTGGATGATAAGGAAATAACAAAGGAAGAGGCTGACAAGTTATGTTCGAGTTGGCATTTTGGAGAGCCAATTGAGATCGAACTTAAATGGAAACCTATACAATAGTTGTTATGCAGGAATAATACGGGAATACAAGTTACTGACGGAAAGATCGGTAATTCTTATTATACGCAAGCGAAAAATGAGGGTGTATCAAATTGATATGCCCTCTTCTGTTAATACACGCGGTAGAGACGCACGGCCGTGTGTCTCTACCCTATATATTGCGTCTCTACCCTATATAATCATGTTTATCCGTGTGCCTTGTATAGATTTATTGCCATAATCTTAATGGATCCATATATCAATTGAAACAAGGAAAAATCGAGATTTAATCCGATTTTTCCTATTTTTACAAAATAAAATTTGACACACTTTCAGATTATCCAATAAAAGTGTGTTCTATTATAAGCTAAGTTCTTTATCATTAGTGTTTTATGAAACGTATTATTAAGTTAGCAATTATTTGTGTCTCCATTGTCGGATTGGCGATTGTTTCTGTTCATGCATTTCAAAGTAATAACTCAGACAAGTCTTCATTGACTACTCGTCCGTCGAACTGGGCAGAACCAATTACGCTTGCAGGTGTCCCCAATCTCCACAAGGTTACAGACAATCTATATCGTAGTGCGCAACCGACAGCAGAAGGCATGTCAAATCTTGCAGAGCTTGGAATAAAAACGGTTATCAATCTGCGCGACAATCATTCTGACAAAGATGAAATAGGTGAATTGCCGCTGAATGCGAGACGCATTGAGATTTTCGCAGGTAACATGAAGGATGAGTATGTTGAGGAGTTTTTATCAATTGTAAACGATACGAGTGCCGTTCCTGTCTTGGTTCACTGTCTGCACGGAGCAGATCGAACGGGAACGATGTGTGCGATGTACCGCATACTTTGTCAGGGGTGGTCCCCAAACGATGCAATAAATGAGATGGAGAATGGTGGGTATGGTTACCATTCCATTTGGTCGAATATCCCTCGTTTTATCCGTGAATCAACGAAACGTTTTGTTGCCAGGAAAAAATTAGTAGAATAATAAAAAAAACAAAAACCACAACTAACTCTTCACAGAGTGATTGTGGTTACTATTTTAAAGTATAAATGTTTCCTGAGAACGAAATTATTTCGTGTTCTATTTAACGTTTACAAAGGTATAGGATGTTTGGAAATCGTGAGGGATATATATGTTTCAATTAGGGTGTAATTATGTTTCAAAAGGTGAAAAATTCGATAGATTGGGAATTTTTTTCGAAAAAATGTGAGTAAGGGTCAAATTATAAATTCTAAAATAACTACCTTTGTAGAAATAATACAACGAACAAGATATTAATTGCCTAATGAAAGATTTAGTACTTGCCACGAATAATCCTCATAAGGTGGAAGAGATTCGGAACAAACTTGGAAGTTCATTGCGAATCAAGACATTGAATGAGCTAGGATGTTATGAAGATATTCCTGAGACATCTGGCACATTGGAAGGAAATGCCAGTCAGAAATCACATTATTTGTTTGACAAGTATGGATGTAATTGTTTTGCAGATGATACGGGCTTAGAGGTAGAGGTTTTGAATGGAGCACCAGGAGTATATTCTGCACGGTATGCTGGAGAAGAGAAGGATTCTGAGGCTAACATGAAGAAACTTTTGGAGCAGTTAGACGGCAAGGAGAATAGGAAAGCTCGTTTTCGTACTATAATATCATTAATTTGGGAAGGAAAAGAGTATTTTTTTGAGGGAGTTGTAGAAGGAGTGATATTGACGGAGAAGCATGGAACAGAAGGCTTTGGATATGATCCTATTTTTCAGCCAGAAGGTTACGATAAATCATTTGCTGAATTATCTATGAATGAAAAGAATAGCATAAGTCATAGAGGAAGAGCCGTAGAAAAGCTGCTACAATTTTTAAAGGAGAAACTTTAAAATCAATCAACAGAATAAAACGTATGAAAAGATTCTTTTATTTGATTTTTATATGGATATGTGTCGTGACTGTTTCTGCACAGGAAATGGGTTCATGGAAGACTTTTTTCAGCTATGGTGGTGTAGAAAAGGTCATTCAGTCAAAGGATAAAATCTTTGCTTTAGGGAATGGGGTTCTTTTCTCTGTTGATAAAAGTAGTGAAAGCATAGAGACATATACAAAGACGAATGGGTTGTCTGATTGTTATATAAGTCAGATGAATTATAACGAGAAGATGGATGCTCTGGTGTTGGTATATGACAATGCTAACATTGATATAGTGAAAAGATCGTACGTCAGCAATATATCGGATTTTAAAAGAAAGGATATCGGAGGAAAGTTGGTAAATAGCATTACCTCGTATGGTGAATATACCTATCTTGCTTGTGATTTGGGTATTGTAGTGGTGGATATAAAGAAAGAAGAAATAGCCGACACCTATGTCATCGGGGACGAGGGAGATTATATAGCCGTATATAAAATAGAGATTCTGAATGATACGATTTATGCGCAGACGCCTAAAGACATTAGAAAAGCTTCTGTACATAATAGGAATCTAGCTGATTATGCACAATGGGAGGTGATAGAGAATCTAGAGAATGTTTCCACAATTGCAAATTTCAAGAATAAGTTAGTGGTGGTGAAGAAAGATTCTATATATGTGAAAGAAGATGATTCATTAAGATCTATTTTACCTATTCATGATTTTAAATCTATTTCAGTAGGAGAAGATAATCTGATTGTTACACTTTCGGATACGATTATTAATATTGATAATCAATTTGCATTAAAAGAGTATGTGACGGCTCCGTATAGTAAAGATGCGGTCTATTATTCAACGAAGGGTACCTATTGGGTGGCAGGGTCGTCATCATTTGCTGATTATGTATATCAGATATCCAATTTGCTCAAGTATCAGAATCAGGTTATGACTGATAAGATCGTTCCTAATGGAATGTATTCTCATGCTGTAGCATTCGTGAAGTATCAATATGGTATGCTGATAACAGGTAGTGGTGGTCAGTTTGATATCCCACGTCTTGACAATCCAGGTGTACTTCAGATTCTGGAAGATGGAGAATGGACGATTCTTACAGATTCAGATTTCGAACGGGGTGTTTCAATAAGAGAAAATTCAAGATTTGTGGATGTCCTAGATGCTATTGTGGATCCAACGGATCATAAAAGAATTTATGTAGCAACTTGGAGATCATTGTTTGAAATATATGACAAGAAACCTTATCGTCAATATTGGACGGAAAATTCTTCATTAGGGAATACGGGCTCTCGAATCCTGGTGGACGGTTTGTGTTTTGACTCGGATAATAATCTGTGGATGACAAATATGGTAACGCCTAATGGATTGTCTGTTCTAAAAAATGATGGCACATGGCAGTCTTTCTATTACGAGCCATTGGATAATTTGGGAACTATCAAGGAGACCTTTATTAGTTCAACAGGTTTGATGTGGATCCTTCGTCCTCGTTTATCTGTCGGAACGGGTGTCTTTGTTATTGATCAAAAGGGCACTCCATTTAATTCAAATGATGATAAGTCACATTATTATTCATCCTTTACAGATAAAGATGGTAATGTGTTGAATCCAAATGCCGTACGATGTATAGCTGAGGATAAAAACAATGCAATATGGATTGGAACCAGTGTCGGACCGCTTATTGTAAATAAGCAAGCCGATATATTCAATGCTGATTTTAGATTTGATCGAATAAAGATCACTCGTGAGGATGATGCTAATTATGCAGATTATCTGTTGAGCAGTGATCAGATCAATGCTATTGTGATAGATGGTGGCAATCGTAAATGGATTGGTTCGGCAACATCCGGTGTTTATCTGCTATCGGAAGACGGTAAAGAGACGTTAATTCATTTTACGACAGATAATAGTCCGCTGACATCTAATTCAATTATCGATATGGCGATGAACCAAGAAACGGGAGAACTCTTTATCGCTTGTTCCAATGGTTTGTTTTCATATATGACAAACTCAACGACTTCGTCCAATGATTATTCGAATGTCTATGTTTATCCTAATCCTGTAACCCCTGATTTCGATGGAATGATTACGGTGAATGGGTTAGTGGAGAATAGTCTTGTGCGAATTGCTGACGTAGAAGGAAATGTTATCTTTGAGGATTATTCCAATGGAGGTACATTTATATGGAACGGTCGTAATAGATTTAACAAAAGGGTTGCAACAGGTATTTATTATATATTTGCTGCCCAGGAAGATGGATCTATGAAGATGGTGACAAAATTGGCCTTTATACATTGATTTTTTATTTTTGAATATATGAAAATAGAGAGCTTGGCATCCATTCATCAGACGGCAAAGGAGTTTATTGCCGCCATGGGGGAGAAGAAAGTATTCCTGTTTTATGGCTCTATGGGAGCAGGTAAAACCACTTTCATTCGTGCCATTTGCGAGGAATTGGGTGTGAAGGAAAGCATTAATAGTCCTACATTTGCTATCATTAATGAGTATAAATCAGGAGTTGGAGAACCTATCTTCCACTTTGATTTTTATAGGATTAACAAGGAGGAGGAGGCCTTCGATTTCGGTTATGAAGATTATTTTTACAGCGGGAATCTTTGTTTTGTTGAATGGCCGGAGAAAATAGAAAATCTTCTTCCTGAGGATGCGGTGAAGGTTACCATTCAGGAGCTTCCGGATGGTTCTCGGGAGGTGACGCTTGAATAAAATAAGATTATTACATGAACATTGGTTTCGACGCTAAACGCGCTTTTTGCAACTCTCGTGGATTGGGTTGTTATAGCAGGGATGTGATACGGATTTTATCGGAATACTTTCCTGATAATAGGTATCTTCTCTATACGCCGAAAATCAAAGGGACGATAGAAGTTCCTTATAATGAGTCATGCTGTGAGGTGAAGTCGCCTACAGGTATATATTCGTTCGGTTTAATGTCTGCTTTATGGCGTACACGAGGCATCTGTTCTGATGTTCGGCAGGATGGAATAGATCTATATCACGGATTGAGTCATGAATTACCTTATGGTATTGAAAAAACAGGTGTTCGAACAGTGGTTACCATGCATGATCTTATATTTTATAAAAATCCTGAGTTGTTTCCTTGGTTTGATCGTTATTCATTTCGAAAGAAATATTTACATGGTGTATGTTCCGCTGATCGTATCATTGCGATTAGTGAGGAGACGAAGAAGGATCTGATTGATTGTTTGGGAGTGAAAGAGGAACGAATAGATGTGGTTTATCAGGGCTACAGTACAGTGTTTCGACAGCCTGTGACAGAAGAGCAGATGCACAGGGTTAAAGCGCAATACAATCTTCCAGACCGTTTCATGTTGATCGTTTGTGCGATTGAACGTCGCAAGAATCATGAGTTGATACTTCGTGCCATGCGTAATTCTGAGATTGACATACCGTTGGTTGTTGGTGGAAATCCTTCAGAGTACAAAGATAAATTGATGGAGATGATTCAAACATATCATTTGGAGAACAAAGTATATTTCATAGGTCATGTTGCAACGGAGGATCTTCCGGCTTTGTATAAACTGGCCGATTTGTTTGTTTATCCCTCCTTATTCGAAGGATTCGGTCGCCCGATATTAGAATCGCTTGTGATGGGGACACCTGTTATTACAAGCAAAGGAAGCTGTTTCAGAGAGACGGGAGGTGATTCGGCACGATATGTTTCGTGTGATGACGCGGATGAATTGGCAGATGCTATACTCTCTATTCAGCGAGATGATGAGTTACGAAAAAGTATGATAGAAAAAGGCTATCAGCATGTGTCTAATTTTTCTGATGAAGTGATTGCTGACAATCTAATGAAAACCTACAATAAAGTAATGTGAATATGACAGAGATAATTGAAAAAACGCTTCAGACAATAGGTATTCAAGAACTCAATGAGATGCAAGTTGCATCGTTGAAAGCCAATGAGTCAGGACGTGATATATTATTGCTTTCTCCTACGGGTTCTGGAAAGACCTTAGCCTTCTTGTTGCCATTGCTTCGGCAGATGAAGCAGGATGTTGTAGGTATTCAGGCATTGGTGATTGCCCCTTCGCGTGAGTTGGCACTGCAGATAGAAGAGGTGTTTAAATCCTTCAAATCAGATTTTAAAGTCCTATGTTGTTGCGGCGGACACTCATCGGAACAAGAAAAGAAATCATTGTCGGAAAATAGTCCAGCTCTGTTGATTGGTACGCCAGGTCGATTGTTGGATCATATCCAGCAAGGGTCTATTGATCCAGCGACTATCCGTTATCTTGTGCTGGATGAGTTTGATAAGGCATTGGAACTAGGGTTCCAAGATGATATGTCGGATATCATTTCTCATCTTTCTGGGTTAAAGAAGAGGATGCTTCTTTCTGCAACTCGTTCGGAGGAGATTCCATCGTTTGTAAAGATTCATAATCCGATGGTGCTGGAATTCTTAGGCGAGAACGGACAAAAAATCAATTTGACTCGATATATAGTTCATTCTCCTGTTAAGGATAAATTGGAGACCCTGATGAAGTTGGTCTGCCAGATAGGAAATGAACCTACGCTTATATTTGTCAATTACCGTGAATCAGTGGAGCGAGTAGCTAACTATCTTCGAAAGAAAGGAGCCGACTGTAAGATGTTTCACGGAGGCATGGAGCAAGATGATCGAGAGAAGGCTTTGTTCCAATTTAAGAGTGGAACATCCTATCTTTTGGTATCAACTGATTTAGCAGCACGTGGATTGGATATGTTGGAGGTTAAGCATGTGATTCATTATCACTTGCCTGTTAATCAGGAGGCATACACACATCGCAATGGACGTACAGCACGTATGTTTGCCGAGGGAAGTGCGTATATAATACTACATGGAGAGGAATCTTTGCCTGATTATCTTTCGGAGAGTGATTTCACGGACTATCCGTTGAGTGATAATCCGCCTGCTTTAAAACCCTCAGCTTGGGCATCCCTTTATATAGGGAAAGGGAAAAAAGAAAAGATAAGCAAAGGAGATATTGCTGGTTTTTTGATGAAGAAAGGGTTGTTGGATAAGACGCAGGTCGGGCCTATCGAGGTGCATGATAAGTGTTCGTATGTTTCGGTAAAACGAGAAGAGATGGCAGCCCTCCTCAAACGTATTCGCAATGAGAAGATAAAAGGGATAAAAACGATTTTTGAAGAAAGTAAATAAGGTGAATCCTATAAATTCACCGTTTAAAAATAAATAATATGAATTGTGGGTTGAATAAAGAAATGAATTCAAAATTTAAGATGAATTTATAAAACCCATCATAAAAAGATAAAAATATGAGTCAGCCTATTTCAATCACAAATGATTTCGCTTTATTGACAGATAAATTGAAAGATATTCGTCCAGCCAACACTTTTGTTTTGGTGGATGCAAATACGAAAGGATTATGTTTGCCACTCTTGAGAGAGAAGGTGAATATTCTTGATGATCATATTATATGTATTCCAGCGGGCGATGATAATAAAGGATTAGAATCACTTGCTTATGTATGGCAGCAACTTAGTGAGAAGGGGGCTACACGAAAGTCTCTCTTATTGAATGTCGGTGGCGGTATGGTGACCGATTTGGGTGGATTTGCAGCTTCAACTTTTAAAAGAGGTATTGATTATATAAATATTCCGACTACTCTATTAGGAGCAGTGGATGCTGCTGTAGGAGGGAAAACAGGCATCAATTTTAATGGATTAAAGAATGAGATAGGCGTAATCAATCCAGCTCAAAGTGTTCTTATCTATGTAGGTTTCTTCAAAACCCTTTCTCAAGATAATTTATTCTCAGGTTTTGCTGAGATGATTAAACATGGATTGATTTCTGACACGACCGTATGGAAACATATCTGTAGTGCGGATATGGAGAACATCGATTATAATAAACTACCAGAGTTGTTGTCTGAATCTATTTCGGTAAAGGAGAAAATCGTAGAAATAGATCCGACGGAAAAAAATATTCGTAAAGCGTTGAATTTTGGTCATACTATAGGACATGCGTTTGAAAGTCGTGCCATAGAAAGAGGAGAAACGAAACTGCATGGGTATGCAGTGGCATGGGGGATGATTGCAGAATTATATTTATCGTATAAGAAATGTGGGTTCCCGAAAGATATCCTTTATCAGGCAATCAGCCTTATCAAGGAGGGTTATGGTGCATTCCCGATCACTTGTAAAGAGTATGATAGATTATATGAATTGATGACGCATGATAAGAAGAATGAGGTGAAAGACACGATCCTCTTTACACTGTTGTCCAACATTGGAGAGGTAAAGATAAATACAGTAGTGGAGAAGCAGGAGATATTCGAAGCGCTTGATTTTTACTGTGATTCAGTGGGCATATAAAAAAGGAAATATGAGTTTTGTAGTAAAGAAAAACGAATCCTTGGCATCTTCTGTGCAGGTGCAGTTGCCAGCATCTAAAAGCATTAGTAATCGTGCTTTGATCATCAATGCGTTGAGTCGGTCGGACAAAACGATCCGTAATTTGGCGAAGTGTGATGATACGGATGTATTGTTAAAGGCATTAAGTAGCAAAGAGAGTTCTTTTGACATAGGGGCAGCCGGTACTGCTATGCGATTCCTGACGGCTTATCTTTCCATGCATGAAGGTGTATGGAGCATTACTGGAAGTGAACGTATGAAACAACGTCCAATTCAGGTCTTGGTAGAGGTATTGCGTGAATTAGGAGCTAAGGTTGAATATATAGAAAAGGAAGGATTTCCACCTCTAAGAGTGGAGGGTACACTGATGCAAGGAGGAGAAATTGAGATAGAGGGGAATGTCAGTAGCCAATACATATCAGCTCTTTTGATGATTGCCCCTATGATGCAAGAAGGATTGACGCTTCGTTTGCGAGGAAGCGTTATCTCAAGGCCTTATATTGAGATGACGCTTCAGATGATGAAGGATTTTGGTGTATCATCAGAGTGGCTTTCGGATACTATTATACGTGTACCACACAAGGACTATCTTCCCGTTGAATATGTGGTTGAAAATGATTGGTCGGCTGCATCGTATTGGTATGAGATTGTTGCATTGTCGGCTCCTGGTCTGATCTGTTTCTTGCCACATCTTTATCAAGAGAGCTTACAAGGAGATTCGAAGGTTAAAGAGATTTATAGGTCGTTGGGTGTTCAGACAACTTTTGTGGAGGAGAACGGACAGAAAGGAATTAAGATTCAGAGATCAGATGTTGCACCTTCTCATTTTGAATATGATTTCAGTGGACAGCCAGATTTGACACAGACGGTTGTGGTGACATGCTGTTGTTTGGGGACTACGTTCCATTTTACAGGATTGCAGACACTTAAGATCAAGGAGACGGATCGTATTGCGGCGTTGATCAATGAATGTGAGAAGTTAGGATTCATCTTGGAAGAAGAGGAAGAAGGCTCTCTCTCATGGAAAGGAAAAAGAACGGAGAGAGCGAAGTTGCCGAAGATTGCAACTTACAATGATCATCGTATGGCCATGGCATTTGCACCGGCATGTTTGGTGTTGGATGCATTGGAGATTGAGCATCCAGAAGTGGTGAGCAAGTCATATCCTGACTACTGGAAGGCGGTTGAGCAAGTCGTGAGTTCAGTTAGAAGTTAAGATTAAGCGTTAAGAATTAGTGTTTTTGACTATTATTTTATAATTTTGTAGTCTGATTTTTTAGGAAAAAAGATGGCAAACAGTTTTGAAATGATTGCTAAGACCTTCCAAGGGTTGGAAGAGGTTCTTGCGAAAGAGTTGCAGGAGTTAGGCGCCGAGCAAGTTGAGGTTATTACAAGAGGCGTTCGCTTTTATGGTGACCAAGAGTTAATGTATAAGGCCAACTTCAAGTGTCGTACAGCTCTTCGGATTTTAAAGCCTTTTTACAAGTTTGAGGCAGGAGATACCGATGAGGTATATAATATTGTAAAATCTTTTGATTGGACTCAATATTTGGATGCGAAGAAAACGTTTGCCATTGATGCTGTTGTGTTCTCTGATACATTTAAGCATTCTAAGTTTTTGGCATATAAAGTAAAGGATGCCATTGCTGATTTTTTCATGGAGAAATATGGTGAACGACCATCGGTCAGAATCACTAATCCCGATATACAATTAAATATACATGTTTATCAAGAGTGTTGCACCCTATCGTTGGATAGTTCGGGTGAGTCTCTTCATATGCGTGGGTATAAGGTTGAGCAAACTGAGGCTCCTATCAATGAAGTTTTGGCAGCTGGTATGTTGAAATTAGCAGGATGGGATGGACAGACTGATTTCATGGATCCGATGTGTGGATCCGGAACAATTGCTATTGAAGCAGCTTTAATGGCGCTTAATATAGCACCTGGTATTTACCGTAAAGGCTTTGCGTTTGAAAAATGGCCTGATTTCAACAAGGAGATATTGGAGGCTTTGTATGAAGATGAGACGGAAGAGCGTGAATTCAATCATATGATTTATGCTTCTGATATATCTTCTGCAGCATTGAGAATCGCTGAGGTGAATGTCAAGAGTGCAGGAATGAGTAAGTATATCACGTTGACACATCAGCCGTTCCAGGGAGTGAAACGTCCGGAAAACGAGACGATGATTGTGTTTAATCCTCCATACGGAGAACGTTTGAAAGTGGATAGCCTGATGTCTCTATATGAAGAGATTGGAGCTAAGTTGAAGGCTGATTTCACGGATATGTCTGCATGGATTATCACTGTTCCTTGTGAGGCTACTGATCATATTGGATTACGTCCATCAATCAAACATCATTTATTGAATGGTTCAATAGAGTGTGAATTCCGTAAATATGATATGTTTAAGGGAAGACGTGATGATTATCTCAAGGAGCGTGCGGATAAGAAACAGGAGGAAGAAGCTAAGTCGGCTGATGAGGTTGTTTACAACGACCGTAATGGGGTCTTCTTACGTCCTGTTGAAGATCGATGGAATCGTGAGATGAGTGAAGATGAGATGAGTGAATATAGACGTCGCCGTCACGAGACTTTTGCAAAGCGTGAATCATACGAGCAACGTCAGAAAGAACGAGCAGAGCGTCAGAAGGAATACGAACAGAGAAGGGAACAGCGTCGTAAGGAGGATCGAGATAGAGGAGATCGTCGGTTCCGTGATGATAGGAGGGAAGATAGGAGAGATGATAGAAGAGATATTCGTCGCGGAGATGATTCCGATGGCAGAAGAAATTTCTCACGCAGAGAAGGGCGTGGAGAAGGGCGAGAAGAGAGACGAGACTTCCGTGGAAAATTTGATGATAAGAAAAAATTTAATCGAAATAAATCAGAACGGGGAGGTATGAGAAAGGATTTCAAAGGACCTCGTCGATTCAGAGATGATGAAGAGTAAGAAAAAACAGAAGGTGATGACACCTTCTGTTTTTTTATGGTGATTTTGTTAGCGATGCGTATTCCCAATCTGTTGAGCACCCAATTTGTTCCAGTCACTGTAGCTCACACCATCGTCTCGATAGACATTGACTATATTTCAAATCTTTGATAAGATTGTTGATTCGGTTATAACTGATAAAATTTATCCTCGTTCCAATTGTTAGGATTGTTGTGTATATAATCTTGTATTCTGTTCAATGCATCGTTGTCGCGGATAATAATGTCATAAAAACGGGATTGCCATGCAAATTCGTAACCTAATCGATGCACATGACGTGAAACCGCCGATTTGTATGATCCGACAATGGATGATAATGTTTTCGACCCCTGATGTTGAAACCGTTTTTGCCCGATGGTTTTTTGTAATTGCGGTTGCGGTTGTGGTTGTGGTTGCGGTTGCGGTTGTGGTTGCGGTTGTAGAGACAACGCATGCGTTGTCTCTACGGCATGCGTTGTCCCCATGGTATTATCCATTGTCCCCATGGCATGCGTTGTCCCCCCATTGTTGTCATCATTGCCAATATTCCCATTATTATTTATTGCAATAATACCATGTATGTGGTTGGGCATAACCACAAATGCATCCAATTCAATATTGTCGAAATGATTTTTCAATTCGTGCCATAAGACATCGGCAACAGCGCCGATGGGCGATAAATTTATTTTGCCATCGTCGATTTCACCAAAATAATGAATTCTGTCTTTTGTGCAGATGGTTACGAAATAGATGGCATTCCACCCGTAATCCCAATTCTGCAATCGGATGGATGGTATGCGGTATCTATTTCTGTATTTGCCGTTATTCGAATCCATTGTGCAAATTTATTGGTTTATAGTAACTGGGATATTTTTCCGACGTTGGGAAATATGATTGATTAGATTTTCCGTCAAACATAATGAGGCCTTGGTTTTAAGAAGGCCTCGTTTTATAGTGTGATTGCGTTTAAAGAGGTGCTTATTGTCTTCAACACAATA
>CACXCA010000015.1 GCA_902766045.1 uncultured Bacteroidales bacterium
AGCTACGATTGTATCCACTACACTTTTCTTAATAGTAGTGCAACCCATTTCAACTGCACCCATGCTGGTTGGATCCAAACGTTTCACGCCACGTTGGTCTTCTGTCACCGTCGTCTCTGACAATGGAAGACGGATGCTTCTACCGTCTGAAAGCGTATCAGACAACAAGGCTATCGTTGGGGTAAGACCTCCGTTATCACTTGTCTTTGCTCCTTTCTGATCTAGCACACCAAGGATAAGCTCTGCATCTGCCTTTACGTCTGTCTTGGCGACTGTAATATCTTCATTCGCTGCTGAAATCAGGTTATACGAAGTAGTAAACTTACCATCACCATATGCAGTGATGACTCCATTTATGATGTTTCCTACAAACTTAACATCCTTACACATCACACTAACATCACTCATGATTGTATTGTTCGCCATGACACCGCTTATTGCTTGAACATAAATTGAAACGGGGCTCTCCAATTGGAATGTACAATTGTTCACATTGAACCGAGAGGAAATACTCATCGAACCATTTTCAATCGTCGAGCGTGTCATTATAAGGTTAGAGCGATTATTTATAGAAGACACATAAGCTGCGCTACTATAAATATCCTTAAAATAGCAGTCCTTTATTTCTGCTGAGCAACCACTGATGTCCAATCCTTGATTGCCTTGACAAATTGTACATTCGCTTATTGTACAATTCACCTCATAAGCCTCATCTCTACAGAAAATATCAACGACATAAGAACCTTCCCTAGTTGACTGATAAACATTAGCGAATGTTATGCCCTTTAGCTCTATATCGCCAGATGACTTAGGCAACATCCTCAATATGTAACTAAGGTCATTCTTACGGAAGTCTGCATACTCATTTTCCTTACTGAAGGTTGAAGGATTATCATGTCCCAAGTCACCACTAAATACCGTACGATATTTTGCAGGATCATTTGTTTTGTCTGTTCCCGTTGCTGTCGCAGGGAAACCTCCGTACAGACTTACAATTTTTTCCGTATAGAATCGTTTGCTAAGAATATCTTTTTCTGCTGGCACATTACCATACTCATCACGTACAGGTTGATATTCACCTGCGGCGATGTAGAACTTCGTTCCATCTGGTACATTTCGAAGCATGAAATCAAATGTTTCAACGCCCATTGCGTGATCCCAGTCGCTACCGTCACCCTCTCCGTTCTCCTTCACGTAGTACTCCTTCAAGAAAGTTTCTGGCAATACATTCAAGCGGTAAGGAACTATACTATCACAACCCAAACGATTTTCTTCTGCAAAATATAATGTGTCATATACACCTGGTAGATCATATTGTTTGCCATGAAATTTCTCACCGCACTGAATTGTTTCTGTTACCAAAGTTTTTGAATACTCTGTCTCACACGGCATTTCGTATGCACCCATACATTTTTTTCTACCTCTTGACACTCCTCTTTGATCAACCGTTAGATTTTCTCCAAGATCATTGAAACGAAGAATTATTTTTTCCCCTGCCAAAGATATTTCATCACGAATCATCTTCACAGTTGGAGTATAACCACCATTGTTTTGAAGATTATAGTTACTTCCATCCTCCGTTTTCTCCAAATAGTTATCCACATCTAGGAAATGATCATATCTAGAAAAATACTGCGAAACATACTCATCTTCACTTTCTATATTATAAATATTATATCGAGATGAAATTGCCCCCATCGAAGTTATTAATTCAAAATTCTTAGACATGAAAATATTTCCAATCATCTTCAAATTCAAATTATCCAGACGTATATATGACCTGTCAACATTCAACACTGTATTATTTATCATTTCGCAACTTGCCTTAGATGATGTTTCTACCGATTCTAGATCGAAAGACAAAGCATCCAAGATCGTATTATTAATCAATTTCAAACTAGACGTAATAGGATATGTACTATCGCTATACATGTATACATGTATGCCCACATTCTTAAACGAACACGAATTAATAGTCACATTACCAATAAATCTTTCAAATGTGCCACCACATTCTTGGAAAATAGAGTTCGAAACATTTAGATTGCCATTGAACAAACTAAAAGCAGCATTACATTTATAAAATGTACAACTATCCACATGAACAGTCGCATCCACATTATCTCTACCGATAATTTCCAACGTACCATCATGATCCCAACGACCAGCTCTCGGAGCGCCTCCTTCAAACTTAAGACCTTTCAACAAGCAATTTCCAGACTCCACCATGGAAACGATCACGGCACAACGTAAATCTTCCTCACAATTTTCACGTTGTCCTGTTTCTTTATCAAATATATCATTACGCTTAACATCCGCATTAAGAAGAGTAATATACTTTGCAGGGTCGCTTACATCATTCTTTTTAGGTTTTTCCGGGTAGCCACCAATAATAGTAACCGGTTTTCTTATCAAAAACGTACGATAAGGATCTTGTCCATTACTAGGTACATTTAAAGTAGAATCCAGAATAGGATTATACTCACCTGCTGCCAGATGGAATATTGCACCTTTTTTTGCATTTGGCAGGACATACGAAAACTCGTCACTGCTAATCGCCATGTCCCAAGAAGAACCATCCCCATCGGTTGTCCCCTTTACTGTTACATAATATTCGTCTCTCGTAACATCAATGTCAGCCCAACTCCTAGCACTCAATGACGTATTGAGCGTTATAAAAGATAGGACTATAAAAAATAATCTTTTCATTTAAATATTTATTTATATACTTTACAACTTATTTCGAAAACCTAAATCTCTATCATAAAATCACGAATCACTAACGTGCAACCGAAATTGTACCCATCTTTTTTTCATCTTCACATACCACAACATAAATATAAGTACCCTCTGTTGCCAAAGCATCTTTATACAATCCATCCCAACCGTCAAATGAATGGCAAATCATACTGCCATAAAGGTTGTAGATATAGACTTCATACCCTTTTAGAAATACGTCATTCTTTCCATTCTTATTATAAGGAGTAAATAACGTCGGAATATTTTCCGGCAAATGAAGACGAGTATCCATATTGTTAATCTCATACGCACCTATGCACGTGCTATCCAATCTGGTCACTCCTCGTTGATCCACAGAAACGACAGTTTCATTCAATGGGAAACGTAAGGATTTATCATCAATTGAATCTCTAATCATCTCAACATAATAAGTATAGCCATTGGTTGAAACATTCGGAGTGAACATATCGACCTTTGAGTCATACGTTCCGTTAAAGATACCCGTCAGATCATACTGAATCGTTTTGATATCCTTTTCACTTATGATATCTTTTTCCACTCTTCCCTTAATCCCACATGAGTACAGATTATACTTTGACGTATATGTACCAGAATCTACTTTTTCATAATGTTCACGGAAATCCAGTTTGTTAATGGCAAATACATTTCCAATCATCTGACAAGTATTTCCTTTGTTTATAATTATTTCTGATTGGTTGTCGGAAGAGATAAACGTATTGTTATACAACACAATAACATTTGTCGTATCCAACGAAAGACGTGACATATTCTCTCGTATATTGGCAAACGTACTGTTTTGAATCTTCAGTTTACCATCAGAAGTACTATACATTCCATAATAAGAATCACCCAAATAAGAATTCTCCAAGAAGAGATCACCACAAGACATATCCTGCAAGCAATACATGAATGAGCAGTTAACTACTCGACAATCGATATAGCAATAAAGTCCATATTGATTACCATCAAAAATACACTTTTCAATAGTCGCATAGCCAGAGCGTTTCTCATTCGAATACACTGTATTATAAACACTAACGGCCTGTCCACTTATTCTATACCCTGCCACTGTTCCCCTAAAAGTAACACCATAGACATAAAGACTATCGTTTTCATTCAACGTCACATAGAGCAACGAATGACCATTCTCGTCTGTATTCTTATAATAGTTTGTAGAATAACTATCACTCGCCTCAGGCAATGAATAGTCCTCCTTCAGTTCATCATCATCGTTGTAATCTGCACTGAAGATTGTCTTATGTAATTCAGGCATCGGCATTTGATTTTCATCTTGTATATCATTAGGATATCCACCTATGATACGCAACGAACCTTCATGACTATATTCATACAATCCTCTACTTGTTTTAAAATTAGGATGATAGACGCCCTCTGCAATGTGAAACGTCACATCATTACCAGACAAACAAATAAATCTTCCGAAGGATTCAGCAGACATGGCATTTGCCCATGACGAACCATCTCCTTTTCCTGCACCTTTTTCCTTGACATAATATTTCTTTACGTTAGGAGAAGGCATCACATATAGCTCGCATGGAACAATACTATCACACCCATATCGGTTCTCAAGTACAAGGACCAATTCATATACACCAGGAATTTCATATTGTTTCCCATCATATTGACCACCTCTGTTGATTGTATCTCTTTTAGCGTACATCAAGCTGTCCTTCTGACATGGAATTTCATACGCACCTATACAAGCTTTTCGGGAACGTTCCACCCCTCTTTGATCCACAGTAACCCCTTCGTAGGTAGGAAATCTCAATATCTTATTATTCCCATCTAAATCAGCCTCATCATATTTTAATTTTAATGTTTTCGTAAACCCGCCATTATCGTCGAGTTTCCATGTAATAAAACTCACACTCTCTGTCTTTATATCCGTCGAAGAGGTATATTTTTTATATGTAGAATTGCTTGATTTAACTATATTATACTGAGATGTGAATTGATCATCTTGCAGAATGTTTTGTAGTTTAAATACATTTACCAACAATATATTTCCAACCATATTCACACTACACTCTGAGAGATTCAGTGTAACAACCGTTTCATTCCCAGCAATCGTATTGTTAACAAACTCCAATTTTGAATCCATCCGTCCTCCCAATTCTATATCTCGAGTTTTATTTGCATAAAAAGTGCTATTAACGACTCTCATTTTAGATGGTTTAGGAACATCATACGCATAAAGAGATGCCAATATCGCAGACACCTTCGTGTTATAAAAAGTACATGATTCAATGTTGATATCACCTATAGTCCACTGGAATGTATTAGCACATTCATCATACGAACAATTCCGTAGAGTTGTATTACAATCCAAAATGCTGATTGCTGTGTAACAATTTTTAAACACGCAACTATCCACCAAGACCTTAGGTTTTTTTGAGGTTGTTCCTATATTATCTGGTTTTTCCATCTCTAATGTGGCATGGAAATATTTATTAGTACCTGTTGTACCCCCATAAAACTCCAATCCTTTCAACGTGCACTCATCCGACTCCGACAAAGAGAGTAACATGGCACGATGCAAATCATCATCAACATTTGCCAATTCATCCCCCTCAACCCACAAATCATTTTTAGAACGATCAGCCATTATACGGGAAAACGAGAAATCTGATTTCACATAGCTTTCATCTGACTCCTTGACATATCCACCAATGATCGACACCGATTTATTTATGTAGAAACAGGTCCATCTTTTATCCGATGGAATTTCCATGTCACTATCATAAACAGGAGTATATGTACCTGCTGCCAGATGGAATGTAGCTCCTTTTTTCACACGAGGCAACAGATAAGCGAACGCATCGTTCCCTATCGCCTTCTCCCAAGAAGAACCATCTCCATCATCCGTTCCTTTTTCGGTAACATAGTAATTTTTCAATTCCAAACTGAGTTCTGAAAAATCCAATGCCCAAAGTGAAACAGTTGACAAAGCAAGAGTCAGAAAAACTAATATGTTTTTTCTCATCATCTATTCTTATTCCCTTTTTTAGAAATACCATAAGATAACATTACCTCATGTGTATTAGATGGCAACATATTGTCGGAACCTAATCCTAAATCAAAAGAATAGCCGAAACGGAATTTTTTTATTTCAAATCCTACAGAGAATGCTAACAATGATTGTTGTAGTTGATCTTGAATATCTGGTCGCCAAGAGACACCACCCCAGTAACTTCCTTGGAAGAATGCCAACAAACCTATATCTGCCACATTAGCTTGTTTTTGATGCATATAAGCAAGCATTGGAACCAAAGCCCAGTTGTCACCAATAGGACAAGAGAAAGATGTATAGGCATAAAAATGTCTTTTCGGTTTTAACACTGTTGTATCTCCACTAAGGACATGTGCCATAGAAACACCAAACGTCCAATGAGGATTATTTAACTCAAATCCCACGTTTATATCAGGAGAAATCTTCGATTGTTTCTCATTAAGATAATCCACCTCATGACGTTCAGTTTCATCCTCTATACTATTAGCCAAATAGTCCATGCTAATAAGATTGATACCAGCGCCCAATCCCATAGAAAGGATAAAATGTTCATTTAAATCAACTTGATAATTATATATTACCTTGGCATTCGTAGCATGATGTCCAACACCCACATTTGTGTACGATACAGACACACCTAAACCTGATTTGATTTTTTCAATATAGTCTGTTACATTCAGCACCATATTTTTAGGACCATTTTCCACTCCAGCCCATAAAATCTTACCATGTAAAAAGATATCAACATCTTCTGAATTACCCGTTGATGCAGGGTTTTTATTTACTCTCGAAAAATACTCTTGTGACAAAAGTATATCTTGTTGGGCACTCACTGTTCCCGAAACAAAAAAACACGAAACAAGTCCTACTACTTTAACAAAATTCTTCATTTCCAATAAAATCCTATTTTTTACAACACCTAAATTAATATTTCTTTATTTATTCATCCCTTCTATTATCTTTGGCGAAATACATTTGAGAAAGGCCCTTTTTATTTGTCAAAAAGAAAGGAATACCACCTGAAACCACAAAATTTGTATCATCCCCATCGCTGTTAAATTTCTCATCTAACACCATAACATCACTATTATCCAACATAAACTTTTTATAAATATTATAACCCTTATATCTAGAAGGGCGATCTGATGAGAAATACATCATATTATTTATATCAACAAATGGGAAATCTTCATTCGCCGCCGTATTAATCTCTTTTGCATTCACTGGTTTAGACCATGATACACCATCTTTCTCCAAGTCCATGTACCATATATCCATTCCACCCTTTCCGCCTTCCATCTTAGACGAGAAATACAAGCGTGTTCCCCTATTTGTAATAAAAGGATTATACATTTTATCTTTTTCAACACCCTTTGAAACATATCTCCATTTTCCATAATACAAGCCACCTTTGCCTGTTTGTCTTCCTTTCTCATATCCCGCAATAGACAACTCAACTGGCGCATCCCATATTCCATTGTGCATTGATACTGAATACAATACACCATTTGAGGAATAATATATAACGTTTTTATATTCAGAAAATTGACCGTCAATATTTAGGTTACTCAAATCAGTACTCTCCTCATAGATCTCCACATCATTATTCCCCATGAATTTTGTCCTATAAATTTTCCCAGAACGATTCACAACCAATCCTTCATTCAACAATGCCAAAGACTTCACCGGCTCCGTTGTATTTATCGATGATGGTTCGATACTGAAATTTATTAGAAAACTACTGTCAAAAGCATAAACGCAAAATATGCTCATCAAAAATATTCCTAAATATATTTTCTTCATCTTATTAACTAAATATATAACTTAAACGTTCTACCTTACAAAAAATATAAAATATTATTTAAAAAAAACTCATTAAATAGTCCAATTTAAAAATCAGGCAAATATATAAAAAAAACACAAACAATTATTTTTTCTTTTTATACATTTTATCATAAACAATAAAAGTTTCTTATTCCCCTCCAATTATAGGCAGGGAAATAGAATGCAAAAGAAATCTTTTCTCATTGACTATCAAACAATTAAAGGCAAATTCATAGAATTCACCTTCAAACAAAAAGTTGATAAAATTATAGATTGATAAACTTTACTTACAGAATCCGCCTAAAAAATCACCCTTTCTTTCCGAAAGTCAGCGGTGAGACAAACTGCAGATCTGCACCTTCTTTATTTACCAATAGTCTCACATCGGCACCATGAAGCAAAGCAAAATTATCAGTTACATGTCCCACAGGAAAATTAAACGCAACAGGAATTTTTCTTCCTTCCAAAGCATTCAAAACGATATTTTCGACGGAACCAAACGAATCATCAGGATCTATATCTGTGAATTGTCCTACGATTAATCCAGATATCTTTTTAAAGACTCCTGCCAACCGCAAGGTCTGTATCATTCTGTCGATGTGATACATTCGCTCCGACAAATCCTCAATAAACAAAATCTTCCCTTCTGGTTGGATTGCATACGGTGTTCCTTGTAATGCATATAACAAGGAGAGGTTTCCGCCGACCAAACGTCCCAACGCTTCGCCCTTTCGGTTTTCTTTGTGTGATTCTATATGATAGACAGGACTATTTTCAGGCATCAGCATGCGACGAAGCGATTCAACTGCCAATTGATTATTCTCTGCATGAGCCAGTGCTTTTGCCATCACACCATGAACTGAAGCATAGCCTTCTTTTTCGATTCTGGCATGCAAAGCTGTAATATCACTAAATCCGATAATCCACTTCGGGCGTTGTTTAAACAATTTAAAATCAAGTTTATCAACAATCCTACTCATGCCATATCCTCCTCTACCACATAGGATAGCTGAGATAGAAGGGTCATCCAGGGCTTGCTGCATATCGAATATACGCTGTTCATCCGTTCCTGCGAATCGATGGTGTTTTCCTTTCGCATAAGCGCCCACGACAGGCACCAATCCCCATGAAATCAGTGTCGAACAGGCACCATCAATCAGTTCTGGATCAACAGAGCCAGAAGGAGAAACAATTGCCACTTTATCTTTCTTCTGAAGAAAGGCAGGGAATATACAACTTTTATTCATAACACAGCATTTTAATTGTAGAGACGAAATGCATGAGACGAAATGCATGAGACGTAATACATGAGACGCAATGCATGAGACGTAATACATGAGACGCAATGCATGAGACGCAATGCATTGCGTCTCTACAGTAATTAGACCAATAAACTTTTTACTTTATCAGATATCGCTTTGCCCTCAGCTTTTCCAGCCAACTTCTTTGATGCGACACCCATCACCTTGCCCATCTCTTTTGCAGAAACAGCTCCTACCTCAGCTATGATCTCCTTGATTGCTGCGGTCAGTTCCTCGTCAGACATCTGTGCTGGAAGGTATTTCTCAATCACAGCGGCTTCAGACAATTCATTTTCTGCCAAATCAGCTCTTCCTTGCTCTGTAAAAATAGCAGCTGATTCTTTTCTTTGTTTCACCATCTTTTGGAGAATCTTAACAGCTGTCTCATCCGACAACTCGCCATCTGAATTTTTAGCTGTTTTTGCCTCTAAAAACTCTTTTTTGATACCTCTCAATGCTTCCAATGACACTTTATCTCTAGCCAGCATTGCCTTCTTGATATCCTCATTAACTTGTTCAAATAAAGCCATTTTGATCTATTTTTTTTAATTATACATTAATCTACATTATCGTGAAGATAAGAGTTCTTATCATCCTCATGAATACCCCGATCGTTCATTGAGACACTAGTGCCAAAGATATCCATTTCCTCCATGAAGCAAGATGATGATGTTGTTTTAGTCGGCATATCATCCTCGTCATCAAAAGAAACAGGCTCTGCTGGCATATCGAATGGTTTAGAGGTATTCACCACATTCACCTTAGGAGTCGATGCAACCTTCACGCCTCTCTTGTCATCCCCATAATAGGTGTTTATCTTTTTGGCATCTACATCCACGATTACAGGATTACTTGCCACACGAGTTTCAACATTTGCGACAGGTCTTTTGAAGGCAAATGTCTTCTCACTATCTTTAAAGATAGCACCATCAATTTCTCCATCATTGAAGCCTGTAGCCACAATCGTGATATTTAATTCATCAGACTCCAGATTAGGATCTTCTGTTGCACCCCAAATAATCTGATTGTCATCACACTGAACCTCTGATTGAAGATATTCGGTTATCGTGGTCAACTCATCGACTAAGATACCATCCGAGCCATACGCAATATTCAAGAGGATATCTCTTGCACCAGTTAATTTAGTTGATAACAACAATGGTGAATCCAATGCGTTTTGTATCGCATTGAGCGCACGTCCCTCTCCTTTTTCTCTTGAAGAACCCATCACGGCATCTCCACTATCTGTCATCACCGTCTTAACATCCTCCAAGTCAACATTGATGTAACCAGGCAACGTAATAATCTCGGCAATACCTTTTGCTGCAGTAGCCAATATATCATCTGCACAGGCAAACGCATTTTTAAGCGTGTAATCATGATAGATCTTACTGATTCGCTCTGTGCTGATAACAAGGATTGAATCCACGCAGGAACGCATTTCATCAACACCTTTTATGGCCTGTCCGATTCTTCTGTTTCCTTCGAATCTGAATGGTATAGTCACAATACCTACCGTAAGGATACCCATATCTTTCGCCGTTTTGGCAATCAACGGAGCAGCACCAGTACCTGTTCCTCCTCCCATACCAGCGGTGACAAACACCATTTTTGTGGAATCTTGCAAAATGCTTTTGACCTTGTCCAAAGAATATTCTGCACTTTCTCTACCCTTATTAGGATCATTACCTGCGCCATGTCCATCAGAACCCAACTGAATCTTAATCGGCACAGGTGATTTACGAAGGGATTGACAGTCGGTATTACATACAACAAATTCAACATTATTGATACCTAACTCATACATGTGATTCACTGCATTGGTTCCTCCTCCACCAACGCCTATCACCTTTATCACGGGCTTATCTTCGGAGATACCGCCCAAATCGTCAAGCATGATAACTTCGTCTTCCATAATCATATACTCTTTTATTATTTTTTATTCTAATTTATCTTGTGGGTCACTGGTTGGGTCATTGAACAACGTTCCTGTAAAAATCTCTACCAACTGCTTTGACTTTTTAAAGAAGCCTTTCTTCTTCGGTTTCCGCTCCTCTATGGACTCATTCTTTTCAACCGAACTTGAGGCTGTCTCTTGCTCTTGCACATCTAAATCCGTCAATACAACAGAATGACCTCCTGCATGATACAGAGCACTCAACAACGAAGCATACGTCCGCGCTTCATTACATTCCTCTTTTCCACGTACATATCCCAATCGAGTGGCGATTCCCAAGGACTCTTCAAACTTCTCCTTTATAAACCTAAGATTTGCACCACCTCCCACAAGAACAATCTGATTCAACTGTCGGCCTGCTAATGTGACTGACAATACCTCAGATATCTGATTCAAAAACTTGTTCATCCGCTGTTCTATGATACCAGATATCACATCACTCTGATATGTATGCACCTCCCCATAAACCGTCATGTTAAAATTAAAGCTATCCTCCATATAAGGCATTGCACACAATCTATGTTTTATCTTTCGAGCATCCTTCCCCGACATCTTCAAATCTTCCAAATCCTTCGTAATATGCTCACTACCTTTCGGCAACACATATATATACTTCATCGTATTCTTCTGGAATATTGACACGCTGATCGTATCACCTCCGAAATCCACCAATGCTACGCCATCCGACAACTCTTGCTCCGTCAAAATAACATCACTCATATTCATGGCAGATAGCATTATATTTACTTGCGAACACCCTGCTCTTTTAAAACATTCATGTATATTCGCAACAGCATTCTCACGGACAATCACATTTTGGAACTCGACAGACAAATGACTACAAAGACAGCCAACAGGGTTCTCTTCTTCAAAGCCATCCAATATATAACGTTGTGGAATAGACAACAAGAAATCTTTGTTATACTTGGCATACCCTGTTTGTGCAAAGTTGGTGTTTTCTCTTTCCATCTCCTGTATTAATTCGGTCGTAACCTCCGTATTATGCGGCAAATTACGTTCAATGACTTTCGAAACACCTTGTGTATAAGCTCCTGAAACGGATACATATACAGTATCAAAATCAATCTTAAAATTAGCAAGTGTTGAACTCCGCTTTATTTTGGAATAGAGACGATTCTGCAAAAGCAACAGAAGGGTTTTCACACAGCCTGATGCTGCTTCTATATTCTTCACATAGCCATGCGAGATACCTGACGACTCAACCGATTCTATCGTCACGCATTTGAACACGCCTTCTTCATTAAAATATCCTACAGCTCCTTTAACATTGAAGCTTCCTATATCCACTGCCACGGATAATTTACCATAATCAAAATCTGCCATGTCTATTCCTTTTTTTATGTTAACACTATCTTTTTGTGCATACTACCTGTCCGTCATACATTAAGTTAATTTCCTTATAACAATTCCAGCCCAAATGGTTGAATCCGTTCTTATAGACAGAAAATAACTTCTTTAATTTCGTATCATATTCATTCAAAGTGCCCATCCGAATCAGTTGATTACCAACTCTCGGAACAAGCGTCACTTCTTTTTTTGCATTCACGTCAATCTGTTCAATAAAGGCATTCCAAAACTTGTCTTCATGAACGAACTTCAAAAAATCATACAGTTCCTCCTGCGCATATTTTTCTGACAACACGCCTGTGACAATCGGCACATACGCAGCAAAATTTTCTGCCACCCTCATAATCTGTCCGTCACTATCCACATAATAATTTCCAGTGGAGGACATCACTCTAAAGATGGGTTCTCTCTGAACAATATCAATACGCATCATTCCCGAAGGGGTGAGGTAACACTCCGCTCTTTTAATACGTGATTTAGATTCCAACACGGATTCTATCTTGGTCTCATCAATGAATTCGGCTCTCACACCTAGCGGACTATGACCCGACTCTTCCAAGAAACGGAGCACCTCGGTCTTGGAAACGAACCGTAGGCTTGCACTATCTAATATACAAACTTTACATGCCGAGCAAATCTGCGATTTAGAATTATAAGTAAATGCTGACAAGGAAAAAGCAATATAAGCAGCTATCAAAACAACCGACAACCACTTAACATATTCTTTCCATTTGCTCTTGTTCATCATAAACAGCCTACTCTATATATTATATTTCTTTCTAAACTTCTGTTCCATTTCTGGAATTAAAAGATCCAAGTCTCCCGCCCCCACCATCAACAACACATCATACGCTCTTTCATCGACCGATTTCACCAGATCCTGTTTGCTGATCAATCGTTTATTCTTTAATTCAACTTTATCCAACAACATTTGAGAATTCACACCTGGAATAGGTTGTTCTCTTGCAGGATATATATCTAATAGCATCAGTTCATCCGCAGTGGATAGTACTTTGGCAAAATCATCTGCCAAATCACGCGTACGTGTATATAGATGTGGTTGGAACACCACCGTCAACCGACGATCAGCATACAACCGTCTGATTGATTCTATGCTCGATTTTAATTCATTTGGATGATGAGCATAATCATCTAGAAAGACGATCTTATCGGATTTTATATGGAAATCAAATCTTCTCTTCACGCCCCTGAATGATTTCATTCCCTCTCTCAATTCATCTGGTCTCACCCCATTCAACCATGCGATAGACATAGCGGCTACACCATTCTCAATGTTCACATACACTGGGACACCTAGCTGAATATCCTTGATCACCTCCTTCGGAGTTACGAAATCAAAAACTATCTCACCTTTTCCAATCCGTATGTTCTCAGCATGGAAATCTCCTTTATCAACAGAATAACTGTAATGTGTCACACCTTTCTGCAACCGAGGATGAATCGGCAATCCTTCTTTCATCAAGAGAACGCCATCCGGACGAATCAATGAAGTGAATTCTTCAAATCCTGCTCTATAAGCCTCAACCGTTCCATAGATATCTAGATGATCAGCATCCACGGCAGTAACCACTGCCATATATGGAGATAAGGTAAGGAAGGAATGATCATACTCATCTGCCTCTATGACCACCAAATCACTCTCATCCGACAGCAACAGATTCTTGGAGAAATTCTTCGATATACCGCCCAAGAAAGCATTACATTGTACCGATGAATTATGCAACAGATGACTTAACATCGTGGATGTGGTAGTCTTACCATGTGTACCCGACACACACAATCCTTTCTGCATACGAGTGATCTCACCTAATATCTGCGAACGTTTCTGTATCACAAAATTATGATCCCTGAACCATGTCATCTCAGACATATCCGATGGAACTGCAGGCGTATATACAACCACTGTATCATCAGGCTTTCTATATGCCTCAGGTATCATAGCCACATCATCCACATAATGGATAGAGATACCCTCTTGTTCCAACTCACGTGTTAAAACAGAAGAGACTCTATCGTAACCCGCCACGCAAAAACCTTTTGCTTTAAAATAACGGGCTAATGCACTCATGCCGATGCCTCCGATACCTACAAAATATATGTGTTTTCTTAACATTCTTCTTTTACTAATTTTAAAATCTCATCAGCAATACGATCTGCTGAATCCAATTGAGCCAATGCTCTTGCGCCATTCCCTAAAGATTGCAACTGACTTTCATCATTGATTAAAGCCAATGCCTCATCCACCATCTTCGTCCGAGCCTCAACATCAGCTATCATCACGGCTGCTCCTTTGGATGAAAGGGCCTGTGCATTCTTCGTCTGATGATCCTCTGCCACATTAGGAGACGGAACCAAGATAGAAGGTTTGCCCAGCAAACATAATTCAGAGATGGAACTAGCACCTGCACGTGAAACCACTAAATCGGCCACAGCATACGCATAATCCATTCTTTTTACAAAATCCGTTATCAGGATGTTTGGTAACTCCATTCCTTCAACCGATTTCTTTATATCTTCAAAATAATACTTTCCTGTTTGCCAGATCACTTGAATTCCTGAATCATTCAGTTTTTTCAAGCCCTCCTTTACGCTCTGATTGATTGTGCGGGCTCCAAGGCTACCACCAATAATCAACAATGTTTTCTTATCTGAAGAGAATTGGAAGAAATCAAATGCCTCTTGAGCTTTAGGTGACACTTCCAAGAAATCCTGTCGAACAGGATTACCTGTCAATATAATGGATTCCTTCGGAAAGAATCTTTCCATATTATCATATGCCACACAAATCTTTGCAGCTTTCTTTGCCAACAGCTTGTTTGTCACACCTGCATACGAATTTTGTTCCTGAAGAATAGTTGGGATATGCAACGAATTAGCTGCATACAAGGTCGGACCGCTCGCATAGCCCCCCACTCCAATCACAACATTAGGTTGAAATTCTCTAACAATCTGTTTAGCCATCCGAATGCTTTTAAACAGTTTAGCCAACACACTAATGTTCTTCAATATGTTACTTCGATCGAAGCCACATACTGGCAACCCCTTAATTTGATACCCAGCATTAGGCACCTTTTCCATTTCCATACGACCTTCAGCACCTACGAACAAGAACTCCACATCGGGTCTTTTCTTTTTCAGTGCATTAGCAATTGAGATAGCAGGGAATATATGACCACCTGTGCCACCTCCACTAACAATAAATTTCAATTTTGCCATATAAAGAATATATTAAGAAGTTTAACCATATTACAGTAAAAAGAATCAACACCTTAAAAGAAAAACTAATCTCCCTTATCACACGTCTCCGCTTGTTTCCTCATCTTTTGCATCTTAGCCTCTTCATTTTGTTCCATTGCAGTTTTACTTATACACAATATGATGCCAAAATAAAGGCTTGTAATCAAGATAGAAGTACCTCCTCGGCTAAATAGCGGTAATGGCTGACCCGAAACAGGAGCCAATCCCACAGCAATAAACACATTTATGTATGTTTGTACCATAATCATAGAAGAAAGTCCCAACGCAATAAGCGACTGTGCAACCGAATTACACTGTTTTTTTACCAGGACTCCCACCCTGTACATAAATGCTAAGTACAAAATAATTACAAAAATAGCTAAAAATCCAACTTCTTCTATCATTAAAGAGAAAATAAAATCAGCATAAGCCAAAGGAAGGAAATCTCGCTGTACGCTATTACCGATTCCCAAGCCGAACCACTTACCATTTGCCACGGCTATCTTTGCGCGTCGTTCCTGATAATTCTCCTCTGTCAGCGTATATTTCTCCTCTTCTGGTGTTTCTTCAAAGAACCTTGACAATCGTTTTTTCCAAGTGGTTAAACGAGGTAGCAGACCAGAGGCTTGTTGGTGTGTCATAACCGTATGCTCGGATGCAGAAACATGGGGTTCAGCATCTGGTGCCAACCATATCACGCCAATCACCAACGAGACACCTAAAACGCCTATGCCAATCATCTTCAACAACAACTTCCACGACAATCGAGCGAAATACATCATCATGAAACCTATCAGCACTAAAAGTAAAGCGGTGGATAGATTATCTACCATGATAATGACTGAAGGGATCAACAGACATATCAGATACCTCCATAATCCGTCATCAGGTGTTTTGTCTTTCTTGTTCTGATACTGAGACAAAAGGCAAGCTAAGAACAGAACCGTAGAAACCTTCACCAACTCTGAAGGCTGGAATAAGATACCAAAAAGAGATATCCATCGTCGAGCTCCATTCACCGAAACGCCAATGATAGGTGTTAAAACAAGCAATATCAACGAAGCAATATACATTGGTCTCACAGCCATCATAATGTATTTGAACGGCAGTTTATGGACAAAGAACACAACTGCAAGTCCGCCCAACAGAAACATAACATGCATCCATACAGGAGCGTAATAAGTTCCTCCCTTCGCCACCGCTTTGTGTGCCAAGGAACTAGATGCGCTATACATTGTCACCGCTGATATGATAATCATGATGACAAAAATGGCCCAAATGATCTTATCGCCCTTTATATATGTCGATATAAATTTCTGCATGATCTACATCATAACACTTGATTGTAAAACCTAATCTATATTCTATAGATGAATCCAATCCTATAATTGTTTAACATACTGTTTGAATTGAGCGCCACGGTCTTCATAACTCTTGAAAAGATCAAAGCTTGCGCAGCATGGAGAGAGAAGAACGGTGTCACCTTTCTGAGCCAATCGATAACACTTATCAACGGCCTCTTTCATTGAGGAGGCATCTTCCATGACAGGAACTTTTCCTTCAAAGAATCCATGAAGTTTAGTGTTATCAACACCTAAACAGACGATAGCCTTCACCTTCGTCTTCACCAACTCCTCTATCTCAGTATAATCATTTCCTTTATCTTTACCTCCCAAGATCAACACAACAGGGTCTGTCATACACTGAAGTGCATACCAGCAAGAATTTACATTCGTTGCTTTTGAGTCATTGATAAAATGTATTCCACCAACAGTAGCCACATCCTCCAGACGGTGTTCTGCGCCCTTAAATGATTGCAGCGAAGCACATAACTTATCATCCTGCATATTGCACACACAAGCTGTAATGCTGGCTGCCATGGAGTTATACATATTGTGAGTACCTCTCAACGGAATAGAAGAAAGCGGCACATTCACCGAGCGATCCTGCAGATTGATTCGCATTAATTCATTCTCGATATATGCTGCAATACCTCCTGCCTTATGCAAAGCGAAAGGTAATTTTTTCGCCTCGATATGGCGTCTTTCCAACTCCTTTTGAATAACAGGGTCATCATTCCAATAAATGAAGTAGTCGGACGTCTTCATATTCTGTACGATTCGGAACTTCGAGTTAATATAATTTTGAAATTTATACTCATAACGGTCTAAATGATCTGGTGTGATATTCAAGAGGACAGCCACATCCGCCTTAAACTCATACATACCGTCCAATTGGAAGCTACTCAATTCGATGACATAATAGTCCTTGTCATCCAAAGCCACCTGACGAGCCAAACTGAAACCGATATTACCAGCCAGTCCCACATTCAATCCAGCATCTTTCAACAAGTGATGAATCAACATGGTTGTGGTCGTCTTTCCATTACTACCCGTAATACAAATCATCTTGGCGTCTGTATATCGATTTGCAAATTCAATTTCTGAGACGATAGAAATAGAACGTTCTCTTAAGGCAACGATGATAGGCGCATTTTCAGGAATACCAGGACTCTTTACCACCTCATTCGCTGAAAGAATCTTATCCTCTGAGTGAGTACCCTCTTCCCAAGGAATATTGTATTCATCCAACTCCTTTTTGTATTGGTCTTTGATGGAAGACTTATCCGATACAAAGACATCAAGTCCCTTCTTCTTAGCCAAAATAGCGGCACCCACACCACTTTCACCTGCGCCTAATACTACCAATCTTTTCATAACGTAATAGTATAAATAATCATTTAACGAATTTTTAATGTAACGATTGTCAGCATTGCCAACAACATAGTAATTATCCAAAAACGAGCAACTATCTTAGATTCTGGAATGTTTTTCTTTTGAAAGTGATGATGTAGCGGAGCCATCAAAAAGACACGTCTTCCCTCACCAAATTTTTTCTTTGTATATTTGAAATAAGATGTTTGAATGATAACAGATATACTCTCAACGAAAAAGATACCACATAAGATAGGCAAAAGGAGTTCCTTACGAATGATGATAGCACTTACGGCAATCACACCTCCGATCATCAAACTTCCCGTATCACCCATAAACACTTGTGCTGGATAGGCATTGTACCATAGGAAGCCTATCAACGCACCCACAAATGCGCAGATAAATATCACCAACTCTTCTGAATTAGGGATATACATAATATTCAAATAGCTTGCAAATTCAACGTGACTGGACAAATAAGTTAAAATTCCCAATGTCACACCAATGATAGCCGACACACCCGTCGATAATCCATCCAGTCCATCCGTCAGATTTGCACCATTCGAAACGGCTGTCACCACGAAGATAACCATCAACATGAAGAAGATCCAGCCAAGAATCTGAGCATTATCTCCTGCCCATGCGAAGATATCTGAATAGTCAAAATTGTTGTTTTTAACAAATGGAATGGTGGTCTTGGTGGATTTCTCCGATTGATTTTCATACTCAATCACCTCTGTATTCTGGCGGATCGTAGTTGTATTCTCACGGATAACAACATCATCACTCATATACAATGTCAGGGCAACAATAAAGCCAATCCCAATCTGACCGATTATCTTGTATCGACCCTTCATTCCCTCTTTATCTTTTTTGAAGACTTTTATATAATCGTCCCAAAATCCCATGAAGCCGAGCCACAACGTAGTAATAACCATCAGGATGATGTAGATATTATCCAATCTAGCCAGCAATAGAACTGGAATCAAGATTGAAATGATGATAATCACACCACCCATAGTAGGGGTACCCTTCTTCGCCATCTGACCTGCCAAGTCCAAATCACGAATAGTCTCTCCGATTTGCTTCTTCTGCAAATACTGGATGATCTTCTTACCTATGAAGGTAGCAATCAGCAAGGCAAAGATAAATGCCAAAGCCGACCGAAATGAGATGTACTTGAAGACTCCTGCGCCAGGCACATCCATCTGAGACAGAAAATTAAACAAATAATAAAACATCTTATTTATAGTTAACTAGTTAATATTTCTGTTAATGTAACACCTCTTTCACCACCTCATGGTCGTCGAAATGATGTTTCACTCCCTTTATCTCCTGATAATCTTCATGACCCTTACCTGCCACAAGTATCACATCTGAAGGCTGAGCCAATAGAGAGGCTGTTTTTATGGCCTGATAACGATCTGGTATGGTTATCACCTTCGTCATCTCGCCTGCCTTAACACCCTCCAACATATCTTGGATGATTTCTTGAGGATCCTCATTACGTGGATTATCTGATGTGATTATCACTTGGTCACTTCCAATCACAGCTTCATGTGCCATGATAGGACGTTTACCTTTATCACGGTTACCGCCACAACCGACAACCGTAATCAATCTTCCCACGCCACAACGCACATCATTAATTGTATCGATCACATTCTTCAGCGCATCTGGTGTATGTGCATAATCCACAATCACCTTATATCCCGATGGTGCATATATAGGTTCGAATCGTCCTGATACCGGATGCAATGCACTCAACTGAACCAAAACATCCTGTTCCGAGAAACCTAATGAGACAGCAGCGCCAAACACAGCCGTCAGATTAGAGGCATTGAAGCGACCAATAAACGGAACGAACACCTCTTTTTTATTCATCAACAACTTCATGCCTTCGAAACTGTTTTCAAGAACCGATGTCTTGAAATCTGTCAGCGTCTGCAAGGAGTAACCGAGCTTCTTCGCTTTCGTATTTTGTAGCATCACCTCTCCATTCTTGTCGTCCAGATTTGTCAAAGCAAAAGCTTCCTCCGACAAAGAATCGAAAAATTGTTTTTTTGCTTTTAGATAATTGGCAAATGTCTTATGATAATCCAAATGGTCGCGAGTCAGGTTGGTGAAGATACCCCCCTCGAAAACCAGTCCTTCGATACGATGTTGATCAACAGCATGAGAGCTCACCTCCATAAAGGCAAATGAGCAGCCAGCCTCCACCATCTTTGCCAACAACCGATTGATTGTCAAGGCATCTTCTGTAGTATGAGCTGTTGGGATAGCCTCATCTATCACATAATTACAAACCGTTGAAAGCAACCCGCACTTATATCCTAAGCGAGTAAACAACTGATAAAGAAGAGTAGCAATTGTTGTCTTTCCATTCGTACCGGTCACACCAACCAGACGAAGTGATGAAGAGGGTGTATCGTACCATGCTGAAGCCAACTGACCCAGTGCGATACTTGAATCCTTGACTTTTACGAAAGTAACCCCTGCAGGTCTCTCCGTTGGTAACACCTCACACACAATGGCAGAGGCCCCTTTTTCAATTGCAGATGAAATGAACGTATGTCCGTCAACAACCGTTCCACGTGTTGCGACGAAAAGAGAACCCGTAGTTACCTTTCTGGAATCAAACTGAATATCGGTCAACTCCAAATCGGCCTCTCCGATAAGTTCTTCTACTTTAATACCTGTTAATATATCACTTAGTCTCTTCATCTTATTATTTTAAATTTAATTCAACCAATTGTCCTTTTATAGCTGCACCTCCAGGTGGGATAGATTGTTCGACCACGGTACCTACTCCATTCAGTTTCACCTTGAGTCCTCTGTTTTCCATTAAGAAGACAGCATCTTTCGCACCCATACCCGTTACATTTGGTACAAAATGGTCATATACATTCTGATTTGTAATCTTTATTCCTTTCTTCGATGAATAAGATCGACACCATTGAGAGGTGATCTTACCTTCCGAACGATATTTCACTCCTAACTTATCCAACGAACGAGTCAAATCACCGTAGTTTCCATCCTTACTAGCAGGGAAAAACACTTTCGATGTATCCACTGGTACATCAGAGATATACGTGCGGGTAAGTTCGCTTTGCGCATATACTCGTTCTGCAATGTTTTTAAACACCTCACCTGAAATTCCGCCTGCGCTAGGATAAACGGGAGCCATCGGATACCAGACCACAACAATGGCAGAATACTTAGGATCATCAGCAGGGAAATAACCGCAGAAAGTCAACTGATGCCTTCTCGTCCCATCATATTTCTGAACCGCTGTTCCTGTCTTTCCTGCAATCTTAAAATAGTCTGAATGAACATTCTTCGCTGTTCCCTTCTCAACCACATCAATCATCATCTGTCGAACCTTATCCAAGGTCTGCTGACTCGCCAGCTTATCATTAATCACTACCACATGCTCCTTGTCTTCAATCTTCTTTCCATTATAATAGATTCCTTTAACCAAAGAAGGTTGAATCATCTTACCGTTATTGGCCAATCCGTTGTAGAAGGTCAACAAGTTGATCGGAGGCATTTTCAACTCATACCCATGAGAGATCCAAGGTAATGAAAGTTTTGACCAATCCTTTGAATTTGGATCATGGATATCCGGCTTAGCGATACCATTCAATTCCAGATTAAGCGGGGTGTTCAATCCCATCTTATACAAAGCCTGTATATACTTCATAGGTTCTTTGCCGAACTTCTCCTCGATAATCTTAGCAATCACAATATTGGACGAAACCTGGATACCTCTATTCAACGAAATCTTTCCAAAGCCACCTTTATTAGCATTCCAATCTTTCATCTTATGACCATAATACTCCCATACACCATTGCCTGTATCCACGATTCTAGAAGTATCGATTCCATTTTCCAATGCAACAATTGCAGAAGCAATTTTAAATGTAGAGCCGGGTTCTGTCTGAGATGCCACAGCATAATTTTCTCCTTCCACATAACTACCGTCCGCAGTCCGCTTCAGATTACACATAGCTTTGATCTGTCCCGTCTTCACCTCCATCACCACAGCACATCCTTTCACAGCTTGAACACGTTCCAATGTATGTCGCAAAGCATCATCCGCAACATCCATAATATTCACATCGAATGTGGTCATCACATCTTTTCCCTCTATAGGGTTTTCAATGATCAGCGGACGTCTTTTACTGCCGACATAGACCTCTTGAGCCGTACCAGGAACGCCTTTCAACAAAGAGTCGTAATAGTGTTCCAATCCGCTCTTACCACCCTTATCCTTCTCAGCATACAGACCACCGATTGTACGAGCGCACATGGAAGTAGAGCCAAAAGGGAACTTTCGTCCCACCTGTTCATGAGCGACCAATCCACCCACATTCTTACCCATATTAAAGAGAGGAAAGTTCTTCACTCTTTTATAATCCACATAAGAAGCTTTCTTAGGGTTCAACAAATAATAACGAGAGCCCGAACGGTATCCTTTCCTCAGATGAGCCTTCATCTCCGAAGCAGGCACACCATAAAAATCTGCCAGAGAGTCAGCCAACATCGGCAAACATGAATCAAACAAAGCAGGGGTCAGACCCGCTGCTTTAAAATCCATGTGTAGGACATACGATGGGATACTAGTAGCCAACAATTTACCGTCACATGCCAGGATGTTGCCTCGATGAGGATCCACCTGTTTAATGTCACTTTGGCTAGCACCCAAACGTCTCCATTGGTCGCCCTCCACCACCATGGTATAATAAATCTTCATCACAACAGGGATGAGCAGTAATACCATGATAACATAGACGATGGAAAACCGTTTTAATATGTCCGTTTTAACACTCCCCACTATTATAATTTTTAAATTGTTGTTTACTTTTTAATCACGATCGGAGGAGTTTGCGATGGACGAAGATTATCATCTTTCTTCTGTACCATCTGTTGCACTCTCGACTGCTTGCTCATGCCCAACAACTCTGATGATTCTGTATTCGCCTCATGTTTCACATCCTCCAGCACCTTGTTAAGCTTAGCAATCTCTAAAATTTTCCCTTCGCAACTATATCGTAATCCAATATGACAAAAGACAAAAAAGACAATCAACAAACATAGAGGGACCTGTTTCTTCAGAATGCCCTTCCGGAAAATGTTACCCGTAAATAGATCACGGATGGAGACTGTAGTAAAATCAGTAAACTCCTTTACATTTTGAAACTGTTTGTTAAAAAAATTCATTTAATCTCTATATTATATTGAATATTAAATCTTCTCTGCAATACGAAGTTTCGCACTACGCGAACGAGGATTCGCTTCTATCTCCTCATCATTCGGCACTATCACTTTATTATTCACCAACTTGAAAGGAGATTTTCTGTTGCCGAAGAAGTCCTGCTCCACCTTCCCGTCAAAGTTTCCCGCCTTCATGAAATTCTTCACAATACGATCCTCCAACGAATGGTAGGTCAACACCACCAATCTACCTCCCGGCTTCAACACCTCTAATGATTGCGTCAACATGGATTTCAACGCATCCATTTCATGGTTCACCTCAATACGAATAGCTTGAAAAAGACGAGCCATATCCTTTTTCTGTTTATCTTTACCCAAATAAGGCTCCACAACAGCTACCAAATCTGCTATTTGAGAAAAGGGCTTAGTCGCTCTCGACCGTACAATGACAGATGCTATCTTTTTCGCATTATTCAATTCTCCATAATAATAAAACACATCAGACAACTGTTCTTCGGAATACTCATTCAACACATCCGCCGCCGTCAGATCAGCCCGCTGATTCATTCGCATATCCAAAGCGCCATCAAAACGGAAAGAGAATCCTCTATCAACCTCATCAAAATGGTGAAAGGAAACGCCCAGATCAGCCAAGATCCCATCCACACTTTCCGCCTCATGATACTTTAAGAAATTACGCAGGAATCTGAAATTGCTTCTGACGAAGGTAAAACGCTTGTCAGGAATACAATTCCGCATCGCATCCAGATCCTGATCAAATGCTATCAGTCGTCCCGTTTCGTCCAGTCTGCTCAGTATCTCCCTCGAATGTCCACCACCTCCGAAAGTCACATCAACATAGATGCCTCCTTTCTTAATCTGCAATCCCTCCATACAAGGAATCAACAAAGCTGGAATATGATATACATTCGACATATAATTATTATTAGAAATTCAAACTACCCATTTTTTCTTGCAAAGCCTTTTCGAAATCCTCATCACTCATCAACATCTCCTCCAACGATTCATTTCTCCATATCTCAAAATAACTGCCCATTCCTACAAACAACGCTTCACTCTCCACCTCGATAGCATCCAAATGCTTCTTTTGTATCAGCACACGACCGCTTGAATCTATCTCCACCTGTTCAACACTCGAAGCAAACTGACGGTACAACCGTTGATCATCCTTGTTCCACATATTTAATTGAGACTGAAATTGTGCATCTATCTTCTCCCACTCGGATGCAGGATACAGCTTCGCACATTTCGTCACCCTATCCACCCTCAAGCAAAGAGAAGTCTCGCCTGCTGCCTCCAGCATACGACGGTAAACCGCAGGAACGAAGATTCGTCCCTTATTGTCCACCTTAGCTTCTATTTTGCTCAAAAATTTATACATAACGAATATAAAAAGGCCAAATTATATTTTTAACATTGGCAAAGATATGAATAATTTCTTTTCCCCCACTATCCCCCACTTTACTTTTTATTAACTATTTTTAAATTGTTATTAACCACCACGTAAAAACACCGAACAAAATATTAACATCTTATTAACAAAACACTTGCGTTCATAAGGGAAACAGAAGGCAACCACGTCACCTCACGTTCCGTTTTATCAATTATGGATGTTGAAAGAGAAAAAACCAAGGGAAACACCTATATTATTATTGCTCAAATTCTAATTTAATTATATTTTAATTTATTTTTGCATAAAATAAGAAGAATGGAGACCTCAAATCCAAATACCCAGAATGAACGCGTTCACATAGATGTCGAAAGCGTTTTGGAAAGCAAATTACCTTCACTCAAAGGGAAATTGCCAAAATTTCTTATTTCATACTTAAAAAAAATCATACACGAAGATGAGATAAACTACATATTCAACACGTATGGTCATCTTTACGGGGTAGAATTTGCTGATACGGTGATGAACGATCACTTTCACATAAACATTCAAACGACAGGTGAAGAAAACCTACCCGACCACAGCAACATCATCTTTGCATGCAATCACCCGCTAGGTGGATTTGACGGAATAGCGCTCATCAGTCTTCTTGGCAAACGCTACAACTCCATCAAAATACCTGTCAACGACATTCTGATGTACGTAAAGAACCTACAAGAGCATTTCATCCCCGTCAACAAAATACAAGGGAAAGGGCAAAGCAGAAACACCGCAAATCTTATTGACAGTGTCTGTGCTTCCGACGCGCCAATTCTTTTCTTCCCTGCTGGTCAATGTTCCAGGAGACAACCCAATGGAGCTATCCAAGACAACGAATGGAAGAAGACATTCATATCAAAAGCCAAAGAATATAAACGAGATATCGTTCCCATTCATTTCATAGGTGAAAACTCAAAATTCTTTTATAACCTATCCTACTATAGAATGAAATTGGGCATAAAAGCAAACATAGAAATGCTATTCTTGTCTGATGAACTATTCAAACAGAAAAACAAATCGTTCTCTGTCATCATCGGCAAACCCATATCATATCAATCGCTGACAAACGAAAAGAGCGATCGTGAATGGGCCGAAGAAATCAAAAAAATCTCTTATCGTTTAACCTCAAACACTTAAATCACATGGAAGACATAATCGCCCCAGTACCAACCAAACTAATCGAAGAAGAGCTCTCCAAGGATGTCTTTCTGAGAACTACCAACAAAGGAGGAAATGAAATATACATTGTCTCCGCCAAAAATGCACCCAACACATTAAGAGAAATCGGACGCTTACGTGAAGTCTCTTTTCGTGCCGCCGGGGGTGGCGCCGGTGTCAGCTGTGATATTGACAAATACGATACAATGGAGCGTCCCTACCATCAACTGATTGTATGGAACCCAGAAGAAAAAGAGATCATTGGAGGGTACAGATATCTTCACGGATGTGAAGCCACCTTTCAACCTAACGGACAGCCCAACCTGACCTCTTCTCACCTATTTATATATTCCGACAAGTTCATTAAAGATTATCTTCCCTATACGATAGAGTTGGGGCGTTCATTTGTCCGTCCCGAATATCAATCCTCCAAAAAGGGTGCAAAGAGCTTATATGCGTTAGATAATCTTTGGGATGGCCTTGGTGCTTTAACGCTCACCATACCGAACACAAAATACTTTTTCGGGAAAGCTACGATCTATCCTTCTTTTAATGAAGAATCAAGGAACTGTATCTTTGCTTTTCTTAAGAAATATTTTGCCGACAAAGAGAACCTTGTGTATCCTCGTCACCCCTTCGACATCGACAAGGCATGCAACGAGTTTGAGAAGATCTTAACGGGTGATTCTTTCAAAGAAGATTACACTATCCTCAAGAGTTATGTAAAAAAGACGGGACACAATATTCCTCCGCTCATCAACGCCTACATGTCTCTTTCTCCAACCATGAAGACATTTGGTTCATGTATCAACGATGAATTTGGGGAAGTCATCGAAACCGGACTGATGATTACTATCGAAGAGATCTTCGAACAAAAAAGAGTGCGTCATGTTGATACTTTTCTAGCAGCTCAACGCGAAGCTAAGACAATCTAACAGATTGCTTTTCGCCACAGAATCTTACCCAAAATCACAGAATCAGATCTGCGACCGAGATGGCACAGAAATCAACCAACTGCTGCGGATTGATCTTCAGTTGCAATCCTCTTTGTCCCGCACTGATATAAATAAAATCAAACGTAGGAGCCGTACTATGAATGTAGGTCGGATAGTTCTTTTTCATACCCAACGGGGAACAGCCACCTCGTATATAACCTGTCAGGCCCAATAGCTCTTTCATAGCAATCAAAGCACAATTTTTATTTCCTGAAACTTTAGCTGCTTTTTTCAAATCCACCTCCTCTGCTCCAGGGATAACACAAACAAACACCCCTGTTTTATCTCCACGAAGTACTAAGGTTTTAAAAACAAGCTCCAACGGTTCATTCAACTGAGCTGCCACATGAATGGCACTCAAATCATTCTCATCCACCTCATAAGGAACTAACTCATAAGGTATTTTTTTACTGTCCAACAAACGAGCAGCGTTTGTCTTTTGTATCTTCTGTCCCATACTTTTTAGCTTACGCTTTGATTTTTTTTCACTTCCGATTATGCAAAAGTACATATTTTTCGCAACATGGGTGGTTCTTATTCTTTGCAATGTTCTCTTCTATGTAGCTCTTCATCCTAACATAAAAAAGTAACAATCATTACTGTTCCCTTATTTTTTCATTTCCACAGGTGGAAGGGTTCTTACTATTCCATCATTACCTCTAATTTTTATATTAGAGATATATCTGCTATATCCTATACTCAATGCTTTTAATTCACTAATAAATGCTCCTGTGATTTTGTCCCCTTTTACCACCGTACTCTGGGGCACTGCCTCATCTCCCTTAAACACAAGGGTAAGTTCCGTATGTACCAAAGGCACAAAAGTTTGCTCACCGTATTTTACAATTGTCTTCATTGGCTTTCCCCAATCTATTGGCAATTTCGAAAGATGCTCTCCTCCTTCATATTCACATTCATTCCCATTCGTGTCAACATAGACAATTCTTGGCTTAAATTCGTATATTGGTATTAAATCGTAGGTGATCTTCCCAATAAGTTGATTAGTACTATGACAGAACAAACTAACTGTAATCGTTTCCTCATTTTTATCCAAATTTTTAATAATCCAGCATTTCGTGGAAACCGGTTCATTCAGTTCTCTTTCAAGTGGGCAGAGGTATCCTTTGTCCGCAACAACTCTTATCTGTTTTTCTCTGTTCTTCAAAGGTTTCAACAAATACTCTTTTTTATTCAGTCTCTGCACGTCAGATAATCCTGTTACATATTTTTTATATTTTGGATCAATGTTTGCATTCGTTAAATTAATAAAGACAGAACAGTCCTTGTCAATGTTCATGTAACCTCTCTTAAATTCTTCTTTAACCTGAGCTTGAGTATCATCTATTCCAATTGTAAACAGACTCGACAGAATCAATGCAAATATGTATATTATTCTTTTCATAATTTTTAACCACTTAACAGTATCGAAATAATAAAATTCAAAAATATTCATTTATGTGACACAACCAAAGTCTCAGTATTTTTTTCAAGAACAATTTTTGTATGCAAGACACAAAAAGATACTGACTATTTAACTATCTTTGCATATATTATTATTGTTTTGTCAACTCATTCTAACTAACGTGTCCGTATTTAATCAAACAGAGCAAGATGAAGTCTCTTATATGAAGAGCATCATCAAAAGATTGGAAAAAATCATCACCAAACTGGATGAAGTAATCAACAATAACGTAAAAGACCTACGCGAGTATAAGAACTATTTGTGGGAAAACCAATCCGAATTAGACCGTGCAGAAAAGAGTGCGGTTCGTCATAATGTCACCCAAGCCGTCTTGTCTAGTGAAGCTATCGTCGAACGGAAGAAACGAATCCGAAAAATGATTGAGATTCCCTACTTCGGAAGAATCGATTTTCAAGAGGATAAGAAAGCAAACAGCGTGCCTATCTACATCGGAATCCACTCTTATTACGACACAGAAAAGAATGAAAACGTAATACACGATTGGCGTGCACCCATCTCCACCATGTTCTACGATTACGAAACGGGCAAGGCTCATTACGAATCGCCATCCGGAATCATCAACGGAACCATCAATCTGAAAAGGCAATACCGCATCCGTCGCTCCGTCATGGAATTCATGCTGGAGAGTTCCATCAACATTCAAGACGATATACTTCAGAAGGAATTAAGCAGCACATCCGATGAGCGAATGAAAAACATCGTTGCCACCATTCAACGGGAACAAAACTTGATCATCCGTAACGAAGAGGCTAAGACACTTATCATTCAGGGTGTGGCAGGTTCGGGAAAAACATCCATCGCACTCCACCGTGTTGCTTATATCTTATACCGTTTCAAAGGGGAAATCTCATCCAAAGATATCCTTATCATATCTCCTAACAAAGTCTTTGCCGACTACATCTCCAACGTCCTTCCTGAATTGGGTGAAGAGACCATTGAAGAGTGTGGATTCGAAGAACTAATGGATAAGCAGCTACAAAGCAAATACAAATTTCAAACCTTCTTCGAGCAGGTGACCGAAATCATCGAGAAACATGATGAGGCATTCATCAACCGAATCCGTTTTAAATCATCGGTTGAATTTATCGACAAAATGGATAAGTTCTTTTTGTACGTAGAGAACCATTGTTTTCAAGCGGTGGATATCAAAATCGGACGTATTCCTGTTCCTAAAGAATACATTGAAGAACGTTTCAAAGCATATCATCGTATTCCAATGCGCAGTCGATTCGAACCGATAGCGAAGGATATCATCCGCGAACTTCAACTCTCTGCTCCTAACTTAGAGTTGACCACAACCGACAAAAACAACATTAAAGCGGAGATTAAAAAGATGTTTTCTGGCAATAACGATCTTTCTCTCTACCAGTCATTCTACGAATGGTTAGGTCAGCCAGAACTTTTCAAAAAAGGGAAAAATCGACAGCTTGAATATGCAGATGTCGCACCTCTCCTCTATCTGAAGATAAAGATGGAGGGATTGAAAGAGAAACTTCCCATCAAACATCTCTTGGTAGATGAGATGCAGGACTACACTCCTATTCAATACAAAGTGCTCTCACTTCTCTTCCCTTGCAACAAAACCATCTTAGGTGATGCCTTGCAATCTGTCAATCCATATAGTTCAACCAACTACATGGACATTCAGCGGGTCTTGGCAGGTGCTGAAGTGATGAAACTCTGCAAGAGCTACCGTTCATCCTACGAGATTACCAACTTTGCACAAAAGATCTCTAAAAGTCCAGATTTGATTGCCATCGAACGTCATGGTGAAAAACCATCAGTTCTCACCTTCTCATCTGCTAATGACGAATTAGAATACCTTCATACGTATGTTGGAAACGCACTGAAAGGCAATGGATCGGTGGGCATCATCTGTAAAACAGAAAAAGAGGCGATTCAACTACACAGCATCTTGTCAGAACGAACCGATCAGGTATGCTTGTTGTCAAGTGAGAGTGCCGCCTTCTCCAACGGAATCATCGTAACCACAGCTCATACCGCCAAAGGTTTGGAGTTTGATGAAGTAGTGGTTCCTTTTGTCACCGAAAAAGAATACAACAACGAGATGGATCGCAGTCTATTATACATTGCATGTACCAGAGCCATGCATAAACTGACACTGACGGCCACTAAGAAGGTCAGTTCCATACTCTCCGACAAATAAGACCAATCATCAAAGCATAAATGTTTCACAATGGAAAAGATTATCAGCAAACTGGAAATTTATGATGTAGCCACAGGCACTCATAAAGTAATTAAATCATTCCCCTACCTAATCGAGGCACCCAACTGGTCACCCGACGGCAAGTGGCTTGTCTTCAACTCAAACGGTCGTCTTTATCGTTTATCATCAGATGGCAAAGGCGACGCACAACTGATCGAATCGGGCATTGCGCAGAAATGCAACAACGATCATGTTATTTCTTCTGATGGAAAAAAAATCGCCGTCAGTCACCACACCGCAGAAGATGGCAACTCCCGCATTTACATCCTACCGTTTGAAGGAGGCGAGGCAAAATGCGTCACACCGAATGGACCTAGTTACCTGCATGGATGGAGTCCCGACATGAAAGAGATGGCCTACTGTGCCTTTCGTGGAGAGGCTCATGTGGTTCACACAATGAATCTAGAGACAGGTGTTGAAATCGCCCATACGGAAGGGAAAGATGGACTTAGCGACGGACCAGAGTACAGTCCGTGCGGTCAATACATCTGGTTCAACTGGGTAAAGACAGGTCTGATGCAAATATGGAGAATGAAGAAAGATGGTAGTGAGCAAACGCAGATGACCTTCGACGAAGATCTTAACGCATGGTTCGCACACGTATCACCCGACGGGAAACTAGTTGTTTACATAGCCTATCACAAAGGAGATTTGAAACCTGACGAGCATTTGCCAAACAAGAATGTAGTTCTTCGACTGATGCCAGCAGAAGGAGGGACGCCACAAACGATTGCTGAGTTATTTGGCGGACAGGGAACCATCAACGTTAATTCATGGTCGCCCGACAGCAAACAATTTGCTTTTGTCAGCTATCAAGTGGAAGAGGACTAACGAAACGATCCGTAATCGACAGAAACAAAAAAAGCATATTGCAACGGAATCGTAGGCAATATGCTTTTTTTCATGCACGGTTAAACCGATTATTTTGTTACGGTTCTGAAGACATCTTCCATTGACCGTTCCTGTAATTTCAACGTTAGAATAACCTGTTGATTCTCCACTGAATGTTTAAAGACTTGTTCCCTAACATCCTCTTTACACATCAGGACAAACTGATTCGAGGTAGATTGCTGAACATCCTCAACGCCCGGAATCTCTTTCAAGAAAGAAGCATCAGTTGGTTGTAGGTATTCCACAAAAATAGATAATCTATGATCTTGAACAGAAGAGAGCACCATCGTCTCCTTATCATCCACAGCCACTTTCCCTCTATTGATGATAATAACACGGTCACAAATAGCAGACACTTCCTGCATGATATGAGTAGAAAGCATAACCGTTTTTTCTTTTCCCACCTCTTTGATTAAGTCTCTCACCCCCACAATTTGGTTAGGGTCAAGGCCTGTCGTCGGCTCATCCAAGATCAATACATCCGGATTAGGAATCAATGCCTGAGCTAATCCCACTCTCTGTCGATATCCCTTCGAGAGCATACCAATCTTCTTTTTATACTCACGAGTCAATCCTGTCTTCTCAATCATCTCATCCACTCGTTCCCCAGCCGTCTTTCCTAATTTATATACACCAGCAATAAATAACAAATACTCCTTCACATACATCTCTGGGTAGATCGGATTATGTTCTGGAAGATACCCTATACAACGATGTGCCTCCAATGGATTTTTTTGAACATCTATTCCACAAACCTCTACACGTCCGCTATCCGGAGTCAGATACCCAGTTATAATCTTCATTGTAGTAGATTTCCCGGCGCCATTGTTACCTAAGAAGGCAACAATCTCACCCGTACCGATAGAAAAATTGATATCATTCAGTACCAATTGTTTTCCATAACTCTTAAACAAATGTTCAACTAATATAGACATATCTCTTTTTATTATTTTCTTCCAAAATCAGCAGGTATCTCACCCCATGCATCTGTGTTCCATTTCATTATTACATTTGTGTATTCATTTGACTCCAACCATTTCTCTGCACGAGCAATCAGATCAAACAGCACCTTATTCTCGGCTGTTGGCTCTAACTTAGTCTTGCATTTCTTTTGGCGAACCCATGAAATAGCATTGACACTATCAGAATAAATAGGCAAGCATGAATTTTTTTGTTTCAAGAAAGCCAATCCGTGTACGATGGCTAGGAACTCACCTATGTTGTTGGTTCCCTTTTCCAGAGGACCGACATGGAACAACTGTTGTTTACTACGCACATAAACACCTTGATATTCCACTTTTCCAGGATTTCCACTACAAGCCGCATCAACAGCTATAGCTTCCATTTCAGGTTTCAAACAAGGAACATTACTGATACACGTGCTCACCAAATCACTGACACGATTTACACGTCCTGCTTTCACGTAATTTTCATATCCACGCACAAAAGCAGCTTCCGCCTCCTCGTATCTCTCAAAAGCCTTGAACTTTGCATTAGGGAAGGTCTTCACCTGCTCCATACACTCATCCCACGACAAATAAATACCAGGCTTTCGTCCTATCCACACCACATAAAATTTCTGTTTCTTTTGTGCCATATCAAGCAAACTTTTCGAACGTCATGCCATCCAACAACTCCACATAAGAAGCGATAGCCTCACGTATTTCATGTAAGTCGATATACTCATCTGCCGTATGTGAACGAGCGGAATCACCAGGACCGATCTTCAGGCTTGGAAAATGTAAAAAGGCCTGATCTGACAAGGTTGGAGAACCAAAGGTGGACATTCCCAACTCCAATCCGCGACGTACAATTGGAGTCTCCATTGGAATACCAGATGAAGTAAGACGATAGGAACGAGCCTTCACTTCAGACTCAAGATTAACATCCAAGATAGAGAATATCTCCTGATTAGAATAACACTCATTGGAACGCACATCGATCACGAAAGAGCACTCGTCAGGTATCACATTATGTTGAGTGCCTGCATGCACCATCGTCACAGTCATCTTCACAGGTCCCAGCGAAGGAGACACCTTAGGAAGCTGTGTGTTTTGAATCCACTCAATATCTTTTATTGCCTTATAGATAGCATTTACACCTTCATTGCGTGCCGCATGTCCGGATTTACCTCTCGCCACACAATCCACCACCATCAATCCTTTCTCAGCGATGGCCATCTGCATACCCGTAGGCTCACCTACTATGGCAAAATCCAGATGTGGCAATTCGGTCAACAACAGTTCCATACCATTCTTGCCCGACACTTCTTCCTCCGAGGAAGCAGCAAATATCAGATTATAACTTTGTTTTTTCTTAGACAAAAGGAAAAAAGCATGAAGCAATGACACCAACGATGCACCCGCATCATTGCTACCCAATCCATATAAACGTTCACCTTCCAACGTAGCTCTATGAGGTTCATGAGTCCACCCCACTGTAGGACGAACCGTATCCAGATGAGAATTTAACAGTAATGTCGGTTTCGCCGGATCAATATCAGCACCCGTGATCCAAACATTGTTTACCACTCGATTGGTACTATACCCCATGGATTTTATATACGTCTGCAAATAATCTGCAACAGATTTTTCCTCTTTACTATATGATGGTATATCAATCAAATGTTTTAATAAATTGATAGCATCTTCTTGTGCTTTTCTAATATCATCCATAATTTTATATATCCTGAACTTTTTCTGCAAAGATAATTTTTTTTCACGACTTAACATACAATTAGAAACTCAGATTATCGTAATTTTGCATCTTCATTATGCGACTATTTTACAGCATAAAAACACAAAAAAAACTAAAATGCAAGACAGAAAGATCCTATGGCATCTATTAGCCATCATCACAGTAATATTTTGGGGAACAAGCTTCGTCTCGACGAAGATCTTATTAAACCACGGATTCTCCACAATATTAGTCTTCTTCATCCGATTTGTTTTCACATACATACTGCTCGTCGCTCTTTCTCATAAACGTTTATGGGCCAATAATCTCAAAGACGAGCTTGCTCTTCTCATCTGTGGAATCACGGGAGGAACACTCTATTTCTGGTTGGAAAACAATGCGTTGCTACACTCCCCGACCTCCAATGTATCTCTTATCGTTTGTACGAACCCCATACTCATTCTCATCACCGTCAGCATATTTTTCTCCAAGGAACGACTCTCATTCCGTCAAACAGTAGGATCTGTTTTAACTTTCCTTGGTATGATTCTGGTCGTCCTAAACGGGCACTTCAATCTGCATCTTTCACCCAAAGGTGACTTCATGGCACTTGGAGCCGCCATTGTGTGGGTTATCTACTCCATCAGCATACGGAGAATCAGTGATCAATACCCGACACTTTTCATCACACGAAAAATCTTTTTTTACAGTGTTCTCACCACCCTACCGCTTATCGCACCGGAGCTTTCTGATATACCTTGGGACGCTTTCAAGGACTCCATCGTCATCCTTAACTTTCTATTGCTCACTCTATTTTCGTCCCTCTTTGGCTATGTGATTTGGAATATGGTACTAAAAAAACTTGGCACAATTTTAGCCTCCAACTATATATTCTTCATTCCGCTTGTCACCATGATTACGGCTGTCATAGCACTTGACGAGACCATCACCCTCTACGCTGCAATAGGTGCCGCAGCTATTATAATAGGCATGATCCTAGCTGAATACAAAAAAGGATAAAATTATTTGATTCCCTTTGCTTTGCAGATTACGTCGTAAGCTTGATTGATTTGGGTAATCTTTTCTGTCGCCTTTTGGATATCCCTCTGTGATGCGCCTATGCCCAGTCGGTCTGGATGATATTTCATTGCCATCTTACGATAACACTTCTTTATTTCATCATTAGAAACATTTTCTGACACTCCAAGAATAGCATAGGCTTCACTCAATGAGAGACCAGTGCTTCTACGGCTCTGTTGCTGTTGTCTCTGCTGTTGTTGCTGTTGATCTTGCCAGTCCTGCCAATGTTGCTGTCTCTTCTGGTACTTATCTTGTTTGTTTGACGAATTATAATTGAAGCCACCTCCATATCCTCCATTTGTATTAGCACTCTTCTTGGATGAATCGGATTGTTTCTGTTTCTTTTGCTGTTTAAGATACAACTCTTCAATCTGTTTCCATGCGGATTCTCTTCTTTCTGCAAATGAATAGCCATAAGGGAATCCCTCAAAACTTCCTCCAGAATATTTATCATTCCATTCAACATTATACTCTTTACATAATTGTTGGAATTCACTTTCCGAAAGTCCAGCATAAAAGCTACAAACCGACAAGAAAGATAACTCTGGATAGATGATCCCATCCTCAGCATTTGCCACATCAAACATCACCTTGATAAATTTCTTTCTCTCATCCAGACTAATCATGCTCAAATAATCAATTGCCTGATAAGCCGTTCTTTTCAGATTATTACCAAGCAGAGAGTAGATCTTTTCAAATGATAACGAGAGTTTATTTGCGCCTGATTCCTTTTCTATTCTTTTAAGATAAGCATACGCAACCTCATTTTCTTTCTCCGAAGCAAATCCAGAAACAGTTGCCATATACTTCAACAATATAATCAATGCCTTATATTTCTCCAACGACTTATACTGTTCAAGGAATTCTTTTTGTAATGTGCTATCAACTCGGATCTTATTGATTAATGAAGCGATATCATCGAAATCAGCCCGTTGCATATTTGCTCTCGATAGAGTCAATTTCAAAAAATAACCCATTAACATTTTCTGCACAGAAGAATCCAACAGAACAGCACCTTGGAAATACCTCAGATTATTTGTCTTAATAAGGTAGCTTGAAAAATTGTCATGAAGTTTCACATCAGGAAAATCTTGCATCAACATGAATCTAACCTCTGTGTAGATATTTTCTGTAAAGTATTGTTTATTCTTACTCAAATAATAGCCTAATGCACGCACAAAAAGAGTTACACCCTTTGTACTACTAGTTCCCTGCGCTTTTCTACGTTTTTTATTTTGATTCTGTTGCCCACCTCTCGCACTATAATTTTGCTCTGAAGAAGAACTACTTTCCGACTTCTTGTTTCCCTTATAAACAGGAAAATCAATGAAAAATAGAAATAGTGCAACAAGTATGAACGGCACAAGCATAGTGGTGTTTCCCGTAGCAATGGCAATAAATATTTCAACCAACGCAATTGCAATCAACCAACCTTTAAATCTACGTTCTAAATCTTCCTGACTTAATTTTTTTTCTCTAAAGACACCTTCCAAAACCAAAAAGGCCAAAAAGATATACTCAATAAGCAACATCTTTTCATCAAAAATCATGGAGAATAAAAGCATAGCTCCTAAAGGGAATATCACTTTTATATCATCCGTCTTAAGTTCAAAATAGAGACAATATCCTATCCAACACACACCAGTCAATAATGTCAATAGAGCAAGCATACTATCACAAGCGTTAAATGATTAAACTTTTTGTCACACCTAATAATTCAAGGTGAGTTCTATAAATAAAGCATCTAAAAACAGCAGGGTGACACCCGACAGGCCCCCGAGCTTTCTGATGATTTACAAAATTAATAAAATAATATGAATTTAAGTCTTCATGAAAAACCATGAGCATTTGCCTGAAAAAATCCATGATATATCGTTTTATATCAGAAAAATTCATAATTTTGAAACCTACTAAAACAATAAAGTTATGCGTAAAAACACATTTTTGACCATATGGATTGCATTGATTGTTTCCTTTGGATTTACCTCATGCAACATCGAGAACAAGAAAGATCAGCTCCCCAAGGATATAGACATATTCCTCTCTGAGCACTTTCAGAATTGCGAAATCAGTTCCATAGACACGACCAAAACGCTAATGGACTTTGACATCACACTGGATGATGGAACAGAGATTGAATTCACTTACACAGGGCAATGGGAATACATCAATCTAAGGAAAAATGACTTCCCCGCTTCCTTATTAGCCACTCTTCCTAAACCGTTAACTCAATATCTCCAGGAAAACTATCCGGATAAGTCTATCCGAAAAATAGAAAAAAAATCTTTCGGAAGAAACGACTTCATTTACAGGATTACTTTACAGAAGCCTAACGATATTGAATTACAATTCACCAAAGAGGGAGAAATCATAAGCGACGACCCTACAGGCAAACGGTTGCCATCCAATGCGTCTGTCTTCATAAAGAAACACTATCCAGACGAAATAATCACCTCTCTCATCAATGATGTTGATGGAGATTATAACGTCACACTCGAAAACAATACAGAAATCAATTTCGACCGGAAAGGAAACTGGTTTGATATAAAAACCTCTAAATCAAATCCATTCCCTGAAAGTTTCATGCAGCTTTTGCCTAAAACAATGATAAAATATATTGAAAAGAAATATCCAGAACAATATATTCGTCGGATTGAAAAGAAGAGTTATGGATACCGTGTGAAACTCAATAAACCAAACAATGTTGAGATCTCGTTCACCAAAACAGGTGAATTTATGAGCATTGACTCCAAACCAAGTGACAACTTAGAATAAACATATATACGAATGAGAAAGATAGTTGTATTCAGCATCCTAATTTCAGCTATTCTATGTGTTTTGACCTCTGCCAAAAAGGAGGACAAAAACGCTACAGAGAAAGCAGCAGCAACACAGCACACCTCAGCTTACAGAGAAGACCAGATAGCAAGGAAGAAAGCTATTCTAACGTTCAAGATGGTCTTTGTAGAAGGTGGTTCTTTCACCATGGGATGCACAGCCGAACAAGAAAGTGAATGTCTGCTTCCCGAGAAACCAGCACATCCCGTCTTTGTCCGTAGTTTTGCCATCTGCAAATACACGGTCACACAACGTCAATGGCGTGAAGTAATGGGTAAGAATCCAAGTGACACAAGAGATGACGACTCTCCCGTCACCAACATATCATGGGATGATGCTCAAAAATTCATTGAAAAACTCAATGCCTTTTTAGGTTCAAACTATCGTCTTCCTACCGAAGCAGAATGGGAATATGCAGCCAGAGGGGGCGTCATGAGCGAAAATTATAAATACAGCGGAGGCAACGACATGTATTCCCTGGGTTGGTACAAAGACAACGCAGAGGGAGTGCCCCACCCTAATGGGAAAAGAAAAGAGAATGAACTAGGATTATATGACATGAGTGGAAACGTATGGGAATGGTGCTCTGATTGGTATGGTGCTTATCCTGAAGACACGGAGACAGAACTTATCAACCCAGAGGGAGCTTCTACCGGCACAGAACGTGTGGTCAGAGGAGGCTACTTTGAAGGTCCCACTCTGTTTTGTAGAGTCTCTTGTCGCAACAAGAGCAAACCCGACTATGCTTCGAGCATCATAGGACTCCGATTAGCAATGGATAAAAGTTCTGCAGATTAACAAACCATAAAAAAACAATAACATTTTCAAATCTGATGTAAAAACACTAATTTTGCCACAAAATTGCGGAAATCCACATTTGTATAAAAAGAGTTACTATATATCATGGCAAAAAAATTCGCAGAACATTCCAATTTCAACCTCTCGGAGATCAATAAAGAGGTCTTGAAACAATGGGAAGAAAAAGATTTATTTCACAAGAGTGTCAAAATCAGAGAAGGGGCTCCTTCGTTCGTATTTTTTGAAGGACCACCGTCCGCTAACGGAATGCCGGGCATCCACCACGTGATGGCTCGTTCTATTAAAGACATCTTCTGCCGCTACAAGACCATGAAGGGCTTCCACGTGAAGCGTAAGGCGGGTTGGGACACCCACGGACTACCTGTAGAATTAGGTGTTGAAAAAGAGCTAGGCATCACAAAAGAGGATATCGGAAAGAAAATATCTGTCGATGACTACAACAAGGCTTGCCGTACCAACGTGATGAAGTTCACTAAGGAGTGGACCGACCTCACCAAGAAGATGGGTTACTGGGTGGACCTTGAAAATCCTTACATCACCTACGACAATAAATACATCGAAACACTATGGTACCTTTTGAAAGAGCTTTACAAGAAAGGCTATCTTTACAAAGGTTATACTATTCAACCCTACTCGCCTGCTGCGGGTACGGGTCTTAGCTCCCATGAGTTGAACCAACCAGGCTGCTACCGTGACGTGAAAGATACGACCGTCGTGGCACAGTTCAAGATGGTAGATCCAAAGCCTGAGATGGCTCAGTTCGGTACACCGTACTTCTTAGCATGGACCACAACGCCTTGGACCCTCTCGTCCAACACGGCTCTTTGCGTCGGACCGAACATCACCTACGTGGCTGTTCAATCCTATAACCCTTACACGGGTAAGCCTGCTACTTATGTATTGGCAAAGGATTTAGTAAACGCTCATTTCAACCCTAAGGCTGCTGAATTGTCCTTGGAGGATTACAAGGAGGGCGACAAGCTCATCCCTTATAAAGTCATCGCCGAATACAAGGGTACTGACCTTGTAGGCATGAAATACGAACAACTCTTCGACTGGATCACACCGGAGAACGCTGACCAAGCTTTCCGTGTCATCCCAGGCGACTACGTCACCACAGAGGATGGTACGGGTATCGTTCATATCGCCCCTACCTTTGGTGCGGACGATGCGAAGGTGGCGAAGGCCGCCGGCATCCCTCCGTTGCAGTTGGTCGATAAGTTCGGCAACCTGCGTCCTTCTGTAGATCTGACAGGTAAGTTCTATCTGCTTTCAGATTTGGACGCTGATTTCGTGAAATCACGCATCAACGTGGAGGCCTACAAGAAATACGAAGGCCGCTTCGTGAAGAACGCATACGATCCTAATCTAACGGATAAGGACGAGACACTCGACATCTCCATCTGCATGGATATGAAGGTGACCGACAAAGCTTTCAAGATCGAGAAGCACGTCCACAACTACCCGCACTGCTGGCGTACGGACAAGCCAGTCCTCTACTACCCGCTGGATAGCTGGTTCATCAAATCCACCAAAGCTCGCGAGAGAATGATGGAGTTGAACAAGACCATCCAATGGAAGCCTGAATCAACGGGTACCGGCCGTTTCGGCAAATGGTTGGAGAACCTGAATGACTGGAACCTCTCCCGCTCCCGCTACTGGGGTACACCACTTCCAATCTGGAGAACAGAGGAGGGCACAGAAGAGAAGTGCATCGGCTCCATCGCAGAATTGTTCGAGGAGATCGACAAGTCCATCAAGGCTGGTTTCATGAAGGAGAACCCTTGGAAGAACTTCAAGGTGGGCGATTATTCGAAGGAGAACTATGATCCTAAGAACATCGACCTCCACCGTCCATATATCGATAGCGTCATCTTGGTTTCCGATAGTGGCAAGCCGATGAAACGTGAGGCAGACTTGATCGACGTGTGGTTCGATTCAGGTGCTATGCCATTCGCTCAGCAACACTATCCGTTCGAGAACAAAGAAGTGGTCGATAACGGAGAGTTCTACCCTGCCGACTTCATCGCAGAGGGTGTCGATCAGACCCGTGGTTGGTTCTTCACATTGCACGCCATCTCCACCATGATCAAGGATAGCGTAGCCTTCAAGGCGGTTATCTCCAATGGTTTGGTGCTTGATAAGAACGGTAACAAGATGTCCAAACGTCTCGGCAACGCAGTCGATCCGTTCGGTGCCATCGAGAAGTATGGTTCCGATCCACTCCGTTGGTACATGATCACCAACGCATCGCCTTGGGACAATCTGAAGTTCGATACAGAAGGCATCGAGGAAGTGCGTCGTAAATTCTTCGGCACACTCTATAACACCTATTCCTTCTTCGCCCTCTATGCGAACGTGGATAACTTCACCAACAGTCAGCCGCAAGTGCCAATGAACAAGCGTCCTGAAATTGACCGTTGGATCATCTCCCTACTCAACTCCCTCATCAAGGAGGTGGATGAGAGCTACAACGACTATGAGCCGACCAAGGCAGGTCGCGCGATCTCTATATTCGTGAACGATCACCTGAGTAACTGGTACGTTCGTCTGAACCGTAAGCGTTTCTGGGGTGGTACATTGACAGAGGATAAGCTCGCCGCTTACCAGACGCTCTACACCTGTTTGGACACAGTAGCCCGTCTGATGGCGCCTATCTCTCCATTCTATGCGGACCAATTGTTCTTGGATCTGAACAATGCCACAGGCTGCGACAAGAGCGAGTCTGTCCACTTGGCTAACTTCCCTAAGTACGACGAATCCTTGATCGACAAGACCTTGGAGGAGCGCATGCAGTTGGCGCAAGACATCTCATCCATGACACTTTCTCTACGCAAGAAAGAGAACATCAAGGTTCGTCAACCATTGAAGCAAATCATGGTGCCTATCTTAGCGGAGCATGAGCAGGAGAATGTCGAGGCGGTGAAGGACTTGATCATGAACGAGGTGAATGTCAAGGAGATCAATTTCGTGCATGACTCAGCTGGTATCCTTGTGAAGAAGATCAAGCCAGACTTCAAGAAACTTGGTCCTAAGTGCGGTAAGAACATGAAGACGGTTGCAGCGCAGTTGCAGAGTCTGTCACAAGAGCAGATCGCACAATTCGAGAAGAATGGCAGCTATGAGATCTGTCTCGACGGATGCTGCGTCATTGTAGATAAGGCCGATGTAGAAATCCTTTCGGAGGATATCCCAGGCTGGTTGGTAGCCAACAATGGAACAATCACCATCGCACTCGACGTGACTATCACGCCAGAGTTACAACGCGAAGGTATCGCACGTGAGTTCATCAACCGTATCCAGAACATCCGTAAGACTAGCGGTTTCGAGATAACCGATAAGATTGTTATCGACATCGAGCAGTCAGACAATGTGAATGCAGCGGTAGAGCAGTTCAAGGAGTACATCTCCTCGCAGGTGCTCGCCAACAAGATCTCCTTGGTGGAGAAGGTGGCCAACCCGACCGAGTTGGACTTCGACGACTTCAAGGTGAATATCGAGGTGAAGAAAGCGTAAGCTTGAATGTTAAATATGGGGGCGAATCATTGCTTAATGGTTCACCCTTGTAAAAATTGCGAAGCATGGAAGGACAGGCAAGAACACCCGAAGGCGACCAGATGCGTTATATGGTCTTTGTTATTGAAGCGGCTGCCCGCAAGATGGGCATCTCGCCTTCCGAACTTGTGGAACGATTGGAACGTCAGGACCTTATCGACGGACGTTTGATCCGTTTCTATGATGTGTTGCACACGCAGAGTGTGGAATATGTGGCAGATGATATTATTGAAACCTTGCAAAACTATGAGGCGGATGGAAAAGAATGAAATTCTCTATCATGGAGGCATTGTCGAAGTGAAAGCCCCCCTTGTGAATGTGGGTCGTCCCGATTTAGATTTCGGGCAAGGATTCTATGTCACCAACAATCGTGAACAAGCCGAGAAATGGGCTGTTGCGAAGGCCTCAAGGAGGAAAGACCAGAAAGCGGTTGTTAATGTCTATCGTTTTGATACAGAAGCTTTCTCGTCTGTAAAATATGCCATGAAAGTCTTCGATGAATATAATCGTGATTGGCTGGATTTTGTGGCGGATAGTCGCAAGGGAAAGTCCCCATGGATGAATTGGGACTGGATTGAGGGTGGTATCGCCAATGACAGTGTCATTACCACGGTGGATGCTTATGTGGATGGATTCATCACCTCAGAGCAAGCCATCGATAGACTTGTAAAAGAAGAGTTGCACCATCAAATATGCATACGCAATCAAGAGATCATCGATCGTTATCTTGTTTTTGAAAAATGTGAGGAAATATGAAAGATTATATTCTATACCGCAAGATAGCACGTGTCATCATCCAATTGGCCGATGAGTTAGACATTTCCCCCAAACGGGCAATGTTGCTGTTTTACCGATCCAGAGTGGGAGAGCAGATGCATGACCCTAAATACGGCTACCAAATCATGTCCGACACTTACATCGTCAATGATATCAAGGCGGAGATTGCGGGAAGATAAGCATTGTTTTTTCACCCACACATACCATGAAAAAGAAACTAGCCATCCTATTCCTCCTCCTAGCCGTGGCCGTTGGTGGCGCTTACTATGTACGTCAGCAAAAGAGTTACAAGGAGGGTGATATCCTCTTCCAAATTTCGAAGAGCGGTCAGTCCCCATTGATTCAGAAAGCCACCGGCTCGAAATGGTCCCATTGCGGTGTCGTGGTTGAGAAGGATCCTTTCAATTCAACAACGGCAGGTGGTATTGCTCGGAACTAATCTATGACATCTACAAAACACAGTTAGGCATAGAGCTTTGCAAGCCTCGGAAGATCCGTGAGTATCGCATCGAAGGCATGGAGGATGTCCTCAAGAAAAGAGGCATGGACCTCGACCAAAGGGTGGTCGCCCCTTGTGATTTACTGAACTATTAAACGTCTCAAAAAGACTTCATCATCTTATTTTCTTATTTTTTGTTAGTATGTGTATTTTTTACACAAAATATTTTGCATATTAAAATTTTGTTTTTATTTTTGTTGTGTAAAATTTACACATTTAAAACTATAAGGGTATGGAAAGAAGAACAAATTACACATGCGAGGAGTTATTTGATATGGGTATCAAATTTCACCACTACACCAACACCGCTTATCCATTGCGTGTGAACTCTTTGGCTGAATATGAACTACACGATGTGGAAATCATCCGTCAGGTTGTGGCAAAAAACATATCGATGCAAAAGGAGATAAATCTATACGTGCATATTCCTTATTGTAAGACGCGTTGTAGATTCTGTGAGTATGTTGTTATGAATGATCCAAACGAAGTAAGTCAGGATGTTTACACAGACTATTTACTACGAGAAATGGAGATGTACAAACAGCTCATGGGGAATCTCCCAGTTGTCGGATACGATTTAGGAGGAGGTACGCCATTGTATTTAAGCAAGGAGAATCTGAAAAGGATTACCGATAAGATCAAGACCTTCAACTTCAAAGAGGGCGTAACATGGAGTATTGAGACCACACCAGTCATTGCAGCAAATGAGCCTGACAAAATCCAATATGTAAAAGAATTGGGGTATGATCGAATCTCTATGGGATTTCAGACCGTTTCAGAAAAACTATTGGAATCATTAGGACGTGAAGGCAGTGCGTACCTCTACGAAAGAGCGGTCAAGAACATTCGTAAGGCAGGATTCACCCGACTGAATATTGATCTAATGTACGGATTTTTAAATCAGACAGACGAAGATTTTGCCAATACCGTGAAATATACGATAGCCATGCAACCCGAGTACGTCACTTTATACCGGAATCGTTACAAGGGAACGAAACTGGAGAAAGAATCTCAAGGGGTAAGTCTCTTCAAGGCTAATCGACAATATGATATTGCCTATCGACTTTTGAAAGAGGCGGGATACGTAGCCAATGTAGGAAAGAACACCTTCAGTAGAGTAGAAGGAGATCTTGGCACCTCTGATTATTTGACGACACGAGTTGTGAATGCAACATCATACATCGGCATGGGCTTAGGTGCACAATCTTTTGTGGGCAATTATCTAGCCTATAATCTGGGCTGTGACAATCATAAGATGGACCGTTATTTTGCTGCGATCGACAGGAATGAACTTCCCATCAACGACATAGCGGATATGCCAAAAGAGGAAGTCCGCGCCAAAGCTTTGTCTGTGATGTTCTATTTTGGATATATCTCCATGAAATCCTATCAGAACCGTTTCAACGAGGATTTCAGAACCATCTTTGCCGATGAGATAGAGTATCTACAGAGGAATGAACTGATGCATTTCGTGGATGAGGATACATTTATCCTAACCGAATATGGTGCACATCATATATACGGTATCATTCCATTGTTTTACAGTCAGCGTTCTAAAGAAGAGATGTTCGAGATGGCACAACGTATTCTTAATCCTGAAAAGGGAGAAGCTATTTATTTGGAGAAATACAATAGGAAACAATACGAAGCTCCATCTGTAGCCGCCGATATGGTTGTTTTATCCAAAGACCAGCAACAAATATTACTGGTGGTGAGAGGCAACCATCCTTATGCCAACTATTTAGCATTGCCAGGAGGTTTCTACACACCTAAAGACGATACAATAGAGCAATGTGCTGTTCGTGAGTTAGAAGAGGAAACTGGTATCTCTGTCAAACCAGATGAGCTAAAATTGGTGAAAGTATCAAGCGGTCTGAATCGAGATCCTCGGGGTTGGATTGTATCTATAGCTTACAAAGTTGTATTGAAAGACAATGCGAAACCTCTGGCGAATAGCGATGTGATACTATGTAAATGGTACGACATAAAACAGCTACCAGAATTAAAATTGGCTTTTGATCACCAACAGATCATTCAAGAAGCATTGAAATAGGTGTACTTTTCCTAGTCAAGACTCAATAATTTATCAGTGAATCACTCGGTTGGTTCACTGATATTTTTTATTATTTTACGTTATGACCATAGGCTCGATGGAATCGGATTTTTTACGTTTTAGTCAACCCCAGAACTGTCAAAATGGAGGTCAAAAATCCCAATTTTACAAAAACAGTCCTTTAGATTTTTTTTATTTTTTTAACAAAGAAGAAGAAAGAAGTTCCCTGGTTCAAAAGCCATCTAAATCCGCAATATTTACTTTTTATAAAAGTGAAAAAATTGCCCTTTAATCGGTATTTTTTAGAAAAAAGAACTCCAACTATAATCTATTTTATTTTTTACTCATTTACTATTGTTTGATTCTCAATTACCACTTTTAGAATCATATTCAAATTATCTTTGTCACCGTCGAAAACCATATGTAACATCATAAAATCATTATTTCACTTATTACACTTATATTTTTATTCATTGACATGAGAATTTTTATCAGAGCATTAAGTCTTGGGGGGGACTTAATGCTTTTTTTATATAAACATACGTTACACAAGCCATAAAAAACCATGAATCCGACCTAATTGAATAATTGTTTATAAAAAAGAGACTAAAATCTGAATAATATTTTGTAATTTCACACCCAGAAAGATATATCCCCATGAAAAGGATTCTATTTCTATCAATAATATGGATTATCACACAAGAAGCATTCTCTTCTTTTAACCGTGAATACGCAAGATTTGACCATTACACCACAGAAAATGGTCTATCTTCTAATCTTATATTTTCTCTTACGCAAGACTCCACTGGTTTTTTATGGATCAGTACGGACTTTGGGTTGGACAGATTTGACGGTGTCCATTTCAAACACTTTTGTCATTCAAAATATCCTTCCATGTACAGAGACGACATCTACTATATAGATCATCTCGGTTCGGACGAAATAGTCATCGGAGGATTCTGTGGAACATTCCAGTATTACGACAGAAAAAAAGATGTTTTTGTTGACATCATGCCTCCCGAATTAGACTCTCTAGGCTATTCGCAAATCAAAGGAATTAAAACAACTGAGAACGGAGAACGCTATCTATTTTCTAACGAGCATGTATTCAAATACGACAAAGAAAAGAATGAATACAACTCAAATTATCCAGCTTTCGATTCGCTTCAGTCTCACTTCATATCAACATTGCACAAAGACACATACAATCACTATTGGCTGGGCTCAATCAATGATTTAACAATCTACGATGAGAACGGACATAAATTATACTCTTACGATTCCGAGCATGATGATTGTCACTACGTCTCACGCATACTCTCTATCAGCGAAGACAAAATAGCCGTCGGGTTCTTTAACAGTCAACTATGGTTGTTTGACATATCTGATGTCACACATAAAGAGGTTATTCATCTTCCATTTAGAAGCATAACCAAGATGATCAAAAGTAAATCTGGACGCTTTTGGTTTGCTACAGATGGAGACGGACTATGGTATGCTGATTCTCTCAATGCAAAGACAACATTTAAAACGATAGTACCCTACAACACGCCCTTCAGCGACATCAAGAAAATATATGATATAATAGAAAGCGTTGATGGTACATTATGGATGGGTACACAAAACTCAGGAATATGGGCTTATCATCCATCGGAGACATCCAATTTGGTGTTTTCTGGTGACTTTGGATTTCCATCCATCGTATGCACCTCATTTGCAGAGGATGGAAATGGGAACATGATCATCGGCACCGATGGCAACGGTGTATATTCCGTTTCTTCAGATTTCCGATCATTTAAACAATACAACTTATCATCTGACAATGTAACGGGACTAACCGTCTCAAATGGTAAAATCTTAGTCTCCACATGGGGTGGCAGTGGATTATCTCAGTTCGATGCTTCGAAAGGGACCTTCAAAAGCATTGGATTAGACACCATCACCAACCCAACCAACCTGTTCTTTGACATAACCAAATTACCGGATGGAACAATATATGGTTGTTCAGCCAACGATGATCTATTCATGAAACGTCCATCCTCGTTATGGGAGAAGATTGTATTACACGATGATTCATTTCCACAACTAAGCAGTAAATGGATTGCCCGTGTTTATAAAGGAGCCGGCAATCTGGTCTGGGTTCTGGCCACGAATATGTTATGGCAATACGACGGAACGACAGTTCGTGCGATAAAACCTGAATTATTTCAAGAAAGGTCTCATTCTCCTTATACCGTATATGATGCAGATTGCGATGAAAACGGCAATTTATATGTCACCACGAACGAAGGCATCTTTCGCTATTCTTATGACGGAAATAAATTTGACACCTTGTCATACATTCCGAAAGACAACTATCGCATCATCTGTTACGGAAAAGAAAACCAGTTATGGTTAGCTTCTCACAATGCAATCATATCATTCAATCCTGAAGAGAAAACAATAGAATACCTTCCAGGAAACTACAACGATATGTTCTATATCAAAGCCAAGCATAAAGATTCTAAAGGTAATATATTCCTAGGCACTATGAATGGGTTCTACACATTCAATCCATCCAGAGTCCTCGTCGATTCAGCCATTCGGCATCTATCTTTTTCTGAATTATACATTTCAAAAGAAAAAGTCCTTCCTTATACTTCATTCTTGAAAAATGGCAATTTATCAGACCTGCATGAGATATCCATCAGCTACGGACACACCAACATGGACATCATTGTTGATGTAATAGATTATGCAAGATTCAACAAAGCACAACTAAGATATCGGCTGAAAGGATTGCAGGACAAATGGATTCCACTGGAGGAGTCTAAAACCATCTCCTTCAACTACCTACCAACAGGTACATTCACATTAGAGGTAGAAGCCATCAGACCAAACATGAAGTTTTATTACCCACCTATCTCGTTGACAATTCATATATTGCCTCCTTGGTGGAACTCATGGTGGTTCAGAACAATCATTGGATTGATCATATTGCTAGGCATCACTATATTCACAAAAAAGAAAATCACCCGATTAAAGAACGAGAAAGCTCGGTTGAAACAAGAAATGGAAAAACAAACCGAGATCTTAAATCAAACAAAGCGTGACCGTGAAAAGTTGATTGCTGCCTTGTCTCATGACCTAAGAAATCCTTCGTTCTCTGTTGTGGGTGAGAAAGACAACAACCAGCAACTGACTCTTGATGAGATCATCGAGATGATCGTAGATAAATCCATTCTCGAGGAAAACACCATTTTGGTCGTTAATCAAGATGCTCAAACACGAACGGAGATTGACACCATGCTGAATGACTACTTCCACGTCTTAGATGCCAACAACGGAGAGGAAGCCTATCTGATGGCAGAAGAGAATGTACCAGATATCATTGTAAGCGACATTGACATGTTGGAATCCAGTGGAGCTGAAATGAGCAAGAAACTCTCTTCATCAGACAGCACCAAACATATCCCTATTCTCTTTGTCTCTTCTAAAAATGATGAAGAAGACCGTCTGCTTGGTCTAATGTGCGGAGCCATAGATTATATCGCAAAGCCATTCAACCAGCTAGAGTTATTGTTAAAACTGACGAACATTCTGAAGATCAGACAGGAGCATCAGAAAATCATCATGCAAGCCTCCATGGCACAAAGAGTCAAGGCACAGGCATTGGCAAAGAACGAAGAAGAAAGAAACGATATCCATCCGTTCCTACAATCATTCATGGATGTTGTCTCTAAACAATACAAAGACAATGAAACAACCGTCGAAAGTCTTGCCAACACACTCTCCGTCAGCAAACCCACCCTCACAAGAAGGGTAAAGTCCATGACAGGCAAAACACCGATGGAATGGTTGATGGAATATCGTCTCAGCCGCTCTCTTCAAATCCTGCAGGATCCTAACTCAGGAAAAACAATTTCCGAGGTGGCTTATGAAGTAGGCTTCAGTGATCCATCTTATTTCACCAAAAAATTCCGTGACTTCTATGGAGTATTGCCTTCACAGAGTGGAAAAATCACGGATTAGACAGGAAAAGACACTCAGCAACCTTCTTTTATCCTCTTAAATGAAACACTCCAACATACCAATATTCATTCCCGAACTAGCTTGTCCTCATCAATGTATTTTTTGTAATCAAGCGAAGATAAGCGGTCAACAGAATATTCCACAGCCACAGGACATTCCCGACATCATCGACACATATCTATCCACCATGAATGATGGTCGTGAAATCGAAGTGGCTTTCTTTGGCGGATCTTTCACAGGGATTCCTGTAACATTGCAAGAGCAATACCTGATTCAAGCAAATCACTACCTAAAAGAAGGGAAAATCAGTGGCATACGACTCTCTACACGTCCAGATTACATCAATGAGCAGATTCTAGAACTACTCAAACATTATGGCGTAACAACCATAGAACTAGGTGCACAATCCACTAACGACGATGTATTGCTAGCTTCTGGAAGAGGACACAAAAGTGATGCCATAAAAAGAGCATCTGAAGCCATCTTATCCAAGGGATTTCACCTCGGCCTACAAATGATGATAGGATTGCCTCATGACACCTACGAACGATCACGACAGACCGTAGAAGATATCATCTCATTGGGTGCAGATAACACTCGCATCTACCCCACCCTTGTAATCAAAGGAACTCAGTTAGCCAAACTATATGCATTAGGAAAATACCAGCCACTGGATTTAGACACAGCCGTCAGCTGGGCAAAAGACTTCTATCTACGCTTTGAATCTCAGAACATAACCATCTTACGGGTAGGTTTACATGCATCAGAAGAGCTGTCCTACGAAAAGTCTCTTCTAGCAGGACCCTATCATAAATCATTTATGGAACTAATGATGACCGAGATATGGGCTGACATTCTTCAAAATAAGCTATCCAACATACATCATCAAGAACTCACATTAGAAGTAAACCCCACACAAATCAACTATGTATGGGGTTATGCTGGAAAAAACAAAGGATTCTTCACCAAACAGGATCTGAACATAAAAATCAAAGGGAATCCTTTGTTAAACAAATATGATCTGATCTTTTAATTCTCTCGATGTATTTCGTACCCTTCCACATAGATAGCACTATATGGACGAGACGGACATAAGTTCTCACAAGCACCACATCCTATACACCTAGACTCATTCACCACTGGTATTTTTAGACTTTCAGGGTCTTCCGGATCCTTCTGTACCATCTGAATAGCTGCAACTGGACAATGTGTAGCACAACTGCCACATTTCACGCCCTTAGTCTCCACCAAACAATTCTCTCGAATCCATACGGCACAACCAATCTGTGTGGATGACTTATCCTCCAACTGTATCGGCTGAATAGCACCTGTAGGACAAACCTGTGAGCACTTATTACACTCAGGACGGCAATATCCTCTCTCGTAAGACATCTCTGGTTGCATAAATCGAGCTAAATCCGAAGAGGGGCGTAATACACCATTCGGACAAGCAGAGACACATAACTGACAAGCCGTACAATGCTGAGAAAAATGCTTTATACTCAAAGCACCTGCTGGTTTAATCGGTATCCGGCGTTCTGGTATTTTTTTATCTTGTAAAACCGTCAGACCGCCATCTATCTTTTTTGCTTGAGCCTCTATAGTAGCCCCTGCCACCATCATTGCACCAACCGCTAGGAACTGACGTCTTGAAGTATCCACAGACGACTCCACCTGTCCCTCCTTCTCCACCGTCTTTCCCTTATAACGTAGTTCATAACCGATAGCCTTCTTATTGCATTTCTCCACACAATCCAAACAAACGACACAACGGCTATGATCTATCTTATGTTCCTTATGATCGATACAACTTCCTTTGCAATTTCGGGAACATAAACCACACGAAGTACACTTCTGTTCATCAATCATCACCTTGAACAGTGAGAAACGTGACAAGAAGCCAAGAATCGTACCTACTGGACATACTGTGTTGCACCATGTTCGTCCATTACGCCATGCCAAGAAACCCACAACCAATAATGTAAGAATAGCTATCACAAGAACAGACATTTCCTTCATCCAAATATCTACCTCATAAAAAGTATAACTGCCATGCTCTTCTGAATAAGATGCTAATAGATTATTGCCCCACTGATAGATCGGAGATAGCAACGTATTCGCAATCCTTCCATACGCACTATAAGGCTCAATTAAATTAGCGATAACACTAGTACCTGGAATGACCAGCAATAGAATAAACAATGCCAAGATCACATAACGCATAATTCTCTTCTCTGAAGAGTATGAGTATCGATTCTTCTTAAATCTCTTACCCAGCCATGCGAATAGATCCTGCATCACACCGAATGGACATATAACAGAACAATATATTCTTCCCAGTAACAGAGTCAACAAAACCAACCCCACAAGCACAACAATATTCAAGGCCAACAGGGATGGAATAAACTGAATTTTAGCAAGCCAGCCCCAATACTCGTGAGCCGTGCCTGTAAAATCCAAGAATAAAAATGTTATAAGACAAAGAAATACAATTGCTATAACAACTCTAATTCTCCTCAACATATACTTATGTTTTGTTCTATCATACTTCGTAATCCATGCATACACGGAGTTTTGTATTAGGACGAACAGCATTATTAGCTACCGCCACATGCTCAGGATGCACAGCATACCCCTTCAAGGAAGCAAAATCAACGAAAGATGAATCCAACATAACATCAGCATTAGAGGTCTCTAATCCATTAATGTTCACTTTAATATCCAGCAACCCAGGTATGCGACCTGACAAGCCTTCCAAACCAGCCTTAATCTCTTCCTTTACAATTTTCTTTTGAGCATCTGAAAGTTCATCTTTCAATTGCCATAAAATAACATGTTTTACCATAACCTATCGTAATTTATGAGTTAAATAGAATTTCCTTACCACTAAAAAAAACAATGCAACACCCAACAGATTAACAAGCCAAGCGCACCAAAAGGCCTCTGAATAGCCCATATGGCGAGACACCAAGCCTCCTGTCAGGATACCCAAGCCTACACCAATATCCCACGAAACAAGATGTGTGGAGTTGGCAGTTCCTCGTTGCGAATGTTCAGCCAAATTCAGATACATAGTCTGGTAGGCAGGGAACATGTGTCCATTCCCTAATCCAATGATCAACGCAGCACCATAGTAGCCCCACTCATTATGAACCAATGCAAAGACGAAATATCCCACAAGAGAGACCAAGCATCCTAAAGCCGCATTGTGTATGACTCTCCCCTTCCGTAAGCTACTCGACCCAAAAAGTCGTGACAGAATCAATCCGATGGCCAACAACATAAAAAAGAACCCTGTTCCTCCAGTAATTCCCAGCTTCTCCTGACCGTATATGGCAACATACGTGGATAACACTCCGTAGGAGAAAGCCAAGCATAAAAAACTCAACGTGACCCGCACGCCCGAACTCAGGAAGAAACGGTCCAATGAAATGGGTTGTCTATCCTCCTTTATCTCTTTTGGAGGAATATGAACTGTCGAATTCACCATCAACCCTATGAAAGACATCATAACAGCCAATAAAAAGATTAAATTATAATTACTAGTGCTATGATAAATCCACAATGCCACCGAAGGACTAATGGCTGTGGCGATATTATTGCTCAATCCATAATACCCTATTCCTTCTGCCCTACGGGAGGAATCCAATACGTCAATCGCCACCGTACTATTAGCAACCGTAACCGTCCCAAAAGGAGCGCCATGCAAGGTACGGACCACAGCGAACAAAAGGAGCGTTCCCGCCACAAGATACCCTGTGAAGAAGAGAAAGAACAAGAAGTAACTCACAATAAGTACTTTTTTCCGTGGGAAACTATCTACGATATACCCACTGAACATACGAGCAAACAATGCCATAATAACATAACCAGACAAGACCGTCCCAATCACATCATTATTAACGCCGAACCGATCTCGCAGATAAATAGGAAGCAACGGCATCAATAACATGAAAGAAAAAAAAATCATGAAATTAGCAATCCAAACCTTTATATAGTCTCGATTCCATAATTTTTCTTTTGGTTTCTCTTCCTGCATCTTCAATCAACTATCCTAAAAATCCTCGAATACATCTTCATCCGTAGTGGATTGTCCGTTTGTATTCTTCTTACTATTCTTCTTGGACATATTTCCAAAATTATACGTCAAATTGAAATTCAACATTCTACCACTCCAACTAGATTCAGAATATTGGTAGAAAGCATCACTCCAAGTCTCAGACTTCCACTTACGAGAATTAAGCAGGTCTCGTACAGAAATAGTAGCGACCAACTTCTTCTTCAAGAACGGTTTCTTCAAGCCCATATTGACAAAATAGTTGCTCAGCGATTTACCCTGAGCAGTGGCTCTTGGCGAACGATAATTACCGGTTACCTGTAAATTGAAATCTTTTGGCAATGAGATATCAGCCGACAACTGAGCCGTCCAGCTGAAGCTCTCACGATCATCGATTGAGACCTCAACCTCAGACAAGGTTCCGTTCTGTTTTGAATTAACAATGAAATCTCCCCCATTCAACTTATAATAATACATATTAACATTCGATGTGAGAGACAATGACTTCCAGTTATTTTTCATTATCAATTCCAAACCAGTAGAGTGTGAGGTCGTCATATTAGCGAACGTATTCATCATCGACTCACCCACCATCCAACTATACCGTTGAATAACATCCTGCATCAATTGATAGTACACGGATGCCATAAACGTATGTTTCTTGAAGCTTTTCACATAATTACACTCCAACGAATTGGTAAACTCCGGATCCAAATCAGGATTACCAAAAGTAATATTTGTTGAATCGGAGACATTCATATACGGATTCAACCACATACGTCGCGGACGACTGATTCTTCGTGTATAACTCAGCTGCAATTCATCCTTATCTGACAGGGCATACGAAAAGAAGGCTGTAGGGAAAACCTTAAAATATGGATTCTTTGTACTCTCTTCCCCTGTAGTATTCAGTTTCCAGTCTGGATCTGTCAGTTCACCACGAAGTCCCAGTTGCATAGAAAAACGTCCGAATTTATTTCCGTAAGAGACATATCCCGCATATATTTTTTGATGTAATTCAAAATCATTATCCAACTCATGTTGTGCAACAAACTCCGTTGCATCCGCCTTTTGTATGGATGAGTTCACATCACTGTATTGATTCAGAAAACTAAGTTTCACGCCTGCCTCCAGTTTAGACTTGGACGACAAAGGTTTCAGATAATCCACCTGAAGGTCAAAATTACGATTATAGTTCAATGTATGTTGATCTTGCACATAATCTAAATCCTGTATAGAAGCCCTCAATGAGTCATAATTCTTTTGTTCGTACGTTCTTTCATTGTCGTTTTTATTAGCAGAAAACGTAAAAGAGGTGGATAACGTATGACTTTCAGCAAAAGAGTGCTCATAATCCACCGTAGTATTACCCATGATACGATTATTATCTGTAAAAGAATTTCTTGATTGAAAACTATTATAACACTCTTCATTCCATCGCAAATAACCCCTGTCATAATCAATGAACTGATCACGATTTCTGCCTCCGAAAGAAAACATTCCAGACAATCCGAGTCTATTCATTGAATCGATTTGGCAATCTGTTCCCATTCTCAGGAAAGCCGTATTCATAACAAAATCTGTATGGCTGTTTTGATTCAACAGAATCGTATCCGAAGCTCTATATGATTCACGATTGGTTTCCCCATGACCGATTGATTTTCGATTCGTGTAACCCACATTGACGTAGGAGCTCCATTTCCCTTTGGAGAAATTTATATTACCTCCCACATTTCCACCTGGTTTTCCTCCCCATGGATAGGAAATACCTGCCGATACTGAACCATAATAGGAAGCCTTGTCATAGCTTTTCTTCATGACAATGTTAATGATACCTGCAGACCCCTCAGCATCAAACTTTGACGAAGGATTAGTGATCACTTCAATCTTCTCAATGCTACCTGCTGGTAATTGTTCCAAGATATCTCCTTTATTATCATCAGAAAGTCCTGACGGCTTACCATTGATATAGATTTCCACATTTTCATTATTACGCATAGAGACGTTTCCCTCCACATCTACATCTACAGATGGAATCTCCTTCAGAACCTCACTGGCCGACATACCATCCGACACAGCACTCTCATTCACCAAAAATGTCTTTTTATCTATATCCACCTGCAGAGAAGCTCTCTTCGCACTAACCTCGACAGCTGTAAGCAGTGCAGCATCCTCCTGTAGAATGATCTTACTATATCTCTTTTCTGGTTTCTCCTCCGTCAATGTAATATCAATCTTTTTGGTTCTGAAGCCCATGAAACTGATCTCCATACGATAATTCCCCTGACTCAGACCTGTCAACACAAATTGACCCTCCATGTCTGTAGCTTCGCCCTTGTCATAATCGGTTGCTCCTTGCTTATATAACAAAACCGTAGCGGATGGCAAGGGTTGTCCCGTCGCATCCACCACGATTCCTGATATCTTATACTCTACAGCCGTTGCACTTACACAACAGAGTAGGAATAGCAATAAAAAATTTCTAAATTTCATTCTCAGTCAATAATTATTATAGGTGAGTACTACTCAGGTGTTGTAGATTTTGGTTCTGCAACATCTTCATCCTTCTCGTTCGGTTTCTCATCACTTTGAGGAACACTTGGTTCAGAGCCCTTATCTTTCTGACTATCCTCCTTGACATTCTCGTCAGATTTAGATGCCTCCTCTTTCTTCTTTTCACTCTCCTCACTCAACTCATCCGCTCTGGACTTCCATGGACGTTTACCAAATATACGTTCCACGTCATCCGCAAAGATAACCTCTTTTTCGATTAGGATAGAAGCCAACTCCTTCATGCCATCGAGATGCTGATTCAGAATATCTTTTGCACGTTGATATTGCTCTGCTATCAACTTTTTCACCTCCTCATCAATCACTCTGGATGTCTCTTCGCTATATGGTTTAGCAAAAGAATAGTCAGAAGCACCTGTAGAATCATAAAAAGAGAGATTCGCCAGTTTATCACTGAAACCATAATAAACCACCATTGCATACGCTTTCTTGGTTGTTGTCTCCAAGTCATTCAGGGCACCGGTTGACACTTCATTATAAATCAGTTCCTCCGCTGCACGACCTGCTAAAGTAGCACAAATCTCATCCAACAAATGTTTTGTAGTAACATGCTGATGTTCCTCTGGCAGATACCAAGCAGCACCCAACGCACGTCCACGAGGTACGATGGTCACCTTCACCAATGGATTAGCATATTGTAACATCCAACTCACCGTAGCATGTCCAGCTTCATGAATAGCGGTTGATTCCTTTTCAGCCTTTGTCATGATCGCATTCTTCTTCTCCAGACCTCCAATAATACGATCGACTGCATCCAAGAAGTCCTGTCTCTCGACCTGTTTCTTTCCCTTACGCGCAGCAATCAGAGCAGCCTCATTACATACATTAGCAATATCAGCGCCCGAGAAACCTGGGGTCTGACGAGAAAGGAACTCAACATCCACTCCTGCATCAATCTTCACATTACGAAGATGAACATTAAAGATCTCCTTACGATCATGCACATCAGGAAGATCCACAGCTATCTGTCTGTCAAATCGGCCCGGACGGAGCAATGCACGGTCTAGTATATCCGCACGGTTAGTAGCCGCCAAGATAATGACACCACTATTGGAGCCAAAGCCATCCATCTCCGTCAGCAACTGATTCAATGTATTCTCACGTTCATCATTAGCGCTCATATTCGGATTACGACCTCTGGCACGTCCCACTGCATCAATCTCATCGATAAAGACAATACAAGGAGCCTTTTCTTTTGCCTGACGGAACAGATCTCTCACACGAGAGGCACCCACACCCACGAACATCTCAACAAAATCTGAACCCGACATAGAGAAGAACGGTACATCTGCTTCACCAGCCACCGCCTTTGCCAAGAGTGTCTTACCTGTTCCTGGAGGGCCTACCAGCAACGCACCCTTAGGTATCTTACCACCTAACTCGGTATATTTCTCAGGATTCTTCAAGAAATGAACAATCTCCTGCACTTCTTCTTTTGCTTCAGAGAGACCTGCCACATCCTTGAATGTCACCTTATCGTTGACACTGTTTTTATCAAAAAGTTTTGCTTTCGATTGTCCCACACTAAAGATTCCGCCACCAGGACCGCCGCCCATGCGACGCATCATCAATCCCCAGAAGATAATGATCAAGACGATAGGACCAATTCCCCATAAGATATAGTATGAATAATCCGTTGTCTCTTCATACGTCACCTTCACACGCTGGGTAGCATCTTTTTGCCAATCAGCCATGTCTTTCGTAAACTGATCTGCAGAAGGGATCTTACAGGTCACCACTGGCACACGAACCGAACCTGCCGAATCTTTACCAAAGACCTCAGCAATCTTTTCTGGCACAATCGTCAAATCGGCTGTCTTCTTATTTGTATATACCTTAATACTCTCGACCGAGTTGTTCTCTATCAGCTCTCGTATCTCGCTATATGCTATTTCTTTACTCGAAGTTTGGAAATCAGAAAAACTGATTCCTATCAAAGCAATAGCCAAAAGAACATAAAACCAGGTGAAGCTGAATTTAAATTCTTTCTTAAACTTTGGTTTCTCGTTGTCTGCCATTGTCTAAATTATTTAATTAATTCATAATCATATTTCATCGGGCAACTCGTTGATCACTGCATCTTCCCACAAGGTCTCAATGCTGTAGAAATCACGCAACTCCGGCAAGAACACATGTACAATCACCTCTCCATAATCTAACGCAATCCATTGCGCGTTAGCGTAGCCATCCACACCAAAAGGTTTCACCTTTATCTCTTCACGCACATAATCCTTAATCGAATCTGCAATAGATGCTACATGTGTATTGGATCGGCCCTGACAGATAACAAAATTACGGAAAACATAATTGTCGATATGAGACATATCCACAGTAACTATTTTCTCTCCTTTTCTTTCCCGGATTCCCTCTACAATCTTATTAACCAACAAGTCGGTTTCATCTAATACTTTTTTCTTTCCCATATTTATCGTATTCAAGGTGGGTTTTATAAAATCATTTCGTGTATTTTCCTAATCCTTTTCGATATTCATTTTGTGGAGACGCAATGCATTGCGTCTCTACGGTGATTAAATGACTATCAATAAAATTCAAAAAGCACCGAAATTTTATCACCCCACAAATTTTACTAATTTTTATTTAAATGGTGACTGTATAGAAATCACCTCAACAGTTTTTGAATTGCCGTATCCACCTTCTCAAAAGAGAACTCCTTCATGGATTTTTCCATCAAATCCTGAATCTTATCATTACACAAATTTCCTATACTTCCTTCGTGTGTATGGTGTATATTCTTATTCGGCGTGAATTTTCCTGCTTCAATATCCAAACCGACCTTTTTATAGGCATCACGGAAAGGCATTCCCGACAATACCAAACGGTTCACCTCCTCCACGCTGAATATAAAATCATACTTCGGATCATCTAGGATATTCTCTCTGATTTTCACATCCCTCATGATGTGAGTCGTCATTTTCAAACAATCCTTCAACTCATCGAACACTGGAATGAATATCTCCTTAATAATTTGCAAATCACGGAAATAACCAGAAGGGAGATTATTCATGATCATCATAATCTGCTGAGGCAACGTCTGAATCTTATTGCATTTTGCACGCGTCAACTCAAAGACATCTGGATTTTTCTTATGAGGCATGATGCTTGAACCTGTCGTACACTCATCAGGCAATTTAATGAATCCAAAATTCTGACTTGTGAACATACATGAATCAAAGGCCAACTTTGAGATGGTCGAAGCGATGCCTGCCAACGCAAAAGCAACTGTTTTTTCCACCTTACCTCGTCCCATCTGAGCATATATCACATTATAATCCATCGTGTCAAATCCCAACAGATCAGTTGTCATCTGACGATTCAATGGAAAGGAAGAACCGTATCCAGCTGCCGAGCCAAGCGGATTTCGATTCGTCATTTTCCATGCTGCCAAAAGCAATGCCATATCATCCACCAAACTTTCTGCATAGGCACCAAACCATAGACCAAAAGAGGATGGCATAGCAATCTGCAAATGAGTATAGCCCGGAAGCAAAACATCTTTATATTTATTGCTTTGTTCTATCAGAACATGGAACAAATCCATCACAGCATTTGCCACAAGATGAATCTGTTCGCGAATGAACAGCTTCATGTCCAACAAGACCTGATCATTACGAGAGCGTCCGCTATGTATCTTTTTTCCTAAATCACCTAATTTACGGGTCAAAAGAAGTTCCACCTGAGAGTGAACATCTTCAACACCCTCTTCAATCTTAAAATCGCCCGATTCGGCTAGTTTATATATAGACTTGAGTTCTTTCAAAAGAATAGGTAGTTCATCCTTTCCCAAAAGACCGATAGACTCCAACATTGTAATGTGAGCCATAGATCCTAAAACATCATGTTTTGCCAAAAAAAGATCCATTTCGATATCTCTTCCGACAGTAAAGCGTTCTATCTCTTCATTCGTAGCTTTACCTTTATCCCATAATTTCTGAGCCATTCAGTTTGTATTTATATTAATTTATCTATTATCAGTTTTAAACGACAAATTTATACTTTTTTTTGGAAAAGACGAGCGTGATGAAACATAAAATCACCGCCTCTTATTTTCAAACTTTTCAATCATCTCATTCAGTTTTTTGACATCCTCTTCTGAAAGGATTCCCTCCTGATGGAACGGCACAATAGTGTCTATCACATAGTCATACTCAATATCATTGCGGATTCGTCCTCGCTTCATTATCTTCTCTAGTTTGTTTTCGCGTTCATAGGGAAGGTTCGCTTCCTTAATACGTCGCCAAAACTCATCCACGTCAGGTCCTGCTGCTTCTTGGAAATATGTAAAAAAATCTTCAATATCATATTTTAGACTTTGCAACGTTTGAAATTTCTTTTCTGCATTTAGGACTAACTCTTTTGTATGATTATTACATTTAATAAACCATTCAATTAAAGTATATGATACGCCGTCATAAACATAATTCATTTTATCTCTTCCCAGAGGATATTCTAAAAGTACTTGATTTGCCAAATCGATAGCCTTTATTAGGTTATCACGTGCTTCTAAATATTTTTTACTTGCCATAATAAAAATAGATATTAGCTGTTTCAAATTCCTTTTTTTGGCACAAATTCACTTATTCTATTCTTCCATCTCTTAATTTCCGACCCATTCTTTTGTATGATAAACATACATCAACGAATCAGAAAGCATCTTTTCATATTTTATGTTGCTATACTCTTCTTCTCCGGATACGTCCTCCTTTTCAACATTATACCAGAGGGAATGGGTAAATGTTTCAGTATCTTCTCTTAGTAAAGTTCGATGCCTAAATTTCAAATCAATAATCACACCTTTCCCATTGTATTGGACACTGAATATGTCAATGTTCAACTCCTTTTCCAATGACTTTAGGCAGACTGAATCAGCAGAATTAATCCATAACCATATACTATTCTTTGGAGTGATGGGCCAACTACCATCCGGATTGCACCAACTACCATAACATGGCTGCTCCTTTAAAATTGCATCATAATCCACATCCTTTATCACATGGGCACAATATTGCTGATACTTAGCAATGTCAGAATCATCTATCTGCACAATCTTTTCTGCCTCTTCCTTGTCAAATAGATAATAAAAATTAATATATGCTGCTATAATGCAAGAACACCACCATCCCAAAATTAATAACGCCAATAAGAAAACAATTAAAAACGGGGATAGAAGCAAAAGCAATAATTTCTTATTTATCATTTTTATGCTATTTTTATATGACTTGTTTGAACAAATTTACGCTAGGAGAAAAAGTATTAGACACATGCAATATCTCCCCCGTCTTGTAGAGACGCGGCGCGCCACGTCTGTACAAGATAGTCGGTTACTGCCGTGAACAACGTATCCTTTCCGTCGTTCCTGACGTAAATCGCTGTCAGACCGCTATCAACGCAAAGATAGTGGATTTCACGGGATTTGCCGTCACTAGTAATCTCTTTTTCATAGTCTCAGAGACAATTTTGCATTCGAAATATTCACTTCAAACATAACGCAGACTAGTGTTGTTTTACACTAATCTGCATATTTCTCAAATCTATTGATGCTAATAGATGGAGACATGAGAATTCATTTGATTGTTCAAAGCATCAATACTTATTAACCCTATGAACACATCAAAGGGAATTTTTTCGCATTCCCCGACCATTCAGAAAAAAAGCATGGCATCTTCCTTCAAAAAAGTCTTAAATAATTTCCAAAAAACAAAAAAATGTCCGTTATTTGCAAACTAGAATTTTCGAATTAATAAATTAAAAAATATAGTATGAATAAGATCATGAGATATGTTGGAATAATGCTAGTACTTTTAGGTGCGCTTATTCTGATATTGTATTACTTAGGAGTTTTTGGTTCGAATGCTGCTTTAGCAACTGCAGGTGTCACAATGATTTTGGGTGTTATCGCTCATGTGATTCTCAACAAGCGCTTTATGGATGACTGATTAATTCCTACGAAAAAACGAAAAAAATTTAGGCTGCCCATCAGGACAGCCTATTTTTTTGCAGTACAATTCAGACCTTACTCTGCATTAGACGTTGAATTAGGATAAATAATCTTATATCCCTTTCCATGTACATTCATAATCTCCACATCTGGATCTTCCTTCAAAATCTTTCTCAACTTAGTGATATAAACATCCATACTTCTTGCATTGAAGTAGTTGTCTTCATCCCAGATGGTACGCAATGCATGGTTTCTCTCTAACACATCATTTGCATGGTTACAAAGCATTGCCAACAATTCAGACTCTTTTGTTGTCAGCTTGATTACCTCATTATTAATCGATAATTGTTGTTTCTGTGTATCAAAGATGAATTTTCCAACATGAAAGACTGGATCTTCTTTTGATTTTTTGCCTTTCACACGACGCAATATCGCTTCGATACGAAGCAACAGTTCTTCCATACTGAATGGTTTGGTCATGTAATCGTCAGCTCCGATACGGAATCCTTCCAAAATATCCTCTTTCAATGTCTTAGCCGTCAAGAAAAGAATTGGCACATCCGCATCCACCTGTCTAATCTCCTGCGCCAATGTGAATCCATCCTTTTTAGGCATCATAACATCGAACACACACAAATCATATTTTTCTTTCACGAACGCTTTATATCCAGCCTCTCCATCTACCATAAGATCTGTGTCATATCCTTTCGCCTGAAGATATTCACGAAGAAGCATTCCGAGGTTCTCGTCATCCTCGCATAATAAGATTCTTGTCTTTTCATCCATATTATTTATTGTTTAATTGGTATTGCTATAATAAATTTTGTACCCTTGTCCAATTCACTCTCTACCTTGATTGTTCCACCATGGTCTGTCACGACTTTTTTTACGTATGCCAATCCTAATCCAAAGCCTTTCACATTGTGTATATTACTTGTTGGCACTCTATAAAATTTATCAAAGATACTTTTCAAATTACTCTTCTTTATACCGATTCCGTTATCTTCCACCGAAATTAGTAATTTATTTTTTTCGTTCCAAGTTTTCAATCTTAAAATGAGAGGACCTCTCGAATATTTCACCGCATTGTCCATTAAATTATAGATTATATTGGTGAAGTGCACCTCATCCACCTCGGCTATAGCATGTTCTGCATCCAGCTCCGTCTGTATGTCGCCTCCCGTATTCTCCACCTTTATGGCAAATGTTCCCGCAATAGTAAGGATCATCTCATTGATATCCTTTTCCTGCAACTTCAGTGCACTACTCTCTTTTTCAAAGATTGACATCTGCAACACCTTTTCAATCTGCTGCGACAATCGTTTCGTCTCATCTTTAATCGTCTTCGACAAATGACCAATCATGATCTCTGTTTTAGGTACACTCTCATCATTCAACATTTGTGCCGCAAGAGATATGGTAGAAACGGGCGTCTTCAACTCATGCGTCATATTATTCATAAAATCGGTTCGCATTTCCGACAATCGTTTCTGACGAGAGATGACTCCCAATGAAAAGGCGAATGTAAACAGCAACAGAATCGTAAAGATAGCCGAAGGCACAAAGACCCCATTCGATGCAAGAATCTTCTGTTTGGTTGGGAAATAGACTTTGATATAATTGGACTGAGGGGCTGGATCATTCGGAAACAAAAGCTGTGAATAGCCCTCCTCCTCCGAATCCGGTTCCTCATAATTGGCACTTCGATAAATCTCCTTCCCGTCATTGTTGATAATACAGAAATAGTGACTTGCATTAATACCACTGCTCTCAAACTCCTTGTCCAACAATTCATCCAACAGCAAGAAATCGACACGTTCTTCTATCGGACGGATATAGGTATCACTCATCAATCGTATCAAGATATCATCCAGCAATGCACGATTATGCAAATATCGATCCTTCAACTTGTTCTGCATGATACGGGATGATTCCTGAATGGAATTTGACCCGTGTTTCATGGAAATAAAAACATTGGGTTTGACACGAACCGTCGAATAACTCTTTGATGAGTCTTCCATGCTCTTCAGACGTTGCATTTGAGCCTCCTCTTCTGTCATAAATGTAGAAGATTGGATTGTAATACGTGTTCGGGACGATGGTGTAGTTAAGTTTTTATTCAAGTATTGCAACGTCTCCTCCTCTTCCAATTCACGTGCCACTTCATATAATGAATGTTTCACCTCCTCACTAAATTGATCTTCACGCATTGCTGCATTCAATTTCAAATAGTAAGCTTGCAACCCCATCAGACTAAAGAATGAAAGAATCATGACGGAGAGAAGGAGTATCATTGTCCATTTCTTCATATATGCAAAGATAGAAAAGAGATTTTTGAATCAAGAAAAATCGTTTTTGATTTTAGATTCTTTATTTTAATTTATCTTAAAATTAAAAAACAGTGTTCTTCTTACAATTAAAGCAGGACAAAATGGATATAGGTGTTTATAACGGACGAAACACGGCACATCCCCACAAAAATCCATTGAAATGTATTTATAGAACCCACCTATATTTCAAAAAAAAGAATTACCTTTGTATGACGAATAAAGATAGCATCTCAACTCATGAATATTCCTCCACTAATTGCCGATTTAGCACTCATACTGATCAGTGCGGGAGTGACGACCATTCTCTTCAAATGGTTGAAACAACCTGTCGTGCTCGGCTACATTGTTGCTGGATGTCTCGTCAGTTCTCAGATTTCTCTTACGCCAAGCGTGTCTGGCGCCTCAGATATCGGGACATGGGCGGATATAGGTGTTATCTTTTTGCTCTTCAGCTTAGGGTTAGATTTCAGTTTTAAGAAGTTATTGAATGTCGGACGAACAGCCATAATAGCGGCTCTTGTCATCGTCTCCTTCATGATCATATTAGGCTTCCTAGTTGGTCTGGCAATGGGATGGGGCATCACCAACAGCGTCCTTCTAGGAGGTATGATATCCATGTCTTCTACTGCCATAATCATAAAAGCGTTTGACGACATGGGACTGAGGAGTCAAAAGTTCACCAAACTGGTTTTTGGCATCCTCATTTTCGAAGATCTGATAGCCATAGTCCTCATGGTGTTAATTTCCACCATATTCGTGGGAAAATCCTTCGAAGGAACCGAACTCATATACGGAATTCTGAAATTAGTATTCTTCCTGGTTGTTTGGCTGATTGCCGGAATATATTTTGTACCTATCATACTAAAAAAGGCTAAAAATGTACTAAACGATGAAACCCTCCTGGTGTTTTCTCTAGGCCTTTGTTTCTGCATGGTATTATTTGCCATGAATGTGGGCTTCTCTTCTGCCTTAGGTGCATTTGTCATGGGTTCAGTGATGGCTGAGACATTAGAAGCTGAAAGAGTGGAGAAGATTGTCCGTCCGGTTAAAGACCTATTTGGTGCCATCTTCTTTGTTTCCGTAGGTATGATGGTCAATTTCACTGTCATCATCGAGTATGCCTTTCCTATCTTTATTTTAGTATTGACTATTGTCATCGGACAGATTGTGTTTGCGTCCATGGGACTCATCTTATCCGGGCAGTCTCTTAAAGTAGCGATACAATCAGGTTTCTGTCTGACTCAAATAGGAGAATTTGCATTCATCATTGCCATGTTGGGAACGAAGCTCGGCATCATTGATAATTTCATCTATCCAGTAATTGTCGCTGTCTCTGTCATCACAATCTTCATCACACCATATATGATGAAACTGACCGAACCTGCCTACAATTTCCTAGAAAAGCGACTGCCAGAGAACTGGAAAAAACATATCGAGGCACGTGCCACAGCAGGCAAATCTGCACACAACGAAAACATGTGGCAAGTCCTACTACTTGAGATCCTTCGCATTGTGGCGGTTTATTCCATCTTAAGCATTGCTATTATTATTCTCTCCATCAACTACATATTACCGATTATCACCGAAAGCATACCAGGCATCTGGGGAAAGATTCTTGCGGCGAGTCTGACCATCCTATTCATCGCACCACTACAACGTGCATTGGTAGCCAAAAAGAATCACTCAATCGAATACAAATATCTTTGGGCGGCCAATAAATTCAACCGTGCGCCACTGGTTATCCTCATCATTCTACGATTCACCTTGGCTTTCGGTTTCGTTGCTTTTGTCCTTATCCGTACCTTCAATGCGAAGGTCGGCATCACAGTCTTCATTGCCTGCGTCATCGTTCTTCTCATGATGGTTTCCAAAAGACTCAAATTATACTCTATTAAGTTGGAACGAAAATTCCTCCACAATCTGAACTCACGAGAATACGAGCAAGACAAGAAAGTGGAGAAAGAATCTGGATATAAAAAAGGGTTGGCTTCTCAACTCTCCTCCTACGATGTACACTTAGTAGATTACATCATATCGCAAAATGCTATTTGCATCGGCAAAAAGCTCAAGGACTTGAACTACAGAAAAAAGTTCGGCATACACATCGTATCCATACTTCGCGGAAATAAACGCATCAACATTCCAGGAGGAGAAGTACAGCTTTTCCCTCTTGACAAGATACTTGTTCTCGGAACCGACGAGCAACTAGAAAAATTTCAAAACGAAATCAAAATTGAATCTGTCATTCCTGAAGGTGCCAATCGAAACGTTAGCATCGAACAATTTGAAATCACTGCAAATTCACCATTCCTCGGGAAAACATTGGAAAATTCAGGCATACGAGAAAAGGATGGTTGCACCGTTGTCGGAATCGAACGGAATGGCATATCCACGATGAACCCAGAATCGCAGACAATCTTCTGCAAAGGCGATTTCGTCTGGGTCGTAGGAGAAACCGAAAGCATCAGAAAACTCATTGCCAAGGAAGACAGTGTAACGGTAATGGAAGAGTGTTAATTCCCTTATTATAATGATTATTTATTAGAACGGATAACCTACAGAAAAATGCAGGGCAAAATTATCACGCCATGAAGGATGTGTGATAACCCAACGTTCATTCTCTGGATAGGCTGGATTATAGATCTGCATACCAGCATCAAAGCGAAGTAATAAGAAGTCAAAGTTCGGACGGATTCCAACTCCCCATGAGAATCCTAACTCTTTATAAAAATTACCGGAGAATTGTCCTCCCATCTGCGTAGCATATTCCCCAATGGTCCACACATTACCTGCATCCAAGAAAGCGGCAAGATCGATAAATGTGTTGGTTTTCTGTCGATACTCAAAGTTAAACACCATCTTGACATCTCCTGTCTGAGAGATAAAGTTTCCATCATTTCTCGAATCAAATTTTCCAGGACCTAACTTTCTAGTCCTCCATCCACGAACCGTATTTGGACCTCCGGCATAGAATCGTTGTTCAAACGGCACAACAGAGGAATTAGCGTATGGAACAGCTACTCCAAGTCCAATATGAGCCACAAAATTGGTTTTCTCCCGCACATAAAAGACCTTTGACACATCAAACGAAACCTTACCATACTGAGCAAACGGACTTCCTAAGATATTATACACACCATCTTTCTTTTCTACTGGGAAGATAGTACATATCAAGAATGGCAGTGTACCTGCAATATCCACACTCGTCCGTATAGTCCATCCTTTTTTCACCGAACTGGAGGCAACATCACTTGTATAGACTATTGAATACGAAGAACGGGTGATGAACTGATCCTTATAACTCTCCTTCAACAACTCATTACCATTCGTCTCCAGATAGATTGTAAACCAATCAGAGACCGAACGAGACACCACGTAATTGATATTATAGAGATCAAACGTATGAGATACACGACGACGATTCGTGAACCAATTATATTTCCAGTCCAACCCCAAAAACAAACGGTCATACTCTGGTCGTTTTCTCCACTTCGAACTGAACGAGAAACTTGTAGCCGCCCCCACCTGCTTGCGGTAGCGCTGTGGCAAGAAATCCAAGATGATTCTTGGAATGGTCAAGGACAACTCCCCACCGTATTCATAGTAATTTCCCCCTGCTACTTCATACGAATTATCACCTATGACATAATTATTTCCTTGATAGTGTTCATATGCCCCCTCAAGTTTCAAGCTAATCACCTCCGAACCCTTGAATAAGTTTCGCTGTTGGAAGGAAACATTACTCGAGACACCCAAACCGGCATTGTTTGTCCCTTCAATACCATATCTGAAATAATAGATATTAGCTGGAGTCAACGTGATGACCGCATCCAGCATGGCCGAGTCATCTTTCGCAGGTTCTATCTGGACACCCACCTGACTGACGGCAGAAAGAGCATTCAACGAGTTGTAGGAATTCTCCAACAACACATCACTATAATAGCGCTTTGGACGAATGAAAATATTATTATACAATACAGAAGAACGCATCAGAGGCTCACCTCCATTCACAATCGTGAGTCCCTCATACTCAACCGTATCCATCTTTATCTTTATATGATTGCTGATTCTCTTATTTTTCTTGGCTTGAATCATGTTCTGTTCAACTCCATTTAAGATGGTCACCTTCCGAAACTTATAACGCTGTAATGCTTGATCAACATCACTCGTATCTTTCATGATCCGTCGATACTTCAACGTAACATCCACTTTATGATCACCTACGGAGGTATCCGCCAGAAAATAGAAATTCTCCTTCGTTAGATTATAGTAACCGACATTCCAAAAAGCAGCCGTCAGATCAGCTGACATTTGATCGAATCGTTCAGAGACAAACGGTTCATTCTCCTTTAGTTTCACTGCCTTCTTAGCTCTTTTGGTTCTCAGCAATGCCTTCATGTCGGGAGAGTCAAACTCCACATTAAAGTTACGAACATAATATCTCTCTTTAGGACGAATGCAATACGTTACATTCATCTTCTTTTTCGCAGTATCCAGACAATGAGTCACCTGAGCATTCAAGTAACCTAGATTATGCATACGTTTCGTCAACTGTTTCTCCGAATACTCCATTCTGCCCTCATCAAAGATAACCGGTTCTGATCCCATACGGCGCAGCAAACGATTGATTCTCTTGGAAGTATCCCGACCCGACAAGGAATAAACATGCAGACTCAATTTAGGGATGAACAAAGCATTCGGATTGGGCTGCTGACTCACATAATCATGCAACTGTTCCACCATGACTTCGTCATTCTCGACAACAATACGATTCTTGTTCAACAGATAACTATCCTCCCCCACATACTTTGTCGTAGAGCAAGCCGATAAGAACAATAGGGTTACAAAAACAATTAAGAGTCCTTTATTCTTCATCATGGCTTCTCCTTTCTGAACGAATAGTATCGTTCTTCATTGAATGATCACCCTTCTTCTTTGCAGGTATAGAATCAGGACTGAGATATTCATTTCTCTTTTTTATCGTATTGAATTCATTTTTGATTCTAAACAATTGATTTAACTGTTTAGATTCCCGCACAAACGAGACACCCAATCCCTGCATATTTTTATTTACACGATAGAAATCATTGTTCGTATGATTATACGCTTTTATACGGAACATACCAGTCTTTCCTAACAGATACTCTACATCAAAATCTGTCATGAATGGATTATCCCCACCATTCGTGTTTGTCTGGTAACCCACATTCGCACTTAACAACAGCTTATCATTCGCCAGCTTAGTAGATGCCGAGACACTCACCTCAACATCCGAAAAATCTTCCGATGAGTTGACATCCGTACCTAGCGTGAACTTATCAGACACGTTTCCTAATACACCATTCAAAGCCGACGTCAATGATGAAGAGGCAAAAGAGACTAAAGCAGAGTTACCCTGCACACCACCCGTCGGGTCATAGAATATCCCGACCCCCAGAAGATACGCAAACTCCTTGATACGAATATCATCTGTACTGATGATACTACCAACTGTCTTTTGTATTTCTTCATCTGCCTTTGGAACCGTCACATCATACGAAAGGTTCATATCAGTCAAGCTTCCTGAGGCTATCAGATTACAATTCACAGGAACACGCGTAGAGGACATACCCATGGTTGAAAAAGATGTATTCAACGTCGAAAGATCAGCTGTCAACCCATAGGTGGCGGTTGCATTGAATTTCAGATTCATCGGATCACCAGTGAAATCAACGTAACTACCCTCTTGCAAGGTGAATTTCTTTGTCGGCAAACCCGTTAGTTTCACCTTCAAATAACCATCCGTCACAGAAAAGCGATTAAACAATGATAGTAAATTATCTTCATATAACACCCTCAGTTTTCCATTACCTCTCACCATAGCGCCATCAGACAAAGCCACATTAAATGTAGCTTTATCTGTCAACTCCACCGACAGGTTAGCATATATATCAAAATTGCTCTTAAACGGATTCGGATCCGCTATAGAGTCCTTTTTCTCCTCCTCCGGCTTCACATATATAATGTTATCATACGTATTCGCCTCAATCACCGATTCAGGCAATGTAATATTCACCACAGTCTTATCTGCATTACTCAATTCTCCCGTCAAGCTCGCGCCCGTCTCTGTCCCTTCCAATGTTAGATTCTTACCATTGACATAGAAGGTTCCATAAACCATGTTTTTTCTTGCCTTAGGATTATTCAGCACCGCAAAATCCCGCATATTCAAACTCATCTTATACTTAAATGCCGTGAATTTATCATGCGTGATATCCCCATTAAATATCAATACATTATTGTTATCATCCCACACCTTGAAATTTTTCGCATAGAAATGATTGCCATCCATCTTGATACTATCCGAAATAGAATATGTGACACCCGTATAGTTCACTTTAAACATAGCATCCTTCAGATAAACATAACCATTGATCTTCAAATCAGACAATTCGCCTTCCACATTAATATCAGACCCCACATATCCCTTGAAATTTGACAGATATTCCCGTGCAACCGGCATGATATAATTTAACGGAACGTTATCAAGCACCGCCTTCATCTTCACATATTGCTTGGCAGGCAATACCACACCTTTGATATTCATCAGATGCTGTTCATCTTTTTCAAGATCCATTTTGGCAAACACACCTTTCCTTGCATTATCCCACACGGCTGTCACCTTCATATTACCGATCTGATTGCCATCATACACAATATCATCAATCTTAAATCCTCTTGTGGAGAATCGAAAATCCTCACCTAATATAGCACAAGCCTTCACCGTACCATTAATCTCACAATCTGCAGGCGGAATAGAATCACCATACAACAGATTCAAGATACCCTTCAGCCTCAACTTGTCAAACTTTACAAACATAGAATCATTCAAAGAGGAAGATAACACACCATCTGCCATCATGACTGGTCTTCTATCACTCGTGGAGAAACCAAGGTTGGAAACAATGATTTTCTCAGGGAACATCTGAATGAGTGAACGATTCGTTCGGAACAAACGATCCTTCAAATGAATCGTGGAAGAGTCCAAATCAACCCGAATCTCATATTCACTTGAGTTCAATGGATGGAACGAGAGACAATCACGGAATTTAGCTTTCATCAACACTGTATCCGCCATTGACTCAAAACGTAAATCATTATAAATCGAATCCCTACAAATCAACAGATTTGCATCCACCGCTGTAGAAAAATTATTCGATTCATCTGGATATATCTTAGTAGCAATTGTTCCTGCCAGAACCTCTTTCTCTCCCAAACGTGTTGAATTTAACGTCACTTGAGATGGAGCAATCTTCATCGAGCCATTTCGCATCTCAGGCACAGACAAATCCACATTCAACAAATTCTTTGAGTTACTTAAAGCACCCTTTGCAATAAGGTGATCAGCCAAATGCCAATTCACATTCAGATACTTAAGCAAAGAATCAGTTTTAGATATATCCAAAGAGAAAGTCAATTCAGCCGTCAACAAGGAATCTGCCGTCTCTCGGAAGAAGGTAGGCAGATAACGATGCATAAGATTCGTAAACGATGGATAGATATTTTCGTAATCAAATGTTCCCGAGATATAACCATTCAACATAGAACTCTGAATATCGACTATCTTCTCAGCTCCCTTTACCGATTGTTTGACACCCACATAAGGAAGGAAAAACTGTAATGAATCTTTCTGAAGATATAAGCTATCAATGGAAATCTCACCCCTCCACTTATTATAGTCCATGCCAGTTCCCTTCACATAAAAGGAACCTGCCACTGTAAGATTTCCGATAGAGTCTGTCAATTGTAATGTCTCCGGAGCCAGTCTGTCAATTCGTGTAATCAATTCTGTCTGCATATCATCCGATAGCAGATGATTGACGGTCAATTGCAAATCAAGATTGCAATTAGGATCAGAAGAGACCACAAACAGCTCCGTTTCTTCCAATTCCTTAGTCGATCCCTTGATTTTCAACGTATCATAACGATATCCATTCAAGACAAGAGTAGAGATATCGGCTTTCACATCAACGGAAGGTTTACGCTTCAAGTTCCATTTCACATCACTGCGCATGTCTCCTTTTATCGCACCCACCATATCTGATGAAAGAAGGGGTTGCAAAGATAAGACATCCAGATTCCAACGAGTAGAAGCTGAGAGATACTCTTCATCCGCTTTGTAAGAGACAAGTCCATTTTCTTGTACAGATCCCACCGGACATTGTAATTGAAGTGATTGGTTTAAAGAGGGTAACACGCCCTCCATTTTCAACGATGCCGAACAAGGAAGTAGAGAATCCACGATCGGAGGCAATTCAACAGACAACACATTCTTCAATGTCAACGGAAGTTTTCTGGAGAGGTTCACCTGATTCACGATACATTTCAATTCAGAATGTTGCCAGTCCTCAAGACTCTTCACATAGAGTTCTGGGACATCCAACGACAAAACATCAGGGTATCTCACAGAAAGAGACTTGACGTTCAACTCAGGAAAAATAAGTTTCGCATCCCCCAACACCTCCACTTCATCATTGAATGAAGAGAGCTGAGGAACAAAACATCGAAAATCAGAAGGCACAATAGCAGATTCCACGATAGTAGCATTCACCTCACTGTTGGCAAAACGATATGATACATTCTCAGCCCGAAGTGTTGTTTTATCAGTCTCAATCTCTATCTCAGGCAACTGAATCAACGAATCCAAATCAAATGCCACATCGGTCTCCAAATGGCGTAACAGGAGTCCACTCTTTTCTTTTCCAGAAATATTCTCTACTGAACTCTCTATCCGAGAAGGGAGATCCAAAGACAAGGAGAGATCCGCTTCAATACTATCGACACGAAGATGTTTCACATTAAATTGTTCAGGTGTCTCCTCCGCCGAAGCAATATCCATAGAGAATGAGCCATTTTTCAGCAAGATTCTATCAACATCCATACGGAAGGGAGAAGAAGACGTAGTGTCTGGCTCATCAGAAGAAAAAGCATCAACTAAGAACTGAAAGTTATAATTCGAAGAATCGTTTTCTTGTCGGAGACGAATCGTGAAATTATCTAGGCCAATGCTTTTCAATGTCAAGGTATTGTTTTTATAGATATTCTTCAAGGAATAATTAACATTCAGATTTCCGACATACGCCAGTGTATCCTTATTCAGATCCTCTACATAAACATCTTTAATGAAAACGCCATCAAAGATATCCAACTGAATGTTTCCAATTGAAATCTCAGAACCTGTTTTTTCCGATAAAGACTTGGTCACCTTCTCCACTATCCTCGTCTGCACATAAGAAGTATTCAACGCAAGCAGCAAAATGACATTGAGGAGTAGCAAAGAGCCTAAAACAATGAATATGATACGACCTATTTTTTTCATCAATTCGCTCGTATGATTAGACTTCATTCAGTGACACAAAGCAGTAGAAAAAAGTGTGAGGCATAAACACGCCTCACAAATCATTCATTCCCGTTATCTTTTTTAAAAGCACCATTCTCATCTATAGGATGTTTCTCCATTTCATTACCTTCAGGGAGCATCTCTGATTGAATTTCTTCCTCAACTTCAGGTCTTTCCTTGTATTCCCTCCATGAGATTGGCACTTGGAGACCCACTTTAAAACCAAAATTCAACATTGTCAAATCACTGGTCTGAAAGAAGGATACCGGACTATCCGTTAGCAAAAACGAAGGATAATGCAACTCTGCGTTAACATAAAACGGATCCTTTCCAATACGCAATCCATACGCAAAATCCAACGTGGAATTAAACTTCTCAGGATCTCCCAAATCATTATTTATCTGATCAATATAATTCAACGGAGTGTCTGGTTCTACGAACTTGATTGTGTTTTTATTTGCCACCAAGAAATTAAAGGCCAAATCCAATTTGAAATAAGGTCTTACCACCTTTTCCTTTGGAACAAAGAATATTCTAAAGGTAACAGGGAATCCCAAATAGTTATTCGATTGTTTTATACTATAAAGACCGATATAATGACCATCTACAGTAGATGGATCCATGTTCCACTCATACGGATGTTTCGATTTTTTTCCTCCATAATAAGCAGTATAACTTGTCAGACGAAGGCCCGTACCAACGCCGAACATTCCTTGTCCAAACAAGAACTCACCCATAGCCCCTATGTTCCAAGGAATATAATATGCATGAGCACCTCTTTCTGAAAATCGAACATTCTCGGGAGGTGCCACATCCTTGGTCAAGACATAAGCGCCAACCTCTACCCCGAAATTGATAATCTCTTTTTTCTCTTGATTCTGTGCCATCAAACAATCAAGGGAAAATGCAATAGAAATAATAAATAATGCTATTTTTTTCATACTATTCACATCCAAATTCACTCGGAATGATACAAATTCTTCTCATTCAGAACTTTTAACAACATACAAAAATAACGTAAAATTATGGAATGAACAATTGTTACTTCAACAAATTTACCCTATTGACATCTATATAAATCTATTTTTTTACTTGTTTATCTTTGCAAGCCATATCAATCTCTCCCTTGACACGATCTACAATCTCCTGAGGAATTCTGCTGTCCATATATTTCTCGCTGTGGCTTACAACATCCACAATCTCGTTCACGATGTCGGCAGCTTTCTTCACTCCCTGTTCTCTCCCCATCTCCTTCAACTCTATCCCAGTTATCAGTTCCGAATCACATTTCCCGCAAATCCACATCTGATGATGGCCGATATAAAAATTACCCACTTTGTGCGCGAATGTGACATCATATGCTGGAGAGAAACGCCATGTCTGGGAGTCTTTGTCAAGCAGGAAGGAGAAATTCTTGGGATGGTCATCGTTATTGCAGGCAACTACGTTAAACACCATCCTACGAAATGCCTGCTCCATATCATGCGCAGGCAATCTAAGGCCTCGCATCACACCGAACATCATTTCATAGGAACATTCTCTTGGCGTATTAAAATCATAATGGCCCATACCCGTCAATGACACCATGTGCACTTTTTCCTCCCTTCCGTCTTTCTTCACTCTATCAAATCGCTTAGTCAGGAAATGGGATCTTTGACCGCTATCCACCAACAGACACTCCTCCATCTCGATTCCGCAAGCAAGAGCCATCTTGTAATAGGAATGTTCCAAACGGCAATAATGTGACGAATCACTCTTCAGATTATTTTCCTTGTCTATCTTCACATCCAGCTTTAGCAGGTATTGTTCAAAACCTTCCGGTGCAGAGGAAACACCAGATACCAATTCGTGTGTCTCCTTATTGTATGCTACGATTGCCTTTGGACGTGCGCCACCTGCCGACGTACCCACTTTGAGAATCATGTCAAGAGCATCCTCTCCTTTGTCCATGTTCGTATGCAAACATGATTTTCGTGTCATGATTTCTGCGGCGGCCTGCACCAAATCCTCCATCACAATTCGCTCCTTCTTATCTTTAATTCCATTCCATTGAGGTTCGAACTCCAATGCACCCATCGCACGCTTACCTTGGAACAGTAGTCTTTCTATGACTGTATAAGTGTCCGTTGGTCGCCCCTGATTTATTAGCCACTGGTTTAGTACGGACGTACCAAAACTATCCGGCAGGGCATCTGCTATAAAACCAGGAAGACCTTTGAACGTATCTTCATTAAGTCTAGCGAAACTATAAATTTCATTGCTTAACGGAACCTTGAACGGGGACAATTCGATGCCACTCCTAACAAATGAAGGGTCATACTGAAAGGCAATAAGATTGTCCTCGTTTTTTGAAACATATCCCACCGTTTTGCCCCATATTTTTACCAGTGCGGTCTCTTTTGTATTACCTTTCATTCCTTTAATTTATTTACATTCCTAATTCTTTGTGGTAACGAGTATTTACCTAAGTTCTTATACATCATCACAGGACTTGATTGAATCGAACGACTCAATTCCTCGAACGGTTTCAGCAGGTCCAAATGTCCAGTGTGTCTCAAAATGCTGACTAATGCATCTGTGGTCACTGTTTTCCCATTCTCTATCGCAGAAATCGTGGACCTTGAGAGTCCAGTTTTTTCAGCCAATTCCCTTTGGCTATAATGAGAATTAAGACGCATGTTCTTGAAACACACACCAAGATTCTCCAAAATCGCCTGATTAGTCATGAAATCATTTATCGTTGCCATATTCTATACATTAAATCGCAAAACAAATATATATATATTGCTTGAAATAACAAACAATAAACGTAGTATTTTATACTATTGTAGCTTATTTCATTCAATAGCACATTATATGAATAGCATAACAATAGCAATATATTGTACGATATTTCACACAATAGCATATAATAACATGTGTATTGATTGAAATTTTTGATTATAGAGCCATCCACACCAAAACAAAACTTTTTTTACGACAAAACATCCTCAATAGAATTCATTCATCCTCTAAAAACAAAATAGGAGAACATCTCTGTTCTCCTATTGTCGAGGTGAAGGGATTCGAACCCCCGACCCTCTGGTCCCAAACCAGATGCGCTAACCGGACTGCGCTACACCTCGTTTCTCTTAAAAAGCGATGCAAAGATAAAGCTGTTTTTTTATATCGCCAAATGTTTTTGCCAATTTTTTGAAATATTTTTTATCCGATTATTGTAACCATCTCATAATGATAACATTTTAAATAAAAAAGTCCGAACCATACTGCCCGGACTTCCTAATCTTTATTATGGATTTATAGGCCTTTCAACAAGCAACCCAAAGCCAATAGGATTAATCCTACGAATACGAACCAGAATGCATTAGCTGCAACGAATCCTCCGATTACTGCCAATCTACCCAATAAACCTAAAATTCCTAAGATTAAGGAAATAATAAAAATAACATTAGTTGGAGCTGTTAATTTCATAATACTAATTTTTAAGGTTAATAATAAAATTGCATCGACTATATAAAAACCAAATGCCTCTGCAAGTATATAAATTATTCTTATTAAATCCTAAAAAATATTAAATAATTTCTACATTCAGAACACAACAAGCAATGCCAATGTAGAAACATTCGCCATAAACCTTCATATAATAAGATGTCATCAATTTTATTTTATTGTACTGTAGCAGAAACAGAAGATTCTCACATCAGAATCAGTAGTCGCGCCGGGAATCGAACCCGGATCTAAGGTTTAGGAAACCCGTATTCTATCCATTGAACTACGCAACCTCACCTTAGCCTAAGGCTAAAATTAGGATGCAAAGTTAAGTTAAATATGTTTTTTTTCAAAAAATCAAGACCACAAAAATAGTCCGACAAATCAACAAAATGCGCCACACATCAATAAAACTCTAAAATAAATTTCTTTCTGTCATCTTAATTTAGTAATTTCGTTGCGCTATTAACATACTAAATTAAAACTAACAAAACATGGAACTAGTTATTTCTTTATTAATTGGCGCAGCTGCAGGTTACCTGGGTAGCAGGCTTTTTTCCGGAGCAAGCAATGGTTTATTGCTTAATTTATTAATCGGTATCTTGGGTGGTGTTATTGGAGGTTGGTTATTCGGAGGTTTCTTCGAAGGTCTTCTTGGCATCCCTTATTTAGGACAAATCATCACAGCCACATTGGGTGCAGTGATCTTGTTATGGCTTCTTTCTTTGATAAAAAAGAAATAATGTAAAGAACAAACCAAAAAAAGCTTAAAAAAGACGTACCTTTGTACGTCTTTTTTTTTGTAACGCCAACAATATGATAAACTTTCTTAAAACGTATGCCTTATTCATCTCGATGATGGTCGGTATCCTATTCCATTCCGTATTCACCGATGTCTCTTTTATCACAAAATATTTCATGGATGAACCGTTGAAGGATATCACCTTCATCACAAAATACATGCTCTTCTTCATGCTATTCATCGTTTACTGTAAGGTCGATCTGAAACAGTTCCGATGGAAACCTTGGCACATATATCTCCTGCTCATTCAGTTCTCTGTCTGCATACTCTTCTACCTACTCCTCTTCAAAATTGATAGAAACATAGCTGAAGCCGGACTCATCTGTTTCATCGCACCAACAGCTACCTCCGCACCCGTCATCACCGGACTTTTAGGAGGTAATGTCACAGGCATCATCACCTATAGCATCTCAAGCAACCTTCTTGTGGCTGCATTTGCTCCTCTCTATTTCTCTCTTATCGGGGCTCATGGAACAGGTGCTACAGACCTCTCCTTTCTCGAAGCATTCAATACCATTTGCGGAAAAGCCTTTCCGCTTATCTTCGGCCCATTTATCTTAGCTATGATTATCAAGTTCTTTATACCTTCTATTCATGAGTATTTCAAACGGAAACAAGGTATCTCTTTTTGGCTTTGGACCCTTGCATTGGTTCTGTTGATGGCTCGTACCACCACCGACCTGCTCGCTATGGAATCTGTCGAAAGAGCCTCCGCCTTCAACATGGCCTTAATAGCACTGCTCACTTGCCTGATACAATTCACCGTGGGACGAAGACTAGGGAAACCCTACCATAATAAAGTTGCTAGCGGACAAGCATACGGACAAAAAAACACCATCCTTGCTATTTGGATGGCTCAAACTTTTTTCAATCCTATCATCGCTGTCGCACCTGCTTCTTACGTTCTTTGGCAAAACCTTGTCAACTCATACCAACTATGGAAACACAGAAACGGCAGGAAAAAAGATCAGGAGTAACAACCTACTTCCCCTATATTTTCAGTGCAAAAAAATCATGTCATCTTGTTCTCCTGATGACATGATTTTTTTATTTACCCTTTCTTGTTCAACTGACTCTTTGCGGCCCTTGCAATGAAATGCATACGATTTAAGACATTCACTTCACTCACACCGCCATCAAAATCCAGGAACAATATATTCATATCAGGATATATATCCTTCACTTTCTTTTCTATTCCTTTGGATATCACATGATTAGCTATACATCCAAACGGCTGAAGACTGACGGCTGCGTTGATACCTCTTTCTGCGAATGATGCTAATTCAGCAGGAATCAACCACCCTTCGCCAAACTGTGCGGCTAGATTAACAATCTTTTCAGCTCGTTTAGCCTCATGATGAATATCTGCAATCTTTTCATAATATTTGAACTTAGATGCAGCCTTATCTATCTTCTTTTCAATATTCTTGATGATTCTCTCACCCAACAATGTCAACAGCTTTTGTTTTATCGAACGTTTTGAATCCAAATAGTTCGTCTCGTTGAATTTAGCATTAGGGAAATACTGAGTGAAGAACTCATTCAACGAAGGGATAACGGGTTCAATACCCTCTTTTACCAACCAATCAACAATGTGCTGATGTCCAAAGGAGTTATACTTAATAAAGATTTCACCTACGATACCAATCCGAGGAACATCCATCGTCTTGGATATCTCATCAAATCGGATGGCAGCCTCTTCCAACAAATTCAACAATGCCTTTGTGCTCTTTTTATCAACAAAAGGAACCGCACGAGAGATGAACTCATCTCGCAATGCTTTCGCACTGCCTGGCTCTTTTTCACGTACTGCCGATGCATAGTACATTTTAGCAATAGCATCTGCATAGAACAACATGTAGAGCGTTATCTTAGCAGCTTTCTTCACATCCGGTGTAAATCCAGACTGTTCATTGATCGTATTCATAATAGAGACCGACACAACAGGAATATTGTCATAGCCTGCAGCAAGCAATGCTTTCTTAATCAAAGCTATATAGTTTGTTGCACGACACTGTCCTCCTGTTTGTGTAATAGCAAACGTGATGTTATTAACATCATATTTTCCTGACTCCAATGCGCGAATGCAATCACCCACCACCAATGTCGCCGGATAACAGACTTCATTGTTCGCATATTTCAATCCCAACTTAGCAGAGACATCATCACTCGGCGGCATATTCTCCATCTCGTATCCCATCAAACGGAAAATCGACGGAATAAATGGCGAATGATATTCCGAGAAGAAAGGAACCAAGATTTTCTTTCCCCGATCTTTCGTCATATACTCAGGTGTCGTCTTAAAGGCACATTTCGTTGCGTCAGAATCATTATGTTTATACTTCAACGACTCAATTAAAGAACGTATTCTCAATCGTAAAGAACCTGCATTATTAACATCATCCACCTTTAAGAGTGTAAGGTTCTTACCACCCTGTTTTAATATATCACTTACCTCGTCTAATATAAAGGCATCAGGTCCGCAACCAAAGGAGGTCAATTGCACGAAATGTACATCTTCATCCGTATTAGCCACCCACTGGGCTGCTTTCATAATACGGTTCATATAAGACCACTGTGGAATGATGTGTGAATTCTTCAATGGAGAATCCACTCCACGTACGATATCCTCTGTTATCACATCCACACCAAATGAGGCTATGATTTCAGATACTTTATGTTGAATCAGCGGATCATTATGATACGGACGTCCTGCCAACAATATCACGAAACGGTTCTCTTTCTTTGCCACCTCCAAGGTGTGCACTGCACGGTCGTGAATTGTCTGTACATATTTATTTTTAGCATTCTTGGCCTCTACAAAAGCTTTTTGGAAAATCTGTTCATCGTACTGATCCTTCAGCAACTGTGTGAGGTACAACCTACAGGAATTCATCAACAGCTTATCATCCTTGAAGTTTATTACCGGAGCATCCAATGGTATATTATATCGTTCCTTTGTGTTGATAGCACTCTTCAACACATCAGAATAACCTGCCACCACCGGACAATTGTAACTATTGTTTGATTTAGGTTCCAGCTCCTCATAAACTACATAAGGGAAGAAGATTCTATCAACCTTTTTCTCCACTAAATCCAAGACATGTCCGTGTACCAATTTAGCAGGGAAACAAATATTGTCAGCCATCACAGTATTCAAGCCCGACTCATATATCTTAAATGTAGAACGTGCTGATTTCTTCACCTCTATCCCACACGTAGAGAAGAGAATATACCAGAACTGGAAGTTCTCATACATATTCAAGACACGCGGAATACCTAAGGTGAGAAGCGGATTCTTCACCATTCCCTTGGTACTGCTCTTAAACGCTTGTTCACTCTTGAATAGACTCAAATTAAAGGCTGTTCTATCCTTTTCTCCCTTATTTGTATATACTTTCTCACATTTGTTACCTGAGTAGTATGTTTTACCATTGGCAAAAACATTTTTCAGGATCTGACAATTATTTTCACATCCGACGCACCGCATCGGTTCTACTGTATATTCTCTTAGATCCACTACATCTTCCAATGCACGATTCATTGGTTTCAATGTATTGCATTTATCCTCCACTCTATTCTTCGCAAACAAAGCTGCTCCGTAGGCTCCCATCAATTCAGGATAATTGGAGACGATGACATTCTTACCTGTAGAACATTCAAAAGCGCGAACCACTGCCTTATTTCTCATCGTTCCACCTTGTAACACAATGTGGTCTCCCAACTCATCCATGCTCTTCAACTTCAAAACCTTATATAAGCAGTTCTTCACCACAGAATAGGCCAAACCAGCTGATATATCATCCAATGGAGAACCCTCACGCAAGCACTGCTTTACCTTTGAGTTCATAAACACAGTACATCTTGTACCTAAATCTGATGGATTCTGACTTTTGCATGCACGATCCACAAACTCGGCAATCGGACAATCCAACGATTTAGCAAAGCTATCAATAAACGAACCACAACCTGACGAACATGCCTCATTGATTTCCAAACGATTGATGGCTCCTTTATCTACAAAGATAGCCTTCATGTCCTGTCCACCGATATCCAAAATAAACGAAACCTTAGGATTCAGTTTGTATGCAGCAGTATAGTGAGCAATGGTCTCTACCATACCATAATCCAGTTCGAAAGCCGTCTTAATCAAATCCTCACCATAACCCGTGGAACATGCAGATATAATGGTCAGGCTTTTCCCTTTTGCACGAGACTCCTCTAACAATTGAGATAATCCTTCTTTTACAGTCTCCAACGGTTTACCGCCATTTTTCTTATAGAAAGTGAAGAATATTCGATCCTGTGGATCCATTGCCACGACCTTCGTGGTAGTTGAACCAGAGTCAATACCAATATAACAACGTCCGTCAGATAAATCTGCCAGATCAATCTTTTCTATCTTATTCTTTTCCTTTGAAGCCTTCCATTGTTCAAAATCATCATTGTCACGGAACAATGGTTGTAACCCAGACTGAACGATGTCAATCTTTTTGCGATTCTCAGAGAACATCGCAATGTATTCATCCAACGTTAAATGTGTAACGTCATTCGAAACAGACAACGAAGCACCCCATGCAGGTATCACAGAAGCATGTTCACACAATATCACATCCTCTTCTGACATGGACAACTTCTGCATCAATAGTTTCTTCAATGCAGGAATAAAGGCAAAAGGACCTCCACACAAAAACAACTTAGGCAAGATATCACAGCCACGGGACAAAGTGGAAACCACCTGAGTCACCACCGCATTAAATATAGAGGCTGCAATGTTCTCACGGCTCACGTTCAAACTGATAAGATTTTGAATATCCGTCTTTGAGAACACGCCACAACGAGAGGCAATAGGATAGATCATATCAGCCTTTAAAGCCATCTCGCTCAACTCAGACACATTCACAGCCAGAATAGCAGCCATCTGATCAATAAAGGCACCCGTTCCTCCAGCACAGTTTCCATTCATACGGATATCTGGCTGAAGATTCTTGTTGAAGAATATCATCTTACTATCCTCACCCCCTATATCGATCAACGTTTTAGTTTGTGGAAACTTTTCTTCTATTACCTTGGTCGCAGCTACCACCTCTTGCACAAAAGGTAGATGATATCGTTCAGACAAACCCATTCCAGCCGAGCCTGTAGTACAGATTGAGACCTGCAGATTTCCCATGAGAGATTTCATCTTCTGTAAAGATGACAATAACGTACCTGGGATATCAGCATGATGTCTATTATAATCTTTATAAACTACATCACCCTTGTTGTCTATTGCGACTAACTTTAATGTTGTTGAACCAGCATCTAGTCCTATACGCAGTATATCTCTACTATTCATCAATATCGTGGTATATTTAAGTCCAAGTAAAATTAGAGTGCAAAGTTACGACTTTTTTTCTTTAAAACCGTTGCTAATATTACATAAATGTCCATCACAGTTATAAAAAGAAAGAAAAGAAGCGCACAAAATCATCTGATTTATAGCACTTCTTCCATTATTCTTAACATGTAACTAAAAAACTGGCACCCTGAAATCACAAATGGATGTCCAGTTTAATCACATTCCACTTCCTTCGTTAAAAATCATTCGAGCATTTCTTCACCATCTCAGTAAACAGCAACGCTAATTTGTCCTGAGCAAGCAACGTGTTTTGTTGCACCTCCTCATGTGTCACATTACTTAGATTAGCATCGACGCCGACATTGGATATAACAGAAACACCAAATACGGACAGACCTGCATGATTTGCCACAATCACCTCAGGTACCGTTGACATGCCACATGAATCACCGCCTATGATTCTAAAATATCGGTACTCTGACAATGTTTCAAATGTAGGACCTTGTGTTCCCACATAAACACCTTTCTTTAGTCCCATATCAAATTTCTTGTCAATCTCATCCGAATAAGCGATTAACTTCTTATCGTATGCATTACTCATATCAGGGAAACGCACGCCAAGTTCTTCGATATTTGGTCCATGTAATGGATGTTCAGGGAACAAATTAATATGATCTTTTATAATCATAACATCGCCTGGTATATACTCTGGATTCAATCCACCCGCCGCATTAGAGACCATCAACACACGTATGCCAAACTCCTTCATAACGCGAACAGGGAATGTGATCTCTTGCATACTGTATCCTTCATAATAATGCAAACGACCTTGCATTGCCATCACCTCAATGCCTTCCAATGTTCCAAACAACAACTTACCTGAATGTCCCTGCACCGTACTAGTCCGGAACCCAGGTATCTCACTATACGGAATAGCATCCTTCACAGAAATCTTTTCAGCAAAGCTACCCAGTCCCGTACCCAATACAATCGCTATTTTAGGTCTCATACTGGTTCGCTTATTCAAACACGAACAAGACTCCTTTATCTTTTTCAACAAATCATCCATATCTTTATCTTATAAAATCATTATACATTAGATGTTATCATCTGGCTGAAACACTTATTCTTATCCAAATAACTCTCTATTTTTTTATCGAAATCAGCTCCATTGTCATTCAAAAATACAACATACAATGGAATGTAATAAATAATCTTCTTCAACGATTCAGGGAACTCCGAATTATTCATCATCCGAACAGCATCCTTCTCCGTCGTAATAATCACTTTTTTCGAATCCTTTATTTCGTTATAGATAGACTCAACTTTCTGGAAATCGTTTTTCGAATAATTATGATGGTCCATAAAATTCACCGTCACAACATCCTTCACAAATCCTCTGACTTCATCTTCAAACGGAATAGGTGATGCTATACCCGAAACCGTAAGAGCTGTGTATGCGTCTTTTAGATTCTCCTTTTGCAAAGGGCTTTTCACCTTGTCAGGGAACAAAGGAACCATATCACCATACTGCATTGTAGTAAAATAAAGCGACTGATAAGGGAAGACACCCAAATTCTTACGTATGATACGGAACTGTATTGACGGAAGATCGGCAGGACACTTCGTCACCACCACTATATCCGCTCTATTTTTTGCCTTAACAGGTTCTCTCAACTGACCTACCGGCAACAAATGATCTTCTGTAATCATACGATTATAATCTACCAACAAGATAGAGATATCAGGATCCACATATCGATGTTGGTACGCATCATCCAAAATAATCAATTCGGGCTTATGATAAGGCTCCTGTAGCATTTTTGCAATACCTTTCCTCCTGTTTGCATCTACAGCCACCATGACATCTGGGAATTTCGTTTTCACCTGATATGGTTCATCCCCCACCTCTAACGGCTTTGAACTGGACGTCAATAAAACATACCCTTTCGTGTTTCTTTTGTATCCACGGCTCAGTACACCTAAGCGGTATTTCGTTTTTAATGTTTTGATGAGATATTCAGTGAAAGGTGTTTTCCCTGTGCCTCCCACCGTGATGTTTCCTACAGAGATAACTGGCACATCACTCTTTTTCGACGGCAATATGCCCCAATCGAAAAACAAATTCCTTATGGTCACGACAAACCAATATATAATTGCAAATGGCCATAGTAAAATCCTCAATATAAGCGGTTTTTCAGTATTCATGGTATTATTTTTATCAAAATGACAGCCTCACTCACTAAGTTTAGTGACCTTTTTCCTCCAAATATAACCTTTTCTTTTTTAAAAATCAACCTAATTGACCAAAAAACTACTTTATATCTACGGAATAAGGCATCATTGCTTGATCAAAATCCAAACTTTGCAAACGATATAGCATCTCTTTCTCTTTTGCAAACACATCATTTCCCTTAAATAACTTATCATATCCGATATGTGGCAATTCAGTCAATTTACCCATGACATCATCTTTGGGATAATATTCCACTGCATAATCTGTCAGATTAGCATTTTTTGCAGCATAGGCAATGGCATCATTCAGTCCACCCAATGCATCTACCAAGCCAATTTCCAAAGCTTTCTCACCGCTCCACACTCTACCTTCTGCTATCTCTGCAATCTCCTCTTTCGTTTTTCCTCTACCATCCGAACATCTTGTCAAGAAGACATCATACACCTCCGCCACATGCTCTTGCAAAATAGTCTTTTCCTCTTCATCCAATGGACGAAGGAAATTCGACAACACATCTGCATACGGATGCGTCTTCACTACTTCATGTCTGATTCCAATCTTATTCATCAGCTTCTCCACATTAGGAATCACTCCAAACACACCAATGGAACCCGTGATAGTCATTCGATCTGCAAAGATATAATTCGCCCCTGTCGATAAATAATATCCGCCAGATGCTGCATAATTACCCATGCTGATGATAACAGGTTTTTCTTTCTTCAGCAACTCCACCGCATGCCAGATTTGTTCCGCTCCATAAGCACTTCCGCCAGGAGAGTTCACACGAAGTACAACACTTTTTATGTTTTCATCATCTTTAAGCTTCATAATATGAGAAATCAACTCAGACGAAGATATTCCATCCCTATTTCCATTGTCAATTTCCCCCTCTGCGAACAAAACAGCCACTTTATCATCCGAACTCAATACTTGATTAATCTCAGAAACCTCGGCATAATAATCACGAGATGAAACAAAATGTAACTCATCGTCTGCTGCAAGCGAAAGCATTGTTTTCAAGGAGGTCTCCACCTCATCAAAATATCGTAAGCCATCTACCAATCCATTCTTCAATGCAACTGATGGAAGATGGAAAGCCATCATCTGATTTGCCATTTGATTTAACGAAGAGACTGGAATGTTCCTCGATTCAGCTATTCTCTCTACAACAGAAAGCCACAACGACTGTACCAACTGTTCTGTTTGTTCACGATTAGGCACACTCATCGAATCATTGGTATATTGTTCTGTAAATGATTTATATGTACCTACCTTTATCACCTGCATCTCCACACCCAAAGTATCCAGCAAGGGTTTATAAAAAATAGATGATGCCGCAATACCTCTGAGATCAAGAGCACCTTGCGGATTCACAAACAACGAATCAGCCACCGATGCAACATAATAATTCCCCTGTGTATAACTACCCGAATATGAAACCACGAATTTACCTGTTGACCGAAAATCTTCCAAGGCATGACGAATCTCCTCTAACGTTGCATAACCGCATCTGGCAATTCCACACTTCAAGTATATTCCTTTAATCCTATCGTCGTTTTTAGCCGAATTGATTGATGCTAAGATCTCCTCCAAAGAGTTGGTGAGACGGTTCTTTGAAAAAACATCAGAAATGATATCTTTTTCTTCGCGATCTACTATTTCGCCATCGAGAGAAATAGACAAAATTGAATTCTGTTCTATATCAGCAGGTTTAGTAGCAATAGCAACATAAATCAATAACAGCAACATGAAGAGCAGACCCGACACGATAATGGCAGTCAAGCATGCAAAAAAAGATTTAACAAAACTCATGACAAATAAAATTTAGCGGGTTCTATAAATTCATTTCGCGATTTTTTTTGATTTGTAGGGACGTGGCGTGCCGCGTCCGTTAAAATGTGACGTGCCGCATCCGTTGTAACGCTGTGTGACGTGTCCGTTGTATCTATACTATTTTTACAGTGAATTAATAAAACATACCTTTTACTTCTTCCTGCAGTTATTCACGACAGACATAAGAATAAAAAGTAAAATAATAAATGAGAATGCGGCAAAACGCAAAGTCACAAATAAAAGAACCGAGATAGCCAAGAATATATATCGAATCTGATTATCTTTCCAACTTAAATTTTTAAACTTCAAAGAGAACATCGGTATCTCAGCCACCAATAAGTATGAGAAGACCACCACAAGCACAATCATCACATATAGATTATCCAATACAGGACTGAACAACGACAAATTCAACCAAGATGGTACCGCTATTGATTGAGATACCATTGGGTCAGACATTGATATCAGCGAAGCAAAAAAGATTGAATTAGGCGGTGTTGGGAGACCAATAAACGATGACGTTTGTCTCTCATCCACATTGAATTTCGCCAAGCGCAATGCTGAAAATATGGCAATCAAAAAAGCAATGAAAGGGATGATATAAGCCAACGTATCACAAGAGACTTGTGAACTTGCCAAATGATCAATATGCTTATAGGCAATCATACTAGGTGCAAATCCAAAGCTTATCATATCGGCCAAAGAATCCAATTCCTTTCCTATAACCGATGAGGTATGAAGAAGACGGGCAGCCATACCATCGCAGAAATCAAAAATTCCTGCCAACAGAATAAATAATAATGCTAGAAAGTAATGTTCCCCGAAAGCAAGAACACATGCGACACATCCAGAAAACAGATTAAGGCATGTAATGGTATTAGGAATATGTTGTTTGATATTCATACGAAAATTATTTTTTTAGTCTGGCTATAATGGTCTGATTTCCCACAACAGATTGTTTCATATTAACCATTATCTCAGCGTCCAATGGAAGATATACATCCACCCTTGAACCGAACTTAATAAATCCAAGCTGTGTATTAACATTACACTCGTCGCCTTCACGTGCATATGTCACAATACGACGTGCCATGGCGCCAGCCACTTGACGGACTAATATTTTCACCTTATTTGGTGTTTCTATAACAACCGTCGAACGTTCATTTTCGGTACTAGATTTAGGCAAATTTGCTCGCATGAAGTTACCATCATTATGAGTATAATACACAATTTTACCATGTGTCGGATACCAATTGGCATGAACATTCAACACACTCATAAAGATAGATACTTGTATTCTCTTCTCTTTTAAATACTCATCTTCAACAGTTGGTTCTATCACTACAATGGTACCATCCGCAGGAGCGACAATCATTCCATCCTCAAAATTCTCAAATATTCTTTCTGGATTACGGAAAAAGTTCGTTAAGAACAAGAATAGGACAATTGAAACAAGTGAAAAGATCCAAAGCCACGTAGGATGATTGGCTCCACACACAATCCACAGCAACATATTAATCAAAATTGCTCCTACTAAAACCTTCAACAAAAATTTTTTTCCTTCTTTATGTATTCTCATCATTACTCAAAATTATCATGCAAATGTAATACATTTCTTTTTAGAAACATATTTTTTATTTTAAAATATGTACTTTACAAATATCAAAGCCATCATAAAGAGAGCTGGTGCAGCGATCAGGGAACTATCAAAGCGATCCAACAAACCTCCATGTCCTGGCAAGAACTTTCCAGAATCCTTTATCGACAAATTCCTCTTTAGCATAGACTCTACCAAATCACCTAACACACCGAAAACAAATATCACTGCAGAGAACAATACCCACGTCATCCAACCAAGGGGCACAGGTGTGATTTTACTTAAAACCACGCCAAACAATATTGCGAAGGTCAATCCTCCCGCAAATCCTTCCCATGTTTTCTTAGGTGATATACGTTCAAACATCTTATGTTTTCCTAACGTCACACCGGCAAGATAGGCTCCTGTGTCAGACATCCATATAATCACGAAGAAAGACATTAATAAATAACTCCCATACTCTGGAATAGATGCCACATAGCACATCAAAGAGAATGGCAAAGAGACATACAAGATACCCATACAAGTTATAGCTATATTCAACAACGGATTTGTCTTGCATCGAAACAATTCAACAATCATCAATATTGCATGATACACAAACACAACGGAGTACCACATCAGGTCAACCTTCAAAAAGCATACCATATAGGTCACCAAGAATAACAAAGCACCACCAATTATCGACAAAGTCCTACACACAGACAACTCTTCTCTTTTACTTGCCATCTGATAAAACTCATTCATACCTAAAACGGTAAGGATCATGAACAACGCACCAAAATAAAGATTGGTCTTCCATATACATACCAACATGACTACTATAAAAAGTAATCCTGAACCAGCACGAGTCAATAAATTCTTTAGCATACCTTATAATATATATATTTATTAGAAGCCATCCGATGAATCTTCAGAAGATGCATCCACATCAGCATCCCATTCTTCTTCTGACTGTTTCTTTTTATCTTTTTTCTTTTTCTCTTTCTTTTGTTTCTTTGAAGGCATCTCATCATCCGAACTTTCATGTGTCTCAACCTCACTTGTTGCAGATGAAGCAGCCGGAGTTACCGGTTGTGCACCATTGTCCGATGAACGAGTCTCTGTCGAAGATGGAACCGTCTCTGTTTCCCCTTCAATCAAAGATTCTATCTCCTCTTCTCTTGCCTTTTTATCTTTTTTCTTCTTCTTCGATTTCTTATCCTCTACAACAGTCTCCTCCGACGATGAGACATCCGTATCACTATTTTGAGTAGCGGATGGCAATGGCGAAGTATTTAGCTTCAACTCACCGATTGGCGGAGTACTTATAGGTATATTCCGTGATGGTTCCGGTGAACGTGATGGTTCCGGTGAAGCATTCTCCGGATCACTATCATAAGCAGGTCTCTTACCTTCCTTCCTTTCTCGATTCATCCTTTCAGCCTCCCTAATCATATAATCCAGGCTGTTAAGTGAGACTGGATCCGACGAGATATCTCCGGACAATTCATAACGATCCTCTGGTTCCATTGAAGAGGATGACGTTGAATCACTCCACAATACCGCATCCAACACACTATGGATGCTATCCCTCTCCTGTGCAGACAAAGCATACGACAATGATAACGCCGCCAAACTATCCTGCACATGATTGATACTATCCTGTTGTCCCTTCAACGTAATAATAGAATTCAACGAATCAGCCAGCACCTTTTCTTCCGTACTCATTGTATCCTTAACCACTAATGAATCGAACTGAGAAGCATCCAATTCCTCAATGACACGTCTTTTATTACCCGTGAAGAACTTGATATTACCGAGAGAACCCATCAATCCATCTTCCTTGATCTCCGTAGGCTTGATTTTAGCAATAATAGATTTCTGACGAATGTTCTTATACTTGATCTTTATTTCACCCGTGGCCAGATACTCCAAATTCAATTGAGTAATAACTGTATCCAGATATTCAGCTACAGGATAATTCGGCATCATGCCAGCAATAGAATCAACTACCTTGTTAAAATCTGTATGACGATATTTAGTATTTCCCACCAGTTTCATAACACGCTTAGCCACCCATCGGGTAGTATCCACTCTATCATAAAACTTCTTTTTATGGAAATAACGATGATCAAAATAATGCACGAAGAAGTCCAATTCATATCGGAACTCAAACTTATCACGAACATAGATGACATCATTCAAATAACGGCAATTAGGTATTTTTATTCTCTCTAGAATAAACTCTTTTTTCTTGCCCTTTCCTTTTCTACCCTTTCCACTCTTCTCCAGTTCATTGATTTCTCTAATATTTTCCAACTCCTGTTCCAACTCAGCAATCTGCTGTTGTAACAAAACGGAATCAATCTTTGAAGTCAGATGAATGACTGTATCCTGAGAAACCCCTACAGAGTCCATCTCGGTAGAGTCCGAAGAGAAGACAGGCGCTTCATCATACATATCCTCATCATCTGGCAAGTAGTCATCATCACCTATTGGAAGATTTTGCGTCGCCTCATTCTTCTTACTCATCTTTTCGAGCATTTCAGGAGACAAATCAGAATTATCACGAGCACCTGTGACCATATCGAAATCACCATCCAGCAACATCAACGAATCACTTTCAGCCTGTTCTTTCAAGATTCTCTTCTGCTCTTGAATCTTCTTTAACATCTTTTTCTGCTTAGATGTTAGATCCATTATACTATCCTGAGCATCCTCCTGAGCATATCGCAAGCGTTCCTCCTCTTCAATCTTCGCTAGTTTCAGAGAGTCCTTTCGAAGTTGATTTTCATATTTCTCTCTCGCTTTATCCTTCTTATTCTGCTCTTTTTCTATCGCTTTACGGTGTTTCTCTTTATTTCCAACAATTTTCTTCGCCAACTTCAGCGTCTCTTTTTCCACCTCCTCACGTTCCTTTCGGATACGTTCCTTCTCCTTCTCATCTGCATTCTTCTCTGCCTCCAGCTTTTCCTGTTGAGCTTTCAATTCTGCTTGACGAGCCTTATATGCTTGTAAACGAGCCTCCGACTCTTTTTCAAGTTGTTCGCGTTCTCTCTGTTTTTCTTTGGACTCTTTTTTCTTCTCCAGCTGATGCTCCATCATCTCCTTTTTCTTCTCTCGAAGCTGCATAGCCTTTTCTTTTTCAGCTTGTTTGCGAGCCATCTCCTTCTCACGTTGAGCCTGACGAAGTTGGATTTGTTTTTGTTTTTCAGCCTGACGTTTAGCTTTCAATCTATTAGCAATATCTTGAGCCTGTGTCTTTTGTTGCTGTTCTCTCTGGCGTTCACGTTCTTTCAGCTGATTCATATAAGCTTTCTTACGAGCAGCTGCTTCACGTTGTTGTTGCTTACGTTGCATTTCAGCCGCACGTTGCTCCTCCATTTTTTGTCTTCTCTTTTCCTTTTGCAAACGAAGTTTCTCCTGCTGAGCAGCACGTTGTTCCTGTTCTCTCTGTAAACGTTCCTGCTGAGCAGCCACCTGCTGAGCATGACGTTCTTGTTGAGCCGCAATACGTGCCTGAGCAGCTGCTTGACGTTGCAAAGCAGCCTCATGACGTTGTTGAGCCATCAACTCTCGCTGCGCTTGTAATTCAGCTTGTCGTTGAGCTGCAGCATCTCTTTCTCTTTGGCGATTTTCCATCTCCTGCTGGCGACGAAGTGCAGCAGCTTCTTGATTTGCTTTCAAAGCACTCTCATATTCAGCCTTTCTACGTTCTTCCTCCTCACGCTGTTTCTTTCTAATCGCATCCTGCTCCAATTTCTTCTGCGCCCATATTTCCTGTTCACGTTGATGTTGTTCTTTATCACGTTTCTCCTGAGCTTCCCTCGTCTCCCTTTGTTTGGCAATTATCGCCTCATACTCTTTTTGCCTACGGATATTTTCCTGTCTCTCTTTTTCTCTTGCCGCCTCTATTTCCGCCTTCTTTTTATTCCACAACTCAGTGTATTGATTACGCATCTCCTCTTCTTGACGAATACGCATTTCACGTGCCTGCTTCTCAAGTTCAACCGCTTGCAGATACTCCTGCATTCGTTGCTCGCGTTCAGCTTCTTCCTGTGCTTGTCGATCTTTTAATGACGCCTTCTTTTCTTCCCAAGCTTTTTTCTGCTGTTCACGAATCTCAATCTCCTTTTGGCGACGAATCTCACGTTGTAACTTTTCACGCTCCGAAGCCTCAACATATTGTTGCTGTCTCTTTTGTTGCTCTATTTCCTCCTGCTTACGTTTTGCATCTAACTCTTTTTGCTTAGCAGCCCAACGTTCACGGTCAATCTGTTTCAGCTCCTCCTCACGTCTCTGACGCATTTCACGAGCCTGTCTCTCCTGTTCGATTATCTGCTCGTATTCTTTTAACTTCTGAGCTTGCTTCTCTTTCTCCTGACGTTGCTTCTGTTCAACCGTTTTTTTCTGTTGTTCCCATAATTCTTTCTCTTTCTGCTTACGAGATGCCTCTCTTTTCTTCACCTCATCACTTTCTGCCTTTCTCTGCGAATTTTGAGCTTCCATCTCTTTCTTCTTCGCATCCATAGATGCCTTGGCAGCCTCATTTTCAGCTTGTTTCCGTCCTTTCAACTGCTCCACTTTCATACGCTTCTCTTCCTGATAACGGTCAATATCAGTCTGTGCGATCATGTTTTGTGTCGCAAGAAAATATATCGTAGAAATTATGAACAGTAATCGTTTCAAATCTGACTCTTTAAATTTACACCCCAAAATTTCATTCCTCATTCGTTCAGAACAAAATTTTCGGAACTACAAAAATAATAAAAACCACTAAACAAAGCAACAAAAATCCGCAAAACAAAGCAAGTTTACAAACGTTTAGTTATCAAAGATTTAAAGCGTTTTTGGTATAAAAATTGATTAAATTCTTCTTGATATTTGTCCTAAGTGCATCATCAAAGCATTGTAAAGAGATGAAAAAATAAATTTATTTCTTTATTTTTTGTGTATTTATTTGCATAAGTAAAGTTTTTGTCATTATCTTTGCCACGTTATAATTTTAGAGTTAACTAAGCGTAAACTCTAACATGAACATATGCTAAAAACAAATGTTAAACAAACAAATAATGATATGAATATCAGGAAATTTTTTAATTACATTTTGACTTCTATTTTAGGGTTTTTAGGGTTTTCATGTTCCATCATTCATGAAGGAGGAGAAGAGTATGGTTGTCCTTATGCAGATTACGAATTGATGGGAACCGTACAAGATGAAGAAGGCAAACCTATCGCAAATGTAGATGTAACAGAACTCGACACCGTATTTGGCTTGCCAGATAAGATTCTGGCAACTACTGACAAACAAGGTCAATACGACACACACGGACCATGGCAATATCCTCCCACTTCTAAATTTCACTTCCAATTCACTAGCAAAGATACGGTGTACGAACAATTAGATACCGTTATTCCGATCAACAGGTTCCCATTAAGAGGGGGAGATGGTGATTGGTACGATGGGAAAAGAACCATTAAAGTGGACGTTGTTTTAAAGAAGAAAGAGTGAACAATCCTCGCAAAATATCGCTAAGGAAAAAAATCGCAATGACTGTGTTCGATCTTTATCGACACAATGAAGCGAAGACTCACAACCTGAATTATATTTTTTGGGAATCCACCCTGCGCTGTCCGCTGAATTGTCTTCACTGCGGTAGTGAATGTAGGCAGGAGTCCAGTGTAAAGGACATGCCCGTATTCGATTTTGTGGAAGGCATCAAACAGGTTGTTCCCATCGTGGAACCTCACAAAACAATGATAGTCTTCACCGGAGGGGAATGTCTGGTACGACGCGATTTGGAAGAAGCCGGATTGGCGATGTATCAACTTGGATTCCCTTGGGGAATCGTCACCAACGGATATTTACTGACCCCTCAACGTCTGGATTCACTCCTTCGCGCAGGAATGCGTTCCTGTACGATAAGTTTAGACGGACTGGAAACCTCTCATAACTGGCTAAGACAGAATCCACACTCTTTTCAACGGGCTATCGAAGCCATCCGATTGCTTCCCCGCACCAACCTAGTGCATGACGTAGTCACATGCGTCAACAACAAAAATTTCGATGAATTAGAGAACATCAAACAACTACTGATTGAGTGTGGAATCAAGAAATGGAGAATCTTCACTATATTTCCGATAGGGAGAGCCGCCAACAATCCAGAACTCCAATTGCCCAACGATAAATTCAAAGCAGTTTTCGATTTTATAGAAAAGACAAGAAATGAAGGTGCCATCTCTTTAAACTACGGATGCGAAGGATTCCTTGCAGACTACGAATCGAAAGTACGTGACAACTTCTTTTTTTGTCGAGCAGGCATCAATGTAGCATCCATCTTAGCAGATGGTAGCATATCAGCTTGTCCTGATCTACGCGGACGATTCATACAAGGCAATATTTACAAGGATAATTTTGCTGAGGTATGGCAAAACAAGTATCAAATTATGCGAGATCGGAAATGGACGAAGACAGGCATTTGTGCCGAGTGTGAATTTTTCAATCATTGCGAAGGGAATGGATTACATCTACGGGATGAAAAAACAAACGAGTTGGCTTTCTGTCATTTAAAACGCATATTGAACGAATGTTGACCATTCTCAACGAAGTCATCACACCCCACAAAGACAATCTATCCACAATCAATTCTACAGCTTTGTAGAATATTTTTTTATTTCCCTCTCATAATATTTTTCTTTCCCATCCAACAACTGATTTACCAACCGATGGAAATGGGGTCCATGATTCATTTCCCTGATATGACAAAGCTCATGAATCATTACAAATTCGATTAATTCAGCAGGTAAGAGCAACATCATACAGGAGAGATGAACTGAGGCGGCCGACGAACAACTTCCCCAACGAGAACGCATCTTGCGAATCTGACACTCTTTGTGGGCAATACCTATCCGACGAGAAACCTCCATCAGCCATGAAGGAAGAATCTTTCTAGCAGCCACCATCATCGCATTTTCAATAATTGATTTTATCGTAGTCTGTGATTTCAACGAATAGAGATCACATCCGTTAGGATAATAGATTGTTAATTTCTTTTCATCTAGATTCAGACTGCCAACAATTCGTTGTCGCCCATATTCCTTCCATAGAATCGTGAAAGCACATGATTGAAAATCATAATCCGGACCATACAACAGTACTTTCTTTAATTTTACTTTCTTCAGTTTTTCTCTTACCCACTCTCTATTTTTGTCCAAAAAGAGCCGCAAAGATTGTATATCACCATATTCAGGCATCTGCATTTGAAGCACTCCCCCGACAATCTTCAATCCATATCGTCTGATTCTTCCATCAGACTTCACCTCAATATTTCCAAATTCGCAATCTTCAATTACCATAGTCTCTTTTTTTCTCTGCAAAAGTGCATATTATCAATGGCATTTCAAAAAAAATCACGCAGAAATCTTTTTTTATGAAAAATTATTTTGTCATTACAAAAAAACGTTCTATCTTTGCAACCGCAAAAGAGAAACAATGGTGCCATAGCTCAGTTGGTAGAGCAAAGGACTGAAAATCCTTGTGTCCCCGGTTCGATTCCTGGTGGCACCACACAAAAGAAGAGTCAAGTTAATCGGCTCTTCTTTTTTTATCCTCACACAAAAAATTTAGCAACAAGACAATCCGTATATATAATTCCCCTCTAGAATAACAAGTATCTCAAGTCGAACATCCTTAGGAACGTATTCTATCACGTTAACGTTTTTTTCACTTTTTTTGTTTGTCATCCCTTTCAAAAAAATTAAATTTGCACTGATAATAGTTAGTTATGATTCAGCAAAAACTACAACTGAAACTACAGCAGAAGCTTTCTCCTCTGCAAATCCAGACTATAAAGTTGTTGGAAATCCCCACTATTGAGTTGGAGGATAGAATCAAAGAAGAGCTTGAATCAAACCCTGCTCTGGAAGAAGGAGAAGAGTTGAGCAAAGAAGAATCTATCAGCAAATTAAAGGAGGAAGAAGACTATAATACTGATGAAAATTTAGATTATTCTTTAGACGATTATCGCACTGAAGATGACATTCCTGATTATAAGCTATTTCAACCCAATGGAAATTCAGACGAAGCCAAAGAAGAGGCTGTCCTTGAATCATCCACCTCGCTTCATGACTATTTAAAAGACCAAATAAATCTTCAACCTCTTCCCGAGAACATTCGTATTCTTGCAGAGTATGTCATTGGCAACATTGATCAGGATGGGTACCTCAGAAGGAGTGTCGAGTCGATGGTTGACGATTATTCTTTTCAATCAGGCACAATTGTATCTGACGATGACATGAAAGAAGCACTGAAATTTGTGCAATCATTTGAACCTGCAGGTATCGCAGCCACCAATCTTCAGGAATGTCTTGTCATGCAGTTGGAACGAAAGGCACCAACGGATTCAATCCAAAATGCAATAAAGATTTTAACCTCCGATTTTGATGATTTTTCCCAACGACGATTTAAACAAATCGAAGCAAAGACAGGTCTCTCTCAAGACGAAATAAAGAAAGCATCACAGGAGATCATCAAATTAAATCCCAAACCAGGAAATGCGTGGGAATCTGGCATTCCAGCTTCAAGTCTCCAAATCAGTCCTGATTTTCAGTTGGACAATGAAGACGGCAATTTGATATTGACCCTAAACGATATAAATTTGCCTCCACTAAGAATCAATCGCGAATTTGCCGAGATGTTGGATGATTACAGCAATGCCAAGCAGAAAAGTCGGGAGAAAAAAGATGCCATACTCTTTGTCAAACAGAAACTCGATGCGGCCAAATGGTTCATTGACTCTGTCAAACAAAGACAAGAGACCCTTCGCAACACATTGACCGCCATCATCAACATCCAGCATGATTTCTTTATTGATGGAGATGACACAAAATTAAAACCGCTGATACTAAAAGACATTTCGAATATTACAGGATATGATGTCTCCACAATTTCCAGAGCCTGTAATAACAAATACATTCAGACAGAATTTGGCATTTTCCCTGTAAGCTACTTCTTTTCTGGAAGTTTACAAACAAACGACGGAGAAGAGGTTTCCATCAACGAGATCAAGGCAACCCTTCAAGAACTACTCGACCACGAAGACAAAAGATCTCCGCTGACAGATGACAAAATCACGGAAATGCTAAAAGAGAAAGGTTATAGTATTGCTCGTAGAACAGTAGCTAAATACAGAGAACAGCTTGGTTATCAGCCTGCTCGACTAAGAAAAGAAATTGTATAGTTATGGAATCAACAAATATCATAGCAAGAATCATATCATTCACATTATTTCCCTTGCTTATGCCATTGTATGGTGTATGCTTACTCTTTAATCTCTCCACCTTCTCATATTATCCCGTTCAATACATAAGAGAGAGTCTGATATGCATCATTTTAGTATGTATCCTCATTCCTTTTCTTTCCTACTATATACTAGAAAGGGCAAAGATCATTTCAAGCATACAGATGATAAAAAAAGAGGACAGAATCATTCCTTATGCGATTACCAGTCTATCCTATCTTATTTGTGCCTATTTATTATATTTCAAGATGCCTCTTTTTGTCATAAATATATTAATAGGCATTTCGATAGCTATATTAATCGATGCAATTATCAGCAAATGGTGGAAGATTAGTGCTCACATGACAGGCATCGGAGGACTCATCTCCAGCATATACGCAGTAAGCCTCATCACTTATACCAACTCTTCTGTTTTGTTGTCCATAGCATTTATCTGTGCAGGTGCATTAGCTGCCGCCCGTCTTCAATTGAAAAGACATACTCCACTACAACTATTAGCAGGTTTTGCTAATGGCTATATCACCATCCAACTCACATCTCTGTTTAATTGGGACATCGTATTGAGAGCTATCACCAATTTTTTTTAGGTTTAACGCCACAGATAGAGAGATAGTCGCAATACTCACAACTTGGACAATCTTTGTTTGCCACAAAAGGGATCTCCTTATCAAACAACTCCCCAATTGTTCGTTCCATTCCCTGCTTCAATTCCTCGAAATAAGCATTCGCTGAGGCTAGGATATCCTTATCCAATATAAGGTCCAATGCATCCAACGATTTTGCCGTTTTCAAATAAGCAATCGCAGGTTTCACTTGCACATTTTTCTCCAGAGAGTAGAAATAACTATACATCATCACCTGCAAAGCATACGAATAACGGTCGTCAGAAGGAATAAACAAAGAGTCTATATTCTTCATGCTCTTCGCCTTACCTCCAGTCTTATAATCCAACACTCTTATCGTTTCTCCTTTTATATCTACACGATCTATATCTCCTTCGAAACGTACCACAAGTTTCTCGTCATTCTCTTTCGGAACAGAGAAAGCAGAAGAAAAATGATATTCATTACCGATAATCTCAAACGGAACATATTGAGCATCCAGCATCAACATACCGATGACATAACGAGCGATGGCATCACGGTTCATCAGCTGTTCACCCGACAATTGAGGCATCGTTTCATTCTCCGACATATTAAAATAGTGAATTTTAAATGCTTTATTTACATAGCGGTCTATCATCACTTTAAACTCCTTGTAATCTGTTGTCCGTGTAATAGACTCATCATCTTCAGTCCGCTCCCTTGTCATGAATGTAGGATAATCAGAGGCACAGATGATGCGGCTGTTCTTCTTGCGCATCAGATCATCATAATAATACTGCATAGACGCATGAAAGACCGTTCCAAACTCATTCACTTGTACGTCATCAGAGATTTCCTCCTGTTTATATAATCGAAGTATCTTACTAAGATAAAAACGCATGGTACAATTCAGATACATGTTCAATGACGAGGCTGAAAGACTCTTCTTAGGAGCATCTGAGTGATAATTCAAATCAAACAGTTCATGCATCTTTTGCAGAATCGCATCCGTTTTTTCAACCTTGAACAACAGGCTCTCATTTTTAGGAACATCCGAATTGATCTGTGACTTCTCGATCGTATTATTCGTTGCTTCGACCATGAGTTGCAACAAGAAGCGACTCATCTGGCCCTTAGAAGAGTTTTTTTCTGATGTGTTATACATCAACGTCACCTTCTCCGCCCGTTGCAGCAAACGATAAAAATAATAGGCATACAACGAGTTTTTATGTTCAATGGTGGTCATGCCATACCCTTTCCTCAATGCATACGGAACAAACGAGTTCTCTTTCCCTGAGCTTGGCAATGTTCCCTCATTGGCAGAAAGAAGTATCACATTGGTAAAATCCAAGTTTCGTGTTTCCAAGAAACCCATGATTTGAGTACCCGTCACCATCTCACCGGTGAACGGAACAGAGAGAGACGACATCAACGTATTGATCAGCTGTAACATCATCGAGAACTCCAATGTAAGAGTATCTTCATCCAACAAGGCAATAAGTCTTGTAAGCATGGTGTAGATTCTATATAGCGATTCTTTATACAGATCACCAGACAATGATTTTATATATTCATCCTCATCCACATGCGTTTCTATTCCATCTTCCTCCTCATCAACACGAAACAGCACAGAAACCTTTCTGACAATCTCCAGCAACCAAAGCAAGAGGTCGCGAGATGTCTCACATTGCATAAACAACGATCCATACGACTCGTTACTTACCAACGATTCTGTCTTGAAAAACTTCCAATGTTTTTTTTGTATCTGTTCCTCTATTTCGATTATGGATGGATAAGCAAGACGCAGGTAGTAGTTTCGAAGCAGAGGCAGCAATGTCGTACTCAACAAAGAACTTGATTCGCCAGCATTCAGGAAGTGTAAATGTTCTTGATAATCCAACAAGACCTGTATCAGTCCATATATTGGAGTCTGTACGATTGGGAGGCCCATTGTCACATTAACATTGCACTCATCACCATCCTTCCCGCTTCCTGGTATAGAATGTAGCACAGGCAACAGAAGATTTTCGTTGCATAGCACAACAACCGTATCATCATTGGTGGAACCTTCCGCTTCACGTTCTTTCAGAAATTTAGAAACATATCTAGCCTGAGCCACCTCCGATGCAGAACCGATAATCTCAATTTTACGTGAGCAACTTCCTAACAAATCAAACGTATCTAATTCATTCGGGAAATCACTTATATTATCTCTCATAAAGAGACCCGCTTCATGAGCTTCAGCCTCGTTTTTCTTGCGAATATAGTACTCATCACAGTCCCAATAGAACTTAGCTTTCTTACCACTATAAAGTCGCTTGAAAAGCATCTTTTCACATTGATTCAGCACATTGAATCCAACAAACAGATATATCTTATCCTCATCCGTATTATCAGAGTCATCCCATGTTTCAATAACCTGTCGTTTCAACATGCCCTCATAAGCCAGTTTTTCGGACAATAAACGTTGTCGGTACATGACATATATAGGATGAAGGAGAGACCATAGTTGTAAGAATCTACGCTTCAAAACCGTCTCGTCGCCCTCTTTAAACACAGCAAAGAAATGTTTCAAGACCTCACGCTGTTCATCTGTCAAAAAGGTGCTATCCGCTTCGAAAGGAACTCCATCTTTAATATTTTGGAAAAGCATCTGTGCATTTACCATGTTATTGTCTATATCCTCAAAATCAGACAATAATATTTCACCCCAGTGATAAAAACTGTCAAGCGTTTCATCCACTTTCAGGTCAGATGTATTCAATCCGTACTCTTCCCCATGATTCAACACCTCCATATATGTATCATATAGAAGGCACACTAATTTTATGGGATCAGCTATTTGCAGTGAAGAGTGTTGTTCAAACATCTTCTTTATCGTAGTATATGAAGGAGACCAGATAGGCTGTTTTAGACCTAAATCCGAGGCTGCATTCAACAAGCAATCATTAAAAAAAAGCTGAGCACGATTGTTTGGGAAGACAACTATCAAACTAGACAAGTCATCTCCGTACTTGCGTACAATATCCTCTGCAACTGATTGAAGAAATGGGACTCCGAACATATATTCAAATTTATTGTCACAAATATAGTATTTATTTGGGAAAAACGCGTAGAGAGCACACTAACAACAAGAAGGTGTTTTTATTCATTACGTGATATTCTTTACTTTCTAAGAATCCACCATATTGTGATCTATTTTGACGAAAAAAATTTTCATACCAATTCTTCTTAAAATAACATAACTTTCTAATATTATGCAACTTACAATACAAAACATATAAGCAAACAGACAAATAGTATTTAAATTACTAAAAAATTAACGAAAAATTTTTGTTGGATTTAAAAATAAATATACTTTTGCTAGCGATTGTTTAGTAAATTATATACTATGATAAAAAAGAAGTTGGCAGATATTGCGCAAATCCTCTCTGGAGTGTACATGAAGGATAGTCCAGTAGGAACTATTCCTTACCTACAGGTTAAGGATTTGCTTATGGACTCACCAGAAACGACAACAAGCCGTATAGAGTACACATCCAAATTGGATAGCTATATGCTTAAAAGAGGTGATTTGCTTTTTGCAGGGAAAGGAGCAACTTACTTATGTGAAGTATATGACAGGGATTTTCCTGCTGTACCTTCCACCACCCTGTATTCTATGAGGCTGAAAACAGACAAGGTAAGCCCTGAATATTTACGATGGTACATGAATCATCCCAACGTGGTGGCTGTTATTAAGAGTTCCCAAGCAGGATCGGCAACTCCACTGATACATAAACCCACATTGGAGAATTTAATGATATTGATTCCCGATCAAAAGACGCAACAGATTATTGTTGAGATAGATGCTTTGCAAAAGCGTGAAAAGGAGATTTTAGAGACCATTGCAGATAAGAGAATGCAAATCACAAACCAATTACTTTATAATGAATTAAATAAATAATAGATATGGAGATCAAAAAAATTAGTCAGGAAGACATCAATCGTACAGTTTGGAAAGCATGTGATACGTTTCGTGGGGTAATCGACCCGAGCCAATATAAGGATTATATTCTCACTATGCTTTTCCTGAAATACGTAAGCGACGTATATAATTCAAAACTAAATGATTATCTCTCAAAATACGATGGAGACAAGGAACGTGCGGAACGCGCCATGCGCCACGAGCGTTTTGTCGTGCCAGAAAAGAGTTCGTTTGATTTCCTATATAACAATAGGAACGCGACCAACATAGGCGAGCTCATCGATGAGGCTCTCGCAGATTTGGAGGATGCCAACCGGGAAAAGATGAGTAGCGAGGACGGCAGCAGCATCTTCCGTAACATCAGTTTCAACAGCGCCAACTTGGGCGAGCCAAAAGAAAAGAACGCCAGACTGAGGAATCTGCTACAGGATTTCGCCGATTTGGTTCTGGATGAGTCTCATTTAGAGGACAATGATATTATCGGTGATGCATATATGTATCTTGTCTCTACCTTTGCTAGTGAAGCCGGCAAAAAGGCAGGAGATTTCTTCACCCCTGCTGAAGTATCCACATTGCTTGCTAAACTCACCAAGAGCAATCCAGGGGCCCGCATCTGCGATGTGACTTGCGGATCTGGTTCTTTGCTGATTAAGGCGGGTAAGGAAGTTGGCAACAACAATTTTTCGCTCTATGGGCAAGAGGTTAATGGTAGCACATGGGCATTGGCCATGATGAACATGTTCCTGCACAGGTTCGACAATGCAGTCATCCGTTGGGGTGACACTTTGCGTAATCCGAAGTTGAAGAGTGGCGACAAGCTGATGAAGTTTGATACAGTGGTTGCCAATCCTCCTTTTTCACTAGACAAGTGGGGAGCGGAGGAAGCCGCATCCGATGCCTACAACCGTTTTTGGAGGGGGATTCCACCTAAGAGCAAAGGCGATTGGGCATTCATCAGTCATATGCTCGAAGTGGCCGATGACAACGGAGGAAAAGTGGGTGTCATCATTCCTCACGGTGTCCTATTCCGTGGGGGAAGTGAGGGAAAGATACGCCAGTACATTTTGGAGAACGAACATATATTAGAGGCTGTTATCGGACTACCGGCCAATCTGTTCTATGGCACAGGTATTCCTGCCGCCATTGCCATCTTCAGAAAAGGCCGAAATTCGAAGAATGTGCTTTTCATAGACGCCAGTCGTGAGTTCGAAAATGGAAAGAACCAAAACAAATTACGTCCACAAGATATAGGTCACATCGTCGAAACTTATCGTAAATTTGTTGACGGCAAGTTTGCTCCTGGTGTGGTGGAAGACAAATATGCTTATGTGGCTACGCCCGACGAGATTCGTGAAAACGACTTCAACCTTAACATACCGCGATATGTTGACACCTATGAGGAAGAAGCGGAGATTGATATTCCTGCTGTGCAAAAGGAGATAGACCAGTTGGAAGCGGAATTGGCTATGGTTCAGGGGAAAATGAAGGAGTATTTGAAAGAATTGGGATATTAAAAACAACAATAGAATGAACCAGATAGAATCATTATACAAAGAGTGGCAGTCGCTTCAGCCATTAAATGAACAAGATCAAAATCGTCTTGACCAGAAATTTATGTTGGAGTTCAACTATAATTCCAACCATATTGAAGGAAACACTCTTACCTATGGTCAAACGGAAATGCTTTTAGTGTTTGGAAAGGTGGTTGAAGAAGCCAATATGAAGGACCTGGAAGACATGAAAGCTTCCAATGTCGGTTTGAAAATCGTAAAAGTGGAAGCCGAGGACAAAGAAAAGCCTTTGACAGAATCGTTCATTCGTGAACTTCACCGCGTGCTGTTGAGAGAAGACTACACTGTGTATCGCCAACAGCCTGACGGGACAAACACTTCGTACGTTGTTCACGCAGGTAGTTATAAAACTCGACCAAATTCAGTTAGGACAGTGACTGGAGAGATGTTTGAATACGCATCGCCAGAGGAAACGCCTGCATTGATGACTGATTTAATCCAATGGTATAACCAAGCCGAAGCAGAGAGTACATTTACACCTATTGAATTGGCGGCACTGTTCCATTACCGCTATATCCGCATTCATCCGTTTGAGGATGGGAACGGTCGCGTTTCAAGGCTTATTGTCAACTACATATTACACCGACACGGATATCCAATGATTGTCGTTAAGAGCAGTGATAAGAACAATTATCTCACAGCACTTAATCGGTGTGATATTGAAGTCGGCGCAATCCCTTCCGATGGAGCTTGCGCCGAGTTGTCTCAAATAGCTCCGTTTGTTGAGTATATGAGTAAATGTCTTGTAAGAGCGCTTGAAATCAGCATCAAATGTGCCAAAGGAGAGCGCATTGAAGAAGATGATGATTGGAAAAAAAGACTTAAAACTAAGTATCAAAATCAGATTAACAGACCAGAAATTACAGATGAATTAAAAAACAAAATACTGAACAAGGATTATATGTCGTTGCTTCAAAATATTGATAATGAGTTGTCGGCATTTTATTCAATTTTCACAGCCACCAACTGGTGGCCAACCAAAGCAGGTTTTTATACTTTAGATTTAAATGAGGAATACTACGCTTCATGCATTTACTTCAAAAAAGATTTCGGAGGTATTATATCAGAATTTTCAATTGAAATACAGTTAAAGACCCAACAATATCTTTATAAACTAAATATTGTAAAAGCAAGATTTGGCAGTAATACATTGTTGTATAGCAAAGAATATTCTTACAATGAGTTCATATCTGACCAAGATAAAAACGACGTTGTTAACGCGATTGGCCAATATTTGGAGCAGTTTATTGAATCTAATGGAACATTAAAATAAAGTAAAATATGATTAAACAAGATCAACATATACCCTCCGGCTACAAACTCTCGCCACTCGGCCCCATTCCCGAAGACTGGGAAGTGAAGAGATTGGGAGATGTATGTAACTATGTGGATTATAGAGGGAAAAGTCCCAATAAAGTCTCAAACGGAGTATTTCTTGTTACAGCAAAAAACATACGAGATGGATATATTGACTATGAAGTTTCAAAAGAATATATTCCTAATGAAGATTTTGAAAAAGTTATGCAACGAGGCAAAGCCGAAGTTGGCGATGTATTAATTACAACCGAAGCACCGCTCGGACACGTTGCACAAATTGATAATCCCAACATTGCTCTTGCCCAACGAGTTATTAAATACAGAGGAAAAGAAAATCTGCTAAATACATTTTTAAAATATTTCCTAATGTCCGAAACATTTCAAACTATATTAACAGCTAATGCAACTGGTAGCACTGCTCTTGGAATTAAAGGTAGCAGATTACATCAATTGCCGATTATACTTCCTAATATTACGGAACAGGAAGAAATAATATCAGTTTTACAGCTTTGGGACACCGCCATCGCCAAGCAGACCGCTCTGATAGATAAACTCACCTTGCGCAAACGCGGTCTTATGCAGCAGTTGCTTACGGGGAAGAAAAGGTTGAAAGGGTTTAGTGGGGAGTGGAAGGAAGTGAGGTTGGGAGATGTGGCATCAATCAACAGAGGAGGCTCGCCAAGACCAATTGAAGATTATATCACTGATAGAGATGGTTATAATTGGATAAAAATCGGAGACGTAGGCGTAGATGCTAAATACATAACCCGCACTGAAGAAAAAATAATCAAAGAAGGTTTGTCAAAAACCAGATTCGTTAAAAGTGGTGATTTTATTCTTTCAAATTCAATGAGTTTTGGAAGACCATACATTTTAAAAATTGATGGTTGTATTCACGATGGTTGGTTAGTCATTCAAGAATATGACAAAACCTTCAACATAGACTTTTTGTACTATATTTTAGGTTATGATACCACACTCGCGCAGTATAAAAGTATGGCTGCGGGAAGTGGTGTACTTAATCTGAACAAAGAGATTGTCAAAGAAGTAATGCTAAAGACCCCGTCAATTGATGAACAAAAAGCAATTGCTACAATCTTGGTCGAATCCGACAAAGAAAACGAAATGGCGAACAAGAAGTTGGAGAGGTTGCAGGAGGAGAAGAAGGGGCTGATGCAAGTGCTGCTAACTGGAAAAAGGAGGATAAAATAATATGGAACTCAAAGACATTAATATAGAAGATTTAAAAGAGGCGTATCAAAAGCTTAAGACATACGTTTATTACGATAATTTCAACCTTCCATTAAGAATGAAGTTGGCCGAATACGAGACCAAAGATGTTTTAGAGAAGTCTTTAATTGCACTTTTAGCAGCAATTCAAAAGAAAGACTTGCAAACATTTATTGATCGTATAAGCACATTCATTTTGCCTAAGAAAATTAAACCTATTGGAGACAACGGCGAGGACAAAATGAATATCGTTCGTAATGATTTTTTCAGTATCTCAAAGGATATTGAATTATTAGAGGGAGAATATAATCATTACATCGATGCTCCAATAGAAATCTATTTATTAGATGTGCTCTGGATAATGAAAGAGGGGTGTTATTTGATAACAGATGAAATGAAAAAGAATTGTTATGGAAACGCTCTTGTTTTTGACAACCATAAGGACTCTATATCTATTAGGGAAGGACATTATCTTTTTGAGAGATATTTTGACAAATACCAGAAATGGCGTGATAACGGGATAAAAATTGCCAAGGAACAAATAAACAACAACAATAATGTTTTATTAATATGCCTTGATATTCAACGTTTCTATCCGACATCGCAAATCGACTTTGGCAAAGTTCGAAAGAAAATATCTGTTGAAAATCCTTTATCAAATACTACCGAGCTAACCGACTTATTAGAAACGATTTATATAAAATATCAATCTTTAATAAACATACAACAGTTCCCTCAATTACCTATTGGTTTGCTTTCTTCCGGAGTAATCGCAAATTGGTATCTAAATGATTTCGACATCTCTATAAAAGAACGGTTCAATCCTGTTTATTACGGGCGATATGTTGATGACATATTTATGGTATTAGCTAATATCGAACCAGGGAATAACAACGAATGGTTTGATGAAAAGTTCTTATATGGCAATAATTCTCCATTAAGTAAGGGCACCGATGAAAATGAGTATGTATTATCAGGCTATAATAATTTAAGAATCAACGGAAAGAAGTTAAGACTATTCTATTTTTCGCCAGAATATCCTCTTGCTGTTTTGGACAATTTCCAAAAAAAACTAGATGAAAACAACAGTGCCTTTTGGTTCTTACCAGAAGATGATTATTCAACAGAGTCGTTGAATAATGCGGGTTTTGATATCATATACGAAGACTCAATCAATAAATTCAGAGAAATTTCTGGAATAAAGAATAGCAAATATGGAGTTTCCGTTTTCCTTGCTAAACAAATTAAAAGAGAACTTATATGCAGAGATAGCAACAAGGAAAAGATAAAAGAAGAAATATTTAAATATTTCAAAGGAGCAACTCTTCTAGATATGTATTCTTTATGGGAAAAAGTTTTTACGTATTTTGTTGTCACAAATGATAAAGAATCATTCTCCTCATTTGAGAGGATGATCAAGGAAGCTATAGACCGGTTAAAAATTAAAGGGAACGATGAGAAAAATGTTTTGATAAAAAATTCCCTTGTATTATATCGTGACTATTGTATGACAATGGCAAAAGCATTGAATACAGATTTCCAAAACAAAAAGGATAAGGAGAAAGAGCTGACAATCAAATTAAGGAGATCCTATCTTATCCGACAGCATTATTTGTCATTCCCAATAATCATCTATACCAACAAAGGTATAAAAGAAAAGAATTTAGTATCAAATAAAATCTATACATTATTAACTCAGCCATCAGAAGAAAACAGTGATTTGATTCTTAATGTTGGGAATAATTCATATTGGAACCCACGCATGATTCATGCATATGAAATATGCTTGCTTAAATTCTTTAAATATATAAGAGATTTTTCTGACAGGAAGGAGGATGATGATTATATTCAGAAAATAATTAAAGAATTAGAATGTAACAATTTGTGCGACAAAGATACGATATCGAATAATGAAAATCCCATAATATTAAAAAAATCAGAAAACACAATTGCAGAAATCCCAAGGATTTATTTCAATAGTGCTAACATTAAAGGAAAACAAAAACTAAATGTGGCATTGTCAAATATCAAGATAAATAATAAAGATATCGCTGCCTCAATAAAAGGAAAAACTATTCTTGATTCGAAAAAAAGGCAGAGACATTTTCATTTATTAAATATGGCAACCCAAGAAAACGTTGATTGTCTTATATTGCCTGAAACCAGCCTGCCGAAAGATTTGTTGGTCATGTATGCGGAACATTCAAGACGTAAACAGCAACTTGTTATTTTAGGATTAGAGCACATAGTCTCTAATGGTTTTTGTTTTAATTTTTCTGTCGCTTTTCTTCCATATGTGTATAAGGGAAGAAAGGAAGTGTTTATTTTGCCAAGACTAAAAAATCATTATTCTCCAAATGAGTGCAGGGAGATACAGAAATACTATAATAAAGTCCCATCGATAGGAAAAGCAATTTACCACTTAATAAATTGGAAAGGAGTGCAATTCACTATATTCAATTGTTATGAACTTGCAGATGTGCTTCATCGCTCTCTTTTTCGTTCACAAATTGACATTTTGTTCGCAATAGAATACAATAAAGATACATATTATTACAGTAATATTGTCGAATCAACATGCCGAGATGTTCATTGCTATTTTATACAGGCAAACACTTCTGATTATGGAGATTCAAGACTATCCATCCCCAAAAAGCACGATCAGATGACCCCTGTCAAATTAAAAGGAGGGGATAATGATACCATCATAACATTTGATGTTGACATTACAAAATTGCGTGATTTTCAGTGCCAAAATCCTATTTTCCAGAATACCATTGAGTTTAAAAACACACCTCCCGGTTTTGATAGTTCGAAAGTTTGTTATAGAAATAGGCAATATGATGATAAAGACGAATAGAAGTAATACTATTTTTAGTAAATTGAAGAAATGATAATATTTATATATTGTCCACCATCGGTGTCACATTAGACTGAAAAGATACGTCTATTTGTTGCAAGGGATGATTGCAAGAAACTAATTGTGCAGCATTAATTTAAGAAGATTTGATAATACAAGCTGAGTGAAAAAAGTAAAAACTAAAAATATGAATTATACAATTGAAGATCAAGAGTTTGATATTAAATTTAGATACCAATTCTGTTCATTCCTCGGGCCGATGGAAGAAGAACGGTATGCTCAAAAGATTTTTGTAGATATCGTCAAAACGGATGATAGTGGCAATGATATTCAAATCATAGGGAAGGCAAGTATTAAAATCATGTTGCTGTCACAAGCATTGGATGATAACTTTGACATTTTCCAAATATTCGATTCTGATTCTTATACCATGCGTATCGGAGAAGAAATATACGACTTTGACCTGAGAAACATCAAAGAAGATTTGCAAAGAAAGCTGTTTGGAGACGACATAATGATCAATCCAAACATCTGCATTTTCGAAAGAATGATGATTCTCCCAGAATATAGAGGATTGGGAATTGGTGCCAAATTTGTCAAAGACAGATTTCACTTTTTTAGTTCCACTTGTGGATTGATAGTCATGCAACCATATCCTTTACAATTAGAAGCAGTTGGGCCGAATGGAAGAACTGATGAGTTCGAAAAGGAAATGGGTTATGAATCAATGGAGAAGAATGTTCAAAAGGCAACGAAAAGCCTGAAGGACTATTATAAAAGCATTGGATATATTTCTGTTAGGGGCTATAAAGACTTGATGTTCTTAGTTCCTTGCAAGAGGAACACAAGTTTAGATGCAATCAATATGAATGAAATGATTATAAAGCGTAAAAGCAAACAAATATGACACTACCCGTAAACATTGAGTCGCTGATAGACGGCCGAGTCGTTGAGAGTGACAGAATAGAGTTCAAAAAAGGATGGAATCCCGATGCCATCTATAGGACAATTTGTGCCTTTGCCAATGATTTTGAAGACATCAGCGGAGGTTATATCGTAGTAGGAGTTGAAGAAGAAAACGGCAGAGCCAAAAGACCTGTCTGTGGGGTTGATATAGGCGAACTGGATAATATCCAGAAGTCTATGATTGGCTTCAACAATCTCATCACACCATACTACCAGCCACGAACCGCCATTGAAGATGTAGATGGAAAGAAGGTTTTCGTAATTTGGGCAACAGCAGGCGACAGACGTCCCTACAAGGTTCCTGATAATGTAACTGCTAATAAGCATAAAGAGTATAATTACTATATTCGATATAACTCCAGCTCTATCGTAGCAAAAGGGGATTATGAGGCGGAGCTGTTGAATATGGCCAACCGCGTACCTTTCGATGACAGGGGTAACACATCAGCGACTATAAAAGACGTATCTATGCTATTAATAAGGGACTTTTTGATACAAACAGGAAGTAAACTTGTTGAACAGATAGAAAACAGCACTCCGCTTCAAATACTTCAACAAATGGATTTAGTGGAGGGTCCAAATGAAAACCTGAGAGTGAAAAATATAGCATTGATGCTTTTTTCTTATAATCCGGAGAAATTTTTCCCGTGTACTCAAGTGGATATTGTCATATATCCCAAAGGCAAAGATGCAGACCCTGACAACTTTATAGAAATAGAGTCTATAAAAGGGCCCATACATCAGATTATAAAGCGAACACTTGATTATGTTAAGACCATGGTTATTCGCCAAAATGTATCAAAAATTTCATATGAGGCTGAGGCAAACAGAACCTTCAATTATCCATATCAGGCTCTGGAAGAACTTATTGTAAATGCGTTATACCATCGATCATATCAGGAACGAGAGCCTGTTGAGATATCCATCATGCCGGAACAAATAGAGATTGTTAGTTATAGTGGTGCTGATCGAAGTATTAAATTGGAAGATTTACGAGCAGGCAAAAGAATTCATGCCAGAAGATATAGAAATCGAAGACTTGGAGATTTTTTAAAAGAACTTGACTTAACAGAAGGTCGTGGAACTGGCATTCCAACTGTCATGAAAGAATTAGAAAAAAATGGGTCAGGGAAAGCATCTTTTGAATCTGATGAAGATAGGACATATTTTTATGTGTCCATCCCCTGCCATAAAGATTTCGTATGTAAAGAGTTAATGGTAGACGATAAAGGTCATATTCGAGACCGAAAATTCACCATAGCAACTGCTAATGATATAAGAAAACAGATATTTGATTTGATTAGTAAAAACAACCGCATTTCTCGACGCGAGATATCTGAAGCAGTTGGAATAAATCAATCTGCTATTCAGAAACACATCAATGTTCTCATCAATAATGGAAACATTAGAAGAGAAGGGAAAACAAAGGCGAGTTATTATATCATTTTAAAGACCTTATAGGTGGTCAAATAGGTGGTCAAATAGGTGGTCAAATAAGTGGTCAAATAGGTGGTCAAATAAGTGGTCAAATAAGTGGTCAAATAAGTGGTCAAATAAGTGGTCATAAAACAGAAAAGAAATGAGTTTAATATCATTCAAAGAAAACGACATAAGCCAGCAGCCTGCATTGGAGCTATTGCAGGAAATGGGCTATCAATATCTTTCGCCAGACGATGCCTTAGCGTTGCGTGGCGGGAAGATGTCAAATGTCTTGTTGGAAGATGTGCTTAGGGAACAACTAAAAGAGTTGAATTCTATACACAAGGGGAAATACAAAGAGGTGCGATTCTCCGAACAGAACATCGAGAATGGAGTGATCGCCATGCGCAATGTCCCTATGGAAGGTGGCTACTTGAGTGGAAACGAGGCAGTATATAACATGCTAACATTGGGTAAAGCTTTCGAGCAAAGCATCGATGGCGACAAGAAAAGCTACACCATGCGTTATGTGGATTGGGAGCATCCCGAAAACAATGTTTACCATGTGACTGAGGAGTTCTCCGTAACCCGTACTGGTTCGTCCGATACATACCGCCCAGATATTGTGTTGTTCGTAAACGGCATTCCATTGGTGGTGATAGAGTGTAAACGACCCGACATCAAAGGAGCTGAGGAGCAAGCCATCTCCCAACATCTACGCAACCAACAGGATGATGGAATACGCGGGCTTTATGTGTATAGTTCTTTGCTCTTGGCTGTCGGAAATAGTTTTGGTAGCTACGCCACAACTGGCTCCGCTCCAAAGTTTTGGTGCAAGTGGCACGAGATGTTTCTCTCCAAGACGGGAGAACAGACCTACCAAGAGCAATTGCAGAAAGTAGTAAACAACTCCTGCAAAGGATCTCGTACCCCAATGCCACAGGATGAATACATCTACAACCTTTGTCGCCCGGAACGCTTATTGGAACTGATTTACCACTTTACAATCTACGACGCAGGAATCAAAAAACTTGCCCGCTATCAACAATATTTCACCGTGAAAGAGACTGTGGAGCGTGTTAAACACATCGAAGCAGGCAAACGAAATGGTGGTGTGGTGTGGCATACGCAGGGAAGCGGGAAATCACTTACCATGGTGATGTTGGCTCAAAAAATCGCCACCGTCGTACAAAATCCACGCATTATCTTAGTCACCGACCGTACAGACCTAGACGCTCAGATCACGAAAACATTCCGTAAATGTGGCAAAGAGGTAGAGAATGCCACGACAGGAAAGAACTTGGTAGAGCTATTGGAAGACAATACGGATGCAGTGGTTACTACGGTCATCAACAAATTCTCCACAGCGATCAGGAAAATCAGGAAACCATTGGATGACCCTAATATCTTCATATTGATAGACGAGGCTCACCGTAGTCAATACAAGGAAATGGCTGTGCAAATGAGCAGAGTATTGCCCAATGCCTGCAAAATAGCATTCACGGGTACTCCCCTGATGAAAAAGGACAAGAATACCGCCCAGACATTTGGCGGTATCATCAAGCCTGTCTATACTGTAAAGCAAGCCGTCGAAGACCATGCCGTAGTGCCATTGCTCTACGAAGGACGTCTTGTTCCTCAGTCTGTGACAGAAGGTCCGATTGATAAATTCTTCAACTACGTTTGCGAGGGATTATCAGAAGGAGAGGCTGTTGACTTGAAAAAGAAATTCTCCCGCACTGACATTATCAATCAGACGGAACAACGGATTTTCTCAATTGCAACGGATATATCATACCATTTCGCCAAAAATTGGAAAGGCACAGGATTTAAAGCCATGTTGGTGACGCCAAAGAAAAAGGTGGCCATACGCTATAAGAAATTCCTGGATGAAATCGGCAAAGTCTCTTCCGAGGTGTTGATTACGGCACCAGACGATCGCGAGGGAGAGGAGACAGCCTATGGCAGCACTTCAGAGGAGGTGAAATCTTTTTGGGCAAAGATGATGGATGAACATGGGACACCGATCAAGTATCAGGAAAATCTGATTTCCAGATTCAAGGGGCAGGATGAACCTGAGATAATGATTGTGGTGGACAAATTACTGACCGGGTTTGATGAACCGAAGGTGGCCGTAATGTATCTTGATCGTCACCTTACGGGACATACCCTACTGCAGGCGGTTGCCCGCGTCAATCGCAACTGCGACGGAAAAGATTATGGGTATATCATTGACTATTATGGGGTATTGGCTGAATTAGACAATGCACTAAGTATATACTCAGAATATGATGAGGAAGACAAAGAAGTCTTTCGTGAAACGCTTGTTCCTGTAAGCGATAAGATAGCTGAACTTCCCCAGAGGAACGCAGACTTATGGGAACTCTTCAAAACAATTCCCAACAAACGGGACTTGGAAGCATATGCGAAATCTCTACGATTGGAAGATCGCCGACATGAGTTCTACGATCGACTGACAGCTTTCTCGTCTGTACTTCAGTTGGCACTCTCCACCAAGGAATTTCATGAGACCACGGAAGAAAAAACTATCCAGCGGTATAAAGATGATTTAATCATGTTCTCCAAGTTACGGACATCCGTGCAGCTACGCTATTCCGATGCAATTGACTACAAGAAATACGAAGCAAGAATTGAAAAGCTCATCAACCAACATGTGGAAAGTGACGAAGCGAAGATAATCACAGAATTGGTTAACATTTTCGATACGGAGAAGTTCCAAAAGGAGGTTGATAAGATTGTCGGAACAGAGGCAAAGGCAGATACCATCGCCTCCCGCACATCCAAGTATATCAACGAAAACATGGATTCGGATCCTGCCTTCTATAAGAAATTCTCCCAATTGATCAAAGAAACCATCGAGGCATACGAGCAAGGTCGACTGAATGACAACGAGTATTTGGAGAAGATGAAGCAATACAAAGAGGATGTGCTCAACCATACCGACAGTGAACTTCCTCCCGAATTGGAGCATAACAACGCTGCCAAAGCCTATTATGGCATTGCCTTGGAAAACTACAAACGGTTATTCCCAGAACTAGCAGTTAAAGAAATGGCGCTCACCACCACAAAAGCGTTTGACAACATCATTCGTAGGACGATCATTGTAGATAATTCGGTTTTGGTGGATTGGCAGTCAAAGAGTGATACAATAGGGAAGATGAAAATAGAGATGGAAGATGAATTGATAGACAATATCAAACGGAAATATGGCGTTGATTTTTCCTTTGACGATATGGATGTGATTATTGATGGTTGTGTAGATGTGGCAAAATTATGGATAAAATAACAAGAGACAGTGTACAATATGGGACAAGCGTCATAGATTATGACATCGAATATGCGCAGAGGAAGACACTGAACATCAGTGTGAATCCAGATGGCACTGTCTATCTAAAGGCTCCTGTCGATGCCACACTACAGCAGATACGGCAAAAGGTTTACAAAAGAGCCTATTGGATATTACGTCAAAAAAGGTTCTTTGAATCTTTTGGAGTGCCAACAACCGAACGTCAGTATGTAAGTGGAGAGTCTCATCTGTATCTTGGGCGGCAATATATGCTCAAAGTGAAGAAGAGTGATGTGAACGAAGTTCATTATCAGAATAATATCATTGAGATCGAATGTCGCCACAAGAAAGATGCAGGTCCCTTATTGCAGGCATGGTATCGGAGACGTGCGAATATCAAGTTCATGGAGTATGCGAAACCCATCATAGAACAATTCTCCGCTTATGGAGTTAAGCCACAATCCATCAGCATCAAAGCGATGGACAAACGATGGGGGTACTGTACCGCAGATGGACATATCACACTCAATCCAAGACTAATTTGTGCACCACGATGTTGTATAGAATACGTCATCACGCATGAAATGTGTCATCTTGTATATCGAAACCACAACAAAGACTTTTATGCTTTGTTATCTAAGGAAATGCCGCATTGGGAGAAATGGAAGAACAAATTGGAAAGGATTATGATGTGATGCTTGTTATATTCTAAAAATTATGTATCAAAATTCAAATTTGTAATACTTTATAAGTAGGCTCGTGAAACAACAACATCACGGCTGAATCAATGTGTTAGCACGACCAGCCTAAAAAACTGGGACAGATATAGCCCATGAGCATCGCCCTGGGAAGGGTGTGAACCCGTGTGTGAAAACATTTTTGTTGGATTTGTAAAGATTTGTAAGATTTTTGTCCGAAGAATGGTGGGGGTGATTATCCGTTTTTGGATCGTTTCATCGTAGAGACGCACGGCCGTGCGTCTCTACACGCAACCTGCAGGTGGAATGCCCGATTGTATGATTCTCGCGTCATCCCAATCCTGAGGGGATGCCATAACACAGACGCAGGTGTGAACCTGTGGCGCAAATTATTCAGTTGTTTCCCTTCCTTTTTTCTCTATGACTGTTTCGTTGACGTCTTCCTGCGAATAGTCTAATGGATCTACAGCGTATAGAGATGTTCTTATGGATGACCGGTGAAAAGAGTAAGCGGCTTTTTTGTCCTCTAAGATAACGAATCTTCCGTCAGAATAGTTGTCTAATTCTTTTCGTATCTGTTTGATTTTCTTTTCGTTATTATGAATTGGGGTGATCACGTAGTAGTATGTGTCGTTTTGTTTTTTGATTAAGTGCATGCTTTCCGGCCGAATGTCTATCATTTGCTCGCAGTAGTAGTGGTTCGTGAATATTAGCAATAGAACACTGAAAGTTAGTTCGAGGAAAATAAATATATATACTGCACTCCCTTGCGAATCGTTGTGTTTTGCCAATATGGTTTTATATAAAACGATAAGAGACCATATGCCAATCATTTCCATCGTTAGTGCGCCGAAAAGGGGTATAATCGTGGAGAATGACAAGAACAACAGTACCAAGGCGTGTTTCCGCTTCCGTACTACCCAGAAGAATAGAAGGGAAACGAATAGGTTGCAGAAAATCTCGTAATATGAATAGCTTGGGAATCCGGCGTCTGCGATGTAAGGTTCTATCTCAATGGGTAATAGTCTGACAAATACCAGTATGGAGAGGGTCGATAAGAAGAGATAGAATGTTTTTTTCACCCCGAAGTTATAACATACCAATACCATCGTGTTCAGGTAGAGCATGATGAAGGGAAGATAGGCAATGTCGTATATGTAACTATATATAGCCATGATTCTGTTCCTTGGGTTTTATCAGAGTCTCAAACTAAATGGCACAATATTCATCTCATACACTTTTTGGTGTTTCTTGCACCATTGTCGGATTTCGCTTTCCTTTTTTTCATCTATCAACTCGTAATATTGGGGAACATACGGAAAATCCTTTATTATATCTTTTAGAATTAGGATAGAAAGTCGGGAAAGAGGACAATAATCCACATTCCCTCCTCCATCATCCCCATAATAGACTAATTGATTGTTGTTATTTATCACATAACTCATCAACATGTCAGCGTATCTTCTGTCTGCCACATCGCGGGTTTCTGTAATTGTCTGACAAAAGTCCGAGTCCAAAGTTCCTCCGTGTTTTACTGCTTCTGTTAAATACTTATATCTCTGCTCCAATATATCTTTATTACCACATCTTATCAGCGCATTTTCCATCTTTAAATCATAGATTAAAGATTTGCTATGCCTTTTTTCTTTGTATATGCTTACTAATGAATCACAATATATAGGGTCACCTATCTTGAAAAAAATCTGAATAGTCCAAAAATCATAGTTTGATCTCAGATTAGATAGTAAAAGCTCTTTTAAAGATGAATCGTATAAATTCACATTCACGTATTTACACAAACATTCCGATGGGAAATCATGGACCCCCAACGTTCTCAATAATGAATCTTTCAATATAATTAATCCATTCTTTTGGCACTCCTCACTGTCACACTGCTTTATTTTATCAATCCAAGAATCAATAGTTGTTTGAGAATAAGAGCTGGCAGAAAGGCTCACAACCATAATTACCTCAAATAAAAGTTTGTGAATTTTCATGCCCTTCTTAACCCTTAACTCTTAATTCTTAACTATGACATTCTATTCAATTAATCCACCATCACTTTAGTTCCCACACCATTGACATCTACAAAATAGATTGATTGACGTGGCAATGGAAGGTTTATTTCGCCTCCTGTAATAATTCCCTGAGCCACCAAGCGTCCATACACATCATAGATGCGATACTCAGAGGAAATTTCCACCTTGATAAAGAGCTGACCATCGGATGCCCACACATCCACTGTTTGCTCTGTTTTGACCAAAGGAACTGCATCCAACTGATTCACACCTGTCAGATACCCAGGATTGGCCACACCTTCATCTGGATGAGCATACGCAGCATCCAAATGTGTCTCATCGTATGTCGTACCCAAAGCACCTTTCAAGAACAAACACTCTTCAAACATTTGTTTCGAACCATCATCTTTTTTTACAGCCTCAGTCGTCCAACCTTCACCCACAACAATCTCTGTCACACCAGAACATTTCTTGAACATCTTGCTCATGTTCTTTACATTACGAGTATCGAAGGAACGAAGATCAAGCGTATAGGGTAGCATTTTATATTGGCTTATATCCTCACTATTCAAGTCAGGTCTATTACAAGCTTCGGAATGTGACTGAGGGTCATCAGGATCCATATACCAATCCCAGCTATCATCATCATTATAATAATTATAGAACATACCACTCATATCTGTCACGTTATGCGTATCAAAACTTTCAAAGTCGATTACTCTACCTTGACAGTGTGCAAACATTCCACTCATATTCGTCACATTACGTGTATCAAAATTTCCGAGGTCAAGACTAGGATAAGAACCATGACAATAACATGTCAAGAATTTCTGCATTTCAAAAGCATATGCAAACATAGAATCCATTCGGGTCACATTCTGTGTGTTAAATGTACTGAAATCGAAGTACATGTAATACTCCGGATTCACATACGACCCCATCGATTCATTTCCTTCTTCTTCGCCATATACCTTACCACAATCTACATAACTAAGAGACCGACAGTCATAAAACATCTTACTCATATCGGTTACAGAATCCGTATTAATATAGTTAAAACCACCTATATGACGAAGAGACCTAAAACCAGCGAACATATTTGCTGTAGATTTCAGGCGAACCTCCTTAAAGGTTGAATCAATCACAACATACTCTATCTCAGATATAGATATTTCGTCTCCTTCATAAACGCCAACGGTACCATCAGGCCACTGAATATTACCATTAGAACCTGTGACGTCAAACACGCCATCGCGAACTGGGAGTTCCCCATATTTCAACATGATCGCTGTCCTCCCAGCATAAGCCCCAATCTTTGATTCAAGATCCAACGTAAGAAATTCAGCATAGATAACTTTCTTGGCTGAAACAGACATTGAGCAACAAAACGAAAAAGAAAGAAGGAGCAAAGAAAGTCTTATACCCCTAGACAGGATTTTCCCTGTAAATGTGTTCTGTGTTTTCATAAGCGTATTAAATTTGTTTTTATAACTATTCTCTAACCATGTTTGTATCAGAAGGGAAAACGATATAAGCAACCGATTTTACTGGTTCATACAGTTTTGATTTTGCTAAATCCTCTTCTTCAAACAAGTGTATCATATTGTTCATCTTATCAAATGCATACAATAAAACGCCCATTATCATCAAACATTTTGCCAAAGCCGCAACACCGCCCAATAACTTATCCAGCCATCCTAACATGGCAATTTTCAAAACCTTAGCAACCAAGGCGGCCAGCAAGCGGACAAGTAGCATAGACAGCAAGAAAATGATTACGATCGACACGATACTATTCATCTCTGTTTGCCATCCAAAAAAGGAGACAATTCCCCCCATCAGAGCCACACCGTAATTTTTAGCGATAAAAGCACTGACAACAATACCAAGCAGAGAGGCCACTTCCATCACAAGGCCTTTCATACACCCACGTATGATGGCAAAAACCATCAGGGCTAACAGTATGATATCCAATGCAAACATACTCTTCTTATTAAAAAAGAAAAAGCGTATCCTATTATAGGGTACGCTTTACTTCAATTTCTTCAAATCCTTCAATGATATCGCCCACTTGTAAATCATTGTAATTAGCGATATTCAATCCACACTCATAACCATTAGCAACCTCTTTCACGTCATCTTTGAAACGTTTCAACGATGCCAAATCACCTGTGTGAACCACAATACCGTCACGAATCAAGCGGACTTTATTACCTCTCTTAATCTTACCATCACGTACGATACAACCAGCAATAGTACCCACCTTACTAATCTTAAAGGTTTCTTGTACCTCAGCTGTACCGGTGATTTCCTCTTTCACTTCAGGAGACAACATACCCACCATAGCATCCTTCATCTGTTCAATAGCATCGTAGATGATAGAATACAAGCGGATATCAACACCTTCCTTCTCAGCAATCTTTCGAGCCGACTGCGATGGACGTACCTGGAATCCCACAATAATAGCATCAGCAGTAGATGCCAACATCACATCTGATTCTGAAATCTGTCCGACAGCCTTATGGATAACGTTAACAGCAAATTCTTCTGTAGATAATTTCTCCAAAGAGTCTTTCAATGCCTCTGCAGAACCATCCACATCCGCCTTAACGATGATATTCATCTCTTGGAAGTTACCCAAAGCACGACGACGAGCAATCTCTTCCAAAGTCAAGTGCTTGGTCGTACGTAATCCTTGCTCACGTTGTAACTGCTCACGTTTCGTAGCGATTTCACGAGCCTCTTGTTCTGTTTCCAAAACATTGAAGTTATCACCTGCCTGAGGAGCACCATTCAAACCTAAGATAACAACTGGTTCTGATGGTTTAGCCTCTGTCACACGTTGATTACGCTCATTAAACATCGCCTTTATACGTCCGTAGTTAATACCCGCAACAACAACATCACCCACATGCAATGTACCATTGCTAACTAGGACTGTTGAAACATATCCACGACCTTTATCCAACTGAGATTCGATGATAGAACCTACTGCACGACGATTAGGATTAGCTTTCAAATCTAGCAATTCGGCTTCCAGAAGGACCTTCTCCATCAATTCAGGCACACCCAATCCTTTTTTAGCTGAGATATCCTGAGATTGATATTTACCACCCCACTCTTCCACCAAATAGTTCATGTTAGCCAAAGCCTCTTTAATCTTATCTGGGTTTGCAGTCGGTTTATCTACTTTATTGATTGCGAACACAATTGGCACACCAGCGATAGAAGCATGATTGATAGCCTCAACTGTTTGCGGCATCACATCGTCATCGGCAGCCACAATGATGATAGCAATATCTGTCACTTTCGCACCACGAGCACGCATAGCCGTAAAGGCCTCGTGACCAGGAGTATCCAAGAATGTAATCTGTTGACCACTCTTTAAGGTCACATTATACGCACCAATATGCTGTGTGATACCACCAGCCTCACCGGCAATCACATTGGTCTGACGAATATAATCCAACAAGGAAGTCTTACCATGATCGACATGACCCATCACTGTTACAATTGGAGGACGTTTTACCAAATCCTCTTCTTTATCCTCTTCCTCATGAATAGCAGCTGTTACTTCTGCGCTGACATACTCTGTTTCGAAACCGAACTCATCCGCAACAATATTAATCGTCTCTGCATCCAATCGTTGGTTGATAGAAACCATCAAACCAAAGTTCATACAAGTACTGATAACCTGCGTAACAGGAACGTCCATCATGGTAGCCAATTCGCTGACTGTCACGAATTCCGTGATCTTCAGTTTATTTTGTTCCAGTTTCTCCTGTTCCTCCTGTTCATGCAACTTTGTTGCCTGTAATTCACGTTTATCACGGCGGTGCTTTGAACCCTTGGTTTTTTGTCCTTTGCTGGTCAATCGTGCAAGCGTTTCCTTAATCTGCTTTTGTACTTCCTCTTCCTTGATCTCAGGCTTTACAAAAGTTTTCTTAATATTCTTCTTGTGATTATCTCTGTTCGCATTTCCGCCAGCATTATTATTTCCACCACGTTTGCCGTCTTCGTTCTTAAAATCCTTATAATCTGAGAGATCTATCTTCTCTTTCTGGATTCTTTTCCTTTTTCCTTTCTTAGCGTCATCCGTTTCAGAAGAAGCGCCTTGTGGTTTTGACATTCCATGCTGTCCGTCGAATGATTTTCCAGCGAAGCTCTTATTTCTTAATTCTCTTTCCTTTTTCTTTTCTTCCTTTGACTTTTTCTTAGGGCGTGTTTGTTGGTTCAATGATTCCAAATCAATCTTACCTACAACGTTTATAGAAGTCTTAGCAGGCTTAGAGATAGAGAAGACACCATCAGAATCAGCCGATGCCACTGGAGTGACTTTCCGTTGTTCCTGAGGGTTCACATTTATCTGGTCAACCTTTGACGATGCAGGTGTAGGGGCCTGAGATTTTGTATCAGACTCCTTTGCGTCAGAACTCACAGAATCCGAATGATTCTGAGATTTAGAAGAGTTGTTAGCATTAAGTGATTCGATGTTTTTCTTTCCACCCAAGTCATTCAAATCAATTTTACCAAGAACTTTAGGAGAATGAACCTCAGGCACTTGTATCTTCACCTCATTCTTCTCATCAAAACCTTCTATGGATACACTTTCCTTCTTTTCTTTATTTTGACGTTGTTGAGTAACTTTTTCCGAATCAATCTTTATTTTTTTATTAGACCCCAATCCTTCATAACACAGTTCTTCCTGTTCGTCAGTAAGCTGAACGTTTAGGTTGTCAGACGGTATTGGGTGGCCTTTTTTACTCAAAAAGTCCACAACCGTATCTGCGCTGACATTTAATTCTCTTGCTATTTTACTTAATCTTATAGACATATTTTTTTTGGGTTGTTAAATTTTACTCTTGCGCACTCTGTTCATCCGTAGCATCCTCTGCACCATCCATTGGAGCATCTTCAAACTCAGAACTCAAAATACGCAATACTTCGTCGATAGTCTCCTCTTCCAAATCAGTTTTCTTAATCAACTCATCACGAGGAATGCTCAGTACCTGTTTAGCTGTATCGCAACCAATACCCTTTAAAGTATCAATTACCCATGGCTCAATCTCATCCAAGAACTCATTCAAGAAGATATCCTCTGTGTCGATAGCATCATCCACATCACGGAACACCTCTATCTGATATTCAGTCAGCATACCAGCCAAACGTATGTTCATACCATTTTTACCAATAGCAAGGGAAACCTCTTCTGGTCTCAAGAAGACCTCAGCTCTCTTATGCTCTTCCATCACATGGATAGACGAAATACGAGCAGGACTTAGTGCTCTTGAAATCAACAAAGAAGGATTGTTGGTAAAATTAATCACATCAATATTTTCATTTCTTAATTCTCTTACAATACCATGGATACGAGATCCCTTCATACCCACGCAAGCTCCTACTGGATCAATACGATCATCATACGATTCTACAGCCACTTTAGCACGCTCACCAGGAATTCGGGCAATACGGCGAATCGTAATCAAACCATCATTGATTTCAGGAACCTCCAACTCAAACAATCGCTGCAAGAACAACGGTGATGTTCTTGACAAAATGATCTTTGGATTATTGTTCTTATTATCTACTTTTGCCACAACGGCACGTACCGTTTCTCCTTTACGATAGAAATCAGAAGGAATCTGTTCCTGCTTAGGAAGCAACATCTCATTTCCTTCATCATCCAACAACAAGATCTCTTTCTTCCATACTTGGTACACTTCACCTACAACAATAGTACCTACTTTCTCTTTATACTTGTTATATAATGAATCTTTCTGTAGATCCAAGATCTTGGATGCCAATGTTTGTCTCAAGTTCAAAATGGCACGGCGACCAAATGAAGCAAAATCAACCTTGTCTGTCACATCCTCACCTAATGAGAAATCGTCACCCATACTTTTTGCATCCGATAAAGAAATCTCAGTATTAGGATCTTGCAAATCTTCATCTTTTACAACCTTACGATTTCTGTATATCTCGAAATCACCTTTATCTGGATTGATGATCACATCATAATTCTCGTCTGTACCAAACATTTTGGAAATAACACTACGAAATGAGTCTTCCAAAACGCTCACCATTGTACTTCTGTCAATGTTCTTCAATTCTTTGAACTCTGCAAAAGTGTCACTCAAACTAACTGCTTCTTGCTTTGCCATGTCATTTAAAAGTTATTGAATATTTTGTATATTTTATTTGTTCATACGTAAATGTCAGCGTTTCCGTCTCAGCAACCTTCTTCTTCTCCCCCTCTTTCTTCACCATCTTAGTCACCTCAAGTCCAAACGATGAATCTGACACATTCACTAAGACTCCAACGTATTTAGGTCCGTTCTTTACCTGAACTTCGACCTCCGAGCCTTCATATTTTTGATATTGACGTAAAACCTTGAACGGAGAGGTCAATCCGGCAGACCCTACTTCCAAATCGAAATCTTCCACATCACGGTCCAACTTTGATTCGATGTATTTTGACAACTCCACACAATAGTCCAATGGAACACTCTCATCAGAATCCACTTCAACCACGATGGAATTGTTTTTATCGACCGCAATCTCTACAACAAAGAAAGAAGACCCACGAAGATATTCCTCTACAATGTCACGTATTTTACTTTCCTCTATCATAAGCTTCATTTTAGACAATAAAAAGGGGGACTTTATAGTCCCCTCTTCTATTCTTTTTCATCTTGTGTGCAAAAATACACTTTTTTTCCCTTAATACAAAACAATTAACGAAAATATTTTCTTAATGCATCACAATGAAATAGGTAATTCACGTTTGATTCTTTGCTCCAAACAGATCAATGTCTCTGTCGCAGAAACACCTTTGATACTTTGGATTTTCCCATTTAACAGCTGCATCAGATGCTCATTGTCACGAGCATACAGTTTGATCATCATTGTATAAGGACCTGTAGTAAAATGGCACTCTACAATCTCCGGTATCTTTTCGAATTCTGGCACTACCTCAGAATACATAGAACCTTTTTCCAACTTTATGCCAATATATGTACAAGTTTGATATCCTAAGATTTTAGGGTTGACATGATATCCAGAACCGATAATCACACCTAGGTCAAACATATGTTGCACACGTTGGTGAATAGCTGCTCTTGATACGCCACACTCACTTGCCACATCCTTGAACGGAATGCGGGCATTTCTCGTAATAATCATAAGGATATCCTTATCCAAATCATCTATCTTATCCATAATACGCTCTTGTTATTTCGGGTTACAAAGATAAACTTTTTTTTATTCTTTGCCAATAAAATATATAGTGACAAAGAGTGCCACACAACAAAGCGTGGCACTCTACTCATAATGACTTATTATTTTTTCTTTTCTGGCATAATCTCCAGCAATTCAATCTCAAAGAACAATGCAGAATTTGGTTTAATTCCTTGATTTCCTCTGCTTCCATAAGCCAATTCTGAAGGAATCAAGAATTCGTATTTTGAACCAACAGACATCAACTGCAAGCCTTCAGTCCATCCTGGAATAACACCTTGCAAACCAAATACAGCTGGTTGTCCGTGCAAGTCACTTGAATCAAATACGGTTCCATCTACTAATGTACCTTTATAGTTTACCTTTACAACATCTGTCTCCTTAGGTTTCTTTCCTGTTCCCTCAGTAATAACACGATATTGCAAACCGCTTGCTGTTACAACAACACCTTCTTTTTCTTTGTTTGCGTTCAATGCGCTATCAGAAGCAATCTTGTTCTGCAATGCCTCTTCCTGCATCTTTATTTGTTGCAAACGATCCAACTCAGAGAAATAAGCCTGCAATACTTTTACACATGTATCTTGATTAAACTTCAAATGGATGCTGTCTTCCATCAATGCCTTTGAAAAAGCATCTAAGAACACTTTCTTGTTTACCGAATCACCTGGCAATGTTTTCAACTGAGAAGCCAACATTGAACCTTGGTTCATTCCTAATGCATAACTTGCAGAGTCCATCTTAGAACTCAATTTAACCTCTTTCTTTGCCTCATTACAAGAAGAGAACATGATAGCAGCTGCCAACACAGCACCTGCTGTAATGAATAAATTCTTCATTTTTTTATTTAACTATTATTATTAATTATCTTTCTACTCGTTGATATGCAGGGAACTGATATTTAGCTCCATTCGATTGTGGTTGCATGGTTGCTTTGGCTACATCCAACAATTCTACTTCAAAAATCAAAACTGAATATGGAGGGATTTTACCTGCCGCACGATCGCCATATCCTAATTCAGATGGTATGTATAATTTGTATTTAGAACCCACTTTCATCAATTGTAATCCTTCGGTCCATCCTGGGATTACCTTATTCAATTCAAATACAATTGGTTCGCCTCTTTCTACAGAGCTATCGAATACTGTACCATCAATCAACGTACCATGATAGTGAACTTTCACCTTGTCAGCTGCAGAGGGTTTAATACCCGTACCTTCCTTCAAGACCTCATACTGCAATCCACTTGGAGTTTCCTTCACTTTCGGATTCTTTTTATTGTTTTGGAGGAATGCGATTCCATCAGCCTTAGCTTTTTCCACAGCCAATTCCTGAGCTTTACGCAAATAGGTCTGTACAAGTTCAGGTGTTTTATCTTGTTTGATCAGCAATGAAGCTGTATCATTATGGAAAAATTTCAAGAACGCTTCCTCTAAAATAGCTTCATCGAATGGTCCGCCAGGCAAATGGGAACAATTCTCCTTCACACTACGAGCAAACTCGACACCCATTGCATACGTTGCCGAATCCTTCGGAGTAGATAACACTGTTTTCTTAGGTTTTGCATCAACCGATGAGATTGAGACAACAACAGACAATAAAAAAAATCCGATTTTTTTCATATTATCCTATAATTATTTTAGAACTTCAATTAACTCGACATCAAAAACCAATGCCATATTAGGACCGATCACATCACCTGCTCCATGTTCTCCATACGCTAATTCTGAAGGTATAAACAATCTCCATTTAGAACCTACAGGCATCAACTGCAATGCCTCAACCCATCCTGCGATCACCTGATTAACTGGGAAATCTGCTGGTTTATTTCTTTTAAAAGAACTATCAAACACATTTCCATCAATCAATCGTCCTTCGTAATGACAACGAACTGTATCTGTGGCTACTGGCTTAGCGCCATTTCCTTCTTTCAAAATCTCATACTGCAATCCACTTGCTGTTATAACAACACCAGGTCTCTTTGCATTCTCTTTTAAGAACTCCTCACCGGCCTTCTTATTGTGTTCATCCGCCTCTTTCTGCATCTTATCAAAATGCTCACTGAGAATTTTCTTTGCCTCTTCAATACTCATTTCCTGAGAAGTACCAGAAAATGTATCATTCATACCTTTCATGAATCTATCCAAATTCACACTCTTAAAACCTGATGATTTAAGATTTGCGGCCATTGAAAGGCCTAATGCGTAACTAATTTTATCCATTTTTCTATTTTTTACGCCACAAATTTAAAAGATTTTATCGTATAACCCACAAAATTTCGTTTTAAATCAACAAAATAAATTACCTTTGTACAAAAAATAAGGAACATGTACACACGAGAAGAGTCCAAACAACTAAAAAAAGATTTTTGGAACGGATTTAATGCGTTTTGTGAAAATCTGCCACGTTTCAAATACAGAAAGAAAAAATGGATCCTTTATAACACAAAGATAAAAGGTGTCGAATTGAAATTCGATGCTACACGTGAAGGTGCATACGTCATTCTGGAATTCAACCATAAAAACGAAGATAAGAGACTGAACATGCTGGCAACACTCGAAAAATATAGGGTCGTCTTCGACCAATACTTCGGAGAGGCTATTTGGGAGCTTAACTTTGAAAAAGAAACAGGAGAAATGGTTTCCAGGATCTACAAAGTTCAAAAAGGACTGAACATCCACAAGAAAGAACAATGGAACGATTTTTACACCTTCCTATCAAAAGAGATGAATCATCTTGAACGTGCATTCAAAGAATGTAAAGATTTATTAGAAGATAACGACGAAAACATATAGCGAGTGGAAAACAGAAGGGTAGTCATAACAGGATTCGGAATTTATTCATCTATAGGTCAGAACGAAAAAGAAGTATTAGATTCTCTACGGACCGGTCGTTCAGGAATAGGCATAGACCCCACCCGAACAGAATATGGTTATTCCTCCATCTTAACTGGAATCGTACAACAACCTGACCTAAAGCCATACCTCAACCGCAAACAGCGGATATATCTTTCTGAGGAGGCAGAATACGCATATATATCTACACTAGAGGCTTTAAACAAAGCGAATATATCACCCGAAAATACACAAGACAATACTATCGGTATCTTGTTCGGCAACGACTCCTCCACGAAAGCTATAATAGAAGCACATGAGGATGCTTGCAAAAGCAAAGACACGATGATGATGGGACAAAGTGCTGTTTTCAAAACAATGAACTCCAACATCACCATGAACCTCTCTTCTATCTTTAATCTACAGGGAATCAGTCTCAGCGTAAGTGCCGCTTGTGCCAGCAGTTCCCATACAATAGGGTTAGGCATGGCTCTTATCAAACAAGGATGGCAGGATATCATCGTATGTGGAGGTGCGCAAGAAGTCAACACCTTCAGCATGGCCAGTTTTGACGCCATCGGTGCTTTCTCAAAACGTGTGAGCGACCCAACAAAAGCCTCTCGTCCATTCGACAAGAATCGAGACGGACTAGTCCCTAGCGGGGGTGCCGCCACCGTCATCCTAGAAGAATATGAGCACGCAAAGCGACGAAATGCACCTATATATGGTGAGATAATAGGCTATGGTTTTTCCTCCAGCGGGGGGTCTCTGGCTACTCCATCATACGACGGATATAAAAAAGCCATTCAAAACTCTCTACATAACGCAGGCATTTCAGCCGCTGATATTGACTACGTTAACGCACATGCCACCTCTACAATTCTCGGTGATGCGGCTGAAGCTAAGGTTATCCACGATCTTATGGGTGATGTACCCGTCAGTTCAACAAAATCCATGACCGGACATGAATGTTGGATGGCCGGTGCCAGCGAAATCATCTACTCTCTTCTGATGATGAACAACCAATTCATAGCTCCTAACATCAACTTTGAAGAAGGCGACGAAGCGACGTCCGTCCTCAACCTCATCACAAAAACAACCGAGAAAAAAATCAACACCTTCCTTTCTAACTCATTTGGTTTCGGAGGAACAAACAGTTGTCTAATTGTCAGAAAAATCTAATTTCCATTTGTTTTTCATCTATTTTATTTATTTTTACAAAAAAGATTTTCGATAACAATAAACGTACCAAACGATGGACATAACAGAAATCAAAAAAATTATCAATGATTTTCTTTCGAACGAATTTGAAATAGAGGAAGAGCAACTCAAAGAGACCGCCAAACTGAAAGATGATCTCAAAATCGACAGCCTAGATTTTGTGGACATTGCAGTGGAAGTGGAAAAGCAATTCAAGTTTAAGATCACAGCCAACGAAATGAGTTCCATTCAAACATTAGGGGAATTCTATACGTTCATATCCAATCGTTTATCTGCTGTTACAAAGGAATAACGCATGGAGACGAAAGAGAAGAAATGGGAAGGTAAAACTGGAGGTGGACAATTCGGACAGAAGTTTCTGCTTCATTTCCTCAAACATGTGCACGTTCGCTTTTTGTATCCAATACTCTATTTAGTCATCCCCTTTTACCTTATTTTCGCATCAAAAGGACGAAATGCCGCCTATCACTATTTTCGTGAAAGACAACACTTTTCTGTCCTTAAGTCCGCATGGTGTACGTTTCGAAATCATATAATATTCGGTGAGGTCGTTCTCGATAAGTTTGCCCTACTAGCTGGCAATAAGAGGCAATTCAACATTGATATTGATACGGATGAGGTCATTCACCACCAAATGAAGCAAGAAAAAGGATTTATCATTGCAAGCGCACATGTGGGGAATCTTGAACTAGCTGGTTTGTGCATACCTCACACTGAAAAGAAAATCAACACCATCATATTTGGGGGTGAACGGGCAGATTTCCAGAAGAAACGGGACGAAGCATTTGATGAGGTAAACATCAATCTTATTCCTGTTAAACAAGACATGTCTCATCTCTTCATCATAAAAGAAGCCCTAGACAATGGTGAGATTGTGGTTATCCCGTGCGATCGTATCTTCGGAAGCACCAAAAACACTATCTGTCAATTATTAGGTGAAGAGGCGGAACTCCCTATCGGTCCATTCCGACTGGCTGCTCAACTGGAGGTTCCCATGTACACATTATTCATCATGAAAGAGGGAAATACGCATTACAAAACGTATGAAAGTCGCATCCCCGCTCACGATGAATTGCCTAATTCCACACAGAAAGCCATCGCCATGGCCTCCGATTACACTAAATTACTAGAAAAGATAATCATAAAATACCCTACTCAATGGTTTAACTTCTTCCCTTATTGGAAAGAATCAAACAAAGGAACAATATGAAATTAAATTCTCCTCAGAAAGAAATTTATGCAAGAGAACGTCTGACAGCGGTTCAAGCGCAACGTCTGGCACAAGAAATAGCATTCGGTCCGGTCGTATTTCAAGTATCTAGATTGATGCTAAAATTTGGCATCCTGCAGCTACTGGACAACAACAAAAAAGGATTATCCTTCGACGAAATAGCCAAAAACGTTGAGATCTCTCGATATGGATTACAATGCTTGCTGGAATCTTCTCTTACCATTGGGACAATTCTATTAAAAGAGGAGCGTTATTTCTTATCTAAAGCTGGATGGTTCCTATTGAACGATGAGATTGCACGAATCAATCTTAACTTCAACCATGATGTCAACTATCTTGGATTATATCATTTAGAGGAAGCCATCAGAGAAGGCAAACCTGAAGGGTTGAAAGTATTTGGCAACTGGCCAACCATCTACGAAGGATTGTCAGAATTACCCAAAGAGGCACAAAAAAGCTGGTTCGACTTTGATCATTACTACTCTCTCTGCTCTTTTCAAGAAGCCATGAAGATCATCTTTCATGACGGGAAGATGACACTACTGGATGTTGGTGGAAACACAGGTCGATTTGCCACGGAGTGTGTGACACACAAGAAAGATGTGGAAGTTACCATCATGGACCTCCCACAACAACTAAGATTAATGCGTGAAGCAACAAAGGATGTGGCAGGGAACGACCGCATCCATGAGTTAGGTGCTAATCTACTGGATCCGAAAGTCTCTTTTCCTTCCAATTACGATATCATCTGGATGAGTCAGTTCCTAGACTGCTTCAGCGAAGAAGAGGTAGTCAGCATACTAAGCAGAGCGGCCAAAAGCATGTCCAGTCAGTCCAAGCTATTCATCATGGAGACATTATGGGACAGACAACAATTCGAAACAGCCTCTTACTGTCTTGCCCAGATCAGCATATACTTCACAGCCATGGCAAATGGTAACAGTAAGATGTTCTACTCTCAAGATCTGTTTCGTTACATAGAACAAGCAGGATTGAAAATCAGCCAGATCCATGATGGATTAGGCATGGGACATAGTCTTATCGAATGTACAAAAGCATAATAAATTCAGCATGGAACTACATCCTATTGATTTCTATCTTCCTCAGAAACGACCATTCATCATGGTAGATAAGATCCAGTCTGTATCTCTCCATGAGTGTCAAACAGAATTCAATGTATCAGGTCAAAACATAATGGTACATGACGGAGAGCTATCAGAATCCGGGTTGCTTGAAAACATTGCACAGACCTGTGCTACACATGTTGGATACATTGAAATTCATATTCGAAATGCGCAATACATACGCATTGGTATGGTAGCACAAATAAAATCATTGGAGATAAAACGTTATCCAAGGGTCGGTGACTTGATAATCACGCATGTGACAGAGAAAGAGAACTATGGCGATGTGTCAATTTATGATGCAGTCATGACAATCGGAGAAGAAGAAATTGCTACAGGTGAATTTCGAGTAATACTAACGGACAAAATAAACTAACATCTATGATATACATAATCAGCGACAACATCATTTCACCTCTAGGCTACACGACCGAAGAGAATCTTTCTTCCATGAAAGAAGGGAAACTCAAAAGTCAACTGCATCATCATGTTTTTGATTTGCCAGAGCCCTACTTTGGTGCCTTCCTTGATTGGAGCGAGATAGAGACTCGATTTCAAAAAATCGATACACAAAAGAAGATACGATACACAAAATTTGAGAAATTAGCTATCTTATCAGCTTATGATGCTATTCAGCTCGCAGACATAGATGCAAAGCAATCGGATGTGTTATTCGTACTGTCTTCCACCAAGGGGAATATCCACCTGCTGGAAAACGCCGATGGATACGACAGAAATCGCATCAATATGGGAGTATCTGCCGAGCTAATCGGACAATTCTTTCAGAACCCCAACCCCGTGATGGTGGTCAGCAACGCCTGCACCTCTGGCGTGGCTACTCAGATCTACGCAAAAGAGATGATGCAATTAAAAGGATACAAATATGCGGTTGTCATTGGTGCCGACATCCTTAGTAAATTTGTCATTTCAGGATTTCAATCGTTCAAAGCATTATCCACAGAACGATGCAAACCTTTTGATGCCAACCGAAAAGGATTAAACATCGGAGAGGCTGCAGCAACAATGGTGTTAGAACAAAATGACATGCTTCCATCTGGGAAATGCGCCATATTAGGAACTGGCAATCGGAATGATGCCAACCATATCTCAGGTCCATCCCGCACAGGCGAAGGATTATTCAATGCCATCACAGCTGCCATGAGTCAGGCGAAAGCGAGACCACACAAACTAGCATTCATCAGTGCGCATGGAACAGCCACACCCTATAATGATGACATGGAATCATGGGCCATCAGCAGAAGTTTTCTCAGCGACATCTATACCAATAGTCTAAAGGGATACTTCGGACACACCTTAGGAGCTGCAGGAATCCTCGAATGTATCGTCTCATGTCATGAACTAAAAACAAAGCATCTCTTCCCCACAATAGGACATGAAACCAAAGGAGTGGTCAAGGAGATGACAGTCAACACCTCATACCGAGAGATCGATGGAGATACGTTCTTAAAAATCATCTCAGGATTTGGAGGAAGCAATGCTGCTATTATGTACGGACTAATATAAATTATCATGAATACAAAACCGCTATATAAGCTTATACTACTGCTTTCTCTCTTTCTATGCTATTGCTGTTCAGATGGAAAGAAGAAAGGAAACGAGGAGATGATCTCTCAGATTGTCAATTGTGCCAAACTAAACACGGTTCAATACAACGTTCACAAGCTACTCACCTACGAGGATCTTAATGCCATCGAAGGTTCTATTTTTTCAGAAAAGATATCCATCCCCATACCTGGAGAACGGAAACTGATTGTTCCTATCGACGCTACGGTCAAAGCCTATATCGATTTCACCTCATTCAGTTCAAGTAACATTGAGGTACAGGGGGAACGACTAAAGATCACATTACCCAACCCTCAGATTGTGCTCTCTTCTTCTAAAATTGATTATAAGAACGAGAAACAATACCTGTCATGGAACCGTTCTAAATTCACCTCCGAGGAGATAGAGAAATTCACCGCGCAAGGAAGAGCCAGCATATTATCCAGCATGGCTAACAGCGACATACTAGACAGAAGCCGAATATCAGCCTATAAAACATTGCTTCCGATCCTGACGGCAGCAGGATATAAACAAGAGAATATCACGATTACATTCTCCGATGAAATCGAACAAAATATTCACAACAAAGAGATATTACAAAAACTGATCCTAATAGAAAACGAATAGAGTCATGGCTATCTTAAAGAAAAAAACATCCTCACGAAGAAGCTCTTCAAAAGGGAAAGATTATATCACAGACGAAATGATCAGAAGCCCTTGGTTTTGGATCATTCTTGCGGCGGGACTCGCCATCTATTTTATATTTCTACGTGATTCCAACGATTCTGAAGACAAAACAAAGATTGATTCAACAACAGACTGCATCACCTCAATCAAAGAGATTGAAGAGTGGGAGTTTTTAACTCTTCATCTAGAAGAACTGATCGACACAGTCGTTCCGAAGAAACTCTCTGAATGTCAATCTGCAAAAATATTCAGTGGCACAGCACATCTAGGCATCAACACGAAGAAAGCCAATAAGAGCTGGATTGTACTCACCGACAACAAAGCAACCATAACGCTTCCACCCATCGAATTGTTAGACAAAGAGATCATCGATGACACACGGACGAGGACGTTCTACGAGAAAGGAACAATCAGTGCCACTGTAAAAGAGAAGATGTATCAAAACGCGAAAAGAAGATTAAAGGCGAAAGCCATGCAGAAGGAGAACATTAAAATGGCAGAGGAGAATGCAAAGGAGACATTCAAAAGTCTATTCACTGCATTAGGCTATAAAACAGTAAAAGTAACATTTAAGAAATAGGCGATATGAAAAACGATGAGCTATACATCCAACGTGCCATACGGATCACTTCAACCGACGTATTCATCAACGGCACCCCTTTTGCAATCAACAAAGAGGAGAACAGTACATGGTTAACGTGTATATACCGGACATTAGGTGTACAATATCCTAAGTTTTTCAAAATGGACAATCTCTGCAAAGCTGGATTTCTTGCCACAGAACTTATCTTTAAAGGAACGGACATTCGTCCCGAAGAAGAGAAAAGAGACTGGTCGATTCTTTTGTTCAACAAATCATCTTCGCTGGACAATGATCAGCTATATCAAGAGACAATCAATGATCCTAACAACTATTTCCCTAGTCCTTCTGTGTTTGTATATACCCTATCCAACATCGTGACCGGAGAGATGGCTATTCGTAACAAGATTATGGGAGAGACCTGCTCCTATATCACGGAAAAGTTTGATGCGGATGTTCTATTAGAAAACGCATCCATCGGACTTTCGCAGGAGAAAGGGATTCATCATCTTCTCATCGGATGGGTTGAATACCTAAACGATCACTGCGATGTCCTTTTATTCCTTGTCGATCGCAAGTCTGACGGGGCTCTTACTTCTTGGAATAAAACAAACATAGAAAAATATTTTTTTATACCTTTGCAACCGCATGACGAACTATAAATATAAATAATCAATAACATGGATAAGACATTAGTACAAGAACTAAAAGAAGAAATAATAGAAGTACTCAACTTAGAGGAAATGAAGCCAGAAGACATCGATGCCAGTGCGCCTCTGTTTGGCGAAGGCTTAGGATTAGATTCTATCGATGCTTTGGAATTGATCGTCTTGATGGAAAAGAACTACGGCATAAAACTTAAAAATGCCAGCGAAGGAAAAGAAATCTTTAGATCCATCGAGATCATGGCGGATTATATTTCAAAAAACAGAACGAAATAATTCTTGATGGCAGAAAAAATAGTAGTCACAGGTTACGGCATCATCTCCAGTCTAGGCATAGGAGTTGACAAAACGAAAGAGGCTCTGTTAAAGGAAGAGAGATTCATCGGAAAGGTGCTTCATCTACAGACAGAACACACTGATATTCCTTGCGGAGAAGTCAAAGAAAGTGATGACGAGCTTCGCAGACACTTGGGTATCAACAGTGATTACATTGTCACAAGAACACCGCTTCTAGCCATGACTGCTTTAAAAGAGGCGCTACAGACCTCTGGCATAACCGACAGCACCAACACAGCCTTTATCAATGGAACAACAGTCGGCGGTATGGAGAAAAGTGAACTCTACTACAACGAGTTTTTCAATGGTAAACACACCGAATACATCACTGCGCACGATTGCGGTGCAGGGACAGAACAGGTAGGACAACTGTTTGGTCACTTTTCGTTCATGACTACCATATCAACAGCCTGTTCATCTGCCGCCAATTCAATCATCTTAGGAGCAGACCTCATCAAGGCAGGGAAAGTAGATGCAGCCATCGTCGGCGGAACTGAATCACTCAGTAAATTTCATCTCAATGGATTCAATTCTCTTATGATTCTTGAACATGAAGCTTGTCGCCCCTTCGACAAGAATAATCAGGGTCTCAACCTAGGAGAAGGTGCCGCATTTCTTGTCATCGAAAAAGAATCCAATGCCAAGAAGAGAGGTGCTCACATCCTTTGTGAACTCGCAGGATACGCTAATACATGTGACGCATTTCATCAAACAGCCACATCAGCAGAAAGCACAGGCGCCTACCTTGCCATGTCAAAAGCATTACAAAACGCAGGATTGAAGACATCCGACATTGATTATATCAATGCGCATGGAACAGGAACTGAAGACAATGACATTCACGAAAGCATAGCACTCAAAAAAGTATTTGGAGAGAACATACCTCCTTTTTCCTCTACTAAGTCATACACAGGACACACCACCAGTGCTGCAGGCGCCGTAGAGTCCGTCATTTCTATCATTGCTCTTCTAAATAATTTCATGCCAGCAAACATCGGTTTCTCTGAGCCCATAGATGCAACAGGACTGAAGCCGATCACCCATACGACAAAGAAACAATTAAACACGATAATGACCAACTCCTTTGGTTTCGGAGGCAATGATTCATCTTGTATTTTCTCAAAATATCAGGTCTCATGAGCATATACATAGAAAAAATAGCACAGATATCCATCCAATCCCCTCTTTCTGACGAGTGGATGAGAGACCCTATATATCCAACTCAAAGACATTGCCGATTCATTTGTCCCGACTTCAAACAATTCCTCTCTCCTGCCACATCCAGACGAATGGGTACGCTATTAAAATGTGCGCTTACATCGGCTTTTAACTGTGTAAAGGAAGAGAACAGAACCCAGTTAGACGGTATATTCACTGGATCAGGATTAGGCTGCATTGAAAACACGGAGAAGTTCCTGACTTCAATGTTAGAAAACAACGAACAAAGCCTCTCTCCTACCAACTTCATACAATCCACCCACAACACCATTGGTTCGCAAATAGCCATTGCCTTTCAGTGTCATGGATACAACATCACCTTCTCTCACAGAGGTCTATCTTTTGATAGTGCCCTGATGAATGCTCTTTTGAAGTTTAAACTAAACGAAATCCATTCGGCTTTAGTAAACGCATCAGACGAGATGTCTGATGCCTACTTTAAACTATTTGACCATACTGGATACTGGAAAAAAAGCATCTGTACGACAGACGATTTCAAGCACGCCATCTCCTCCGGAAGTTTTGCTGGCGAAAACAGCGTCAGCTTCCTGCTCACCGATAAAAAGGCGGAACATACCTTATGCGAGATAGGCGACATTGAGCTATTCCATACGCCTTCTGACAAGGAGTTGATAGACAGAACCACCCGTTTCTTATCCTCTTATCAGTTAACGTTAAACGACATAGACACCGTAGTCCTTGGTCATAATGGAGACGTTGAAAATGATGAAGAGTATAACAGGATAAGCAATCTCCTTGTACCTCATGCACGGAAGGTCATCTACAAACATATCTTCGGAGAATCATTCACCATGTCGGCAATGGGGGTTTATGTTGGGGCAACCTGTATCAACCAGCAACACATCCCTTCACATCTCCTATTGCAGGAGGGTTCAACAGGTCATCACAAGCCAACTAATATATTAGTTGTCAATCACTTTAAGAAAATAGATTATTCCATCACACTTCTACGATCATGCTGAGATTATTAGTTTTGTCCATCATTCAATCTTTTTGTCTTGCCAGCGGACAGTTCTGTCTAAAGCAAGCCCTACAAAAAGCTGGAACATTCTCATGGTCCTGGAACTTCTTTGTGGCACAACTTACCAATTGGTGGTTCTTAGCAGTCGGCATCTGCATGGGAGGCGCAACGGTCCTATGGATGTACATTCTAAAACATTATCCATTATCATCGGCCTATCCGCTCACCTGCCTCAGCTACGTATTCGGTATGCTATTAGGACTCTTTTTCTTGCACGAAAGCATCCCATCCACTCGATGGATCGGTGTATTTCTTATTCTATTAGGAGCTTACTTTATTATAAAATAAGAAGATGAGAGCAACAACTTATTTCCAACTCAGACAGTGCCAAGAGCATTTCGAAATTGTCTTCGATGAGAAGCATGTCCTATTCGAAGCCCATTTCCCGTCTCTTCCCATTGTGCCAGGCTCCTGCATCACCGAGATAACACGTGTTGCATTAGAAACGAAACTATCAAATAAATATAGAATCCGTAAAATAACTTCTGTAAAATTCATTAAGCCCATACATCCAGAAAATTGTGATGGATTAGAACTCCACTTCTCGTCTGTCGATGAATCGGAGTCAGGAACAATCGTAAAATCAGTTATAAAAGACAAAAACACGATTTATTGCAAATCAGACATTGTTTTCATAAGGATGTCATAAACAGACCCGTACCGATGGAGCCAACAGTTATCAAAGAATACTTAGATAAGAACAAGATTGCGCTATTAATCCCCACATACAACAATGATCAAACCTTAGAGCAGATCATTAACGAGGCGCAAAACTATAGTTCCCTCCTCCTTGTCGTGGATGATGGTTCCACCGACCATACCAAAGAGATATTATCCCGATGGAAAGGCAAAATTCACATCATATCATACCAGCAAAACAAAGGAAAAGGAAATGCGCTTAAAGAAGGTTTCCTTTATGCGAAAACGCAAGGTTGGGACGCCATCATCACACTCGATTCTGACGGACAGCACAAGCTATCCGATTTGCCTCTCTTCATCGAGGCTCATCAAAAGAACCAAGGAGCATTCTTGATTGGAAGTCGGTCGTTTGACAATTCCAACATGCCTGGCGCCAACACGTTTGCCAACCGTTTCTCTAACTTCTGGTTTACGCTACAAACCGCACATAAGCTGCCAGACACGCAAACAGGCTACCGACTGTATCCGCTGAAAGAGATGAATTACATGACCCCCTTCAACAAACGTTATGAAGCTGAATTAGAATTACTGGTACGCTGTGCATGGAGACTGATTCCTATGGTCAGTCTAAACATCAACGTCTATTATCCTCCTAAAGAAGAACGAGTATCACACTTCCGTCCAGGGAAAGACTTCCTGAGAATAAGCATCTTAAACACGGTTCTCTGTCTTTTGGCTATCCTCTATGGATATCCATCCATGCTGATACGAAAGCTTTATAGAAAACTTAAAAACTGCACGAAATGAAACAAAGAATTCTTGCCCTATACAATTATTTTGAACAGAATCCAAGGCGACTCTACTGGTTGCTCGCAGGTGTCATTTTGTTCTTCACCCTCTGTTTGTCTCGTCTTCAGTTCTCTGAGAACATCAACGATTTTCTTCCTCAAAGTGAAAAAGCACAAAAGATATCCGAGGCTTACCAACACATCGACACAGGAAACAAGATTCTTGTCACCCTATCCTGTACCGACACGTTCACAGGCTATCGCGACAGTCTAATACAACTTGCTGAGACATTTCAGTCTGAACTGAAAAAGAACGACACTCGAAATTTAACTAGCGACCTGTTTTGCAAAATATCGGATGCTGACATAGCAGAATTAACCGATTTCATCCTGGAAAATCTCCCCTACTTCATGAGTTCGGAAGATTACAAGAGACTGGATTCTCTTATGATTGACGAATCAAAGATACGTCAGGAGCTGCAATGGAATCAGAACATGCTGTATTCACCAACAGGTTCTTTCTTTCAAAATATAATCTTAAAAGATCCGCTACACATCTCCAATTCGATCCTCAAAAAACTAAAAGACTCATATCAGGAGAATACTTTTCAGCAATATAACAGTTACATCTTCAACAAGACGAAGGACAAACTACTCATCACACTATCCAGCGAGACACCGGCAAGCGAGACCAACCTCAACAAAGAATGGATAAAAATAATCGATAAAACAGCACAAAATAGCCTCAAAGGGAAAGAGAATCTATACCAAATCAAGCACATCGGTGCATGCGAGATATCCATCAGCAATGCACAACAAATCAAGAGCGACACACTCGTCTCATCCATCATCGCGCTTCTAGGTATATGTGTCCTGCTCTTTTTCTTTTACAAAGACATACGAGCCATTGGTCTCATTCTGTTCTCCATCCTATTTGGATCCCTATTTGCTCTTGGTTTTCTTGCCTTATTCAAAGAGTCCATATCCATTATCGCAATAGGAATTGGTTCTGTCATTGTGGGTATTGCGGTTAACTATCCGCTTCATTTTCTGGCCCATCTAAAAGAGTGTTCCGACAGGAAAGAGACCATACGAGAAATCGCCACTCCTCTCATTGTTGGCAACGTCACCACCGTAGGCGCATTCTTAAGTATTCTTTTCATTCGTTCGCAAGCCATGAGAGACATGGGATTATTCTCAGCTCTCCTTTTGATTGGCACCATTTTATTTGTTTTACTCTTCATACCTCATCTCTTTAAAAACAAACTGTTCAAAGCGCAACAGATCCATCAGCTGATGTTTGGCAAAATCGTCAACGTAGAATGGGAGAAGAAAAAATGGTTGGTATGGGGCATAATCCTATTAACCATTCCGTTCTATTACTTCAGTACCAAAACTGAATTCGAGACAGACCTACATAAGATCAATTACATGACCGACTCTCAAAAAGAGGAACTATCCATGCTAATTGATGAAACAGAAAACAATCATGCCAAGATGTACTGTGTCTGCGATGGGAAAGACCTAGACAAGGCACTGGAACATCTCACAAAACTGCAAAAAGAGACCGCCGAGCTAAAGAAGAAAGAATTGATCATTCGAGAATCCGGCGTCGGATGTTTCGCCACCACTCTAAAGTCCAGAACTGACCATATACAAAAATGGAATGAATATTGGAATGCAAACAAAGAGATCATGACCAAGCTAATCATAAAAGAAGGAGAAGCGATAGGTTTCAACTATAGCATTTTCTCCCATTTTATCGATAAAATCAGTCAGCCAATGGTTGTCGATGACGAGAAACATTTTCAACCCATACAGAAAGCACTCACCAACCTATACATATATGAGGATTCATGCAAGGCCCTTGTATATACGGTAATAGAATGTGAAAAAGAGAAAGTTTTTCAACTAGAAAAACAACTCAATAAAATCGCCCCCAACATCTATACCATCAACACGCAATCCTACTTCCAGCAAATGATAGAAACCCTTTCGCAAGATTTCAATCATGTACTCTTCATTTGCGCTTTCATCGTGTTTTTATTCCTTACACTATCATTTGGAAGAGTTGAATTAAGTCTGTTAGCCTTCCTGCCGCTAACATTTGGATGGATATGGATCTTAGGTATCATGAACCTGTGCGACATTCGGTTCAACATCGTCAACATCATCCTATCCACTTTCATATTCGGACAGGGAGATGACTATACGATATTCGTGACAGAAGGACTCATGTACGAATACACGCATAAGAAGAAGGTGCTTGCCTCATATAAAAACTCAGTCTTTCTATCCGCCTGCATCATGTTTATCGGTATAGGGGCTCTCATCGTAGCGAAACACCCTGCGATGAAATCACTGGCAGAACTAACGATCGTCGGCATGTTCTGCGTTATCCTGATGGCATATCTCTTCCCGCCACTCATCTACAAATGGCTCACCACACACAAAGGAGAAGCAAGACTTATGCCTATCACATTAAGGAATCTAGGCTCAACAGCCGTTAGTTTCTTCGTGTTCCTAATTGGCAGCCTCGTCATTTCTATCATAGGATTCTTCCTTCTTACCATTCGTAAAAAGAGTGACAAAAACAAACTCAAGTATCACACAATCCTCTGCAATACCCTCCGTCGGATGGCTAGACTGATACCAAACATCAAACACAATATCATCAATGAATCAAATCACAACTTTGATGAACCATCCATTCTCATCTGCAATCATCAATCACACATAGATCTTATGTACACGCTGATGCTGCACCCTAAGATCATCTGTTTAACCAATCAATGGGTGTGGAACTGTCCTTTCTATGGAAGAATCATACGTTACGCAGACTTTTTTCCTGTCAGCGAAGGCATTGAGAAGAGTGTGGAGACATTAAAATCGGTCATTCAAAAAGGGTACTCGATTCTCATATTCCCAGAAGGCACCCGTTCCGAAGACTGTTCGATTCAGAGATTCCATCAAGGCGCATTTTATTTAGCTCAAAAATTCAATCTGAACATTGTGCCAATTGTCATTCATGGCGTCGGACATGTTTTCCCTAAACAAGAGTTCATCCTTCGAAAAGGTCGCGTTGATGTGAAAATCCTACCAGAGGTGAACTCAGACAATCCGTTAAGAACGAATATAGACATCAAATCAACCGCACAGGCATTTCGTAAATACTATCAAGAGGAATACAAAAAGATGTGCGAAGAGATCGAGACTGTCGATTACTTCAAAGACCTGGTCTATCACAACTATATTTACAAGGGAGCCAGCATTGCGAAAGAAGCCCATAAAAAGATCTTCTCTTCAGCCGCCAATGAATTCATCAGCAAACTTCCAGACCATGGTGAATATACAATCAATGAATGTGGACAAGGAGAGTACGCCTTGCTTGCAGCACTTGTCAAAAAAGACTTGCACATAATAGCAACAGAAACAGACAAAGAAAAACTCTCTATCGCCAGAAATTGTATATCAGTACCTAAGAACCTGGAATATAAATAAACGGATTATAGAACACCCATATTAAAAAAAACATTATATTCGCATAATTAAATAATTATAGATGAAACGCAATAAGAATTTAATAGTACTTTTTATATTCACTTGGTTACTAGGCACACTTCACGCCTCCGATTATACTGTTATAAAGCTATGGGATGAACCAGCCAATGCGAAAGAGAAGCGTCCCGAACTACGTGTCTTCTTTCCTAACGACAGCATCAAACGAAGCAAAACCTGCATTCTGATCTGTCCAGGTGGCAGTTATCATCACCTAGGACTCACCAACGAAGGATCGGAAGTGGCAGAATATTTCAACCAATGGGGAGTCATCGCAGTGGTCCTACGTTACCGAGTATCCATGCGTGGCAACCATCATCCTGCGATGATTGAAGATTTCCAACGAGGCATGCAGATCATACGAGAGAAAGCGAAAGAGTGGAACATTGAAAACATTGGCTGCATCGGTTTTTCAGCAGGCGGACATCTGGTTTCCATGGGTGGAGCATTCCATAAAGAGAACTATCTTAAAGCAAGAAACATCGACACCAAAGGTGTCAATTTAAGGCCCGATTTTGTCTGCCCAATCTATCCTGTAGTGTCCATGCAGGACAGTATCGTTCACGAGAAATCAAGACAGAATCTGTTAACAAAGAATTATACGCTTTCGGATATAACTAAATTTTCCATGGAACAACAGATTCCGGATGACATGCCACCCGTTTTCTTACTCGCATGCAAAGACGACGATGTGGTCAATTACAAAAACAGTGAAGTACTGCACCGCGCCCTCATACAGAAAAATATTCCTTGTGAATATCACCTCATGGAACATGGAGGACATGGCTTTGGTGTCATTCGCACCCGCAGCGAGGAAACCAAGAATTGGGGCGCATTACTAAAGAAATGGCTGATAGACAATCAATTATTGAAATATTAAAGATATGAACAAATTTGAACCAGCAATCGAGTTTCAACCTAGAAATATCATAAAAGCTTTTCAAGAAGAGAAACTGGCAGAAGCTTTAGCGTATTTAAATGCCAAGTCAAACTTCTACAAAAGAATGTTTGAGACACATCATATCGATATAAAAAAGATAAAGACGTTGGAAGATCTTCAGGTGATTCCTTTCACAACAAAAGAAGACCTACAACGCTACAACAAGGATTTCTTCTGTGTAGAGCCTTCCGAGATACGCGACTACATCACCACATCGGGCACATTAAGCGACCCGACCACCTTTGCCATGACCGAAAACGATTTAGTTCGTTTAGCCTACAATGAGGCCATCTCATTCACCGGGGCTGGAGGACATCCAGGTGAAGTGTATCAACTAATGACCACCATCGACAAACGATTCATGGCAGGTTATGCCTATTGCCTCGGTATTCGTATGATGGGGGCCGGCTTGATTCGCGTCGGCAACGGAATACCGGAACTACAATGGGACACTATTCAACGTATCAAACCAGATGCCATCATCTGTGTTCCTTCTTTCATCTTACGCATCATCCGCTATGCAGAAGAACATGGTATCGACTACAGAAACTCCAGCATAAAGAAAGCGGTTTGCATCGGTGAGAATCTCAGAAACGATGATTTCTCGCTCAACCTATTAGGCAGTAAGATCAAAGAGAAATGGGATATTGAGCTCTACTCCACCTATGCATCCACAGAGATGAGCACCTCATTTTGCGAATGTTCCGCGGGTAAGGGCGGACATCATCACCCAGAACTTATCATCTGCGAATTGATCGACGAAAACGATAACCCAGTCAAGGAGGGAGAGATCGGAGAACTTACCATCACCACTCTTGGAGTAGAAGGTATGCCGCTACTACGTTTCAAAACAGGTGATGTTGCCCGGTTCCACTATGAGCCATGCAGCTGCGGCAGAACCACCATGAGGATAAGCCCTATCATCGGTCGCAAGAAACAGATGATCAAATTCAAAGGCACCACACTCTATCCTGCCTCTGTCTTCGATGTGCTTGACAATACCGATTACGTAGAAAACTACTATATTGAAGTAACCTCCAACGAGATAGGAATGGATCATCTAACCGCCTATATCGGAGTCAAAGAACCGAAGATTGAGATGATCAAAGAGCTAAAAGATCGTTTCAGAGCCAAACTGAGAGTCGCACCCGACATCCAATTCAAAACAATCGATGAGATTCAGAAAATTGTTTTGCCTGAGATCAAACGCAAACCGACTAAATTCATAGACAACAGGAAATAACGATTATGGAGATGACTTACAATTTTGAACAAACCCGTCCCTATACAGACGCTGAGGTTCCCTATGCGATCCATGAGATATTGCATGACAGCTTCTTCCCTATTGTCGTCAACTATCTACAGCCAGGAGCCGACATGGAACAAATCCGTCATAACCTTTCTGAAATTCGTACCATAAAAGAGTTTCAAGAAAAGATTATGCACAAAGCCATAAGAGCCATCCTGACAAAATCGAGTACAGGCCTCACCTTCAACGGATTAGAAGAAATTGACAACAAACATCGACATATATTCATCGCCAATCACCGCGACATCGTATTGGATGCCGCCATTCTTGATGTCTTATTGACAGAACACAACATCGACACCTGTCAGATCACCTTCGGAAGTAATCTAATGAAAGGAGATCTTGTCATCAACGTCGGGAAACTAAACAAAATGTTTCGAATCGTACGAGGAGGCAACATCAAAGATTTTTACAAAAACTCATTAGAAGTGTCAGCCTACATGCGTCATGTCATAAAAGATCTTCACGAATCTGTATGGATTGCACAACGAAACGGACGGACAAAAGACGGAAAAGACAAAACCGAATTAGGTGTCTTAAAGATGTTATCGTTAAGCAACAATCAAAGCTTTGTTGATAATCTTGACGAACTCAGTCTCACCCCTATCGCCATCTCCTACGAATATGAACCATGTGATTTCCTAAAGACAGCGGAACTCTATATCTCCCGTCTGGAGAAATACATAAAAGGAGAGAACGAAGATCTCAACAGCATCATCACCGGCATCAAACAAAAAAAGGGAAAGATACATCTTTCCGTATGCAAACCCATCACACGAGAGGAGTTGGAATTGTGTAATCAAAAAGAGAAGAACGAGAAGTTTGAAATGCTGGGAGAAATCATTGATCAAAGAATCAACCAAGGAAGAAAGATTTACAACACCAACTACATTGCATACGATCTATTAACACAAAGCAACCAATATGCCCATCACTATTCAGTCGAAGAGAAAAACAACTTCATTGAATACATGAAAAATGGTTTGAGAGCATTAGAACTGAAAGCAGACGAAACAGAATTAGAGAAGATCTTTCTTTCTATCTATGCCAATTGTCTGAAATAAAAGAAGTAAGTTATCAACTAGACAATTTTGAAATAACCTTATCGTAGTTTTCTCGCTGATGCGGGAAATCACATCCACTACAATCTTTTATACCAGAAGGTAAAATTTTAAACCCTCCTCCACAATTCTCATGTTGATTGTATAAGGGACAAAAGCAAAACAAACAATTAAAATCATCCACCTTGTCTGTTTTATGACAAGGGAAATATTCACATTCCTTATTCTGAAAAAATTTATACGACATAGAAAAAATCTTACACAAATTAACGGTTCATTCATTTTCAAAACTTCCATTTCCACGTAGAGACCGATTGTATAGGTTCCTCCTTCTTTAGGATTTTATCCAAGTCCTGCTTAAAGTCCCAATAGCTCATCCGGAAAAGGAGATGCGCACCCAACTTCGCAAAAAGAAAGAAGAGCGATGTAGCCAACAAATCAAAAAGAAAAGGGAATCCGCCTTCTGGATTGCAAAACAATACGATAAAACCACAGAAAAGCGTGGGGGCCAGCAAGACAAGTACCACAAAAAGGCGAAGTACGTCCGAATGGAAACATTCCACAATCAAATGTCCGGACGAGTCATTGAAGGCACAAACATCCATTGCGTGCTGCGACTCCGACCGATGGTTGAAAGTGAATCGAAGAATTTTCCCTTTCGCCTCCGCAGGACGATTGTAAGCATCCGTATCCCAATAACACACATAGCGATTACGCTTCTTATCGCTCCAAAAAGAAGTTTCCTGGAGGTGATCAAAATAATCGGCTATTACCTCCACATCCACCGAAGGATATATTGTCTTATAATAATTCCACATATAATAAAATTTAAGTTTTACATCTAATATGTTCCATTCAAGGTCTCAGTTTCCACTTAGAGACCGTTTGGATAGGTTCTTCCTTTATGATACCACTCAAATCTTTTTCAAATGATTTATAATGCATTTTGTAAAAAAAGAAAGCAAATAAGAAGAAAGGCAAAGGCATCAAAAAGAATAACAAACAAACTGGAAATAAAGGAATATAATAAATAAAGAAAAGTGGAGCTAAAGTTACACATAATAAAGTACCGAAAATAACTTCCGAAGGAAAACTTTCCACGACCAAGTGATTAGAGGAATCGTTATAAATACGGACATAAAACAATCCACTACCACGATATAGAGCTCTCAGGTGATGGCTCAAATACAAAACCCTACCACTTGCATCCAGACCAGACGGGTTACCCCAAGAACAATCATAGCGTTTCCAAAGATCAGGACCTAAGCTACTAAAATAATCGGCAATTGCCTCCACATCTCCCGAAGGATAAACTTTCTTATAATATGTCTTCATAGAGCAAATTTAAACCATTAAACAATCATTTAGAGACCAAAGACTTATCCTCACTACCCTAAATATGGAACAAAGATAATGATTTTTTTGTAGGGACGTGGCGTGCCGCGTCCATGTGGCGTGCTGCGAGCAAACGAAGAAAAGGAATTACCGCAGATTCATTTAACCTTAAATCATTATTTTTATACGCAACGAAAAATAATCAAAAAAAAATTTCGATTATTCAAAAACAAATTTAATTTTGCTATACAGAATATTTAAAAATTGTTAATTGCTTTTTAGAAACTAACCTAGAATCTTGAAGAGAATTTCCCGTTATGCTCGGAGACGAACGAAAGGGAAACATTCTAATGTAAATGAAAAACATATTGTAAAATAATTTAAAAATAAACGCTCATGGAAAGATTATTTTTTTTAGTGCTTTTAGCGTCGATGTTAGCTTTAGGTTTTGCCTTCTACTTCTATCGATGGATGAAGAAAGAAGATGAAGGCTCTGATTTAATGAAAAAGATAGCACAATACGTTCGAGAAGGTGCCATGGCTTACCTAAAACAACAATACAAGGTGGTCATTATCGTATTTGCTGTCTTAGCAGTTATCTTTGCCATAATGGCTTGTTTCGGTTTGCAGAACAGCTGGGTACCTTTCGCCTTCCTAACTGGAGGTTTATTCTCTGGATTAGCGGGATTCTTTGGTATGAAGACTGCCACTTATGCTTCAGCCAGAACAGCTAATGCAGCTAAGAACAGTTTGAACAGCGGTTTGAAAGTCGCTTTCCGTTCGGGAGCTGTCATGGGACTAACCGTAGTAGGACTAGCCCTTTTAGATGTATCTGTTTGGTTTTTGATTTTGGATTATTTCATAGGTCCTGAACACCATCTTGTTACAATCACCACTACCATGTTGACCTTCGGAATGGGAGCCTCAACACAAGCTTTATTCGCCCGTGTGGGTGGTGGTATCTACACAAAGGCTGCCGATGTAGGTGCAGACCTTGTTGGTAAAACGGAATTCAACATCCCTGAGGATGACCCAAGAAACCCTGCTACAATTGCTGATAATGTAGGTGATAACGTTGGTGACGTTGCTGGTATGGGTGCCGATCTTTATGAGTCATACGCAGGTTCTATTCTGGCTACCATGGCCTTAGGTGCTTCTGCCTTTGCCTCTTCTACCATAGAAGGTATGCAGATCAAGGCGGTCTTAGCTCCTTGTTTAATCGCTGCAATCGGTGTTCTTCTTTCCTTATTAGGTATCTTCTTAGTTAAGACTAAAGAAGACGCTGGAATGAAAGAGTTGCTAGCTGCTCTAAGCAAAGGAACCAATGTAGCTGCTTTCCTTATTGCAATCGCTACATTAGGTGTATTCGCTTATCTCTTTGGTACTGAGGACAACCGTTGGTGGCAAGTATCTCTTTCGGTTGTAGTAGGTCTATTGGCAGGTGTGATCATCGGAAAGTCAACAGAATACTACACATCACAAACCTATCGTCCAACACAGAAAGTGTCTGAGAGTTCACAGACAGGTCCTGCTACCGTTATTATCTCAGGATTAGGATTAGGAATGTTATCAACTGCTATTCCTGTTGTGACAGTAGGATTTGCAATCGTATTATCTTATCTATGTGCAAACGGATTCCAACTAGCCTTCACAGCAGCCAACTTATCTATGGGCTTGTATGGTATCGGAATCGCTGCAGTAGGTATGCTCTCCACATTAGGTATAACCTTGGCAACTGATGCATACGGACCAATCGCCGACAATGCTGGTGGTAACGCTGAGATGAGTGGATTGGATCCTGAAGTAAGAAGACGTACAGATGCGTTGGATGCACTTGGAAACACAACTGCTGCCACAGGTAAAGGTTTCGCAATCGGTTCTGCAGCGCTCACGGCTCTTGCCTTATTAGCATCATACGTAGAAGAAATCAAGGTAGCGCTTATCCGTATGGGTGAAAGTCTGCCTAACGGAATGGATGCCGCACAAGCAACATTGGTTGATTTCATGAACGCTTATAACGTGAACCTGATGAACCCTATCGTCTTGGTCGGTGTATTCATCGGTGCAATGATGGCATTCTTATTCTGCGGATTGACCATGAACGCAGTAGGAAGAGCTGCTCAAAAGATGGTGGAGGAAGTGCGTCGTCAGTTTAACACAATCAAAGGAATCCTGGAAGGTGAGGCAACTCCAGATTATGCTCGTTGCGTGGAGATTTCGACCAAGGGAGCACAACATGAGATGTTGTTACCATCTATTTTGGCTATCATCGTTCCAATCCTGACAGGTTTGATACTAGGTATCGGAGGTGTATTAGGACTGTTGATCGGAGGACTAAGCACAGGCTTTGTATTAGCCGTATTCATGGCAAATGCAGGAGGAGCTTGGGATAACGCAAAGAAATATGTGGAAGAGGGCAATTTCGGCGGAAAAGGCTCTGAATGTCACAAAGCAACAGTTGTAGGAGACACCGTTGGAGACCCATTCAAAGATACATCCGGACCATCTTTGAATATCCTAATCAAATTGATGAGTATGGTTTCCATCGTAATGGCTGGATTAACAGCATTTTGTCACCTACTCTAAAAGATTCTCAAGAATCTTTCAAAAAAACTATTCCATTTCTTCATTTTGTTCTATTTTTGTAAAAGAAAATGAGTGAGAGATGAGATACAAAAAATATAATAACCGTTAAAGGAAAGACCAATGCGACCTTGGCTCGCATTGGTCTTCTTTTATAAACAAAGAAACCTATGTCTATTAAGAGTTTAGTTTCAATCGCTGACTATTCAAAAGAGAAGATCCTACAAATCTTGGATAAAGCAGCAAAGTTTGAAGAGAATCCGAATCAACGTATTCTTCAAGGGAAAGTGGTTGCCACCCTGTTTTTCGAGCCTTCAACGCGTACTCGTTTGAGTTTTGAAACAGCCGTCAATCGTTTAGGTGGCAGAATCATTGGATTCTCTGACGCATCCACCACAAGTGGTACCAAAGGAGAGACATTGAAAGACACCATTATTATGGTGAGCAACTACGCTGACTTAATCGTTATGCGTAATCCTATCGAAGGAGCTGCCCGCTATGCTTCTGAAGTATCCAGCGTGCCTGTCATCAACGCAGGTGATGGAGCAAACCAACACCCTACACAAACCATGCTCGACCTCTATTCCATCAAAAAGACACAAGGTCGATTGGAAAACCTAAAGATCTGCATGGTGGGAGACCTAAAATATGGCCGTACCGTTCACTCTCTCATCCAGGCTATGTCTCACTTCAACCCGACATTCTCCTTTATCGCTCCTAAAGAATTGGAATTGCCAGAGGAATACAAAAGATTCTGCAAAGAACACAACATTCCTTTCGAAGAACATACGGAACTAAACGAGACCAATATCGCAGACGCAGATATATTGTATATGACAAGAGTTCAAAAAGAGCGTTTTACCGACCTTTTTGAATATGAGAAGGTAAAGGATGTTTATACTCTACGAAACAAACTGTTGGAAAACACGAAGCCTAATCTTCGTATCTTGCACCCTCTCCCTCGTGTCAACGAAATAGACTACGATGTGGACAACAACGAGAAAGCATACTATTTCCAACAAGCTAAAAATGGAGTGTATGCACGTCAGGCAGTAATATGTGATTTGTTAGGACTTTAAAGATTATTGAACATGGAAAAAGAATTAAAAGTAGCAGCGCTTCGCAACGGCACAGTGATTGATCATATTCCATCTGAAAAATTATTTCAGGTAATCACACTTCTCGGATTGGAGAATGTTTCCAACCAAGTGACATTCGGCTACAACCTAGATAGTAAGAAATTAGGCAAGAAAGCCATCATAAAAGTGTCTGACAAATACCTCAGTCAGGACGAAGTCAACAAAATAGCTGTCTTGGCTCCTAACGCCAAAATCAACATCATCAAAGAGTATGATGTAGCAGAAAAGATGCAACTTCAATTACCGGATGAATACATTGGGTTACTTAAATGTAAAAACCCTAAATGCATCACAAACAACGAACCGATGAAGACAAAGTTTCGCACACTAGACAAGAGCAAAGTCATCTTTAAATGCTATTACTGCGAACGAATCGTTGAAGGTGAAAATGTTGAAATCCTATAATCGCTAATTCAAAAAGAATATGAAACGTACTTTCAAACCTGGAACAATGATTTATCCTCTGCCTGCAGCTCTCATAAGCTGCGGCAAGAATGAAGAGGAATACAATATCTTCACAGTTTCATGGATTGGCACCATCTGTTCCGATCCTGCAATGTGCTACATCTCTGTTCGTCCAAGTCGTCACTCTTACGACATCATCAAGCGTAACGGAGAATTTGTCATCAACCTGACGAATGAAGACCTTGCGTATGCTACTGATTGGTGCGGTGTGAAATCAGGTAGAGATTTCAATAAATTCAAAGAGATGAAACTCACCCCTGCGAAAACATCCGTAATCGATTCGGTGCTGATAGAAGAATCCCCTCTTTCCATTGAATGTAAGGTGAAACAAATCATACCGCTCGGATCTCACGACATGTTTATTGCAGAAGTAGTCAATGTCTTGGCCGACGAGAAATACATCGACAAAGAGACGGATGCTTTCAACTTATCCGACGCCAAACTAATGGCCTACAACCACGGCAACTACTACAAGCTCGGAGAAAAGATTGGTAAGTTCGGCTGGTCTGTTCAAAAGAAGAAATAGACCAAGCTCGTCTAATCATCCTGATGCTCTTTCCGTCCCTTCCGTATCACTTTTACGTAAAGCGTAATAGTGATTGCAAGGATGGTGCCCTGAACAATGGTCATAATCAAAAGCGGAAGCGTATTCATATCACTGATTATTAATTATCGTTATCAGATTGCAGATCCTGCATTCTTTGTTCTTTTATTTTCTTCTCACGGATTCGACCCGTGTAAAATATCAATGCCCATATCAGAAGGAGAAGGCATAATAAATAGACACGTGTCGCATCTATATAGGCAAGGTTAGGATCCGACAGATCCACGCCCTTGTGCATAAGTTGTCCGATAATAGAGCTGCCATCCACTTCCCATCCCTTCCAACTGATCAAGCTCCAATCACCATTCAACGGCTTTATCAACGAAGAGACAAAGATGACAATCAACATCGTAGGGGTAACATACTTGATGATGTACCGAAAGAACGAAGGAATTTTCAGATCTGCATGGTCGTTGATGATCTGCCAACCTTTCTCAGCCCCCATAATCCAAGAGAATGCTATCGACTCTAACATGGCAAATAAGAAAAGTGCCATAGTACCACCCCAGTAATCATATTCATCAAAAACACCTTTTTCGAAGAATATCACACACGGAAAAGCTAAAAGAAGAATAACAAGTCCCGTGATATAAGATGATTTCTTCTGACTCCAATTATAACTCTTTGAGACATACGCCACCGAAGGCTGTATAGTAGAAAGCGTTGATGTGATACTAGCAAAAAAGAGCAATCCGAAGAATGCGAAGCCTGCTAAATTCGACAAGACTGGTCCCCATTGCTCAAACAGATATGGCATGGTTCGGAAGCCCAATCCGAAGCCACCCGACTGTGTCAGTTCAATCACTCTGTCTATTCCGAAATAACCGATTGAGATAGGAATGATGATAGAGCTTCCCAACACCACCTCTGTAAATTCATTCGTGAAGGCTGAGGTCAATGAGCTCAACGCAATATCTTCATTTTTCTTCAAATACGAAGCATACGATTGAACAGCCCCCATACCCAGGGACAAGGTGAAAAAGACTTGTCCAGCCGCTGCCAACCACACCTTAGGGTTATACAAAGAATCAAACTGTGGCGTCCATAAGAAATTCAGCCCAACCGTACCGTCGAACACGGCACCTTTCTCGCCCGCCTTCAATGTAAAAGCTTGATAGACAAGAAACAATCCAAAAAGAATCAACAACGGCATACACACCTTCGCCACTCTTTCTATACCACCCGAGACGCCCTTGCTCAATATATAGACATTCAAAAGCAAGCAGAAAGCAAACGAGAGAATGGTATCATACGGAATGCCCGACATGGAAACAGACAAATGAAGATAATCATCAAAGAACTGTGACACCTGCGACTCTGTCAGTCCGTCGAAAGAGCCGAATAAAGAGTGGAACATATACGAGAATATCCAACTCTCGATAAAGCAGTAGTAGGAGGAAATTATGATACTGGAAAACAATCCTAAAGACCCTATATAACGCCAACACACATGGCGATTGACTCTTTGCATAAGCATCGGAGGAGAGTGGTGTCCTCGCTGTCCCCCCAGCTTACCAATTGACCATTCAATCATCGTCATTGGTATGCCCAACAACACAAATGACACGAGATAAGGTATGATAAACGCTCCGCCTCCATTTTGAATTGCTTGAATAGGGAAACGAAGGAAATTACCTAATCCCACAGCACTACCTGCCATGGCAAGGATAAGACCGATTCTTGAATTCCATGATTGATTTTTCTGTACCATAGTCTCTTCCGTTTATACGCTCTATAAACTGCAAAATTAATGATTTTATACAATAAAAGAGATATTAGTCCATATCAATACCACACATTTTTCAAACCTCTGCCACAATTTGGCGTAGATTTAAATTATTTTTGTAGAAAAAAATTCAACTGATATGGTTCATAATGAGAAAGGGCAAAGTCTGATTAGCAAGTATGTCAGGATAATAGATATCATCTATCGCAAAAAAAGATCTCTTTTAAAGAGCTGAATGATCAATGGGTGCAAGACACAGATATCAGCAGAGGTGTGGATCTTCCCAAAAGAAGTGCTTGAGCCCCTCTGGTTTCGTGATGAGATGACCAAGAAGATAAAAAGGATGTGGGATAATTACAAAAAGAAGAAATGAAAGATTTTGCAGCAATCGATTTTGAGACCGCCAATTACGAACGCTCTTCTGTCTGTTCGGTCGGGGTTGTTATTGTACGAGATGGAGAGATCATAGACTCATTCTACTCGCTTATTCAACCGGAACCCAACTATTATAATTACTGGTGTTCTTTGGTGCATGGGTTATGTCAGCAAGACACAGAAGAGGCGCCCGTATTTCCTAAAGTATGGTCACAAATAGAACCACTCATAGAGGGTTTGCCGTTGGTGGCTCACAACAAACCATTTGATGAAGGATGTCTGAAAGCAGTTTTCAAAGTCTATCAGATGGACTATCCCGATTATGAATTTTACGATACACTATGTGTATCCCGTCGGGTCTTCCCTCACTTGGAGAACCATCAGCTACACACTGTAGCCGCCCAATGTGGTTACAACCTAGAGAACCATCACCACGCATTAGCTGATGCGGAGGCTTGTGCTTGGATTGCTAGGGAGATATTGTGAAAAAGATAAAATTGTTATATTTGTCCATATTTTATTTTGCATTATATGAGAAAGAAATGTTTGTTTTTAATCATCACCTTACTTACGTCAATCATGACGTATGCAAATGATTATGAAGTGTATGTTAATGGTTCTTCGCTCGAACCGGCAGAAGCGGATGACGTTAACATTGAAGTGAAAGAAGAGATCTTGACGATTCGCTTGGGTGACGATGACAAAGCCTATGTTGATGTTGATTATACGTTCTATAATCACGGAGAGAAGACAGATATGTTGGTGGCCTTTGTTGCTAATTTTCCTTATAATGTAGGACCTGCGATAGATTCCATCAACCTATTTGACGGCAGTCCGTATATTCATGATTTTACAGTTGAAATGAACGGGGACTCTTTGCCTGTAAAAACATTTGTTAAAGATTTACCACAAAACTTCAAACCAGAATTACTCGTTTATGATTATGGTGATTTTATTTACAACGGAAAACATCTCTGGCAATATCTTTATACTTTCCCTGCCATATTTGTCAAAGGCGAGAATAAAATACATCACACCTATTCATATGACCTTCTACCCTCAAATTTCTCACTTTGGAATCTAGAGTATGAACTCTCTCCTGCTTCTCACTGGAAAGGTGGGAAGATAGGCAAGTTCACACTTCGTGTTGAATGTCCCAACACCGCAAAGCATTTTCGTGTTGACTGTGAAGACTTAAATGGCACATATCCTATTTTCACAAAAGGAGTTGGAAAATACAAACACGATACATGGTACTGCGAACCAGAAAAAAGTCTTACAATTTCTATGCGTGATGCTGTTGCACAATGGACAATGTACAACTATAGCCCAAAGAAGAGACTTGATATTTATGCAGTGGCAAGCACTTACAATCTTGACATTTACAATGATTTCATGACCGCAGATTGCCACATAAACGTACCTTACGGATATACTTACGACAGAAATCCACGTTTTGAACCGATTGATGGCAATTTGAAAGGACAGTCAAGAATACTGCGAAACATTCCTTATGCCCATCGTGGCTACATATTTAAGACGAAAAGCATGAAAAAGGTTTTCGAAAAACTTTGGTGGTATATTCCTGACTCTACTTATGTACCTGATATGTCTGATTTCACAAAGAAGGAGATCGAATTTATAAATGGTACGTATAAAACCGAACATGAAGATCTCATTTATCCTGCATCTAGAATTCCCTTTACCATTTATGTTGATAAAGATAAACTGGAAGAGGAAATAAGATGAAAGATGGTGCGATACACTACTACCGCACCATCTGACTTTTCTTCAAACACATCACTAATTTAAAGAGTGTCACGACCCCGACAAAAACGATTTTATTTTCTGCCACAAAGAAACCTTTTCAGGCTGATTCAGATCTAATACAAAACCGTCGGGATACAGAACCTGTTCAGAGGTAATGTCAAAGAAAGCGACATCATGCTCACGGGCTTTTTCTTTTACCATAGGATGTACACGGGGTCCATCAGACCATGCGAAGGCCATATAAACCGCATCCCTTGCTATACAATAATCGGCTTCCTGGTATTCTCCCTGTCCCAATTCTTCATCAGAAGGAGAGAACTCTCCGTTCAATGGCGGCACAATATCCTTCATCTCTAAGAAGAAGCTTTGAAGCTCACTCGTAGAATGTCTATAATCATTATAATCAATGTTATCCGACCATTCTATCAGTTTATTATACCATGTAAAAAAGTCATCTTTGGCACGAAACCGTTTTTTCTTATCAAATACCATTAAATCGTAACTCATAATTTCAATATTTTAGATTGTCAATTAATCATAGAAAAACCTCATTTCATTATTTATTCTAACTGCATATATCTTTCCTTGAAGTCAAGGTATTCTTGAGAAACTTTTCCCACTCCCGAACCTACAATTATTATATTTCTCCGTTCTTTTAACATTTTATTCCACTCTTCCTTCGTATGCGGTTTACCTTCTCCTGCTCTGATAATATACGCATCACCACCTATGGATTCTTTTTGTATTTCCTCATCCGTTTTTTTCCTTTGTCTTCGAACAATAGCTTCTTCGATTATCTGCAGACCTTTGTCCTTCTCCCCTCTCAGATAATACAAGATAGGAAGAACTGTTTCTCTTGCAGGAATTGACACTAACACTTCCCTATTTAAAAAAATAGAAAATAGATTATCTATGTCTGAGGCTCTGTCCCAAAAAGGATATGCATACATATCAATTGCATTAAACATATCGGAAAAAACTTCATCATTAGAATCACCATACGAGAATTCCCACGTTTTGAATTGTTTTTCAGGCATTAAATAGCCCAATTGAATGCTGAGAGTAGGTCTCAATTGTTTTGTATCTCTATTTGTCAATCTAGATATTATGGCTTCAACCTCTTCATGTAATATACATACAGTGATTCCGAAACGTCTACAATTAACATGATAACCTGTGAAGGAACTTTCGCCTATTCCTACATAAACACCTGGTTTCCACTCTTTATAATAATCGTATCCGTTTTTCTTAAATCCCATAGATTTAAATCTTTCAACAATTATTTTTTGAATTTGTTTACTGTTTTCGATTAGCATATTATCTTGTATTTTCATTTCCCCTTTAATAATATAATGACTATAAAATTTTTGTGACGGATAGGTGGGTGTGGGCATAAAAACACATCCATCACCTTCATGTAGAGACGTGGCGCGCCGCGTCTCTACAAGGCGGTCGGTCACTGCCATGAACAAAGAGTCAAGACCATTGTCTATCACGTAGAGGCCAACCAAGCCAGTACCTCCACAAAGATAGTGGATATATTAGAACTGATGAAATCAATCAGTAGATTACATTGCCTTGCAAATCTTCTTTGTTACGTTCCACCCACTGCATAAAATACTTGTTATGTTCCACATGACGCAAATCCAATGGGGGAATGTTTGGATTATTCAAAAGACCTAAATTTTTTCTTCTTTTATAAAGATACTCCCAATTTATATCAAGCAATTCCATTTCCTGATACAGATACGGTTTATATAATAAATTCCTTTTCCATAATTTCCTCTCGTTTGATTTCAATGCGATTCTCTCGCACTCTAATAATGATGGAATCTCAGATACGTTACATTTTGATACTTCCAAGAATCTATCCAAAGATTTTGAATTATATCGACAATTATCCAACGATCTCTTTAAATATAACAATTCATTTTTCTTATCAGACTGCGATTTCAGATAATATAATATGCTTCTTTCTTGTTTGGTCATAGGTAACGAAAGTAACTTTTCAAAATCATACTCTTCTATCATAGACTCCTCCCAAAGCCACCATCCGCAAGCACAACACCTAACTATTGTACACGGAACATCAGTTTTGAATGGTTCGAGTACATTTTTAACTCTCTCATAATCCCCAATCTCATCGATTCCAATTAAGAAAAGAGAGTAATACAATGCATAGAACGGATTTTGCGGATATTTATCGCACAAATCAATCCATAGCTTCTCTATTTCTACATCATTACGCTCTATCACTTTATAATCGTCAAGATAGAGTTTATAATACATCTGAATTTTATCCTTAATCACATCTGTTTCCATAATCATTACCAATCTACGTTTAACACGAAAAAATGAATAAATTGAGGAAAGAATATATACATCTGAAATTACAACCAATAAGGATGTATCCCTCCTAGATTAAATAACCGAATCTCAACCTATTTCTGTAAGAACCTCATTTATTTCTCCTATCAATTCCGGGAGAAAACTTTGGTCGATACCATATTTACAGGTCACATCAACCTCTGTATCTTCGTCATTCCCTCTATGTTGAAAAAATAGTTCAACATTTATCTGACCGAGATGGTTCCTTTCAATGTAAAATCTCAAATCACCTTCTATACTAATATAATTAACGCTATCTGTCTGATTTTCGTACAGCTTAATTAAATCATTTTTGAAATTTTCAAGATTGAACAAATAGTCTTTTATGTTTTTCGAAAAGACAATTGGAGCGTAGTTTATCTGAGTTATATAGTTTAAACATTGTGTTTCAAAATCTATTATTTTGATTTCTGAAACTGTCAAAACCTCTTTTCTATTTCTATTTAAAAAATGTATCATAAGTTTTTCATGCAATTGCAATCATTAGTACTCACATCACATAGAGTGACTCAACCGGCTTCAATGCAACGTCAGAAACTTTTATGATGTGAAAAACGATTTTATTCTTTGCCAGAACGCAACCTTTTCAGGCTGATTCAAATCTAATACGAAACCGTCAGAACACAGAATCAATCATATACAAAAAAAGAGGTCATCCAACCGAATAACCTCTTTTCTTCGTGGTCCCACTAGGATTCGAACCTAGGACCCCCTGCTTGTAAGGCAGGTGCTCTGAACCAGCTGAGCTATAAGACCAAAGCATTTCTCCTCGAAAGCGATGCAAAGGTATGCATTATTTTTTACCCTGCAAAATTTTCTGACGTTTTTTATCAAAAAAATTATAGACTTATCTCTAATTTTCTGATTGCTAATTATTTAAAATTAAACCATTTTTTTAACGGTATCTCAAACCCTAAGCCATGCATGTAATTATATGTCGCTAATTTCAATCCCTCCCCCACTTTTTCTATGTCATAATCAAATTTTTCTTCGTATTCAACCTCATTATTGCAAAACGGATTGTTCTGCATAGTGGTTCTCGAAACCGAAAATGTCTCGGGATGTTTGCCCGACGGACTATGCGCCGTCATCGCATAACGATGCCAAAAGGCCGATTGCAAAAGACCATCTCTAAACATATCACGCACAATCTTCAATGCCCCAATCGTTTCCTGATAGGTCTCGGTAGGAAATCCATACATCAAATACGCATGAACCATAATACCAGCATCCGTCAAATTCCGAGTGGCATCCATCACTTGAGTCACTGTCACTCCTTTATTCATCAACCGTAACAGACGGTCAGAGGCAACTTCCAATCCTCCCGACACGGCAATACATCCTGCCTGATACAACAAGGAACACAACTCCGGTGTAAATGACTTATCAAATCGTATATTCCCCCAAAAAGAAACCACCATCTTCCTCTCAATGATTTCCAATGACACCTCCTTCAACAAACGGGGCGGCAACGCTTCGTCAACAAAATGAAATCCTGATATACCCGTCTGCTCCATAATCTTCTGCATACGATCGACCACAACAGAGGCCTGCGGGGCATCATATCGACATATATAATCCAACGAAGTATCACAAAAGGCACATTTGGCCCAGTAACAACCATGTGCCACCATCATCTTATTCCACTTACCATTCGTCCACATACGATGCATGGGATTAAGCATCTCCGACATGGAAAAATACAAAGCATGTTCTAATCCCTCAAAATCTGGTGCTGCTATCTCATTAAATGCTATGTTTTGTTTTTCATTACCCGAAAACACCAATGTGCCCTCCTTGCAATAGAGCGTCCTGACCAACTCTTTTTCATCCAAACCTCCATCCAAGAACCTCAACAGCATCTCTGTAGGCAACTCGCCATCATCATACGTCAAATAGTCAATATAATCAAAGAGTCGGGGATCCGACATCGAACGTAATTCTGTATTGACAAATCCACCCCCCATCTCTATTTTCATCTCCGGTCTATACTCCCGCAACCACTTAGCGCAACGCAAAGCAGCATAGAGGCAGCCTGGAAATGGAACGGAAAAGCCCACCACATCCGGTTCTTCTTGTTCAATCTTCTTTTGAAACAAACTCAACATCAACTGATCCACCAAGGTCGTCTCCCGATGCAAAGAGTCTTCTAACTCATCAAATGTAGGAGCAAATGAAGAGATCGACTCTGCATATCGAATCAAATCAAAAAAGGGATCAATGGTTTCCCGTATATAATCTGAAAGATCTTCCAGATAAAGTGTACAAAGGTGCTGTGCCATGTCCGTCGTACCTGACACCCCAAATGCCCACTCCATATCTCCCAATGAATCGAATCGAGGTCCCTCAGGCAACAAGGTTCGATTGGCTATACGAATCGCCAACGAAGGGTCTTGTCCTCTTAAGAATCTCATCACAGGGGTGATTGTCCGTACATAATCGAATCGATGGTTATAGATTCTACGCAAAGGTTTAGGTAGCTTCAGTCCCTCAGTCTTATCAAACACTTTTTCCAGGAATGAGGGTTTGAATATCTCATCCACAAGAGTAATTCCCAGATCTGTCTGACTCACGTCAAAGCCCTTACTTCTCAGATATCCTGACAAACAAGCCGTTGAAGGATACGGTGTATTCAACTGCGTAAGTGGCGGTATAACCAGTAAGAGCTTCATCGCTTGATTATTTCACCACCAGTTTACAAATCTCAGTCAGAACATCAACCGCTTTTTTCATGGAATCAACAGGAATACACTCATAACAACCATGGAAATTCATTCCCCCAGTAAATAGATTTGGACATGGAAGTCCTTTAAAAGAGAGATTGGCTCCATCCGTACCTCCACGGATCGGCTTCACCTCTGGAACAACACCGCAATTCATCATAGCTTGTTTGGCAATATCTACCACATGCATAACCGGTTTTATCTTCTCTATCATATTGCGATATTGATCTTTTATCTCTAATCTCATCACCACTCCCTCATGTTTTGCAGAAACAGTCTCAACCAATTGTCTCATTGTCTCTTTCCGTTTCTCAAAGAGCGAACGATCATGATCTCTGATAATAAATTTCAGCTTTGCTTGTTCCACATTGCCCTCCATTGCGGTCAGATGATAAAATCCTTCATAACCACATGTTTTCTCAGGCACTTCATTCAGTGGCAACATCGACATATACTCACAGGCAACACGAGATGCATTAATCATCTTATCCTTGGCATAGCCAGGATGGATTCCTCGTCCCTGAATTATCAATTCGGCCGCAGCAGCATTGAAATTCTCAAACTCCAACTCTCCTAATTCGCCTCCATCAACCGTATAAGCCCAATCAGCATTGAATGCAGGGACATCCAACAGGTCAGCACCGCCGCCCACCTCTTCGTCAGGTGTAAAGGCGATTCGGATTGTTCCATGCTCAATTTCGGGATGTTGCAGGAAATACTCAGCCATCGTCATGATCTCTGCCACTCCTGCTTTATCATCAGCGCCCAACAACGTGGTACCATCTGTGACAATAAGCTCCTGTCCTTTGTATTTTGCCAATTCAGGAAATTGAGAAACAGACAACACCTTACCGCTCGCTTCACTCAAAAGGATGTCCTCTCCCGTGAAATTCACAATACGGGGTTTTACCTGACGACCAGAGGCTTCCGGACTTGTATCTAAATGAGCCAGGAAACCAATAACCGGCACTTCCTTCTCTATCGTAGCAGGAATGGTAGCCGTCAGATAACCATTATTATCCACTACAACGTCATCAACGCCCAATTCTGTCAACTCATCCTTTAAGGCATTAGCCAACATAAATTGTCCATCCGTAGAGGGCGACTTTGTCTGCGTCTCATCGGATGTAGTTTCATAACTTACATATCGTAGAAAACGAATCGTCAAAGAATCCATATTCAATTCTCAATCACTTACATATAAAAACACAAAACCCACCAAAGCTTAGTTTGTCATATCCCCATTTATGCTTTTTTGGCTGACTTCTTTGCAGTTGTCGTACCCGAAGCAGCTGTTTTGCTTTTAGCAGTTGTCGTGCTAGACTTCTTTGTTGTTGTTTTAGCAGCACTTTTTTTTGTTTTAGGTGCCTTCTCGCCCTGTTTCTCTATAAGCGCCTTACACTCTTCCACCGTAAGCGTGTTCGGGTCTGTAGTCTTAGGTATTTTATAATTTGCACCATTGTAAGCAATATAAGGGCCAAAACGTCCATTACAAACATCTATACCCTCTGTTTCAAACTGCTTGATATATTTATTTGCTGCCTGCTGACGTTTTTCTTCAATCAGTTCAATGGCTCTATCCTCTGTGATCTGCATTGGATCGTCCGTCTTTTTCAGAGAATAGAATTTCGAATCATGCTTCACATAAGCACCGAATCGGCCGATAGCCACGGTCATCATCTTTCCTTCATACTCTCCCAAGTCACGAGGTAATTTGAATAGATCCAGCACTTCTTCAAGTGAAACACTCTCCAAAGACTGATTTTTTCGTAGTGGAGCGAATTTAGGTTTCTCCTCATCCTCTGCTGAACCAATCTGGGCAACCGGACCAAAGCGTCCGATCTTAACAAAGACAGGCTTGCCGCTAACTGGATCAACACCCACCTGACGCTCACCCACTTTTCTTTCCGAACGTTGAGCAGCATTCTCTACCGTTGGATGAAATGTTTTATAGAACGAGCTAAGAGAAGAGGTCCATTCCAACTTACCCTCTGCTACATCATCAAACGTCTTTTCAACATTAGCCGTGAAATTATAATCAAGGATGTCTGGGAAGTATTCTTGCAAGAAATCATTCACAACAATACCAATATTTGTTGGGAACAGTTTAGAGCGTTCAACGCCAGCCATCTCTGTTTTAGTAGCATCCTCTATCGATCCATTTTTCAGGGTCAGTTTATTATATGTGCGTTCCTCGCCCTCTCTATCCTCACGAACAACATATTCACGTTGTTGAATGGTTGATATCGTAGTAGCATAAGTAGAAGGTCTTCCGATGCCAAGTTCCTCCAACTTATGAACCAGACTTGCTTCCGTATAACGTGGCGGACGTTGAGAGAATCGTTCGCAAGCCTCAATAGAAGAGATATTAGACAGTTTATCTCCCACATTTAATGGAGGGAGTAGATTCTTATTCTCTTGTGTCTCATCATCATCCGTTGACTCCATATAAACACGCAAGAAACCATCGAAGATAAGCACTTCACCTTCGGCTACGAACTTACGTTTATCACCAGAGACAGCTATCACGGCCACTGTTCTTTCCAATTCAGCATCAGCCATTTGTGAAGCAATTGTACGTTTCCAGATCAAATCATACAGTTTTTTCTCCTGAGAGGTTCCTTCTATCTCATGTTCACTGATATAGGTTGGACGAATAGCCTCATGTGCCTCCTGTGCGCCTTTCGACTTGGTTTGATATTGACGAGCGTGGTGATATTTCTCCCCAGCGATAGACAAAATCTCCTTTTTAGCCGTCTCGATAGCCAAACTAGATAGGTTTACCGAGTCGGTACGCATATAGGTAATCTTTCCAGACTCATAGAGTGATTGAGCCACCCTCATGGTCTGTGAGACTGAGAAGTTTAATTTACGAGCAGCTTCCTGTTGTAATGTAGAAGTAGTGAACGGAGCTGCCGGGAAACGTTTCAAAGGTTTATGTTCGATCGTTTCAATAGAGAACGATGCAGATTTACAATGCTCAAGGAAGGCCAAAGCCTCTTCTTTTGAAGAGAGTTTATCTGAAAGATCAGCCTTTAGATCCACCAATTTTCCACTCTTATCCTTTACACGGAATATGGCACGAACACGATATGATGATTCTGTATTGAATTGTTGTATTTCACGTTCACGATCAACAATCAAACGAACGGTAACCGACTGAACACGTCCCGCAGACAATGCAGGTTTCACCTTTTTCCAAAGGATTGGCGACAATTCAAAACCAACAATACGGTCCAACTCGCGACGAGCCTGTTGAGCACAGACAAGATTATCATCAATATCACGAGGATGCTCTATAGCATTCAGTATAGCATTTTTGGTGATTTCATGGAAAACGATTCTACGAGTGTTTTCTTTTTTCAAACCCAACACGTCGAACAGATGCCATGCGATAGCTTCCCCCTCACGGTCCTCATCGGATGCCAACCATACGATGTCAGACGCCTTTGCTTGTTTCTTCAACTCAGCCACCAATGCTTTCTTATCATCTGGCACTTCATAATCAGGTGCAAAATTGTTTTCTATATTTATTCCTAACCCTTTTTTCTTCAAATCACGAATATGACCAAAGCTAGACATCACCTTATAGTCTTTTCCTAAGAACTTTTCGATGGTTTTGGCCTTTGCAGGAGACTCTACAATAACTAAATTCTTTTGCATTTTTATATCAGATATTCAAAATTGGTGCAAAATTAATGAAAAAATTCCCACTCACGAAAGATAATTCATCAAACTACTTACAAGCCGTACATCCAGAACAACCCGACAACTCACCACGGAAACGCTTTTCCACAAGCAGTCTTATCTTATCTTTTAATGCATCTATACGAACATTTTCTAATACATCATTCAGGAAGGCATACATCAACATCATCTTGGCTTCACTCTCTGGTATTCCCCTTGAACGGAGATAGAAAAGACTGTCATCATCCATCTGACCTATTGATGCTCCATGACTACATTTTACATCATCGGCATATATTTCAAGTTGGGGTTTCGAATACATCTTAGCGGTTGGCGTCATACATACACTACGATTGACTTGATAAGCCTCTGTCTTCTGTGCATGTGGTGCCACATAGATTTTTCCGGAGAAAGCACCTGTTGATTCATCATTCAACACATACTTATAAAGCTCCTGACTAGTACATTGAGGAACCTTATGGTTGATGGTTGTATAATTATCCACATGCTTCTTTCCATCCATCACAGCCATGCCATAAAGTTTGGTATTACAATGCTCCTCCGTCAGATCTATCGTTACATTATTACGTGTCAGACCATTGTGCAATGTTATGTCGTTCACCAACACATTAGAACCGCCCATCTGTTTTATAAACAATGAACTGATGGATGTGGATTGCACATTGGAGTTCTCCAATTTATAGTGATCATACACAGCATTACGTCCCACATACACCTCAGTCACTCTATTGGACAAGAACTTCAAGTCATCCATCGTATGCGCACAAACCAGCACTCGGGCCTGTGCACCCTCTTCCAATACAATAAGATTCCGTGGATTCGCCAAAGTAGGAACAGTCGAATGCATAACGGAAATGATCTGAATAGGTCTTTCTATACAAACATTCTTAGGAACATATAAGAAGAAACCATCCTGCGCAAATGCGGTGTTAAACAAAACTGTTCCATCCTTTTGCTGAGAGATCATCTGATCATAATATTGTGCCACCAACTCAGGATGCGTTTGCGCATATTCGTTTAAACTACCAACCAGTACACCTTTCTCCTTCAATTCAAGCAATGCCTTCTCACTGGATTCCGGACAATAAAACGAATCATTCACCAAAAAGAAAACATATGAATTGATACCTTGAACTTCACATTGAATCAAAGAGGATTCACTAATAGGGATCTCTACTCTATTCAGATTCATTCCATAATTGAAAGAGAAGAGATCGGTCATCTCAGTATATAGATGAGACTCCATTCTATGCGTTGGGAATCCAACAGATTCAAATGTCCGAAAAGCCGCTTCCCTTTGTTTATTTAACAACGGCGCACTCTTCGCACACAATGTATCTTGAAATTCATGATAAATTTCTACGTATGATTGCTCTGCATTTACAGCCATAAGTTATCCTTTTATTATTCTCCCAACTCTTTTTTTATCCAATCATATCCTTTTTCTTCCAGCTCTAAAGCTAATTCTTTACCAGCTGACTTAACAATTTTTCCTTTATAAAGGACATGAACGAAATCAGGAACGATATAATCCAATAGTCGTTGATAGTGCGTGATCACGATAGATGCATTCTCTGGCGTCTTCAACTTGTTCACTCCATTTGCTACAATACGCAAAGCATCAATATCCAATCCACTATCCGTTTCATCTAATATAGACAGTTTAGGTTCCAACATGGCCATCTGAAAGATCTCGTTACGTTTCTTTTCACCTCCAGAGAAACCTTCATTCACCGAACGATTAGCAAGCTTGCTGTCCAGCTCCACCATCTCTTTTTTCTCACGCATCAGCTTCAAGAAATCAGAAGCCGACATAGGATCCAGTCCATTATATCTACGATGCTCATTCACCGCTGCACGCATAAAATTCACCATGCTCACACCTGGTATCTCAACAGGATATTGGAAGCTCATAAAAAGTCCTTCACATGAACGTGCTTCAGGAGACAACTCCAACAGATTCTTTCCATTGAATAACACCTCTCCTTCTGTCACAGTATAGGCAGGATGTCCGGCCAATACGGAAGACAACGTACTCTTACCTGATCCGTTAGGACCCATGATAGCATGAACTTCTCCCGCTTTGATGGACAAATTTATTCCTTTCAATATCTCTTTTCCATTGATGGAAGCATGTAAATTTTTTATTTCTAACATAACCGTGGTTTTGAATTTGTTTTTTTGTCGCTGTTCGCCTTTTCATCACATGGCTATACGACAAGTTAAGCTTTTTATATTTATACTATCCGACACTGCCCTCTAATGAGACTTGCAACAACTTCTGAGCCTCAACAGCGAATTCCATAGGTAACTTATTTATCACCTCTTTCGCATATCCATTCACAATCAACCCTACGGCATCTTCATTACTGATACCACGCTGATTGCAATAGAAAATTTGATCTTCACTGATCTTAGACGTTGTTGCTTCATGTTCCACTATAGCTGTATCGTTATTTATATCCATATAAGGGAACGTATGCGCACCACACTGGTCTCCCAACAGAAGGCTATCACATTGAGAGTAATTACGTGCACCCGTTGCCTTCGACGAAACACGAACCAATCCGCGATAGCTGTTTTGACTCTTTCCTGCTGATATACCTTTCGATACAATATGGCTTCTGGTATTACGGCCAATGTGTATCATCTTAGTTCCCGTATCAGCCTGCTGATAGTTATTGGTGACAGCCACAGAGTAAAACTCTCCTACCGAATTATCCCCTAATAAAACACAACTAGGATATTTCCAAGTGATGGCAGAACCCGTCTCCACCTGCGTCCATGATATCTTAGATGATTCACCTTTGCATAATGCACGTTTGGTGACAAAATTATAGATACCACCTTTGCCATTCTTATCACCTGGATACCAGTTCTGTACAGTAGAATATTTTATCTCAGCACGATCATGCACAACAAGCTCTACAATTGCGGCATGCAACTGGTTCTCATCACGCATAGGTGCCGTACAGCCTTCAAGGTATGAGACATAACTATCGTCATCTGCCACAATCAACGTCCGCTCAAACTGTCCTGTGTTTGCAGCATTGATACGGAAATACGTTGACAATTCCATCGGACATCGAACACCCTTTGGAATATAGACAAACGAACCATCACTGAAAACCGCAGCATTTAATGCCGCATAGAAATTATCAGTATAAGGGACAACTGATCCCAAATACGTTTTGACTAAATCAGGATAATTCTTTACCGCCTCACTTATCGAACAGAAAATGATACCCAACTCTGCCAGATTCTCCTTGTAAGTAGTCTTTACAGAGATACTGTCCATGACAGCATCAACCGCCATGCCTGATAAATGCTTTTGTTCTTCTAGCGGAATACCTAATTTATCAAAGGTCTTCAACAACTCAGGATCCACCTCCGACAGATTCTTCGGAGTATTGTTCCGCTTCGGTGCGGCATAGTAGTATATGTTTTGATAATCAATCTCAGGTATATTCAAGTGTGCCCATCTTGGTTCTTTCAATGTCTTCCAATGACGATATGCTTTCAATCGGAATTCCAAAAGCCATTCAGGTTCCTCTTTCTTTTTTGAAATAAGACGAACCACCTCTTCAGAAAGGCCTTTCTGTATAAAATCCGTTTCGACATCCGTCACGAATCCATATTTATACTCACCTTGGGTTACTTTATCAACTATATTTTCGTTCATATTTTATATCCAGCTTCCTTCTCTTTTAAAAATGTGCAAATTTAAGAATAATAATAGAACAAGAAAAATATTTTTAGTTTCCTCTATTGGCAAATTTTCATCATACCTCAAAATTCAAGCGATTCTCACAATGCAAAAGGGGTGTATCAAAAGTGAACTGAATTTTGATACACCCTCTTTTCACATCTCACCGAACGAGATGTCGCAAGCACCTAACAGCCAAGACTCGCAAAGTTACTTAACGTACTTCAATTTATATGTATGGAAATTAGAACTATTCTCTTTGAAATCACCACCCCAAACCACAATTGTCAGCACACCTGATTCCTTATCGTAATCTGCACAATACTGCGCCAACGGACTCACCGTGAAGGCTATATCAGCTGGATTATAGGATGCATTGATAGAATAATCATATTTCTCTTTCTCAAATGATGCAACAGGCTCGCCTCCCAATGAGAGAGCGGTCAACCATGATTCGAACGAGAATTGCGCCGTAAACTTCAACACATACGTATGTGTATTCGTTGGATCCTTTTCTATATTTCCTGCATTGACCACAAGTCTCAAAGCATTCGTTTTAGAATCATAACTTTCTGACACAGTAGCTTTTTCGTCTGCGACATAACTGATTGTCATATTAGAGAGAGAACCATCTACATAGTATTCAAACACATCACGATTGAAGTCCGACAAAACAACACCATTCACACTTATTGATTTAAGTTGTGAATAATAGATGAACGGATCATTAAACTCTATTCTATATACATGATAATTGGATGGATTTCTGGCAATATTTCCACCCTCCACAAGGATTGTTAACACATAATCATTTTCATTGTAAGTCATCGTCACTGTAGCTCCTGCATCTGCAGTTGCAACCACATTCACATTTGCATAAACCGCATCATAAATATAAGAGTACTTATCACGGTCAAAAGAAGCTATCGTAGAGCCATCGACAGACAAATCGACTAACTGAGACTCAAACGGACGACTAAACTGCAAGGTATATGTATGATAATTATCGGTAAATGTTTCGATATCTTTTCCTTTCACCACAATGATAAAGCTATATGTCTCAGGATCATACGAAGTCTCCAGATGAGCGTTCTCATCAGCATAATAAACCAACTTCGTTTCTTCGTATGACTTGTCATCCAAAGAATAAGTATAAACAGAAGGATTAAATCCGCTTACAGAAGCACCATCCGCTTTTAATGTTACAAGCTTAGAAGGTGCATAGAACTGAATTGTGTAAGTATGTGTATTACTTGGATTATCTGCATAATCGCCACCTGTCACCACAATAGACAACTTACAAGTCGATTCATTATAAGTAGCTTTAGCCTTAGCATCCACATCTGCGCTGTATGTCACCGTATAATCCTCATAACTACCTCTCACAACATAATTGAACATATCTCTTGAGAAACCATCAATCAATTCACCATTGACCTTTATCTCTGTCAGCTTCGATGCATACGAGGTATGGAACTGAACAGTATAAGTATGATAGTTCGTTGGGAAAATATCTATGTCACTTCCCTTAACCGTCAGTGTCAACAAAGAGGTCTCCGCATCATAGTTCGACTCAACATCTGCTCCCTCTGATGCTTTGTAACTAACCTTTACATTCTCATAGACAACCGACGACAACGTATAAGCATATTTTGTAGGACGGAAATTCGAGATTGACGTGCCATCAATCATCAAAGTCGATAAATATGATGGAGCACAGAAACGAATCGTGTACGTGTGAACATTCGAAGGGTTGCTCTTGTAATCACCTCCATAGACACTGATTGTCATCGTGTTGGTAGATGTATCGAACGATTCACTAGACGTAGCATCAGCATCCACTTCATAGGAAACTGTCACATCACTATAGTTCTTATTTACGTAATATGAATATTTAATAGGACTAAAATCGTCCAACATGACACGATCCACTTTCAACGAGGTCAACTGCGAACCATACGCATCATGGAATTGAATCGTGTAGGTATGTGTATTAGATGGATTAACAGCTATATCACCACCCTTCACCACAATTCGGTATGTATTTGATGCCTCATCATACGAACCGATAGCAATAGCGTCTTCGCTTGCCTCATATAATATTTCAGCAGCATCATAAGTAGTCTTTACCGAATAATCATATATATTAGGACTAAATCCAGACACTTGTACGCCATTCAGACTCAACGAAGTTAACTGAGAAGCATAAGGTGCATGGAACTGAATCCGATAGGTGTGTATATTAGATGGATTTTCAGCATAATCACCACCCTTTACCTTTAACGTAACCAAATAATTCTTTGCATCTGTTGAGACATCAACTGTAGCATCTGCATCTGGGACATAGGTTAAAAGTGCAGGATCATAAGCATTCTTCAACGTATAATTATAGGTGGAAGGAGAGAACCCTGACAATGCAACACCTCCGACCGACAAGCTTTTCAACTGAGATCCATATGAATCATGGAACTCAATTGTATAGGTATTGGTATTGGATGGATTCGTTGCGAAATCACCACCTTTCACCACAATTGAATAAACATTTGTCGAAGCGTCAAATGAACCTGTCGCTGTTGCCTCTTCATCCGTCAAGTAGGTGATTGTTGTCTTGGTTGGGTCATACGCACTTGTCACGCTATAAGAGAACACATCAGGAGCAAAGCCCTGAAGAGTCGTACCATTCAATTTCAACGTAGTCAACTTAGCACCATAAGGAGCATGGAACTGAATCTTATAGGTATGCGAGTTCGTTGGATTCAGCTCTATATCACCACCCTTCACAACGATACTTAAAATATTATTTTTCTCATCATACGATTGTGTCACATTAGCCTCATCATCTGCTTGATAATCCACAACAGATTTTTCGTAAGCGTCATCCACGCTATATGACAAAGTGGAGAAATTGAAACGAGGAACTGAGACACCATTCACACTTAAACTTTTAAGATAAGATCCATAAGGAGCATGGAACTGAATGGTATAAGTATGTGTGTTTGATGAATTCTCAGCATAATCACCACCCTTCACAACGATTGTCAAAAGATATGATTTATCATCATAGGAAGTCGTAACTGTCGCATCCTCATCTGGAGTATAGGTGATTGTCGAAGTAGAATAAGTCTCTTTCAACGTATAAGCATACACAGACGATGCAAAGCCCTTTATCGGTACATTATTATTCCGTATCTCAAGCAACTGAGAGCCATACGAATCATGGAATGATATTTTATAGGTGTGTGTATTCGCATTGTTTAGATCATAGTCAGCCGCTTTTACCACCAATGTATAGATATTGGAGGATGCGTCATAACTTTTCTCTACAGTAGCGCCCTCGCTTGCCGTATATGTGATACTTGTTTTTCCCTCTATATAAGTACTTTTCACTGAATATGAATACCTAGAAGAAGAGAAAGAATTCACCGATGTTCCATTCACCATTAACGAATTCAGCACAGAAGCAAATGGAGCATGGAACTGGATGGTATAAGAATGGAAATTGTTCTTATTATAATCGTAATCACCACCTTTCACAACCAAAGACAACACATTTGTAGAAGAATTGAAACTCTTTTCTACTGTTGCATCTGCATCTGCTTTATAGGCAACCTGACTCTCGTAGTAAGCATAAGAAGAGGCGTTATACGTATAGGTAGAAGGAGAAAATCCTACGACAGCTGTTCCGTACAACTTCAATTCAGTCAGTTGAGATCCATAAGGTGCATGATATTGAATCGTATAAGTATGTACATTCTCCTTATTTGTTGCATAATCACCTCCCTTAACAGTAATTGTAAGCACGTAGGACGATGAGTTGTAGTTTGTCTCAGCAGTAGCACCTTCATCCGCCACATAACTCAAATCAGAAGGATTATAAGCATAAATCACCGTATAATTATACGTAGAAGGAGAGAAGCCACTCACATTACTATCGCCTATCTTCAATGATTTCAACTGAGAACCATAAGCTGCATGGAACTTAAACGTATAGACATTCGTCTTAGCAGTATAACCACTTTTACTATTTACAGTCACCGTCAATGTATGCGTTGATTCATCCCATGTCTCAGATGTTTCAGCACATTCAACTGCCGTATAAGAAACTCTCGTTTTATCATACGAATCGTCCAGTTCATACGATGTTGTAGCAGAAGAAAATCCTGCTATCTGAGAACCATTCACCTTGAAAGATGTCAACGTTGCATCACAAGAAGGTTGAGTGGAGAATTGAATCGTATAGGTATGCATATTCCCTGATGCCTCATAATCATCACCTTTAACAGAGATGGTCAGTTTACCTGTCGAAGCATCATAGGAATCGGTTATCGTTGCAAACCTACCATCACTTGCATAAGCCACTTTTACATCTGAATAGTTCTTATTAACGCTATATGAGAATACATCTTTGTTAAAACCAGAAACAGCAACGCCATCCACTGTCAATGATTTCAACTTGGAATTGTATATCATTTTAAAATCATCGATGTATAACGCATCGTTTTTATTTCCTTTACCAGGCACATAATTCGTTGCTATAGAAGCCAAACAATATGAAGGACGTGCGGCAGAACAGTTAGGCGTTTTAGAATCGCCATCCACCGTTAGTGTTTCACCTTTATAATATACAGGAACCGAAACACGTTGCCAAGCTGCATTATAGGCCACATTAGCACCCGCTATTGCCACTACTTCATTAGGTGTACTACTCAACCAAGGATCCTGTGTGTCATAATCACCATGGAAATCAAAGAAGAATCTTGCCTTCTGCGAGGTACTTACAGGTACTGTTTTCATCCATGCCACTACAGAATCTGGACGACCTGTAAATGGACTAGAAAATTCTGTACCTCTTTTCGTGATATTATGATTATCAGAACTCGTAGCAGTTGCAGAGTTTCCCTCAATCAATCCTGTCGTAATCATTCCATTCGCTACAACACCTAAAACACTTCTTGCCTTAATAAGAGCACAATAGGAACCTGTTGCACCACTTCGAATCTCTGTGGATTTTGAACATTGAGCCGTACTTTGCACAAAAGTACTCATAGAGCCACCCGCTGATGCAAAAGTATTCCATCCCACAGGTTCATCTCCTTTATTTACAGTTTCCCAAAGTTCCATATCTGAATTAGGCAACTGATACACACCAGCCGCCCACGATGCGCCAATAACACCAATGATAAAATGAAAGAATAGTATAACTCGTTTCATATAACGAACATATAATTAACAATATAATTTGCAAAATTACATTTTTATAATTTTTTAACGAAACGTAATCCGTAAAATTAACCGTGCAACTTTTATAAAAAGTCACAAATTAAATGCTATGAATAAATTAATCAAAGAATTATATGCCAGCAAATGAAACAGATTACCCCTTCCGATGTAATCGATAATAGTCTCTCTCCTTCATTTTCACCTGATACTCCATCTCGATACGGTCATCTGACTTGTTTCCTTGATATGAGAAACATACCGTCACTTCATTTTCCTGTTCATCTACATTTCGAATGGCTACTTTTAACGATTCTCCTACCGCCAACAATTTGGGTTCCTGCAAATAACTCTGGAAAGAGTTCTGCGTCTCATCATAAAAATAGGAGGCATTCTTCAAATAAAACTCTGGCATGAAAGCAATTCTCGACAAGGAAGGCAACTCAACTCGTATTCCTTTCTTAAACACCCCTGTCACCACCGCACGGAAGAATCCATCCGATTTATAATTGAGATATTCCAATTGTCTGCGAGATACCATCACACTTTCAATCTCATTCGACAACAATTCCATCCGATTGCATTGTTTGCAGATAATTTTCAGACACTCAACATCCGTAAAGGTCTCTCCTTTCAGATATCTTTTCAAAAGATACTGATTCATCAAATCAGCGTAATGATGAAGTGGTGACAATGATTTGGAATATGCATCCAACGCATAGATATAATGTCTTTCATATTGAGTCGAATAATAGGTTCCGCTCAACAAAGAATCAACTAGATACTTACGCATGATTGGATATTTTGCATTCTTATCCTTCGAACTCTCTTTGGATTCGGAAAGGAATCTCTGCATATTCTCCAGAACTGATTGTTCGATATTATACCGGAAGCCATAATCTGCAATATGATCAGCCACCTGATTAATACTCGATTTTTTAGGCTCTGATATGTTACAATATATAAAAGGATGATTAGCTAGGTCACCCAAACCAACTACATATTCGGATATCATTCTGTTTGCAAGAAGCGTCATTTCACGATCCATCATGATAGCATCTACAGAGCGGTCTTTATACACGCCTATAGCTCTACTATTGTCATCCAGTATGAAATTCAACTTTTGCTGTTCTACCAATATGGCACCGTTTTTCTCTCTCTGTTCACATAGCAACTGTGCAACTTGCTTCATGCTCTGAAGAGAGTCTTTCAATTCATGCTCCTGCTTATCCTCCAAGATATCACATACCTCATTATAGGTAAAGGCTGCATCCGACTTTATTATTGAATTTTTTATCTCATATTCGGTCACATTACCCTGATTGTCTATATTCAGTCGAATTGAAACAGCTAATCTTTTCTCTCCAGGCAGCAAAGCACATATCTGATCACACAATGTCATCGGCAACATAGGAATCACGCCTCCAATCATATTGATTGTATTTCCTCTCCTATAGGCTTCCTTCCCTATTTCATTTTCCAGATTGACATAATGAGCAACATCCGTCACATGTACATAAACCGTCCACCCCTGCGTACCATGAGCCTCAACAGAATAAGCTCTTTCATAACGTTGATCATTTCTTGGCATCAACGTGAATGTTGGCAAAGAACGTAGATCAGCCCGGTCTTCATCTTCTCTATCAGAGAAATTTTTTATTTCTTCTACCTCTTTTTTAACCAAATACTGGAAAGAAAGAGGCACAGCATATTGTTGAGACACATACCGGAAATCAACCTCACGTGTATCCTCACTCCTCATCACTTTAACCAAACTTCCCGTTGGATATTTATCATCATGATCCCAATCATTCAGGCTAACCAACACGTATTGTCCATCAGGGAGTTGATCCGACTTGCATTCCGATAAATAAACATCATACGACATCAATCCCTGATTGATGGTCGCATAATAACGCTTGCCCTTCTTCTTTATTCTACCTAAGACCTGCTTGCATCCACGTTTTATCACCCGCAAAATTTGCACGCGCTGACGAGCTGAGTAAGACGGTAATATCATTGCCTTCACATAGTCCCCTTCCAAAGCATTGTTAAGATACTCTTCTTGAACTAGTATAGGATGATCCTCTTCATCTGGCATCACTGCCCATATACCATCTCTTAACAGAACCAACTCTCCATAAAATCCATTCTCTTCAACATTTAACTTGTACTCATCCGTATCTGGACACCTTAAGTACCCCACATCCACCAAAGAATGTAGGACTCTCTCTATGGAATCTTCTTCGACTTCATCACTATCCTCAACATCTATCCCCTTCTCAATCTGATTCACATGCAAAACGCGTGTCATGTTTTTCTGAAAAACAGACACAATATACCTTCTAATACGATAATCTATACCATGAGACAAATTTTCTTCTTCCTTCTCTTCTTCGTCCATGTCATATATATGACTCGAAATCCCCCTCATAAAATTTTCTTTTTTTCCTTGATTATCATTATTCAAGCTATCACCATCACAAAATATGTTCATTACCTTCATTCCAAACAAACGTCAAAAGAATAATATACTCTACTATAATCATGTTTCAAAAAGTAACATACCTTCGACACTTGCCTTGCAAAAATACTAATTTAAAACGACAAAAGTAAGTTTGATAAATGTAAAATTCTATCGATCACCTTATCATCTTTACTTATCAGCGAAAATTTATGCCATTTTATCATCAAAAAAACAAGTTAATATGCATTGTTTTAAAACCATACTATTTGTAATTATAAAGGTTTTTGCGAAATTTGCACCCTAATTAAAATGCATCTTAATTGAACAAATATGAAAAGACAATTTTTCACATTTCTTATAATCGCAATGATTCCAATCATTCAAGTCTGGTCACAATGTGACAGCGTCGGTCATTTTAACTTCGTTGCTACCGCAGGTGTCGGAGTAGCACACCTCAGACTAAATGAAAACGAATCATACGACAACGGTCGCTCCATCGTACACATGCAAATCAGCGCATTGGCAGACTACACCGTGTTCCAAAACTTTTTTGTTGAAAGCGGACTCTCTTTTCAACACAAAGGATGGAAAAGAAATCACACGGGCTATACCGACTGGGAGAAAAACACATACCATCTATTCTACATTCAAATCCCCATGACCGCCAATTACAAGATTCCGATCGAAAAAGTATGGTTAACTCCACAAATAGGTCCCTACATAGGAATCGCCGCCGGTGGCAACTATACACGAGAAGGAATTGAGACATCCATAGATTCTGAGATCAACCACTATAATTTCCACGAGAAACTTTTCTCTCACTACAATCGAAACAAATACCGAAAGTTTGATTGTGGTCTAGGCATTGCTGTCAACGTCCTATGGCTCAAGAAATTTCGTGCCGGTATGGGCTATGACATCGGATTTGTCAATCTTCGAAAAAAGATAAACGGCCAGCGGATTGCTTCAAAAAACGGTGCATTCTCCATTCAATTTGGATACTACATCAAATAAAGAAAGGGCTGAGCTATTCAGCCCTTCCCATTAAAAAAACATCTACCTGGAAAGTAATACAACAAAAGAATCTTTTATCATCCTTCCCATTGTTCCTTGTATAGCCTCAAAACGTATGATATAAGGTGCCACTTTTAACACCTCGCCTTTATCATTTCGTCCGTCCCAATCTATCACGCCTTCCATAGGCAAAGAGAGATTGTTAAGGATGGTTCTCACACAAACTCCTTTTAGGTCGTACACCTTCACCGTTGCCAAATAGTTGGTCGTCTCAAGAACAAACCTCAAATGAAAATTCCCATCTCCATCATAAAAAGGATAACACACCTCATTCGCAGACAACAGAACTGAGGCATCACCTTTGCTACTATGTCCGTCTCCTCCTGAGAGATATCCAGGTGTAGCATAGCCATTCGTAGCAACCGAAGATCCCCATTCGTCACCCGAAAGAGCTATTCTCTCCAACGAAACGCCCTTCCCCTTATTAGGGACACTCTCCGCATGCATGGCGTTCTCGTAATAAAAATTATCAACAATCAGAGAATCCTTTGAACGAAACAAGACAATTGCACCTGTTTCATTTCTCAACGACGGGAAACTGGACATCTCTATAAAGTTTTCGACAACCGACTGATAAATGGAAGTAACACCTTCTATATTATTAGTCAACACCTTCACCTCACCAGGGAAAATCAAACAAGGCTGTGTGCTGATCTTCTTAGCCGAATAAAGAGAGGAATCAGCAGCCTTTCGGGTGGAGAATTTCAACTCCGACAGATCCAACACCTTATCACTACGATTGTATATCTCCACAAACTCACTGCCTTGTCCGCTTGGAACAAACAACACTTCCGTAAAGAGAATATCCCTTTGTTCAATCTCATCTATATGAGCAAATGGCACGACTGTATCATGAGCCTTATTTCCTATACAATCACGAATATCAGACAACTGCAGTTCATAACGTTTTCCCTTTTCCATGGACTCATTCAAGGTGATGGACAATTTCGTATGAGCATTGTTCCATGTCTCCGTATAATCCAACGGAGGTGTTACCGATAGCTTGAGGTAATCCTCATTAACCCATTCCGAAAAAGTAGCAATCAACAATGTATCAGAATAGGAAACAGAAGAAATAAACGGAGCTTCCTTATCCTTTTCTCCCGCGCCATCTATCACTATATCATCAAACACGATGTTTGATGCATTCGTTTTGGTGTATTTACAATACAATCCTGAAAAAGAAGAGGTTAAATAGGTGGAATCCACAACCGAAAATTCCTCTGTAAACTGCTTCTCTCCATCAAGTTTCGAATAGACTTTCCATTCGGCCGTTTTGCTTCTTAACACCTTAATACTCAAATTCACTGAAGAGGTGTCCAGCCTTCCCTTCTCACTCTCTGCTATTTTTTTTGAAGAGGTACCCTTCATTCTGTACAATAAAATCTGTTTGTCAGAATTACCGATTTGTAGATAATACCCACTTAATGCATCATTTAACACAGGGCTGTCACTCGACAGGAAAAAGCGGACGTAATTACTACCAGAAGGTTTAAACTTCAACTGAGTATGCATCTCCCACGTAGCATCTTCCATCGAAGTTGAATAGGTTGACAGATAAGCCGAGCCCGTATGGTCCTCATCAGAAAGATGTAAGGAGCCATCCTCGACACTAAATTTTGAGGGTTCACCACTCCATGAAGAAGAGAGCGTTTGACTTGAAAAATGCTCATCAATTTGAGCACAAGCAACTGTAGTGAAAAAGATTCCCACAAAAACAGATAAAATTCTTTGGTTCATTATACAAATTTTTATTTGTTATAAACTATCTTTGCACAGGCATCGCAAAATTAATAGAAAAAAACGATTAGCCGACAATATTTGTAAATATTTTTCAAAATTTTTAAATAATGAGAGTAGCAATTGTTGGAACAAGCGGAGCAGTAGGACAAGAGTTCTTACGTGTCTTAGCCGAAAGAAATTTCCCATTAGATGATCTTGTTCTTTTCGGATCATCCAGAAGTGCAGGACAAGTTTATGAGTTTAAAGGAAAGAAATACACAGTAAAAGAGTTGAAACACAATGATGATTTCAAAGGTGTGGATATCGCCTTTACTTCTGCCGGTGCTGGTATTTCCAAGGAATTTGCTGCAGACATCACCAAATATGGCGCAGTAATGATTGACAACTCAAGTGCATTCCGTATGGATGATGATGTACCTTTAGTAGTTCCTGAATGCAATGCGGCTGATGCGCTCAACCGTCCAAGAGGTATCATTGCCAATCCAAACTGTACAACTATCATGATGGTAGTGGTTCTTCAACCATTGGAGAAATTAAGCCATATCAAACGCATTCATATCGCCAGCTATCAAGCTGCCAGCGGTGCTGGTGCTGCTGCAATGGCTGAATTGGAGCAACAATATCGTGAGGTCTTAGACAACAAACCTGTTACAGTTAACAAGTTCGCTTATCAGTTGGCTTACAATGTGATTCCTCAAATTGATGTCTTCACAGACAACGGTTATACAAAGGAAGAGATGAAGATGTTTAACGAGACAAGAAAGATCATGCACAGCGATGTGAAATGTTCTGCTATGTGTGTTCGTGTCCCTGCTCTTCGTTCTCACTCTGAATCTGTATGGATCGAGACTGAGAGACCTTTGGAAGTGGAAGAGGCTAGAAAAGCTATCGCCTCTGCTGAGGGAATCATTCTTCAAGATGATCCTGCTAACAAAGTATATCCAATGCCTCTATTCACAGCTGGTAAAGACGAAGTATTTGTTGGTCGTATCAGAAAAGATCTTGCTAATGAGAATGGATTAACCTTCTGGTTGACAGGAGACCAAATCAAGAAAGGTGCCGCACTTAATGCCGTACAAATAGCTGAATACCTCATCAAAGTAGGAAACGTAAAATAAGTAACATATCATTAAAAGGGTTGTATGGCACACATACAACCCTTTTGTTTTTTATGCTAAAAGTAATTTCCAATAGCCGATTCCCCTTATGTGTGCTGATTATCTTCATGCATTGCGACCCCTTGCAATTCACAAGTGGCGGAGAGTCGTTTCTAGCATATCAAACCTTCCAGCTCATTTCTCTTGAATTTATTTTCAGATTGTGCGTGCCACTTTTTTTTATCATCTCGGGCTACTTGTTTTTCCTTACTATTGACGAATTCTCTTTCGCCACCTATAAGAACAAGATACGTCACCGTGTATCCTCTCTGCTGATTCCTTATTTCGTCTGGAACCTCATCACGCTTCTGCTTTATTTTATCGGTTGTACGCTTTTATTCCCTATGCCTTCGGGTAAACCCATCGTAGAATACAACATTCAAGATTTCCTTTTCTGCTTCTGGGACATGGGACGGGTAACTGGCAATCCTGAAGTAACCGGCTTGGTTATCGACACACCACTCTGGTTCATCCGTGATCTATTCATCGTCTCTCTATTATCTCCTATTATTTATATTCTCCTAAAAAAGAGCAAAGGGATCATCCTGCTACTACCCGCTGTCATCTGGGCAACTGAATCTTGTTCTTCGCTATATGCTCCCGGTGACCAAGCTATATTTTTCTTCTCTTTGGGGGCTTTCGGCGGCATAAAGAAATGCAATCTTCCCATCGTGTCCTCCAAAAATGCCTCACTGCTCTTGGGACTTTATATCGTATCTTCCATACTGCTTTTCTCCACTGATCTATTCGAAACGAGATGGATCAAACACATAAATGATTTATTGGGGATAGCAACCTTCCTTGCAATCACTTCCTGTGTCACGAACCTCAATGTCACGGTTCACCCGACCCTGACGAATAGCTGTTTTTTCTTGTACGCCTACTTTCAACTCCCATTACTTCTTACGCAAAAGATAATGGTTTCCAAACTAGCGTTTCTCGGAGAGTATGGGATGTTCCTATCTTTCCTTTTATGCGGTTCCATCGTACTTTTCATGGGAATAGGAATCTATTATTTATTAAAACGTTTTGCTCCAAAGCTACTATACAACATTCTCTGTGGAGGTCGATGATGATATATATAGTTAACACAATCTGATTTTAAGGAATAAAAAGTATCTTTGTAAAAAATATCTAATTAATACATTTGCTTATTCATGGCACTGCATTATCTACAAGTCGAAAAACTAACCAAATCATTTGGTGACAATTTTTTATTCAAAAACATATCTTTCAGCCTCTTCGAGGGCCAGCACATTGCCTTAATTGCACGAAATGGTGCAGGGAAAAGCACCTTACTTAACATTATTGCAGGGAAGGAATCATACGATGAAGGGAAAATCACCTTCCGAAACGATATTCGTGTAGAGATTCTTCCTCAAGACCCCAAGTTTGATGCAGGCAAAACCGTTCTAGATATATGCAAGGAATCTGGTCATGAGATCCAACTGAAACAGATGCTCGGAAAACTGAAAATCACCGATATGGAAATGAGAACCGACACGCTATCAGGAGGACAAGTGAAACGTATTGCATTAGCAAAAGTTCTGGCATCACAACCCGAACTACTCATATTGGATGAGCCCACCAACCACCTTGACCTAGATATGGTTGAATGGTTGGAAGACTATCTCCGGAAATCAAGAATGGCACTGCTGATGGTCACACACGACCGTTATTTCCTCGACAGAGTATGCAGCGACATCCTAGAGATAGACCAAGAACAATTGTACTCATACAAAGGCAATTACTCATATTATCTGGAGAAAAAACAGGAACGACAAAATGTACAGAGTGCTGAACTAGCTCACGCCAATAATTTATACCGAAAAGAGCTGGACTGGATGCGTCGGCAACCCCAAGCTCGTGCAGGGAAAGCCCAATACAGAATAGATGCGTTCCATGAATTAGAGAAAAAAGTGAAAAGCCGACGTGAAGCAGGAAATGTTCAATTAGACGTGAAAGCGAGCTACATTGGAAATAAAATTTTCGAAGCAAAATATGTCTCCAAACAATATGATTCGTTAAAGATACTGGATAAGTTTTACTACAATTTCAGTCGGTATGAGAAGCTGGGAATCGTGGGAAATAACGGAACGGGAAAATCAACATTTGTAAAGATGCTCATCGGAGAAGTTGCTCCCGATGAAGGATCATTCGACATCGGTGAAACCGTTCAATTTGGTTATTATAGTCAGACAGGATTGAAATTCAACGAAGGCATGAAGGTGATCGATGCCGTGAAGCAGCATGCCGAGGTTGTTCATTTAGGTGATGGACGAAAACTAACGGCCTCACAATTCCTACAATACTTCCTCTTCACTCCTGAAACCCAACAGAAATACATTTCGAAACTCAGCGGAGGCGAAAAGAGACGGCTCTATCTATGTACTATCTTAATGAAAAACCCCAATTTCCTTGTCTTAGATGAGCCAACCAATGATCTGGATATTGTCACTCTCAACGTTCTAGAAGAATATCTTCAGAGTTTTAAAGGCTGTATTATCGTCATCTCACACGATCGTTACTTCATGGATAAAGTGGTGGATCACCTATTTGTGTTCCACGGAAACGCCAACATACAAGACTTCCCTGGAAATTACACTGAATATAGGGAATGGCGCGATATGAAAGAATACTTTGATAAGCAAGAGAAAGAAGCCAATCAGAAACCAAAAGAAACCGCTTCCATCGAAAAAAGACAAACGGAAAGGGCAAAAAAACTAAGCTACAAAGAGAAAAAAGAATTCGAATCGCTTACCGATGAAATCGCTCAGTTAGAAGAAGAGAAGAAAAAGATTGAGACGGAACTATCTTCCGGACTACTACAAGGAACCGAATTAATAGAAAAATCCAACCGTATCGGTAAGATAATGGAAGATTTGGAAGTGAAAGAGATGCGATGGTTGGAATTAAGTGAACTGGCATAATAGATAAACAAATGAGCAAGATAGATTTACATGAACTTATTCCCGGAGGTGACAAATATGACTCCCATCAATATTTAAAACCCACAGATGTCCAATTTTGTCACGAACACTATATCCTACTTTTCCCCGATGGATTCGGCATTTATCACAAGAATAACGTTCAATATCCTCGTCACTATATATTGAATGATTTGGAAATAAAAGATCCAAACAAGCCAACACCCAGATATAACACTAAGTACATACATAAATCCGGCCATAGCTTCACCCTTGCTCATATAAATTTATACAACCCTAAATTCTGTTCTGCTATCTATACAGAGCCAGACATCACATTAGTGCTTCTTGTATCCAATGAACTCATTCAAATCGAATACGATACTAAAAGGAAGAGAATCCGTCAAAGCAGCATTCTTAGTCGTTTTTCTCATCTAAACTACACAATAAACAGAGATGGAATAATTGCCTATCCATCGTTTTTTAGTATTACATTGTCGGATTTCAATGGAAATATAATTGAGGATTTTAAAATCACATATAAGCAAAATCGAGGTGAAATAAAACTCCCTTCACGGGACGAATTTGGAATCCACAAATTGCTACACTGGTCGCCCGACAATCAAAAGATTGCCTTTTATCTCACAGATGACAGAGAGGTGTCTCACTTCCCAGTTGGTGACTTGGCACAGCGAAATGTGACCTATCCGTTTGCTGGCATGGAAAGTGAAACAGTCATCCTTGGAATCTTCGACATAAATACAAAAAAAAGCGTTTTCATCGATTGTAAACATGATCCAGTCATAGCAGCAGCGCAGCAATCCATCTGTCATGACTACTCATATCTGACGGGAATAACATGGTCGCCCGACTCAAAGCACATACTACTATTCGAGTTAGAGAGAAGTCAAAAATACTATCAAGCCAAGAAGTATTCAGCTGAGACAGGAGAATTTGAGGAATTCCTATTCGACGAGGCATCCTCGACCTATGTTGAGCCTGAATATCCGTTTTATTTCATCAACAATCATCAGTTTGTGTATCTTTCCCAATTATCGGGACACAACCATTTATATAGTTACGACCTAACAACAAAAGAGAGGCAACAACTCACCTCAGGCGATTGGGATATCATCGGTGTACGCGTCAAAAAAGAGAATGTGATTTATTATAGCAGTAACCAACAGAACTGCATCGGGAATACTATTTTTCAGCTTGACTTAACCACACAAACGAGTACGCTTATCACCCAAGAGAAAGGTACTCATCATTTTTTCTCCGACAGAGATTCCGAACTTTGGGTGGATTTATACTCAAGTATGAAGGATCCAGGACACCTGAACTTCAACAACCACATCATTCCATTACATTGTTCACACAAACGCAAGAACCTACCCTATTCAGTTGAGGTGGACACTATTTCGATCGACAATGACCCTATCTATTACAAGGCCGTTTTACCGAAGAAAATAACTGAAAAGAAAAAATACCCAGTTGTATTTTATGTTTACGGAGGACCACACATTCAACTCATACAAGACTGTTGGGGAAGCAGCACCAAAGGATTTGAGGAGATGATGGCGCAGGAAGGTTATTTTGTGTTTATGATCGACCCCCATGGCTCGGCGAAGAGAGGTAGGGCCTTTGAAGAAAAGATATATCAGAACATCAATGTTCCTCAAATAGCTGACTATGATCGATTCATAGATTGGGTAATAGAGGAGAGTCCGTATAAGGAGCATATCAATCCCAAGAAGATGGCCATTTACGGGTGGAGTTTTGGTGGATATATGACAATCTCCATGCTATTGAACAGTCGTCACACCTTCCAGATAGGCGTAGCTGGTGGAGCTGTGGTCGATTGGCGAATGTATGAGGTCATGTACACCGAACGATACATGGGCATTCGGAATGCTGAAACAGAAGCAATTTACAAGAAGTTTGATATGAAAGAGCACATTCACAAGCTCAAGACACCGTTATACCTGATACACTGCGACAGTGACACCACTGTTCTGTGGCGACACACCCTATCGTTATTGAAAAAAGCCAACAGTATAAAAAATCTATGTACACTGATAGATTATTATGTATTCCCTGGACACGGACACAATGTTTTGGGAAGAGAACGTGTCGCCTTGATGGAGAAGGTGAAGGGGGTGATTGGAAGGTATGTATAAAATTTGTAGAGACGCACGGCCGTGCGTCTCTACAAATTTTCCTGATTAATTTATTGGAAAAACCGTTACTTCACTTCTGCCTTAAACGATTTGTCTTTGTTTGATAAAATATAAACGCCGACAGGAAGGTTCATCTTACCGATGGTCTCATTAACGTTTTCATCCTTCGTGAAGGTGATGTTGTCGATCTTCTTTCCTGTTGCATCATAGATGATATATTTACCCAATGGCTTGGCGTCTGTTTCTGCATATATATTCTTCACACCTACCGATTCTGCATTGAAGTTAATCCAGTCGATATTTGCATAACTGCCATCGATAACAATGCGCATCGTATGTTTGCCTTCTTTTAATTTGGCAGTACCATTGACGGTGGTGTAAGTATCCCATGTGCCATCTATGTTTGGTACACTGATCTTTCCCGTGACGTCAGTGCCATCTATCTCTATGTGAAAAGAAGAATTGTCACTTCCAGAAGCTACTCGTGCACTCCAATCGTAAGTGTCTGAGATTGTTACATTGACTGTATATTCCATCCATTCGCCGGCATTGGTCCATCCAACCATATAACCTCCCTCGTGAGCGGTGATATCTACTCCTTCCTCTCTGTATTCTTTTCCTTTGTTTTCTTCTTCATCGTCAGAATAAGCAACGCCACTTCCTCCTAAGTCAAAATCTTCTGCTTCGATCTTACCTGGAATGACGCTTGGTGTTCCATGATATGGAGCTCTTGGCACACGAACGAGAATGGAGACGGATGATTGACCTTCCTTGCCCTCGTTATCTTTCGCTACAGCTGTGATATTATATGTTCCAGCTTTCAAAGTACCGATGTTCTGTGAGTAAGGTGCAGAGTTGCTTTCTCCAATCAGTTCATCGTTGAGATAGAACGTAACGGATTGTATGCTTCCGTCTTCGTCACTTGCCTCTGCGGTGACTGTGATATCTGAACTCTCATCCAATTTGTCACTTTCTGTTGGTGAAGTGATTTTCACCTTTGGCGTACCCTTCTTCCCTTGACCAATGAATGTGCTGACACTCTGTCCATCCAATGTAACCTTGAAGGTACTTCCACTGCCTGCGATGTCACTCTCTTTGGAGACGTTTTTCTGTCCGTTTGTTACATATCGTTCCCAAGTGCTTATTTCCGTGCCAGGTATTGAAAAGGTAATTGTTTGAGATGATGTGTTTTTGTTAACAGCTACAATCACGATGTCATTATCCTTCTTAAAGGCGGATACATTCACGTTGTTGGCAGGTTTTTGTGTGGCATCGATTCTGACGAAACCAGGACGAACGAATTTAGAATAATGTGCAAAACAGTAACCACGTTTAGTCACATTGCCATTATCCTTTATCAAACTGTAAGATCGACGGATATACCACCATACGTAAGTCTGGAAATTGCCGACTACCATCGCATTTGTCATGTGATCGGATACTTCCAAGGCTTCTGGCCATGTGTCGGCATCACTCGAACTATTTGGATAATATACCTCTGTCATCCATAGTTCCTTTCCTGCTCCTTTGGATTGCCAAAGAGGATAGGTGAAATTGCTAACTTGTGTGCCGTATAGGTGAGTGGCAAGTATATCCAAGTTAGCCAATGCCTTATCATCTTTTAGTATAGGGTCGGAAGTGCTTTTGGTATATTGGAAAGACTCTGGAGCCATTACTCGGCAGTTGATGTCTTTGGCATAATCCCTCATGAAGGTTGCCATGTCATTGGATGGCCACCAAGTCCAGTCAGATCCATAATCTGGCTCGTTTTGAATGGACATGGCATACAAGTCGATGCCATTCTGCTTCATATAGTCGATGAATTTGTTCAAATGTTTCACATAGTCGCCATAAGAACTCGTCTTTAATCTTTGTGATGAATTATATGGCTCTGTCATATTGCTTGGTGGACTCCAAGGGGATGCAAAGACGTAGGCACCTTGCTTAATGGCATATTTGGCCGTTTCAATCTCTTTCGACCAGTTACTTTCTTGAGGGTCAACATGAATACGTAGGACAGATAAACCTAGTTGGTTGTCTCCATTATCAAAGGCTGTTTTCCTTTGTGATTCAGATAGGTCATTGATCCAAGTAGGAAAGTTGATGCCTCCAAATCCTCGAATGAGCTGGTACTCTTTGTTTATGTTTACATTGACGGTTTGTGCAGAAAGCACTGCAGGAAGAAGTGTTAGCGAAGCCAGCACCCATCTCCTAAAATGTTGCATGATGTGGTTTTTCATTTCAGTATTACAGTTTTAATTAAATATTAATAATAAAAATAGTGTCTTATTAACACAATGTCGTTTAGCAGGTTCCAATTGCAAGAAATAAGTCTTTTGTGCTTATCCTCACCTTGCAAAGATAAAAATACATTCTTTAAATTTTAGTGATGTAAGAAAAAAATTTATATATTCGGACGATATTTGTTCTAAAAATCAAAGGGGGAAAGGTATCTCAGAAATAGAAATTGCATGTTTCCATATCTCTTTGTAAATATGTGAGATAGATGAATCAAAACAGTATCTGATGACAAAACATATTAACAAATCAATATTCTTATTTAGTCTCTTTGCCGTGATTTCAATGGCATGTAATCGTCATCAGCCAACGCCGATAGAGTCGCACGAGAAAATAGAATCGAACGAGGAAATAGAGGATACAAGTACTGTCATTCCGAAGAAAGATACAGTGTACTCTTTGAAAATTAGTGCGGTGGGGGATTTGATGGTGCATGATTATCAGATACTCAAAGCTCACCGCAATGACACGGATTCTTTTGACTTTTCACCTGTTTTTAAGCAAGTTCAACCCTACTTAGATGAGGCAGATATTCTTCTGGGTAACTTGGAAACTGTTTTTGCAGGAAAGGATAATGGAAGGAGCAATAAGGTTCTTGGTTATTCTTCTTTTCCCTATTTTAATTCTCCGAATGCTTTTGCTGAGACGTTGGCTGAGGCTGGTTTTGATCTTGTGACTACTGCTAATAACCACACGTTGGATGCCTATCCGGAGGGTGTGGTTGCCACATTGAATTTATTAGATTCATTGGGTATCAGACATGTGGGAACGGCTCGCGATTCAGCAGAAAAACAACAACTTTGTCTTATAGAAAAGAATGGAATCCTTGTCGGATTTTCAGGTTATACCTATAGTTTAAATGGCATTCGTCGTCCGAAAGACAAACCTTATTTGGTGAATGAATTCGTTAATTACGATACGATAAAGATAAGAAAGATGTGTGATGAGATTCGTCGACTGAAAGCGGCTGGAGCTGATTTTGTGGTCTCCTATGTTCACATTGGCACAGAGTATCAAAAGAAACCGAATGTATACCAGCGAAAAGTGGCCGATTCCCTATTTCATGCTGGAGCTCATCTGATCTTGATGAGTCATCCTCATATCTTACAGAAAATGAGTGTATTAATATCGAAAGACTCTTTGCAGAAGAGTTTGGTGGCTTATTCATTGGGTAATTTTATCTCTTCGCAAGTGGGTACAGAGAGTACGTTTAAAGATATAGGTGCCATTTTGGAGGTGGAGGTGAAAAAATGGAAAGACACGACTTCCATTAGTGCGGTCTCTGTGATTCCCACATATTCTTATTGGCGAAAAGACCATATAGGGGTTCTCCCAGTCATTAAGGCACATGACACACCTGACAAGGTGATTAAATTAAGGTGGAAAGATACAGTGAAGATTAACAAAGCATATTATCATACATTAGAGGTGCTGCGCGAAGACATGGATAGTACGTTGTGGAAGATTGAAGATGAGCGGTATCACTTGGAGTGGAAGTGATTTCTATAAATTTATCATTTGTCCGATTAATTTCACATTTTAGTAATACATTCTTTAATTTTGACAAAAGAAAAAAATTTATACTTTCAAGAGATTTTTTGTTTTAAAATGTAGCAGGTCACGTCCCTACAATGCGTCACGTCAAATAATACAACGCAACACAACGAATACAATAAAAACCATTTTCCCACGTTACGAATGTGAAAATTGTATTTAATTTGTAATTATGCCCAACCATGTGCATTTGATTATATTCATTGGAAATAATGAATACAATGCGGTATCGGCACATCGTAGAGACGCAATGCATTGCGTCTCTACGCAGGACATTTTTTCCCCTCAATCCAAAAACCTGTCATCGATTGTGCGTGGAATAAAAATCGGAACCACCGTATATGCACGCAAAAACAACATCCCGTTTGCATGGCAGGCACGATTCCATGATCGTATCATTCGTAACCAAAACGAATTGAATCGTATTGCAAAATATATCGAAAACAATGTGGCACAATGGGAATATGATGAATTGAATCGGGACGTTGCACAAACCGTAAAATCCTACCCGTGCACCCGCAATATCCTACGTCCCCCGACGTAGAGACGCAATGCATTGCGTCTCTACCCACGCACCCGGAAAAAGATTTTGTCACAATAACAAAAAAAAATCTCTTAATTATTTTGTGGAAAGAAAAATAATTTGCACCTTTGTATCGCAAACAAAACAGGTAGATTTTTTCATAGTTAAGGTTTAGATTGACTAAGGGACGTTGTGAAACGTCCCTTAGTTATTTTTATTCGGCAAGACTGTTCTATCAAACATCATAAATTCATACCTGCCACAAGGCGAGGAATTTTTTTTCAGATATTCTCATAATTGATTATAAATCAATCTCAAATATAACACGCCCCACTAATCAGACGATTTGATTCATATCATTTCCTTCAAGTAAAAAAAAACAGGAAAGAGCGTTAAATTATGCTTAAAAATAGTTATTTTTGCATTATGGAGCAGATTCTAGACAAATTACACATCGATATACCAGTGACGGATCCTATTCTGATCTTCTCACTAGTATTATTTGTTATACTATTTACTCCTCTCCTTTTCAACAAGATGAGGATTCCACACATCATCGGACTCATCTTGGCCGGCATTGCCTTAGGAGAAAATGGCTTCGGCATATTGAACCGTGATGTCAGCTTTGAATTATTTGGTGCGGTCGGACTGCTATACATCATGTTCCTTGCCGGTTTGCAAATCGACCTGACGGATTTCAAAAAGAACATGAAGAAGAGTATGTTCTTCGGTCTCATGACATTCGCTGTCCCTATGATATTAGGAACCATCACCAGCTACTACCTACTCAAGCACCTGTTTCTCAGCATCTATTCAGAAGAAAATATTATGACCATTTGTGGAAATATCTCTTTTGACAAATATCTAATATTAGCTTCTCTTCTAATTGCCAGCATGTATGCATCGCACACATTGATCTCCTATCCGATTGTCGGACGTTACGGTGTCACCAAAAACTCGTCTGTCAACATCAGTATCGGAGGAACCATGATCACCACTACTCTTGCCCTCTTTATTCTAGCAGTGATTGTGGCGATATGTCATGGGGAACTACAATCAAGCTTCTGGTTGCGTTTCATCATCAGCATCATACTCTTTTCTGCCATCATTGGAATCGGCTATCCTAGGATTGCAGACCGATTCTTCAAACATCATGAAGACAGCATCCTACAATATATCTTCGTCTTAGCAATGGTTTTCCTGGGTGGTTATCTGGCCAAACTAGCAGGATTGGAACCTATTATCGGATCATTCTTCGCCGGACTTGCATTCAACCGCAGGATTCCAAGGATATCTCCTTTAATGAACCGCCTCGATTTCGTAGGGAATGCTCTTTTCATTCCATTCTTCCTGATTGGAGTCGGCATGTTGATCGATGTAAAAAATGTCTTTTCGGGTCCCAACACATTGATTGTTGCGTTGGTCATGAGTCTTGTCTCAACCACATCTAAATACATTGCTGCAGTCATCACACAAAAAACTTTTAAGATGACCAAGGAAGAGGGGTTGATGATCTTCGGTTTGAGTAATGCCCAGGCCGCCGCCACATTGGCCGCCGTCATGATTGGGTACAACATCATTATCGGAAAAACTGACAATGGAGAAATCATCCGATTGTTGAATGACGATGTTCTGAACGGAACCATTGTGATGATACTTGTCACCTGCACAATCTCATCCTTAGCAACAGAAAAAGCGGCTCGTAAGTTAGTCCGCCTCGAAGACCAACTTGATGAAAAACTATCCGAGGAGAAGCTAGTCGATCGTATTCTTGTGCCATTATATAATCCAGAGAATCTGAAGAGTCTATTGGAATTGGCTATTCTGCTGAAAGTTGACAAAAGCCGTGAACCTTTATATGCTCTCACAATCGCCAATCAGAATGCGGCACACTTAACCTCCGAGGAAAAAGCAAAGAAACTATTAGAGAAAGCAGCCAAGATAGCTTCTGCAACAGACAACTCCGTCAGGATGATTACCCGTTACGATGTGAATGTCACCAGTGGAATCATCCAGACAATCAAGGAGAACCATATCACAGAAGTAGTGATGGGTCTTCACCACAAAAACAGTTTTGCCGACTCTTTCTTGGGCGATAAAACAGACAATCTGCTAAAAGCCACCAATCAAATGACACTCATATATCATGCGACACAGCCCGTCAGCACCATCAAACGAGTGGTGATTGCGGTACCGCCAAAGGCTGAATTCGAGGTGGGTTTTGTCAAATGGTATGACCGTGTCAAGAACATCTGCAAACAGATTGGCGCCAAAGCATGTTTCTATGCTCATAACGAGACACTAGAGCAGATTCGCATATTAGCCAAACGAAACAAATTCGGTGTGGAAACAGAGTTCTGCGAGTTAGATGCTTGGGAAGACTTCCTCATCCTAACAGGTGTTGTCTCATCCAACGACCTATTCGTGGTTGTCTCCTCACGCAAGACCGCCATTTCATACAATCCAATGTTTGAGAAACTACCAAATCATCTTTCAAAATATTTCGCAAAAAATAGTTATATCATCTTATATCCGGATCAGTTTGATGAAAGCACATCCGACAACTATATTGTATAAAGCATTATGAGTCAGTTTTATAAAACATCATTTGTTTATTCTTGTTTAAGAGTATATACTAACTTCATCTTCAAAAGATGGTTCAATAAGATAGAAATCAATGGAGAATATAACATTCCAGAAGGTGAGCCTGTTATCTTTGCGCCTAATCATCAGAACGCATTTATCGATGCAATGGCCTTACTCTCCTCTTCCCCTCAACCTATAGTCTTCTGGGTAAGAGCTGATCTGTTCTCCAATAAAATCATTGGCTTCATTTTAAGAAGCCTAAAGATGATGCCTGCTTACCGAATGCGAAATGGTTTTAGCAATTTGAAGAAAAACGAAGAGTCCATGTGCGATTCAGACGAAGTGCTTGCTCACAAGCAATTCCTATGTCTAATGCCAGAAGGGGGACAAGAAGAGTATCGTTCCCTCCGTCCGCTCGTAAAAGGTATCTTCCGTAGTGCCTTCTCTGCTCAAGAGAAATTAGGAGAAAACGAATGGGTGAAGATCATTCCTACGGGTATTGATTACGGACATTATGACAAAAGCGGTCGCCATCTGGTAATGAACTTCGGAAAGCCAATCAGCATCAAAGACTATAAACAGCTTCATGATGAGAATGCACCTGTCGCATTGAACAGCATTAGAGAGGAACTAAGGAAAAGAATAGAACCTTTGATGCTGAACATCACATCTAAAGATCACTATAACACATTCTATACTGCTGCTAATATCTATAACTACCCAATGCTCCAAGTCATGAACATCTCTGAGAATGAGACAAACAGATTGGCGGCGAGACAAAAAATTGTACAGATATTAGAACAGGCAGAAAACGATGAACGATGCACAAAACAGATAGAGAAACTAGACATATATTGCAAAGCATGGGAAGCCAAACATAACGATGTGAGCTTCTCCGCTAGAGTACAAGAATTTGAAGGATTCGACACAGATTTACTAATCAAAATCCTATACCTTATTGTCACCATTCCATTGGAACTATACAGCTTAGTTTTAAATGGTTTAGGGTATGGTTTATGTAAACTATTAGGAAAGAAAGCCCGTGGAACAGGATTTGAAAGTTCTGTCAAATTTGGTGGTGCTGCAATACTTATGCCAATCATTTACATCATCGAAACATTGATTGCTAATATGTACTTTCCCGACATCAAAACCACGATCGCCTTCTTCTTCTCATTGCCAATTTCTTTCTTCTTTATGCTACGATACAGCTGGAAATTCCAATACGTGAAAGAGAGAATACGCAACATGATAAAAAAAGATGAGGAACCTAGACGTATCTCCTCTCTTGTACAAGAAATCATATCAATTATCGGTTTAAACTAAGCAACGATGACAAGCGCAGCAGATATCAAAGATGAACTTTTTGCTTCGGCAATCCCCGGGAAGAGAGAGGTCTTATCACGTTTCTTTAAAACGGGAGAAGGTGAATATGGAGAAGGTGACCTTTTCATAGGCGTACCCGTACCCGCGCAAAGAAGTATTGTCAAACAATATTTCCCGATGGATATGGACGAGATTGCCATCCTACTCTCAAGTGAATTCCATGAGTGCAGAATGACCGGTCTATTGTTCTTAGTACGGTTGTATGAAAAAAGTGACGAGGAACAAAAGAAAGCTGTTTTTTCATTCTATCTATCCCATACACATTACATCAACAACTGGGATCTAGTTGACTTGTCTGCTCCTCAAATCGTAGGCGATTATCTATTAAACAAGAAAAGTGAAAGAAAGCTATTAAAACAATTAGCAAAAAGCAAAAGCCTTTGGGAAAGAAGAATTGCCATCGTCTCTACCCTCACGCTAATAAAAAAGAACGAATTCATCGACACTTTAGAGATTGCACAACTGCTTAGCAACGATAAAGAAGACCTGATACACAAAGCTACAGGATGGATGTTAAGAGAGGTAGGTAAAAAAGATTATGATACAGAATTCAACTATCTAAAAGAGCATTATAAACAGATGAATCGGACAACATTGCGCTATGCAATTGAACGATTTGATGGAAAAACCAAGAACCAATTCCTTTTAGGAAGAATATAATAGTATGAGCGATTTTGATATTCGAAACAGTGCAAGTGAAAAAGAAAAAGAGTTCGAGAACGCACTTCGACCTCTTTCCTTTGATGATTTTGCCGGACAAGCTAAAATCATTGAGAACCTTCGCATCTTCGTACAAGCTGCCAAGATGAGAGGGGAATCACTCGATCATATTCTATTCCATGGTCCTCCGGGACTTGGGAAAACAACTCTTTCCAACATCATTGCCAACGAGCTTGGTGTGGGCTTCAAAATCACGTCCGGACCTGTCTTAGACAAGCCTGGTGATTTGGCAGGATTGCTCACTAATCTTGAACCCCATGATGTCCTTTTCATCGATGAAATCCACCGTTTATCACCCGTGGTGGAAGAGTATCTCTACTCTGCCATGGAGGATTATCGGATTGACATTATGATAGACAAAGGGCCCAATGCCCGTTCCATTCAAATCGATTTGAATCCATTCACGCTTGTGGGTGCCACCACCCGAAGCGGGTTGCTGACCAGTCCACTGCGAGCTCGTTTCGGTATCAATTGTCACCTGGAGTATTATGATATAGATGTATTGAAGGACATCATCATACGGTCTGCCACCCTTTTGAATGCTCCATGTGAGAGAGAGGCTGCCATTGAGATTGCCAGACGAAGCAGAGGAACACCTCGTATCGCCAACGCTTTACTACGCCGAGTACGAGACTTTGCCCAAGTGAAAGGAGATGGCACCATCGACGTGAAGATAACAAAATATGCGTTGGAAGCGTTGAATATTGATACGTATGGATTGGATGAGATAGATAACAAACTATTGAACCTAATCATCGACAAGTTCAACGGTGGACCAGTCGGACTCACCACCATTGCCACCGCATTGGGCGAAGATGCTGGCACCGTAGAAGATGTGTACGAGCCATATCTGATCAAAGAGGGTTTCTTGAAACGCACTCCACGAGGACGTGAGGTGACTGACCTTGCCTACAAGCATCTTGGTAAACTGAAGTTCAGTCAAATGGGGTCGCTATTTGATTAAGAGAGATAAATTCTGAGGCAAAAAGCGATTTCTAGAAACAGATCATCCAAAAGATATCCCATGAAACCACTAAAAATACTTGTCACATACAACTTATCCAGGTATTGTTCTCCCGATAACGCTGGAGGATGTGATCTTATATTCCCCACAGGGAAAACTTTCTCCAAAGAGGAGATAATGGGGAAAATAGGCAACTGCGACGCATTGCTCTCTATGTTTAATCTGCCGATAGGCAAAGAGATTATTGATGCAGGAAAGAGTCTGAAGATCATCTCCAACTTTGGTGTTGGATTCAACAATATTGATATCAAGTATGCCCAATTGAAAGGTATTGCGGTCTGCAACACCCCCGACCCTGTTATTGAGCCCACCGCCGAACTGGCTTTTGCTCTGATGTCTGACCTCTCCAGAAGAGTGAGCGAGTGCAATCGGAAACTGCAATACAAAGAGCCCATCCAATGGGGTGTCATGGAGAACCTTGGAACAGGTCTCTATAACAAGACTTTGGGAATCATCGGCATGGGACGCATCGGTCAGGCCGTAGCCAGAAGAGCCGATGCTGCCGGTATGAAGATTCAGTACTACAACCGGCACAAACTTGACGCTTCCATCGAACAATTATACAATGCACAATACGTCACTTTTGAGGAGATACTCAAAACTTCCGATTATATATCACTACATACCCCATTGGATGATAGTACTTATCATTTGCTCGATGAAAAGGCGCTTTCATTCGCCAAGAAGGGAGTCTTCATCATCAACACTGCCAGAGGGCCAGTCATCGATGAAGAGGCCATGGTCCAATATTTGGAGAACGGTCATATCGGAGGTGTAGGTTTAGACGTGTTTGAAAAAGAGCCAACTATACATGAAGGATTAAAGGGGAAAGACAATGTTGTCATTGTCCCTCACATTGGAACAGCCACACACGAAGCACGAAAGGCGATGTTTCAATATGCCATGCAGAATATTCAACTCTTTTTCGAGGGCAGCCAACCACTGAGTAGAATTGTCTAATCCCGCCTCACTCCATACTCTCATATAATTTTCGATAGAAGGGATGTTTTGTCAAGGTAGAGGCATTGCCGATGATGAAGAGTTTCATCCTCGCACGTGTCATGGCCACATTCATTCTTCTCAGTTCCCGTAGGAACCCTATATTTCCCTCTTCATTGGATCGAACCAAACTAATGATAATCACATCTCTCTCCTGCCCTTGAAATCCATCCACTGAATTGATTGTGATTTGACGACGAAACGGTTTCAACACCTTATTCTGATTCACCAACCTACGCAGATAATAGACCTGTGCTTTGTAGGGTGAGATCACCCCGAAGTCTATTCTCTCCTCCTTTACGCGATGGAAGCCTATTTTTTCAATAAAATGCTCCAAGACCTGGATTACCAGTTCCGCCTCCTGCCGATTGACCCTACCTGCTGTCTGCTCCACATACTCCTCCGAGAAATCGAAAGGCTCCGTATTTATCCATTCCATCGGTTTTTCATAGTCTAACACTCCCCTATACCGAACCTCCTCGGCAGCCGTCAGTTGACCATCATAAAACCAATCGGAGGAGAATCGCATGATCGATTCATTCATCCTGTATTGCACATTCAGGAGCGACACCACAGAGGGTTTGCGTTCCGTCAGTTTCTCCATCAACGTATGAGCCAAGCCGGCTCTCTCTGCCTCAAAACACTTGATGGTAGGTGGCAATTGCTGATGATCGCCTGCAAAGATCACACGATGACATTTCGTGATGGGAATCCAACAAGCTGCTTCAAGGGCCTGCGCCGCCTCGTCGATGAACAACGACTGAAAGGTTCGTCCGTATAGCAGATGATTGGCAGCCCCCACTAACGTACAAGCCACCACTCTCGACTCAGCAAACAGACTCTCTCGTATCTCATATTCAAGAGACTCCGCTTTCTCCTTCACCGCCATCGCCTTATCCTTGTTGGTACGATACAATTCACGCACCGTCTTACGCATACCCCACAACGTAGCATATTGCGGATGAGACTCAAACCTACGCTCATACGTATAAGAAAGCATCTTATCATTCACACGGGTCGGGTTACCAATGCGTAGCACATTCACCCCACGATCCACCAACTGTTCCGAGATCCAATCCACCGCCATATTGCTCTGCGCACAGACCAGAATCTGACTCTCCCGGCGCAACGTCTCATAGATTGCCTCAACCAAGGTGGTGGTCTTGCCCGTTCCCGGAGGACCATGAACAATGGCAACATCCTTTGCCCTTAATATCAGATTGATAGCCTTCTCTTGTGAGGCATTCAGCCAAGGGAATCGAACAGGACTGAATTGGAGGAAACCAGCCTCCTTATTGCCCAACAATATCTCTCGGAGGTCGAACAAACGACCATCCTTCACATGCATCACCCGATCGAGCGCTTCAAACATCGCCCGATAACTACTCTCGTCAAAGCTCAACTGAACCCCCAAACGGTCGTAACTCTCCAAAACCAACGATGAATCCCTACTCGGCAACACCACCACAAGCGTATCGGCAGTTGCATAGCTCACCTGACCCGTCACCTTTATCGGACGAACCTCATCAGTCATGGAGACACTGAAGAAATCGACCGATTTACCATATTCAAAATGATCATCCTCCTCATCACAGCCACGAGCATGAATCTCCACGACATACTGATCCAAAGAGTTATAATAAGAGCGTCCGATTGAAATAGGAAAACGACAGATACCAGCCGCCACCTTCTTATCCACCGACATAAAACCTGACTGATGTTCAAAGCATTTCTTATCATATTCATACTCCATCTGCAGCAGTTCGCGATGTTTCTGTAGTGATATTATGGAAAGATCCGTATTCATCGAATAAAAATATACAATTTCGATGCAAAGGTATGGAAAAATTGGGTTATATGAAATGTGATTGGCATTGGAATGTTCGGAAGGAATCAGTCAAGGTCTGATAATGTTGTATCAGTAAACACATCATTCTTCACTAACCCAACCAACACACGGTTATTAATCTCTGAAACAGTACCTTTCTGCGTAATAACATCCGATATAATTTTCTATTTTCTTGCCGTTATACGACCCCAAGAAGTCAATAATTCTCTCGGTACTGATGAAATCACACCTACATCAACCACTTCCACACCGGAACCACGGGTATTCCCTCTTCCGCACCCTCCTCATCATACGTAATCAGCAGGCATTTCCAGTCCTCGTGCGCTTTGGCATACTTCGCCAATGGTGGCACCTCTCTGTTGTAGGTTGACTCCTCCTTGATGCTATACGACACCTGGATGGCCAGCTTCTCGTCAGGTACTATAAAGTCTATCTCCTTATTAGCATTTAGATAATACACATTCTCCTTGCCGTATCGTCTGAATAGTTCCACCGCAACCATATTCTCCAGCAGCGACGTTTCTGAGTTCATCAAGAACAGATTAAGCAATCCGTTGTCAATGAAGTAGTATTTCTTCTGTGTTTCCTTCTCCGTCAGCTTGCCCACCTCATTCTCCATGGGCAGTATCAGCCAACTGTCAGCGGCATACCCCGCATAGTCTATCGTAGTAGGCACACTGATGGGCGACCCCGTTGACACAATCACATTCTTCAGCCTGTTATACGA
>CACXCA010000016.1 GCA_902766045.1 uncultured Bacteroidales bacterium
GGAGAGATGGTAGAGTGGTCGATTACAGCGGTCTTGAAAACCGCCGTACCGAGAGGTACCGGGGGTTCGAATCCCTCTCTCTCCGCACAGATTCTTTAAAGAACCCGTTGAGAAATCAACGGGTTTTGTGTTTTTATATATCGCGTGTCTCTTTTTTTACTACACAACTATTTTATAGCAGAAAGTATAGCGTTGAGACTCTCTTCAATTTCTGTGGACGTAGGAATTTCTTGATAGGCCAAGTCGGATAATTCACGCATATAGAGGGATCGCAGATTATTCCACACTTCATGAAAATCAATCAGCAAAGCCGAATTACTCATTCTCTTGTCTTGCCATCCTTCGGGCTTTTCAAATTCCTGCTGATCATGAAGGAACAATGCTTTTAGGTCTGCTTTGAATTCTTCACCTTGCAAATAAGTGTAGGTCTCAGAATCATGCAGAAGGAAATGAAGATCATAGAAGTGGCGAATTTTAGCAGACAACTCTGGCATCGGATTGTCAGCAAGAGAACAACGGAGCAAGGACACCAATTTCTCTGTTAACGTGCGTCGTTTGTCGAGAACTGTAACTTCGAATGGCTGCATTTCATATTCCTCTATCAGGCTTTCATTGTCACTTTGGATGATAAAGTCTGTCAGAAAACTGCTCAGTAAGCATTTCCGGGAAGGGTATGGATTGGCAAAAGAGTTTATCTCCACCAACAACTGACCTGTCTTTATTGCACCTACCTGTTCTGTTGCAACGACTCGTGGATATGCATAAAATGCTTTATGGTAGCGAGAACCCTTGCTAGTTACTCCAGGAAGGACAATTTCTTTCAACCCATCAGTCATATTCTTAGCCGTATGGCGTATGAGGTTCTTCAACTGATTACCACTCAAAGTCCAAGCTTCGGCTATGGCTATATCGATATCCTCAGAGAAGCGTGCCCCAATGCCGTATGCCTTCGAAAGACTGGTACCACCCTTGAACACCACTCTACCATCCACATCACTCTCGGACATTCGTTTCAACGAACGACATATCCAATAATCCTTCTCTATAAAAATACTTTTGATGCCAAGTCCCCCCTCTCTCTTCGATCGTGATGCAGCATCAATAGCATCAGCAAACAATTGTTTATTTTCGTGTAATCTCATAGAATATTCCAGTTCTTTTTGTTAGGTAATGCCTGTTCAGAAATAGACAGTTTGTAATTAGTAGTACCATTTAAATATTTCTTTAAAAGTCCAGCACCATCAATATTGTTTTGTTCCATAATAGCACCGAGAAGCGCCCTAACGTATGACGTATAGTTCACAGCCAGTTCTATCAGCTTTCCCTGTTCCGTTTTAGACAGGGCGCGGATAAGACCACCTAGTTGAGTCACCACACTATCCGGGCTATTGGCAGGTATTTCCCTAACACACTTCAAAGCATCAAGTATTCGTAGAAGTGGGATATTCTCTTCTGTGATTGGATTGTACTGTTGTAAAAAAGAAATGACACAATCCCCTCTTGTCAGAGGATGACGATAGCGACTTGTACCAATCAATATCGAAGATGTGATTTGTGTAGTCAGCCCCATTAATGCAAATGCTCTATTGCCAGTAATATAACCAACCAGCTTACCATTCTTCATTAAGAAGTCCTTTGTGATTTCCTCTGTTGCAGGTTTTAATGTCCCGAAAATAGTCTTCCGTGGCTTGTAGTACTTCCCTTTGGATAATCTTTGCAGTGTACCTTGGTCAACAAGTCTGTTAAGAGCCTTAACGAGTGCACCCTGACATTGCATGTCAACATCGAAGTCGCCAATGGTGAGAATCACGCCATCAGGAGTATCTTCTATCTTCTTCTTTATCTTGTCACCTATTATCATATTATTAGTTTTATTTATGATGATGCAAAGATAATAAAAAAGTCTTGTTATTGACGCAAAAAACAAGACAAAATACAATCGAACAAACAATAATTCAACATTTGAAGTACCTTTTCCTCCGTTTTGTCCCCCAATTATAATAAAATGGGGACTGAATCAGAGGCACAAATGATTAAGACTTCCATCCACTTACTTCTCTACTATTGTCTTGGGCGAAATGCAGGCTTATTCCTTTTATGTTATTTGAATCAACCAAGCAGATTTATAAATTTACACTAATTACTGCCGAAAAGTGTACCAAAACAACACAAATCGGAAGTTATTAGCGTATAACGTCATTTCTTTTCCAAAAGAATTTTCCAAAAACATACAGGCAAATAGACATTTTCAAGCGAGGTAGCCTCTTTAAACATCGGAGCTATCTGCTGTGGCGTATATCCCGCAATGCCACATCCTACAGGGGTCACCCAAAACTTCAGTTCCGGATGCTTCTTCGCACATTCAATGAATCGCTCCACCGCAGCTCGCGTACTCTCCTCTCCTTCCATCGTCGGCAACGCATAAGATTGTCCCTGAAGTCCTTCTCCATTTCCCCACTCTGCACCAAACTTATCATACGCCACCCGTGCAGCACCTCCAAGGTGCATTCCCTGTGCATTACTACCAAAAACGAATATCTCGTTCTTTTCCAATACTTTCACCATAGAGGGTGTCACTCGTACAGACAGAGAACCATTCTCCCCTTCTGTCATCCATTTCTTATCTTCTTCTGTGTAAACGTTTTGTTGCATTTTGTTGTTATATTAAATGTCTTTTAATTCCACACATTTATCTCTTATCTCATCAATTAATTCACGACAGCGTTGCTCTCTCATCTTAATCTTTGTGCCTACAAGGATGAAGTCGTTTATGGTTGGATGACCTGTCCCATTAACTGATGTTGCATGTTCACCGTTATAACCCTCATTACAAAAAGTAAGGTCATAGGCTGGTGCCAATACCCATCTCCATTGGTCGTTAATACGCTGAACCATGAAACTGAAATTTTTGCAATGGTCATCTTTGTTCTCTGCAAAATAATTGAACAACATGCGACGATACATCTGCTCCACATCCTTTGGGTTCTGTGTCAAGAACCCCGATAATGCAAGCAAATTACTATAGTCAAGCACAGGACTGGAAAGAGAAACGCACAAAAGTCCGCCAACAGTTGCTGTATGGATTCGCGTTCCATCATCAGCTATATCAAAACGACGGGAAGCAAAATATTTGCCGTTGACGAGTTTGAAATCAGGCACGTTAATGCCACACTTTCTAGCCACCTCATTGTAACGGTACTCCTGCACTCCCATGTCCTCAGGGTCGTAGGTATGCCGGAATTTCACCAACCAATGACCTTCAGCATCCGAGAATACTGTTTTAGGACGAGCACCTCCACTATTACCACTATTATAAAGTAAAAGCTCGACATCTTTGTCTTGCTTCTCTCTGAGCACTTCTAGCGCTTTTTCCTGCAACAAGTCAAAATCTTTGATTTCTTCATTCTCTACAAGTTGGGTCACAGGCTCAAACGTCAAAGCTCCCATACCATTACTACCAACAATGCTTAAACGATCCAATGAAGAGAGACGATAATCATCAATACCCTCTTTAAGCAATGCCTTATGCAGCAAATAACGGCCATATCCATCAGGAAGGCTGTCTTCAAAAATGCCAAAATTGCCATAGAATGGTGTAGGCTTTGCTATGAATAGACCCGCCCGAAGAGGCAACTCCAACGGTGAAATGCTAAAACCATCAACGAGCCACTGCTTATCATACTCAAAAGTACACAACTTATCGTCAGGAGCAAGCGATAAGACACCGACTCGATGATTGTGAAAGTTGACATAAAGTTGTTTTATATTCATCATATCTTATGAGCCTTTTTCTTATTCATATTCCTACGAATCTGTTGTAACTCCTCCATCGTACTGTATTTGGGCTGGGAGAAGATATTCTTCACCTCGGAGGTATAACCTAATGCCATAGCCAGACTTATAAGATTCTTCAATGAGATAAGACCCTTCTGCTCGAAACGCACAATGTTACTGACCGCCACCTCCGACTTCTCCGCCACTTGGTCGCGCGTAAGGTTCTTCTCTATGCGACGCTTACGAAAATCCGCCGCAATAGTCTCCGCTATATCATCGGCATTGTCAAGTGTATAGTTTTCAAGAAGTGATAATATATTGTTATTTTCTATCATCTGAACGTGTTTATTAATAATATTTTATCAGTTGTAAAATTAGGACATTCCACTATAACGACCAAACAAAATTGTAAATTTTTAATTGATTCCGCACTGCTCACTATATGATATTTCATGAAATTTCAGCCAGAATCTTTTTTGTATATCTCATTATTAATTCATAATTTTGCTAATGAAACGTAGGAGTAAAGAATCCGAGGTTCCCACTTCGGATTTTTTTATTTGAACGACCTAAGGAAAGATGCCGGAGTGGTCGATCGGGCCGCACTCGAAATGCGGTGAACGGGTAACTGTTCCCAGGGTTCGAATCCCTGTCTTTCCGCAAAATTTAATCTCGCGAATAAATCTCCGTGAAACCAACCAGCTGATCCTGATCTAAGTTAGATCCCAACGGATGATAATAAACATATATCTGATAACTATTATCCGTCTCCCAATAGCTGCCTTCTGTACGATTAACGGTTGCGGCATTCCAATCTACCGGCAAAAATACAAAATGGTAATTATATCCCCCATTTTTCAGGACCATCGCTAATTCATACTGTTGGCGTTCAAAACTGTAAACCATCTTATTCTTCTCTTCCAACCAGTTATCATTAAATCCTCCCATGACATACAGAGAACCATCCAACCAAGGTTCTGCTTTGGCAAATGTAAAATGAACGATTGAATAGTCTATCTCCGCCTCACTCCATATATACTGTCCATGAACCTTAAAATGTCCGTTTACATCTTTATCATACGAATAATCTCTTCCATCTTTAAACTTCTCGGGAAAGGTTTCCACATGATAATAGGGATGATGAAAGGATATTCGTTCAATACGTCCGCTATATCGGAAACGATGAGAAAAATCTATTATATGATATTCATTCCCTCCTTCAAAAGAGAGTTTTCTTTCGTCTTCAAAAACAAGCGATTCCGGTTTCACATAAGTGGGTTTCAAACCAAACACTTCATTGTCATGTCGCCCATTCTGACGAACCACCACTGTAAACTCATCTGCCAACGCATTGAAGTTATCTTTAAAGAATAGTTCAAAGGACAAATGCTGATACTCTTTATTCACCCCATAGATAGATTTTCCTGTCACTTTTCCCTGAACACTTACCTTATGATCCACAATTGAAAAACAGCCCGTCAATAATATCACATCAGGATGATCGGTATCATATACCTTCACTACATAATTGCCCGACAAGGTCGGTCTAAGTTCTTCATTAGGAACTCTAAACGAGAAATGGGTATAATCAAACGTTGTATTAGTTGATACGACAGGATTCTCTATTACCACTCCATTCATTCCTTCCAAATACTCCAACTCATCCATTGTTGAAAGCGTCCAATCTGCATTGCATAGCTGTATCTTATATGCCAGATGAGGATAATTCGATGACATATAATCAAACGCAACCGTCACATAATCAGGACTATTCAACTCCATAACAGGATAATCCAACTGATTATCATTTAAGTAGAGTTGCAACGTAGCAATCTGATCCGAATAAGTTTTAGTTCGAAAACCAGAAGCCTCCACACAAATTGTGCTTAAACAAAATAGTATAAAACAAATTATCCTAATCATATCCAATAACGAATTCAAAATCCCACAAAACGAACTTATAGAACCCTAATAAAAAAGGCGGATTTATTACTCCGCCTTTCTGAACTATATTCTCTATTAATGATGGAACAAACGTACACCCGTGAAGGTCATAGTCATGCCATATTTATCACATGTGTCTATCACATGATCATCACGCACAGAACCTCCTGGCTGAGCAATAAACTTCACACCGCTCTTATGAGCACGTTCAACATTATCTCCAAATGGGAAAAATGCATCTGAGCCCAATGCCACATTATCCAACTGAGCCAACCAAGCCTTCTTCTCTTCTTTTGTCAACACCTCAGGTTGTGTTGTGAAGAACTGTTGCCATGCTCCGTCTCTCAGTACATCATCATGCTCATCTTCTGATATATATACATCAATTGTATTATCACGATCGGCTCTACGAATCCCCTCCTTAAATGGTAAATTCATTACCTTAGGATGTTGACGTAAAAACCATATATCCGCTTTGTTACCAGCCAAACGAGTACAGTGGATACGAGACTGTTGTCCCGCGCCAATACCAATAGCCTGACCATCCTTTGCATAACAAACAGAGTTGGACTGCGTATATTTCAGAGTGATCAAGGCAATAATCAGATCACGTTTTGCCTCTTCTGTCAACACCTTGTTCTGTGTAGGGAACTCTTTAAACAATGACTCATCTATTTTTATTTCATTGCGTCCCTGCTCGAATGTGACGCCATAAACTTGTTTGCACTCAATTGGATTAGGACGATACGAAGGATCAATCTGAATCACATTATAAGTTCCTTTTCTTTTATTCTTTAAGATTTCCAATGCACGAGCTGAATAAGAAGGGGCAATCACACCATCCGAAACCTCACGATTGATTAAGAAAGCAGTCTCTTCATCACATTCATCAGACAAAGCGATAAAATCACCATACGATGACATACGATCTGCACCACGGGCACGCGCATAGGCCGTAGCCAACGGTGAAAGCTTAGCATCATCAACAAAGTAAATCTTTTTCAGTGTCTCCGACATTTCTACAGCTACGGCAGCACCTGCTGGACTGACATGCTTGAATGAAGCAGCTGCAGGGAGACCTGTCGCCTCTTTCAATTCTTTCACCAATTGCCAACTATTAAAAGCATCCAAGAAATTAATATAACCAGGACGTCCATTTAATACTTGTATAGGCAGTTCCCCTTCTTGCATGAAAATACGAGAAGGCTTTTGGTTGGGATTACAACCATACTTTAATTCCAATTCTTTTGCCATTATCTATTCATTTATACATTCTCTACTAAATCATCTCACATAACGTTCTTCGACCTTTTCCTCATAGATATACCCATCCTGATCAATCATGTCACGATAATACACCAAGATCATCTCATAATTCGATATACGTTCCAACTCATACGCCCATACACCATCATACGTACGCATGGTCAACTCTCCGTTATATAAGCTCCATGTACCATCAATCCAATCTTCATATACACGTCCGAAATGAGATACAATATATGAACGAATCTCCATATCTCCATTACGATAGAACTTATACCAAACATCCTCAGCCGAAGTCTCCCGATAGTCAACCACCCAATGAGAACGGCTTTCCACATAATGAACACTCTCCACCCATTGCCATGTATCACCTACTAAATAGTCTTCATCATCATATTCACAACTACATGACGTACCCAAAAACAAAGTTATCATCACCAATATGATGAAATCATATACTCTTAATTTTTTCATATCCTATTACTTTTTAAATGAACAAAATAACTTCATACTTAACTATAAGTCAAAATCGCTTTTGACTCTTATACATATATAACGCAAATATACAACTTTTCCACAATTGCTCAATAAAAAAAAATCTTGTACTCAAAAGAATCCTAAAAGATTTACTACTTTTGCAAACCAAATAAATAAAACACAGAGACAACATGAATAAAAACTATTCTCTTTTATTGTTGGCCTTAGGATACTGTTTCTGCTCAACAGCCCAACAAATAAAAGAATCCAAACTTAAAGAAGAAAGAGAGCGTATTATTACAGAATGGAAATCTCAAGTCAGACTGGATTACAACAACGATTACCAAAATGAGACGATTCATTTTAATAATCATGAGATAAAGTTTTACTCCTCCGATGTCAAATATGGATGCAGTTTGTGGATACTACATGATTTCGGTGAGACGATAACGGAGATTGAACTGCAGAAAAGTATTTCTCCCTCTTGTCCAGGAGGAGCCTATGTAAAACCCCTCCTGCCAAATAATGAGATGTGGGATCAAGCTATTACCGATACGATAATAGAAAATCTAATCGAGATGATGATTGTCTGTAAAGGGATCGACCCCAATAGAGTATATTTTTATGTAAAAGGAGAGGCGGACAAGCGTTTTGCCGAACGACTTAGCGACCATTGGGCTACGACAACAAACATCAAAGACATCACCGACTGTGCAAAAGTAATCAGAAACCCATATCCTAAACACCTTGTGTGGACACAAGGGGAACTGCCACGTAGTACCTTCTACTGGGTCACTCTTCCTAAAACGATTTCTCCTAAACAAGGAGACAAATTCGAAGCTAAAATAGAAGGAAACAACATAGAAATTATCCAAATGGATTACGATGAAGTAACAATATGGATAAACGAAAAGATGGTTGATCTCAAGAAACCCGTAACAATAAAATACAACGATAAGGTGATTTATAATGACATAGTAAAGTTAAACACCAGCAATCTAATATTATCATTGGAAAATCGTAAAGATCCTACATTCTGCTTCCCAGCAAATGTGACCATCAGAAAAAAATAGAATCGGATGTCTTACATACTATAGACTATTATAAGTCATTATCAATAGAAACAAAGAAAGGATGCCCACACTGAGCATCCTTTTCTTCTATCGTTATAAACACTTATTATTTACTGTTTATCTGAGCATCAATAACTGCGATTGTCGTCATATTAATAATATCACGAACAGAAGCCTCAACATCCAAAACATGAACTGGCTTTCTCATACCCATTTGAACTGGGCCGATGCTTTCAAACATACCCATGCTGATCAACATACGATAAGCAATGTTAGCTGAATTCAAGCAAGGGAAGATCAATGTATTAACATCCATTCCATCGATTGTGCTGAATGGATACTTCTCATGACGAAGTTTCTTATTCAATGCGAAGTTCACTTGCATCTCACCATCGACCATGAGTTCTGGATTCTTTGCATGAAGCAATTCAACAGCCTCATGAACTACACATGGATTACCAGTAGAATCAGCGCCGAAGTTAGAGTAAGACAACATAGCCATAACTGGACGTTCATTGAACAACTTCACTGTCTGGTTAGTCAATCGAGCAATCTCAGCCAATGTTTGAGCAGAAGGAGAATCATTCATCAATGTATCTGCCATATAGAATACACCCTTAGGCGTATTGATGATATTCAATGCAGCAAGATTGTTGATGCCCTCACGCATACCAATGATATCCATAGCAGGCTTAATTGCCTCCATATACTTCGTATAAGAACCTGTTATCATGGCATCAGCGTCACCCATCTCAACCATCATAGCACCGAAGTAATTGCGGTCATACATCTTCTCATTTGATTCTGAATAAGTATAACCCTTACGAGCCAACTTCTCAGAGATGTATTTAGCATAACGATTACGACGAGACTCCTCACGATCATGACGAAGATTAATGATTTCAATACCATCAATATCAATACCATTCTCCTTAGCAATCTTAGCAATTCTTTCTTCGTTACCCAAAAGGATAGGAATACAGATACCTTCTTTCTTTGCAGTTGAAGCAGCTTGCAATGTATTAGCAGCATTAGCTTCAGTGAAGACAACACGTTTTGGATTAGCCTTAGCAGCTTCGGTCAACGAACCGATCAACGTATTATCCAAGCCCATACGAGCACGAAGTTCTGCTTTATACTCACTCCAGTTTGTAATCTCTTTACGAGCAACACCAGACTCCATAGCAGCTTTAGCTACAGCAGGAGCAACAGTCTCCAACAAACGTGGGTCAAATGCAGTAGGGATGATATAATCAGGACCGAACTTCATCTTCTTGTTACCATAGGCGATAGAAACAGCTTCTGGTACAGGTTGCTTAGCCAATGCAGCCAACGCATGAACTGCAGCCAACTTCATCTCCTCATTGATAGCCTTAGCATGAGTATCCAAAGCACCACGGAAGATATAAGGGAAACCAAGCACGTTATTGATCTGGTTAGGATAATCAGAACGTCCCGTACCACAAATAACATCCGGACGAGATGCTTTTGCATCATCATAAGAGATTTCTGGTGTAGGGTTAGCCAATGCAAACACGATAGGGTTCTTCGCCATTGAGCGAACCATATCCTGACTCAACACATTACCTTTTGAAAGGCCTAAGAATACGTCTGCATCCTTAACAGCCTCTTCCAACGTTGTGATATCACGACTTGTTGCAAAAGGTTTCTTACGATCATTTAAGTCAGTTCTTTTAGTATTGATAACACCCTTAGAGTCACACATTACGATATTCTCCAAACGTGCACCTAATGCCATATATAATTTTGTACAAGAGTTAGCTGCTGCACCAGCTCCGTTCACAACAATCTTAACATCCTCTATCTTCTTGCCAACCAATTCCAATGCATTGACTAACGCTGCAGACGAGATGATTGCTGTTCCATGTTGATCATCGTGCATCAACGGAATATCCAACTCTGCTTTCAGACGATCCTCGATTTCAAAACATTCAGGAGCCTTTATATCCTCCAAGTTGATTCCACCAAATGTTGGCGCAATGGCTTTCACTGTTTCGCAGAACTTATCGATGTTTTTCTCATTCACCTCAATATCAAACACATCTACATCTGCAAAAATCTTAAATAAAAGGCCTTTACCCTCCATTACTGGTTTTCCTGCTTCAGCACCTATGTCTCCTAAACCTAACACAGCCGTACCGTTTGAAATTACTGCAACCAAATTTCCCTTTGCAGTATAATCATACGCCTTATGCTGGTCTTTCTGGATTTCCAAGCATGGTTCTGCCACACCTGGTGAATAGGCTAACGCCAAATCTCTTTGCGTTGCTGTTGGCTTTGTAGGAATTACTTGAATCTTTCCTGGTCTTCCTTCTGCGTGATATCTCAACGCATCTGATTGTTTTTTTTCGTCACTCATATATCCGAATTTTATGTTCTTCAACATATTTTTATATCGGGTGCAAAGTTACAACTTTTTTATTAATTCATAACACTTTGTTTTCTTTTTATTTACAAATACCACATATTGATTTCCTTCATTATTTGAGAATCTCCATTTTGTCAACCGTTCTTCACCTAAGGGGTATAGATTTGGTATAAAACAAACAGAGACGATGTACTCGCATCGTCCCTTATAAACAAAATATAATTCAATCCCTTATAATTCCTAATCCAAAACTCTCAACCCTTACTCTTAACTCTTAACTCTAATATTGTCTCTCCCCAAAGATAGTAGTACCCAACCGTACGATTGTACTCCCCTCTTCTATCGCGATTCGGTAGTCGCCCGACATTCCCATCGAAAGTTCCTTGAATTGAGGAGCAACAGTAGATTGCATCTCCTGAAAGAAGTGATGAAGCGAAGCAAATTCGCGACGGGTCTGGTTCTCATCATCCGTCAATGAACCCATTCCCATAATACCGACAACAGAGACAAACTTTAACGACTGTAATCTATCACTTTGTAAGAGTTCCCGTGCAGTATCGAAGTCAAAGCCATATTTTGTTTCTTCCTTAGCTACATGGATTTCAAGCAAACAAGGTATAACTCTTCCGCACTTTTCAGCCTGAGCATTGATAACCTGCAATAATTTTTCGGTATCAACACTGTGAATCATAGAGATATAAGGTGCAATATACTTCACTTTATTCGTTTGCAAATGACCAATAAAATGCCATTCTATATCTTTCGGCAATACCTCTACTTTTTCTTTTAGTTCCTGAACATGGCTTTCTCCGAAATAACGTTGTCCTGCATCATACGCCTCTTGAATAAGTTCAGCAGGGTGGAACTTAGAAACTGCCAACAATCGGGTAGATGCTGGCAGTTCACTCTTTATCTCTTGTAATCTTTTAGCTATTGACATTTTCTTTTACAATTTTTCTATCTTAATTTTCGGGTACTGCATAAAGAAATATATCCATGATTGGAGTGTCCGAAATAGCCACTATCTCAGTATCTGAAATAGTATCTTTCAAACCCTCTTTTAGATTCTTCAATGCTTCGTCAAAATCATCAGCATGTACCAATATAGTATAATTAAATCGTTTCTCCTTAGCACTAACCTCATCGATAGTCACATACGAAACTTTACATTTATACCACTTCGACGCATCTATATCTTTGCCAAAGATTTCACTGATTCTTGCCTTTCGAATACCAGCCACCGTAAACTCGCCAACATTATAGAAAGGAGCTACTTCCTCATTAATTCTGGCTTCTGCTTCCGAGAAGGACAAAGCATCAACTAAATATGTATCCGTGATTTTTTTCTTTTTCCCTGTTGTTTCTTCAACTTGGTCATGACTAACCTTACATTCAAAAAAATTCATAACAAAATGTTTTTATGATTACTTATGGCAAAGTTACACCAAAAGAACGAAAGTTTATCATCTTTATCTCAAAATCTTACATGGTATTTTCAACATCGACCCCTCCTTAACATGATTAAACATCAAACATCTGTTTTAACATTAATCAAAGATTCATTGTGATTTTTTAAGTTTTACTTATATTTTAATCATTTTATTCGACATTTCCACTATTTATCGAATTCATTACCCGACTAATAAGTAAACATCAACGAACTAACGCATTTTTTATTATTGCACTTTTTTACACAAAGTGAGCAAAAAAATCGCACAAAAAGAGGTAAAATGTGTAATTTTCACTATTTTTGCATAAAAATTGTAACTGAGTATAAACAAATTAAAGAACCAAATGTCAAAAACACTCAATCAGCATATCGAGGGGACCATAAAGTCTCACTGGGATATGAAGGCGATGACCAACTACATCACCAAGCAATCTTACACTTATCAAGAAGTAGGAAAAGAGATTGCTCGTTTACACGTCTTGTTCAAAGAGTTGAACATAACGCCACAAGATAAAATTGCTTTGGTCGGCAGAAACACGCCTGAATGGGCCATAACATTTTTAGCAACAGTTACATATGGAGCTGTGATTGTACCTATCTTACAGGACTTCCATCCTAACGATATACAACATATCATCAATCACTCCGAGTCTAAACTTTTATTCTTATCTGATAATCAATGGGACAATCTAAATGAAGAATCATTACACACCATAAGAGGTGTATTCTCCATTACTGATTTCCGCTGTATATATCAAGCTCCAGGTGAATCCATTCAGATGACGATGAAGCATTTGGATGCTAAGTTTGCCGAGCGTTATCCAAACGGCATCAGCAAGGATGATATTCAATATACTGAAAAGGATACTCACGAGATGTCCGTGTTGAATTACACCTCTGGTACCACAGGATTTAGTAAAGGTGTCATGCTGACGGGCGACAATTTCTGCAGTATGATTGAATGTGCGCAAAAGGAAACCAACCTTGTAGGAGAAGGATACAGAATTCTTTCTTTCTTACCATTGGCTCATGCCTACGGATGTGCATTCGATTTTATTGCACAATTCGCAACAGGTGCACACATCACTTTCTTAACCCGTCTTCCAAGTCCAAAAGTACTGATAAAGGCCATGGACGAAATCAAACCAGATGCGATCTTCACCGTACCTCTTGTCATGGAAAAGATATACAAAAACAATATCTTACCTACATTGAATAAGACATCCATGAAAGTGGCAACCAGCATACCATTCATATCAGACAGAATCTATGCAGAGATTCGTAAAAAACTCATCAACACGTTTGGTGGAGAATTCAGAAAGGTGGTTATTGGAGGTGCTCCTTTCAACAGAGAGGTGGAAGATTTCTTTCACAAGATAGGCTTCCCATACATCGTAGGATATGGAATGACCGAATGTGCTCCATTGGTAAGTGTGGATTGCTATAATTTTGTTCCACATTCCGTAGGTAAACCTATTCTAGACACTCAGGTACGTATTGACTCACCTGACGAACAGAACATACCTGGAGAGATTCAGATCAAAGGTCGCAACGTGATGATAGGATATTTCAAGAATGAAGAAGCGACAAAAAGCGTCTTCACCGAAGATGGTTGGTTGAAGACAGGTGATGTAGGTGTCATCGATAAGGATAGAAACATTTATATCAAAGGACGCTCTAAAACAATGATTCTAACAGCTTCTGGACAGAATGTTTATCCTGAAGAAATCGAGGCGAAAATCAACAATTTACCATTCGTATCGGAAAGCATTGTCATCCAACAAGATGATAAAATTGTCGCATTAATTTATCCTGATTTTGCTTCAATGGATGAGATGAACATCGATCATAAAGATCTAGAATCCATCATGGAAGAGCAGAGGAAAACAATCAACGAAAAGTTGGCTGCATACGAACAGATAAAAGCGTTCAAGATTCACCCTACTGAATTTGAAAAGACTCCGAAAAAGAGTATCAAACGTTATTTATACGAAAAATAAATAAAAAAATTTTCACCTTCATAAACAACTGCTCGTAGGCATTCTGTCAGCGAGCAGTTGTTGTTTGTCATACCCGTTGTTTGCATTTTCCATCGAACAATATCTTGTATTTTAAATATTTTGCATATTTTTGTCGATGAATGAATTAATTCACATAGGTTAGGTTAGAATAATATTAATTAATAAAAACAGATACGTCCTTATATAAAGGAATAGGAGTTCGTGCCTTTATAGGATTTCGAAGGATGTCTTCTGAATTTATGTCAACATATATAAATATATGGATAAGTTAACGTACATCAAATACTACGAAAATTCATTTGTGAACAATTGGGACTTACCTGCCATGACAGATTATGTCACCAAAGAGAGTTTTACCTACGGTGAAGTAGCAGAAAAAATCGCGAAGCTTCACGTCTTATTCAAAGAGTTAAATATCAGGAAAGAGGATAAAATAGCCATTGTAGGCAACAACAACCATATCTGGGCTATCACCTTCCTCGCTGTTGAAACATACGGAGCGGTCGCAGTTCCTATTCTAAAGGATTTTCATTCAGACGACATCCAGCACATCATCAATCATTCGGACTCCGCCCTTCTTTTCCTAACAGACAATATTTGGGAGAATATTGATGAATCCAAGATTCCTAATGTCAGAGGCATCTTTTCAATGTCTGATTTCCGTTGTCTCTATCAAAGTGCAGGAGAAACCATTCAGAAGACGTTAAAAACAATCGATAGCAAATTCCAGGAACTCTATCCGAACGGTTTTCACAAGGAAGATGTTCATTACGACGAGAAGGATGATGAAGAACTGGTGATGATCAGCTATACATCAGGTACCACAGGATACAGCAAGGGTGTCATGATCGCTGGAAAGAATTTCCGTGCGAACATTGCATTTGCCTTAGATACAGACCAAGCGAAAAGAGGATATAATATTCTCTCCATGCTCCCATTGGCCCATGCATACGGACTATTAGGCGAGATTTTAGCACAGATATCTGCTGGTTCTCACATCTATTTCCTCAACAGACTGCCATCTCCAAAGATCCTTATCAAAGCGATGTCCGATGTGAGACCTAACTCCATCTTCTTAGTTCCATTGGTTTTGGAAAAGATATATAAGAATCAAATCTTACCAACGATCAACAAGACTTCCATGAAGGTGGCTCTAAGTATTCCAGGACTAAACAATAAGATATACTCTGAAATCAGAAAAAAACTTGTCGATACTTTCGGTGGAAAATTCAAAGCCTTAGTATTGGGAGGTGCGCCACTGAATGCTGAGACAGCAGCGTTCATGGACAAGATAAAATTCCCTTACGTCTGTGGTTATGGTATGACCGAATGTGCACCTTTGGTTGCCTTTGCACAATTGGAAGATTATGTTTCAGGATCAGCCGGCAAACTGCTTCCTTGTTTGCAAGTGAAAGTATTATCGGAGGATCCATACAAAATTCCAGGAGAACTTCTCATCAAGGGAGATTGTGTGATGATGGGATACTACAAAAACCCGCAAGCCACTGCAGAAACTATCGATGAAGAGGGATGGTTACATACGGGTGACATGGGAATCATCGACGAGAAAAACAATATTTTTATTAAAGGAAGATGTAAAAACATGCTGCTTGGACCTTCCGGACAAAACATCTATCCAGAATCCATTGAAGCCAAGTTAACCAATATGCCTTTTGTATCTGAGTGCATCGTCACCCAAAAAGATAACAAACTGATCGCATTAGTCTATCCAGACTATGCTGCCATGGACGAAAGTCACATCGAAAAAGACCAGTTAACAATCATAATGGAGGAGAACAGGTTGAACTTAAACAAAGAAATCGCAAGTTACGAGGCCATATCAAAGATCATTATTCACAACAGTGAATTTGAGAAAACGCCAAAGAAAAGTATCAAACGATATTTGTATGAGAATTTAGCTTAATCCATTTTATTGTGTGCAAATCGATCATTTTTCCAAAATTTTATATTTTTTTCACATTCCATGTCAAAAAAAAGACGAGACTGAGATACAATTGAAAAAATAAATTATATTTTTGCACCGACAAAAAAAAGACGTTGTTTAATTTATTTATATAAAAAAATGAAAAAGGTAGTTTTATTTTTCGCTGTTTCTGCTGCTTTCGCTTTAGCATCTTGCAGCAATGAACAAAATCAAAACGCTACTGTAGCTGATACTACTGCTACTGTAGTTGAAGAAGTTGCTACAGTTCTTGACTCAACTGTAAACGCTGCTGATAGCACAGTATCTGCTGCTGCTGATAGCTTAGTATCTGCTGCTAACACAGCTGCTGAAGTTGTTGAAGCAATTGAAAACACTGTAGAAGCTGCAAAGTAATTCAGTGAAAAAAATCGAGAAATAAAAGGGCTACTATTCAGTAGCCTTTTTATTTTTGTTTTAGTGACTCCCCAAAACTCATACCGTAAAATTCTGCCCTGTCATTCAATCAATATCAACTGATTACTCCCCAATTCAGTTTTTCTGACATCATCCTTTGTATTCTTTGATTCAACAAAAGATTTTTCCCCTGCATCAACTCAGGGTCTTCTTCTAATGTCTTTCTAGCAAGATCTCTGGCAAACTGAACGATTTGTCCGTCTGTTGCTAAATTGGTGATTTTTAAATTCAATGCCACCCCACTCTGTTGCGTCCCTTCTATATCTCCTGGTCCACGCATCTTCAAATCCACCTCCGAAATCTCAAAACCATCACATGTACGAACCATCACATCCATTCTTTGGCGACTCTCATTAGACAACTTAACAGAAGTTACCAAGATACAATAAGACTGATCCGCTCCTCGTCCCACTCTTCCTCTTAACTGATGAAGCTGCGACAAACCAAATCGTTCCGCACTCTCAATCATCATAACAGAAGCATTCGGAACATTGACCCCTACTTCTATTACCGTCGTTGCCACCAAGATATTTAATTCTCCTGAAGCGAACCGTTGCATGACACTCTCTTTTTCCGAAGCTTTCATCTTACCATGAACCATTCCTAAATGATATGCAGGCTCAGGAAATACATTCTGTAGTTTCTCGTAACCAGACTCTAGATTCTCATAATCCGACTTCTCTGATTCTTGAATCATAGGATAAACAATATACACTTGGCGTCCTTTCGCAATCTCCTCCTTCATGAACTCATATAAGTCGGCTCTCTTGGTGTCATAACGATGTATGGTCCTGATTGGTTTTCGTCCCGGAGGTAACTGATCAATCACCGACACATCTAAATCCCCGTATAAAGTCATTGCCAAAGTCCTAGGAATAGGTGTGGCAGTCATCACCAGCACATGAGGAGGCTGTTCATTCTTTGCCCATAGTTTAGCGCGTTGTGCCACACCGAACCGATGTTGTTCATCAATCACGGCCATGCCAAGATTTTTAAACACCACCCCCTCCTCTATCAATGCATGCGTACCGATTAGAATCTGTATCTCGCCATCAGCCAGCAATGGTAATATCCTATCTCGATCCTTCTTCTTAGTCGAGCCCGTCAACAACTCAATTGACACACCCAAAGGTGACAATAATGCAGAGAGTGATTCATAATGCTGTGTGGCCAGGATTTCTGTAGGAGCCATCATACATGCCTGATAATCATTATCTAGCGCCATCAACATGGTCATAAGTGCCACCAATGTTTTCCCACTTCCCACATCTCCTTGCAATAAACGATTCATCTGTCTTCCACTTCCTACATCTGTTCGAATCTCCCGTAACACACGTTTCTGCGCACCAGTCAAATCAAATGGTAAGCACTCCTTATAGAATGTATTAAAGTAATGACCTATATGTTCAAACTGCATACCCTTGAATCGCTTCGACCGAATCTTCGACCGACGGAGCATATCCAACTGAATAAAATACAGCTCTTCAAATTTCAATCGGAACTGAGCCACTCTAAGTGTCTCTAAATCTTTAGGGAAATGTATATTAACCAACGCATCATGCAAAGGCATTAAATGATAATCTCTAGTCAGGTACTCAGGCAACGTCTCATCAATACGATCGGCTCCTATTGATTGGATAATCTCCATCTCGATCTTCTGAATGGCTTTTGAGTTCAAGAAACCATTCTTCATCTTTTCACTCGTATTGTAGAGCCCTTGAAGACCGCCTAAAGAGAGTTTAGACCTCACCTCTGCGATAGTCTCCATCTCCGGATGAATCATACTGACCTTGCCACCGAAGAAAGAAGGTTTGCCAAATGCTACAAATTCATGTCCTTCCTTATATGCCTGCGTCACATACTGAATTCCCTTAAACCATAGCAATTCCATAGACGACACACCATCTGAGAAGAGTGCTACCAATCTCTGCTTACGTGCCGCACCAATCAGTTCCGTTTTCAATATTCGACCTCTGACCTGAACATACGAGGATGTCTCATTCAACTCTGAGATAGCATAGATCTTACTTCTGTCAATATATCGGTAAGGGAAATAATATAACATGTCTTCGTAAGAGGAGACATTGATCTCCCTTTTCAGCATTTCTGCACGTTTAGGACCTACACCATGCAAATATGTAATATCTTTCCCCGATAGATTCATTCAACTAATGCTTTGGCGATTTTCATATCATACATCGTAGTAATCTTGATGTTCTCCCGATTCCCCTCTACCAATTTTATATCATATCCTGATGATTCAACCACCGATGCATCATCTGTAAATACAGTACGATAGGCCTGCTGATAGGCATTGATTAATACATCGTAAGAGAAAACCTGCGGTGTCTGAACCAAGAAGAACTTACTTCTGTCTCTTGCCACACTCTTTTCGTCCACAATCTCTCTCAATGAATCAACCGATTCTATGACGGGAACCGCCGTCTTATACTTCTCTGCCGTATCAAATGTTTTTTGCAAAGTGGCAACCGACACAAAAGGTCTTACACCATCATGTACCGCCACCAAGGCTTCTCCTTGAGGTTTAATCGACAACAACCCATTCTTCACTGAATGATAACGACTCTCACCTCCTTCCACCAATTGACATGGCAAAGTAAATGAGTAGTCATCACACAACTTCTTCCAATAGGAAAAATGATCCTTCGGCAAGACCAACACAACCTTTATCTGAGAATCATATTCATAAAATCGTTGGATAGTTCTCATCAAAATAGGGGTATCTTTCAGAGGAAGAAACTGTTTCGGTATATCTCCTCCCATTCTTAAACCTTTCCCCCCAGCAACTATTATGACATATTTTTGCATAATGAAACATCTAAATCTTTACAAAGATAGAAAAAAAATCACACAGAGGTTATGTAGAATATCATCCTAACAAAATCCTCTGTGTGCAATCATATAAGAATAAACGTTCTATTGTCTATTTTTTCAGAATCTTTTGAACATACACTTCATCTCCAGAGTATATCTTTACGAAATAGACTCCCGGTGTATAATTAGCTCCGAACCTTATCATTGAATCATTCTCCACATTCCAACTATCGATTATCACTCCATAACAAGACAAGACCTCTACCCTTCCAGCTGAATGGTTTTCTAATATAAATTCCGATGCTGATGGATTCGGATAGATCAATCTATCCTGATCATTATTTTCATCTTTCATATTAGTTGAAGCCAACAAATTAAATTGCATATAATCCATATATACCTTAGGATTTTTATCCATTAGATCTGATAATTCGTAATGAATAATGTGTTCACCTTCAGACAGATTCATTTCTGCCGTAGTGATCATATACCCATTTTCAAACGCTCCGTTCGCATTTCTCACACCAGGCAACATGACACTTATCTCATCTTCATCATCCACCAAGATTTTAACTTCCACATCAGAAGAGTTACAATGATGAAATGACACCTCATATAATCCACTCGAATCAACCCTTACAGAGTAATGCGTCCATTCGCCCTCTCCTGTTTGCATAATAGCATATCCGCGACGGAAGGATTGAATATAAACCGATGCATTATCCGAACGTAACGTGCTACCTAGATTTACCTGATCATATTCATTATAGGCGATATCCTGTCCTCCTTCATCGAAGTACTCCATTTCAATTCTTCCTGGTATAACCTTTCTTTCGCCTCCATACGGAGTCGATGTGATAATATCTATCTCAAATGGTTGTACCGTACTCTTTCCATCTGCATCCGTCACTTTTACTGTAAAAGAGTATTTGCCAAGAACTGTCGGTATTCCTTCGATAACGCCCGATTCATTGAGCGTCAGTCCGTCCGGTAACATACCATCCTCTAGTGAAAACGTGTAAGGCGCATTTCCTCCATGTACTTCAATTTCAGCTGAATAAGCACCTCTCAATCGTCCACTTAAAAGAGATGAGGTCAGAAATTCAGGATTTTCGATTAGCGGTCCACATCGAAAGGTCATGGTTTCACCATATTGACTGAAATCCCAAAAATAAGCACCTGAATTAGCCCCATCCACCCAACGAGCATTCGGATTGGAATTATCATCAAAGGTAGATGGACCATTACCTGCAACCCAAAATGGGTTTCTCTCTGTAGCTGGACGACAGTCCAACTGTTCGTCATATCCTTCATCCGTATTCGTACCATCATCATTACTATGCCAGATAAAGATTCCCTTATCATTATTACGGTTTTTATAATGCTTATCTCTGATTTCTAGATAAAATTTCTCTTTTCTATTTGCCCCTGTTCCCCGATACACGGCAGCATAACCACATTCTCTTTTTAAAGTGATCAACCTGCCATCATGAATATCTGTGAGGTCTATTTTATGAGTAAGCCAACCCACCTGATCCAATGCCCATGGATTAGGATAAGATGGATTCTTCTGGTCTGCAATCGAAAACGCATCTCCGATATTATAGTCCTTTGCATTATTATCATCATGTCCATCATACGAATAGAAATCAGGCCATTCGCAAACTAGATGTCCGTTTTCATGAACAAACGTACCCATGTTCAACTCATTACCGATATCAGACATTTGATATGCATGCCAAGCATTACGAGAATAACCATATCTAGTAAGATTAAACCGATGATAACCTTGATGAGGCCAAAGACCAGTAGCCCATTTGTTATTACACTTACCTGCATAATATACATTGATGGCGCACACTGCACCATCTCTCATGGTCAGATCACTCAGATCAAAACCATCTTTCTCCTTGGTATAAGACAGCAAAGCCGATTCGATAACAGGGAAAAACAAATCCGTTGTATAATCGGTTGCATCCTGCGGAGAATAGTATTCCTTCGTATTCGGAGCAGTATAGAATGATGAAGGAAGATAATTAATATAGGTTAGTTTCCCTCCAGAAATCCATTCAAAATACTTTTTTATTGACATAGCATTTCGATAGACTGTTCGATCATCTGAATTAAGGAACACCTCTATATCTTCCCTTGGAACAGCCGATTTAACATCCAGAAAATCAATTAATACACATATTCCATAAATTGTATCCGGCAATACAGAAGCCGTCTCTATGGTGGTCGCCTTCAACGTTGCTCTCGAATGATTTTTCCCGATCAGCTGACTCTTCATCCGAATGATAGAATCACGAGCTGTTTTAGAGATTCTCATCTTCGGCTGAAGTATAGACTTCACCTTATCCGGCGTATTCCCTCCCTTATATACAATTCCTGTGGAAGCATATGCAGTTCCGTCTGATGATACCATTGCATAACAGATAGCTCCTGTCTCCTCGTCCTTAATAAGTGTATAATGATCTTCACTCTCTACCTCAATATAAACATCGGAGCCATATAATAACACATTGACCATCGATCCATCCGGCTGTTGCATGGAGTACGATGTCCCGTGATATGTCATAGACATTAGTGGCAATGAAAGTAACGGAACAATAACTAATATAAGAAATAATGTTCTGCAGTTTTTCATGGCTATCAATATTTTAAATCTATAGGCAAATATATATTTTTTGATTACTTAGCCAATTTTTTTAAATAAATATTTTCTATTTTTGAGCAAACAATAAAATTTAAACAGATAAAAAACATGGAAAACTTAGGATTTGGAGATGACAAAGAATTAGTCAATTATGTATTAAAAAACTTATCAAACGAGAACAAAGAAGGAATAACGCCAGAAAAGATTGAGAACGTACTGGACTTCATGCTGGATTTCTTTGAATACAAAGGCTACATGGATGATGAAACCGATAGTAACGAAGAAGTAATCATTGATGATGATGAGATGGCAAACTTCATTCAGGAGAAAATAGAGAAAAATGCTATTTCACTCACCGAAGCACAAGTAAAGGAGATTCTTGACATAGAATACCAGTTCAATTTAAACGAAGGTGTTTATGACTAAAAAAATAAGAGAGCGTATCAAAATTGATATACCCTCTTCCTGTTAATACACGCTGTAGAGACGCACGGCCAAGAGACGCACGGCCGTGCGTCTCTACCCCTATACATCATGTTTATCCGTGTATCTTGTATGATTCATTGCCTATTCAATTATTCATAACGAATAGCCTCAATAGGATCTAACTCCGAAGCTCTTTTAGCTGGATACCAACCAAAGAATATACCTGTAAGGGTACACACTAAGAATGATAATATTACTGAGTATGGCTGTATATAGATAGGCCAATTTAAGATCAATTTCAATACATACGAGGCCGAGACTCCGAGCAAGACACCGATAAGTCCTCCTGTTATACTAATAACAACTGATTCAATCAGAAACTGAGAAAGGATATCTATACCACGAGCACCAACAGACATACGAAGACCGATTTCTCGTGTTCTTTCGGTCACAGAGACATACATGATATTCATAATTCCGATACCTCCTACCAATAAGGAGATTCCTGCCACACAAGCCAGCAGTTTCGTCATCATATCCGTTGTTGATGTCATCATGGAACTTAACTCCTCCTGAGAACGAATCGAGAAATCATTATCCTCACCTCTTATTTTATGGTTCTCACGAAGGACCTCCGTAATATCATCGATTGCTTTATTTGTCAACGCTTCCGACTTAGCCGATGCATATATACTATTCAGATACGTAATAGAAGAGACACGTTTCTGTACCGTTGTATAAGGAGCCAACACGACCGCATCCTGATCTTGTCCCATGCTATTATACCCCTTGGCTGTCAGTACTCCCACGATCGTGAAAGGTATCTTATTGAATCGAACAGTCTTACCGATAGGATCTTCATTGTTAGGGAAAAGATTATCCACAATGGTTTTTCCTACCACACACACTTTTGCGGAAGTAGCTATATCCTGTTCTGAGAACATCTCACCATCAGAGACAGAAAGCTTACGAATCTCCAGATAATCCAATGTGACGCCAGTCATGGAGCTTGGATAGTTATTATTTCCATTGATCATCTGTCCGCTACTGCTGACAACAGGAGAGACATACGAGACATAACGGGTACACTTCGTAATGATAGATTCATAATCCGCATTCTTCAGCGTTTGCATATCAGCAGCATTCATTCTCACTCCGCCACCGCCTTTTTCTCTGTTTCCTGGATTGATCATAATCATATTGGAACCCATCTCGGAGATCTGTTCCTGAATACTCTTTTTAGAACCCTGACCAATAGCCAACATAGCAATAACAGAAGCTACACCAATAATTATACCTAGCATAGTAAGAAAAGAACGGAGCATATTATTGCTTATCGCCTTCAGTGCTATTTTTAACAAATTACCGAAATTCATAATGTCCTCCTTCTTTAATTATCATTCTTTGGCAGAGTAGCCAATATCTCTTTTGCCGATGCAATATTTGTATTTGTTGTGTCTTCCACCACATGTCCGTCACGGAGAACAATGTTTCGACTGCTATACTGTGCTAATTCAGGATTGTGCGTCACAAATATAATGGTTCTACCCATCGCATGTAGTTCTTGGAACAACACTAATATTTCGAAAGATGTTCTTGTATCCAAATTACCCGTCGCCTCATCAGCCAATATAATAACAGGATCATTCACCAACGCACGAGCGATAGCCACACGTTGTTGCTGACCACCAGACATCTGGTTCGACTTATGGTTCAATCGTTCGCCCAACCCAACCGCAATCAAGCACTCTATTGCCTTCTTTTCACGTTTCTCCGGACTCACCGATGAGTTATACATCAAAGGCAGTTCCACATTCTCAATAGCCGTTGTCTTTGGCAACAAATTATAGTTTTGAAACACAAAACCGATTTTACGATTTCGAAGTAAAGCCCGATTATTTTTACTCATCTTCCTAACTTCCACACCATCCAAAAAATAATCGCCTGATGTCGGTGTATCCAAACATCCCAATGTATTCAACAAAGTGGATTTGCCGGAACCTGATGTACCCATTATGGTTACAAACTCACCCTCATATATCGTAAACGAGATGCCCCTCAACGCATGTACAACCTCATCTCCCACCACAAAATCCCGGCGGATATCCTTTAACTGAATAATTGCTTTTTGTTTATTATCTCCCATACGTTTATTTCCTAAGAGTAACACAATTATCCGATATTATCTTCTTCTATTCCCGCCTGGACGTTGAGGCATAAACGGGCTACCTGCATCTTTTTTAGGCATCTCCTTCGATTTCATCATTTCAGAAACCTCAACAGAGGAAACAATAAGATGCTCTCCCACGTTCAATCCAGAAAGAACCTCTGTATGGGTTCCATTGCTAACACCTGTCATAATAGATCTTTGCTCAGCAACAGAATCTCCTACAATAGTCCACACAGTGGCACCTCTCACCTCCTCACTCAATCGTTTCACCTTCATCTTAGGAGGAAGAAGAGACTCTTCCATTTGGAATCGAAGCGCCTTGTTAGGAATCGTTATAATAGAATCCTTGTCCATCGTATAAATAGAGATGTTAGCTGTCAATCCTGGCTTTAATTTCAAATCAGGATTCTTTGCATTGACAATCACCTCGTATGTTACAACGTTAGAGGTCGTGGTAGGTTCCAATCTGACTTGACGAACAACACCTGAGAATCGGTCATTAGGATAAGCATCAACCGTAAATTCCACTTTCTGTCCCTCTTTTACTTCACCGATATCCGCTTCATCAATATTTGCAACCACCTGCATGTCAACCAGATTTTCCGCAATTAAGAAAAGAGTCGGTGTAGTCATCGAGGCTGTCACCGTCTGTCCCTCTTCCACTTCTACAGAGATAACGACACCATTGATTGGAGAAGTGATTGTAGCATATCCTAAGTTTGTCGTTGCCTTATCCACCTCAAACTTACTTTTTGTGACAGAATTTTTTGAACGGATATACTGATATTCTATCTCTTCAAATTCCGCATCACTAATCAAATTTTTATCATGTAAAGTCTTATTTCTATTATAAACCTTTTCATAATATTTAAACTCACTCGTTGCTGTTGAATAGTCTGTTTTTGCTGCATTCAAATTTGTCAACAACGTTGAACGGTCCAATTCTGCCAACAACTGTCCTTTTTTTACATTGGCATTATAATCGACATATATCTTATCTATCTTTCCAGAGACCTGCGTACCCACCTCAACTTCAGTTACTGGTTCTATCGTACCAGTGGCTGTTACCGAATTAGAAATTCTACCCAACACAACGGGTTCTGTCTCTACAATCGTTTTCGGTGGTTGTTTCTTAAAAAAAAGAAAATATGCAATAACAACAATTATTGCCAAAAACACCGAACCTAAAATAATTTTTCTCTTATCCATATAATAGCATTATGATAACATCAAAAACAAACCAGCGATAAAAATAAAAAAAAATTCACTAATTACAATCAAATATAGACGAAACAGTCTTTTTAATCGACAAATTAACTTCCTTATCTATTCTCCTTTTTCAAGATTCTTTCCACAGCAGGAATCCAATTTTCTCCATTCTGAGGCTGGTACGTATGAAATCCCAAGTTCATCCCCGTCTCTATATTGCGTGCTCCATCATCAATAAAAAGTGTTTCTTCTGGAAGCAACGGAGCCTCTTCCATCACCCGATGGAAAATCTCGACACCAGGTTTCGTCAATTTCATCTGGTAGGATGCAAACATCTTATCGAAATAATATGACAATGGTTGTCCTAAAGCTGAGAATGATGTTGTATTGGCTTGTTCAAACACATACGGATTAATATTACTCAGAAGATAAATCTTATATTCTTTCCTATGCTCCTCAATCCATTTCAATTTTTCAACGTTCACATCCCTAGTGATTGCCAGCCATGCCTTCTCAATTGCTTCATCACTTACATTTTTCCCCACTTCCTTTCGAAACGCATCATTAAATCCTTGTCGATCAACACGTCCCTCCTCTACATCAAGAAAAATTCCATTCTGCCTATATAGATTTAAATAATCTGATATATTTTCCATTCCTAAAGCACGGAATTGATTACTCGCAGCCTCTAAATCAGCATCAATAATAACACCTCCGAAGTCAAATAACAAATTTTTTATCATACATTTACGCCTCGTTCAATATTTATTTTCACCATTTCTACACTATAAACATCCCATTTATCTGCAAAGATAGAACATTTCTTTGTATGAAAACTGAATTTTCATACCTTTGTTTGCGGTTCTCATTAATATATATGGTCATATGAACAACGGAAGAAAAGCATGCGAAACATTAAAAGCTGTCCGAAAGCAAATTGCAGACTTAAACGATATACACTATATTCCTTCAAACTGTACTCATTCGGGTGATTGTTTGGGGACCTGTCCAATATGCGAGCAAGAGCGAAAATACATAGAAGAACAACTGATGATTAAAAGGAAGGCTGGGAAAGCATTAAAGATAATAGGAGTTGCAGCTGGACTATCAGCTATCACCTCTTTTCAAGAAGCTATCGCACAAGAAAGCACCATGATGGCTGATTCCATTGGTGCAAAATTCGAATGGTCATATATGTACTGGCAAACGGGGGCAACAGCGAATCCTGCAGCTATGAACCAAATTGATGAAATGGCTGAATTTATTAAAAAATTTCCAAATGATACCTTCCTTTTCGTAGGACATACAGATGAGAGAGGAAGTGAAAATTTCAAATTTAAACTTTCCAAGGTTCGTGCTGAATGGATGCGTGAACTTCTAATTGAAAGAGGTGCAAAAAATATCATCCCCATCGGATGCGGTTCTAAGGAACCCATGATACCCAATGCCAAGACGGAACCCGAACATGAACAAAACAGCCGAATCACATTGGAATTTTATTCTCCGAACAGAATCAAAGAATTAGAAGAAAAAATTCAATCTAAATGAAGAAGTTCATAAAGACAATCATTCTCTTATCGTATTTAAAATAGTTCGTATAATCAATATGGGAGAAGAACTAACAGCTCAATTCATCGGCATAATGAGACATAGAATCACCACAGACGGAGAAGGCATCACCACATTGGTTGCTTTTCATGGTTGTCCACTCAAATGTCAATATTGTCTTAATCCTCAATGCAACAAAAAAGAGACACCAACGCTTGAACGGACACCATTCAGCCTGCTGAAAGAAGTATCCATCGATAATCTCTATTTTCAAGCTACAGGAGGAGGCGTTACCTTCGGTGGAGGAGAACCACTCTTACAAAGCAGATTCATCGATGAATTTCACAAACTATGTCCCGCTGAATGGACCATCAATATCGAAACATCTCTATCCGTCAGTCTTGACCACCTGAAAGAGGTTTCCTCTTTTGTTCATCAGTTCTACATAGACATCAAAGATATAAACCCTGATATATACCTAAAATATACAGGACAGAACAATCAACAGGTACTCAATAATCTTACATGGATTTGCGAACAAAACCTACAGGACAAATGCGTTATCCGTCTTCCTTTAATACCCGACTACAACACGGAAGAAGATCAAGATAAAAGTCAAAATTATTTGCAAGAACTAGGGTTTGAACACTTCAATCGATTCAAATACATCACGCACATCAACAAAGGAACATAGTTTTTCCGCACTATTTATTCGGAAAACTATTCTTCTTATTCCTCTGTGCAATTGATATAGAAGCAATGATTTTTTGAGGAGATGCCGGCAATACTTTCATCCATTCGATGATTTCATCTTCTCCTTTTTCCTTTAATAAGGTTGCCAAATTATACGTAAACAAGGCAGAATACAAAACATCTGTCTCTTTTTGCTCCACCGATAGAATCTCTAAAGGAGCTTTTAGTACAACATTCCGATATTTAATTGTACAGAGTAGTTCTTCATCAGGTGATAAACTTTTCTGTGAAATGATCGATACAGGGAAGGTCATTGGTAAATCTCCCTCTCTTAGCCGAACATAAAAAAAGGCGGAAAGCATAGGCGAGAAATCGACCTTATCCTTAGGGAAATCCATCAATCGTATATTGTCAGATTTCACAACTACAAATTTTTCGACAGTTGTTAGGTTATCTTGATGGGAATATGCATAATATCCCACCAGACACGCCATAACAATTACTATTGGAATGATTAGTTTCTTCATATCATACCATTAATGCACCGACAATCTCTTTCACCGATTTGAATCCTTTACGATCCAAATAATCATTAATACCTGAAATAATCTTCATGGTGACAGCTGGATCAATAAAATTAGCTGTACCGACTTCAATTGCAGAAGCTCCTGCTAAGAAGAACTCTATAGCATCCGTAGCATTCATGATTCCGCCTAATCCAACAACAGGAATCTTTACAGCCTTGGACACCTGCCATACCATACGTAGTGCCACAGGTTTCACACATGGACCCGACAGCCCGCCCGTAATCGTCGAAAGAACAGGCGTCATCCTCTCCGCATCGATAGCCATACCCATCAAAGTGTTAATCAACGAAACGCTATCAGCCCCAGCTGCTTCCACCGATTTAGCTATTTCAGCAATGTTGGTCACATTAGGAGAAAGTTTCACAATCAAAACTTTCTTGTAAGCCTTACGAACAGCTGATACAACAGACTCTGCACCTGCACATGTCGTGCCAAAGGCCATTCCTCCTTGTTTGACATTCGGACAAGAAATATTCAATTCGATAGCTGGAATATCCTCCAACGCATTAATTTTCTCAGCCGTTGCCACATAATCATCCACACATGCGCCCGACACATTAACAATCATATTTGTTTTAATTCCTCTGATACGAGGATAGATATGCTCGATAAAATAATCAACACCTTTGTTTTGTAATCCCACACAATTCAACATACCTGAAGGGGTCTCAGCCATACGAGGATAAGGATTTCCTTCCCGATGATTCAACGTCGTACCCTTCACAATGATACCTCCAATCTTACTAATATCCATAAAATCAGCGTATTCTTCTCCATATCCAAATGTTCCAGACGCAGTCATCACAGGGTTCTGCATCTGCAACCCGCCTATATTTACACTTAAATCTGCCATGTCAAATCCTTTATGTTAAACACCGGTCCATCAGAACATACACATTTATGTCCTTCCTTGGTTTCTGTCACGCAACACAAACATGCGCCCAACCCACAAGCCATCTTATTTTCCAACGAAACCTCACAATCAATGCCACTTTTCGAAGCAAATGAAGCTACCGCCTTCATCATTGGCGTAGGTCCACATGAATATATCTTATCAATCTTTTCTGTTGTTAAAATTGAGTGATTGGTTACAAATCCCTTTTCTCCCGCAGTTCCATCCTCTGTTGTCACCAATACCCGTCCTACCTTCTCAAATTCATGCATCAACAAGAGATCTTTATGCGTACGAGCACCTAGCAAAAACATAGGTTGGAAACCCTTCTGCTTCAAATAATTACCTAACTGCAAAAGGGGTGCCACACCAACGCCTCCTCCAATCAGTAAAAGCGTCTTCTGTTGCGGCTGAGGATCTGAGAATCCATTTCCCAATGGTAAGACCAAATTCAATTTATCTCCTACTTCCATGGTAGCCAACTGACGAGTTCCCTCCCCCACTACCTGAATCAAAAGCCAAAGTTCATTCTTTTCTTTATCAACATAATTAATGGAGATAGGACGACGTAAAAACGTAGAAGCAGAATGATCCACACGAACCTCTACAAACTGACCTGGTCGCATCTCTGGCAACGGTACATCCGACGTTAGCTTCATCAGAATATGCTTGTCGCCCAATTTATCATTGGCAACAATTTTCAAATCAACAATATGTTTTTTCATACTTTTTTGGACTCTTCATTGAATTCATGATTGATGCAAAGATATAATTTTTTACCGTCTTTTAAATCACCTCCCATATAGTATTTTGTTTTTTTAGCGAATAAAATAGTACCTTTGTTTCCGCAAACAATAATAATCTTTTCAATTGATTTATAGTATATGAGGAACAAACCTGCCCTATCAACCATCATAACAGGTATATTGTTATTCATTCTATTTATACCCAACATTGCCACATTGCTTTTTTCTGAGGATTTGGCAGGATTCTTCGTAAAAAAAACAGGTTACCTCATCGTATCTCTTATTCTATTATTTCTCCCTGCTATTTTCTTTAAGAAAAAGACCTATTTCATAATAGAGGGTATCTTCAGCATGACGATAGCACCCATCGAAATAGCCAGTCTCTATCTGAATCACACGACCACTCATTTCATGATGATCGACACTATCCTGAATACGAACTGGGAAGAAGCGATAGAACTGCTCACCTCTTTGCCTACTTTTATTATAATAATTGCTCTTATATGGGTGGCTTATTATTGGATGCTCTTCAAATTCATTCCCAACGAGAGATTCTTCCCTCCTAAAATTCAAAAGCTATTCATCATCGCCATACCTATCACCCTCTTAGTCGGATGTATCTATTTTTTCCGATTAACTAGAATGACATACACCAGTGAAAAGACAAGATTGATAGATAATTTGGTGGATATGAAAGATATGATCGTCTTTAAGTTTGACAAAATATTCCCTTTGGATGTGTATCTATCCACCACAGATGTTATAAAAAGGAAAGCTGACATCAGAGAAAAACAGAAACAATTAGCCAACTTTTCTTTCAACATCCAACCTAAAGAAGAGAATGAGAAAGAGACGCTTGTGCTGGTCATTGGTGAAACAGCCCGATGGAAGAACTTTGGATTAAACGGATACAAACGGAACACAACACCTCTTCTATCTCAAACAGCTAATGTCATTTCCTATAGTCATGTGGTGACACAAGCTAATCTAACGAGTAACTCCATACCTTTAATCCTCACCCGTGCAAATGCCATAAATACCGAACTTGCTGATACAGAGAAATCAATAAGCGAAGCATTCTCAGAGGCTGGCTTCAACACTTCATGGATCACAGCACAGGAGGTTAGCACGTATCAAGAGAGAATCATAAATACTTGTGACAATAGTTTCCAACAAAGCAAACTCATCACAACAGAACATTTATACGATATCGATATGATTCCTATCATTGACTCAATATTAAAGATAAGCAATCATTCCAACTTTATGGTGATTCACACACAAGGGAGTCACTTCCGTTATAATCAACGATATCCATCTCAATATGAGATATTTAAGCCTAGTTTTGATAACAGCATGGACTTCACATCCATCACATCCGAGAATGCGGAGTATTTAATGAACGCATACGATAATTCAATCTTATACACCGATTTCTTCCTTTCGTCTCTTATCCATGATTTGAATGTACGATGTCCGATATGGTCCATGATCTACCTCTCCGATCATGGCGAAAACATATTTGATGATGAACGAAATATTGTTTTACATGGTTCGCTTATCGTGACGGAATATGAAGTGCACATTCCTTTCATCGTTGCCTATTCCGAGGGTTACAAAGAGAAGTATCCAGAGAAAGTGGAACACATAATTGCCAATAAGGATAAAAACATCACATCCGAAGTCATCTTCCACTCTCTATTGAACATGGCAGATATTCAAACAGATATTATTTCAGACACATTATGTATTGATCAAAACACCCTAAAAAATTTATCTTCCACATATATATTAAATGGAAATCGGATGCCTACTCTATTCGACTTTACACGACTAGAAAAAGAATAACCTCTTTCCCCATACTACAATCATTATCATACAATGAAAAATGACGGACGACTAAGTCACCCGTCATTTAACTATCCTATTATTGAAATAGAAGTAAGTATTATTCTACTTGTCCGCTTATTTCAATCTCTTGTTTTTTCAATCTATTCTTAGAGAGTTCAACATATTGTTTACGACAATTAAAGATATCGCAGGCAAGATACAATGCATTTCTGAAAGACTCCTCAGATGCATTTCCGATTCCCACCTTGTCGTACGCCGTTCCATGAACAGGCGCTGTACGAATAATCGGAAGATTGGCAGTATAGTTCACACCACTCTCCATTGCAATACACTTAAACGGAACTTGACCCTGATCATGATACATAGCCAAAACCGCATCAAAACTTTTGAAGCTGCCTGCGCCAAAGAATCCATCAGCAGGATAAGGACCGAAACATGTGATTCCCATATCCGTAGCCTTTTTCATCGCAGGAATGATGATCTCTTCCTCTTCATCACCCAGCACACCATTGTTTCCTGCATGTGGATTAAGGCCTAAAACAGCAATACGAGGACGTTGAACTGCAAAATCCTGCTTCAATGATTTATTTAAGTCTTTCAGTTTAGCAACAATCGCATCAACCGAGATATAAGATGAAATCTGACGTACTGGCACGTGACCCGTAACAACCGCTACACGAAGAACATCACTCACCAACATTGTCAAACCTTTCTCACCATTTATATTGAATTTCTCCTGCAGATACTCGGTATGGCCAGGGAAATGGAACTTTTCAGACTGAATATTCTTCTTATTAATCGGTGCAGTCACCAACACATCAATTAATCCATTTTTTAAATCCTCTGTAGCACGTTCCAACGCAATAAAGGCAGCCTGTCCGGCTTCTTCTGTTGACTTAGCCAACTCCACTTTAATATTATCATCACCACAATTGATGATATTAGAACGCTTTGGATTTGCCTCTGCCGGGGTATTGATTACATTTAGGTTGAAATTTTCAATCTCCAATGCTTTTCTATGATAGGCTGCAGCTTTAGATGAGCCATACACAATCGGGGTACAGAATTCATTGACACGTAAATCTGCCAATGTTTTGATAATCACCTCGTAACCTATACCGTTAATATCACCCTGCGTAATTCCTACTTTTATTTTATATGCTTCTTCCATACGTAATTATTATTTTATACAAAGATAAGAAAATTTTACTCAAATTCAACAGAAGTAGTAACTGCTTCCATTAATCTGATTTTATTTCTTTTTTTATGCTGAGGCGCATAGACAAATGTCTCCACCGTAACTATATCATTATTCTTTTCATCGTAATAAGAACGGCTGACAAATGGACCTCCCATGAAATCTCCTTCAACACGCCATAATCCTCTTATCTCCACACAATACCGATTATCGACCTTCATGGCACGATAAACAGGTTCATAGTTTTTTAGCTCAGTAGCCATATATGAACCCTCCGACGGACCTTCAATATAACATTTCATTATTGAATCACGGACAGCCAGCAAACGCTCTAAACTGAAATCGTTCTCACCCCTATAAGGAATACGATAGGCAACAATATCTTGTCGAGAATCTAAGCTACCGTTAGACAACCATGCGAAGTTAGTACCTCCCTTGGTCTTGTTTATGAAATCAGGGACAGAGATTCCTATACCGACACTATCCATAACCAATTGTCTCGATTTACCATTCGAATATCTTCTATAAAACTCCAACGAGCGCTCGTACTCAATATTCACCAAGAAATCAATCATCTCCGTCTTATGCTCTTCTGCCACTTTCTTCAGTTCCTCCTGCGATGGAGCCGTGATTTGAATTATCGCCTGTATCCTTGCCCAACGGTTCTTTATATAGGATATTTTCCCCTGCGTATATAACTTATCATCGACAATAAATATAACAATATTGCGTGCAGGCTTTAAGACCCTATCAAACTGACTCTCTGGTATAAATGAGATATTGAACAGAGGTTCCGACTGTGGCAACCCTGGTGTATCATCGTCAAATACATCATACAGAGCCTTTCCGCCTTCCTGTTTCCAATCATTAGGATTACCCACAATCAATAAATCATAGGCCGCACCTGTTACCGTAGGGAGCAACACCCCACCTTTATCACTATTACATGAAGTCATTAACTGGGAAACGACCCATAGAATAACAAAAATCTTTTTCATCTGCCAGAACTTTTTTCTAATTTTTTTGTTGATAATAAACCACATGCAGCAAAGATATCCTCTCCTCTGGATTTCCGGATGGTGGCTGTAATACCCCTTTTATTCAACTCATCACGAAACGCTATCATCTTTTCCATCGGAGTCCCTTCTAACTGGATATCCGGTACTGTGTGGAAACGTATTAAATTCACCCTGCACTCTAAACCATCCAACATGGACACAAGTGCATTGATATGTCTTGGTTGATCATTCACACCTTTAAACATTGTATATTCAAAGGAGACACGTCTCTGTCCCGAAAAATCATATCTCTTTATCTCCTCTATAACCGACTCTATGGGGAATGCCTTTTGTGCAGGCATGATTTCTCGACGTTCATCCGCAATAGGGTTATGAAGGCTTACGGCCAGATGACACTTAGACTCTGACAAGAATCTCTTCAGACCAGGAATCAATCCAACCGTAGAAACCGTTATTCGTTTTGGACTCCAAGCTAACCCATAATCAGAGGTTAAAACATCCAACGTACGTAACACATTGTCTGTATTATCAAACGGCTCACCCATTCCCATAAAGACAACATTTGTTAACTGATCGGACTCAGGAATGGAAAAGATCTGATTCAGTATCTGACTTGTCGTAAGTTGTGCTGAGAAACCTTGCTTACCAGTAGCACAGAAGAGGCAATTCATTTTACAACCCACCTGCGTAGATACACATAACGTGGCACGATCAGTTTCTGGGATAAAGACACTCTCGATATAATGGTCACCTACCTTGAATAAGTATTTCTTTGTTCCATCAACAGAAGTTTGGCAATCAGATGGTGATGAGAAGCCGATGATGCAATGTTCTTTCAATTTTTGACGATTCGCCAATGAAAGGTTAGTCATCTGATCAAACTCCGTCACTTTTTTTTTATAAAGCCAATCCGCCAATTGCTTGCCCACAAACGAAGGCATAGCTAAAGAGATGGCCAACTGCTTTAGTTCCTCTGTCGTTTTACCCAATAAAATAGTCTTATCCATAGTCCAAATATAAAAAAAGGCACAGAGAGAAACAAGTCACCTGTGCCTTATATGATAGAATTAATGATTAATAATGAGTTGAACGATTATCAACCATATCAGCATCTTCAATCAAAGAACGTAGCATCATACGATTTACAAAACCACGTACTTCATCTTGTGCTTTTCTTGCACCCATTTCCTCATTAACAGGAGAATCCTGAACTTCAAGTACTCTGATAGCATAAACACCATTCTCACCCTTTATTGGAGCAACCACTGCATTCGCTTCAGCCTTTACAGCAGAAGATACAACTGCAGGTTCTGTTCCATATCCAGTGATATATGGATAAGAGAAATTAACACTTACTGTATCAATCTTAGAAGAAACAGATACAAGATCTGTTACATTAGCTAATTCAGCCATCAACTGATCTGCCTTCATGTCTTGACGAGCCATTGATTCGATTTGAGCAGATACGTTATCTGAAGAAGCAGGAATATAACCCTCTTCTACAATCTCAGAAACGAAACATACGAGGAACTTGTCATTTGAATCAAAAGGTTTCTTACAAACCTCATTCAATTTAGAATTAAATGCCCATCTTACGATTGGACGAACATTTTCAACGTATGATCTTGATTGATTCTCTGTCAAAGGACCTAAATCACGAACGATCAAGTTCTCAGCATCAGCTGCATTTAAGAATTTCTCTTTCGTATTATTTTTAGCAATAAATGAGTTTGCTTTTTCATAAGCAGCTGCAAACGTTTGACCACCAGAAACAATACGATTAGAAATAACTGCTAAACGAACTTTCTTTACAGGAGCAGTCTTATCAGTTACTTTAATCAAATAGATTCCTTGATTTGTTTCAATCTTAGCATAATCGCCAACCTTTGTTTTGAATACGGCATTATCGAACGTATCCAATCCGAATTGACCTTCACGAATCCATCCCCAGTCACCACCATTCTGACGAAGTTGAGGATGCATAGAGTGTTTGCTAGATACAGTAGCAAAATCTGCACCTGCTTTCAAAACACCAATCAAACTATCTGTAGTTGCACGTGCGCCCTCTAAAGATGTTCCACCAACTAAGATAGCGTTGATCTTAACAGAATCAGAACGCAACTCAATATCTGACAACACTTTAGCTGTTTTGTAGTAACCACCATCTAATATAACTGGAGAAACTGAATCTTTCTTTGCAGAGAAAGCGAAATCTCTAAATGAATATTCAATATCATTTGCTGTTCTGTAAGCACCATTGAAAGGGAATTCTGTATCAGACTCTTGACTTACATAATATTGAAGTTCATCGTCCTTAACAATCTTCAAATAATCAGCTGCGTTAGTAACTTTTTCAGCAATTTGTTCAGAATCAGCTTTTGAAGGAACAACATCGAATACAATAGTTTTCACTACCCTATAACCTTTTGTCTTATAACGTTCCTTGTTCTCAGCGTATTTCTTATCCAAAGCTGCCTTAGATGGAGTAAACAAAGAATCATTCAACTCTCTATAAGGTTTTGATGCAATAAGAAGTTTTGCACCCTTTGAATTCAAAGTATTCAAGAAAGCAACCTCTGCTTTTGGAGCAGCCATTGCATTAGAAGCCAATGCTGTATATTTCTCTAATAAGATAGAATTAGAAATCTGACCTTCCCAGAACATCCAATAATTCTTCAAATTCTCTTCACCCTCATTATCCATTCTTGCCAACAGATTCAATAATTTATTTCTATCGAACTGTCGATTTTCATTTTGGAACGCAGGAATTTGTCTTAGGATAGGATGAACATTTTCACCCAAAGTTGCCTCTTTCAACTCTAATGCTGTTACAGAGAGTCCCAACTTATCTGTCTCACTTTTCAATACAGAAGACTGTACAAACTCATTCCATGCAGCGTCACGAATATCTCCCTCAGAAATCTGAGTTTGACCAGAAGATTTGTACACATCCGTTAATACAGATATCTGCTTCTGAAAAGTCTCTGCAGACAACTCATTTCCTTCGACCTTACCTATCTGATTTCTTGAGCCAAAGAAAATGTTACTTGAATTAGTTAAAGCATCACCAACAACGAAGCTCAACAAGGCGATTGCAATAAATGCAAACAATACCTTTGAATGACTTCTAATTTTCTCTAATGTAGCCATTTATATGTTAATTAATAGTTTATTATTCATTTCCGAAGTTAGAACGTGCGAAAGTACAAAAAATCCTCTTAATTTGAAAAGATTTTTTAACAAAATTTACATATTCTCCAAATCCTATTCTTCAATTGGGAATATACCTTCTGGATTCTTTATCACATATTTTGTGAATGTCTGATTTGACTCAAAGCCTTTACCATAAATTATTCTGTCTTTCTGCGTAATCTTCACCTTACCGTTGGTATAGACCTTCTCTGCTTTTTCATCCCAGAAAAGTTGATCACATTCGAAATGTTCTCCTTCCAGATTCATAGCATGAACGCTATCTTTCAGATCCCAGAACTTACGACTCGTATAATAAATAGCTTTTTTACTCTCTATCTCCGCATCCACTTTCATATTTGGATCAAACCGGTCGAAATGTATCCCTTCAGGAAAATCCCAATAGGGTTCTTCTGCCTTGTCATACACATTCCACACCTTGGCATTCACTCGATAACGCGTAATTCCAGAGTCGGATACCAATGTTATCACATCTGTTGCAGAAAGTTTTGCCATACTCGCCCGATCAGACACCTCAACAAATTCTTTCTTCTCTGTACAAGATACAAAAAAGCACATAACAGTCACCAACGCAACTGTTATATGCTTTATCTTTATACAATTAACTTTCACCGTACCTTATTTTCCTCTGACAGTCGTTTTTTCTCCAATCCATCCAGGAACAGTGTAAGTATCACCTTCCTTGATATTTCTCATAAACAACTCAGTCTTAGCTGGGAATACTTCCTTATATGCACTTATCATCTTATTTACAGATGCAGCACATGAAGGATCCAAAGCTTTTGCTTTCTCCAACTTATCTACTGCTGCCCAATAAGCTGTTTGTTTGATCACAACGTCATCTGAAATAGAAGCATTGTACTCTGCATACAACATACCGATTATAATATATGCCTTTGAATTACTTCCTTGATAACTCAACGCTGTTCTAGCAGCTTCACGTGCAGCGGTATAGTTACCTTGTTCCTTATAGATTGCTGCAATCTTAACTTGCAATTTTGACTTCTCTGCATTATCCGTCTCCAAAGAAACAGCCTCTTTGAAATACTTCAATGCTGTATTCTTATCCTTTTTATTATATGCCTGTGAAGCCATACCTCTTGCAGAAGATGCAGATGGATCAATCGCATGTTTATAAGCTGAAGCTTTGAAGAATACTGCTGACTCATCACAATCTGCGATAGAATACAATTTCAAAACCATATTCAAGAATGCTTTGTCACTCTTCTTTGAATCAATCTGAGAAGAATACACTTCATCCAATGTCTTGCAATCTGCAGCTCCTGATTGAGCAAACATTGCATCAATAACTGCCTTCACACCTCCATAATTGACAGAATCCTTAGGGTCTCCTGATTGCGCACGTTCTGACATCAACGGAGTGATCTTTAAATAATCATCGATATATGTCTGACGGAATCCATTCTTGTTTCCCTTAAACATAGCATCTGACAAAGTAAAATAGCTTTGGAACAAAGAAGCCTTACATGCTGATCCTTCTTTCTCTATCACCTCAGACATCCATTGATAAGCTATCTTCTTATCTCTCGTTGCTGGCGCATACTTGATATAATCCATAGCTTTCTCTCCTAATATCTGATTCTTGTTCATCTTACGATCATTACCAAAATATTTTGCACGATCGTCATACACCTTCATCAGCATATCAAACAACTTATTCTTCTTATTTGCATCCTTCTCCTCCTGAATCTGATAGCCTAAGATTTTAGGACCATATATATATATATTCTTTGAACATTGAGGACATTTTGCATAACATTCTTCCCATGGTTGAATAGCACTCTTCATATCGCCTTGTTTAGCATAAGAACTAAACAAACTCAAATTCTGGATACAATCAATACTATCTTGACCAGTACCATATTTTGTACCACTCTGAACGCCAGTCACCGCAAATGATGTAACTGAAGCAGACATCATTACGCCTAATAAAACCACTTTAGTTTTCATTTCTATCAATTTTAAATGTTATTAATTCAATTTTCTCTTCACAAACCACCTCTCATTAATTGTTGCATTCAAGGTGAATTTGAAATACTGTTCTCGAATCATTCCATTCGATACAGAACCATTATGTCCATACTCGAACGCTACATTTATGACAGTTGGATTCAATCCTTTTTTCAATGGGAATCCCCATCCTGTCGTTAATGCAAATGAATGTAATTGCTCTCCATTTACTGTATAATATGATTCGGAGAAATTAGCTCCTAATCGGTATGCCACTCTCTGGAAATATCGTCTTCCATTCATATTCGGAAGGAACTGTCCTCCAAGGGCGAATTTATTTCTGTCAGAGAATATCTTCTCCCCAAAGAATACTGCATCCGACCAACACTCTCTTTTATAATCAAATCCAAACAAAAACTTATCTGAATATGAATAAGATAGTCCCACTCCAATGTACATTGGAATATCAAAATTATTATCAAAATCCAATACCGTTGTATCCGTTGTAATAATTGTTTGGGAAGCCTCACTTGTCATCTTAGACTTCATCTGGAAAGTAGCTCCCAATGTCAACTCATGCTCATTCTTCATCGGAACAGTCCCCTGTACACCAAAATTTCCACTTACATCTTTAACCTTTATCGAACGAGTCATCGTTGTACCATAATATGTTTTATCTGAAAAGACGGATCGACTTTCATGTTCAATCGTACCAAAATTAAAGAGGAAATTACCTCCTACCGAAAGATTCTTGAACGGACGAAATGCCAATCCTGCATACAACTGAGTGATACCTCCTGATCCTTCGTACTGATACGTACGTCCTAATCGTCCCGCTGAGATAGTCGATGCTATCGTATCACTCTGTTGAATATCATATCCCACCATCGAATAAGGTATCAAACCTAAACTGAATGCCACCCACTTCTTTATTGGGAACTGGAAAGAGACGAATTCGAAGTTACCATTACTGTCAGTATGCTTCATATCCATACCTTTCTGTTGTGACACCTGAAAGCTCACACCTGTTTCTAATCGGAATGTTAACGAGTCTATGGCCGTATAGGATGCTGGGTTATACGGGTTTGTATATTGTTTTGAACGAACACCATACACTATGCCTCCCATCGCACGAGCCTGTCCAAATCCACCATCTGTAATGTTTCCGTACCCATAACGAGTATAAGGTGAACTCGTGTTATGTTGAGCTGTAACACCCATGACGCTACATACACACACACATATATATAAAATATATCTTTTCATCTTCAATAATTAAGAATTCGGTTTAATCCGATATGAACCAAGTTTTCGATTACAAATATCCGATTTTTTATCCGTCTTTCAAAACATTTTGCGCTTCCACCTGTTAAAAAGATTAAAAGATTTGGATAAATAATAGACATTTCATCGATGAACGACTGAATTTCATAGGCGATCCCGTTAATGATTCCAGAGGATATGGCCTCCTCTGTTGTCGTTCCTATCAAAGGAACATCATCCGGCACCTCCACCAACGGTAATTTTGCAGTATAATCATGTAAGGCTTTCCTTCTCATTTCTATCCCCAATGATATATTCCCTCCCACATACTGATTTTGCGAGTTTATCACATCATACGTGATTGCCGTTCCTGCATCAATCACAAAAAGATTTCTGTTGGGATACAAATAATTAGCCCCTACACACGCGGCTATTCGATCCCTTCCCAACGTCTGAGGTGTCTTATAAAGATTGTCTATGGGTATCGGGGTTTGATTTGTAAGTTCCACCCACCTATCTAGTTCGTGACTTAAATAGGATGTTAATGCTGCATCTTCACCTATTACGGATGACCGTATTGCTTGATTAAATGCATATTCCTTTCGCAGTTCTCTAGCTTCGTCCTCTGTGAATCTTGAATATTTCCGAAAAAATATCATCTCCTCACCATCAAACAAAGCTATCTTAGCAGATGAGTTACCTTGGTCAATAATTAAATTCATATCGAATCTAAAAAAATAATGGGAAGGAATTCCTTCCCATCATCATAACGTAACGTATAAAGATTTATTTTTTATTTCTTTTCGCAATACCGTATGAGAGGATGATCTCATGCGTATTCGATGGTAACGTATTATCCGAACCTAATCCTAAATCAAAGGAATAACCAAAACGGAACTTATGCCACTCCAATCCAGCCGTGAAAACCAACATAGATGGATTCATCTTGTCATGGAAATCAGGTCTCCAAGTGATGCCACCCCAAATCAATCGGTTATAGAACAAAAGGCTTCCCAACTCAATCGTATTGGTTTTATTGTGATGCATATAAGCAACTGTCGGTGCTATATCCAAACGGTCATTTAACTGCAACAAACTTGTACCATAGATATACAAATGACGACCTGCCTTAAAAGTGGTTGACTCTTTGTTAAAGAGATGTGTCATCGAAGCTCCCAATGTCCACTTCAGATGTGAAACCTCAATTCCGAAGTCAAAATCAGGTGTGACCTTTACTTCCTTCTCATACGGATAGGTATCCATACCATACTCAGCAATATCTGTCATCGTATTAGCCGTATAGTCAAATCCTCCTACGTTAACTCCACCACCTAATCCCATAGATAGAATATAGTGGTCTGACAAATCAATCTGATAAGAATAAACCAACTTAATATTCGTTGTGTTATGACCAATTCCTATATGATCGTAGGACATTGTAAAACCGACGCCTGACTTGATTTTATCAATATAGTTTGTCACATTTAAAACAGTCGTCTTCGGACCATTGGACAATCCCAGCCATTGAAGTCTTCCATGAAGGAAGATATCCACATCATTTGTATTACCCGTCGCAGCCGGATTTTTATTTACACGAGAGAATATTTCTTGTGACAACATCAAATCTTGCTGAGCCATCATACTGAAAATAGGGAGCAAGAACAGTGTCAATATCAAATATATGCGTTTCATTTTTTCCTCTTATTAACGGTTAATCAATTTTTATCAGTTCTACACGACGGTTCTTTTGATGTTCGGCTTTTGTCTTAGCATTCTTAACTGCTAAGTTCTTTTTGCCTTCACCCCTATACTTCAAGCGTGAAGCAGGAACACCCATCTTAATCAAACGATCATACACAGCCCTTGCACGATTCTCTGACAAGATCTGATTGTATTCATCAGAACCTCTTGTATCAGTGTGTCCTACAATCATGATAGTAGATGTTTGATCTTCATTGATGAACTCATATATGTACTTAAATTCTGCATCGTACGAATCAATAAAGCTGGTCTTATCAAACACAAAATATAGTATGCATGTCTTGAATTCCTTACGTTCAACCGCCAATGGTGGAAGTGTGTCAACTGGTGTGGTATCAACCGGTGCTTCCTCTATTACGATCTCCTTTTTCGCAGGACGATAAATCTCAAATGTTCCGCCACGATTAGAAGCGATAAACGGACATCCCTCCGCTACAATAAACTCAGCATCATCAGACTGACTATTGAAATCCGCAAAAAGCATCTCTGGTTTAGCATTAGATGACGCTAATAAAACTTTAAATAGATTGATTCCCTTCAATGTATCTGTACGATTAGATGAGAAATAAATCGCACTATCGCCTACCACCTTTAGGTAATCTTCATTTTGATCTGTATTTACAATCGACAAATTTACGGGTTTAGACCAACTCTTACCGCCATCCTTCGCTTTAACATACCAGATATCCTTACCTCCTTTACCTCCTTCTATTTCATCCGAAGTAAAGTATAGTGTATTACCATCTGCAGAAAGTGCAGGATTATAGACTCTGACACCATCTGTACGATAGGTCCAACGACGATATGCCAAAGAGGAACCTTCACCCATTGCTCTACCATTGTCCATGCCTTCAATCTTCACCTTCCCCTCGTTTTTCCATTCTCCATTGTTTAATTTGGCACAATATAAAACGCCATCCTTGGTGAAATACAAACGGTCATTTATCTGAGCGAACTGTCCATCCATATCCAAATTCGTAAGATCCTCTTGTAAAGTGAGCGATTCTATATCAAGGCTATCATTAAGTGTCGCCACATAAACCTTCCCACCCTTCGTATAAGCGAATTTACCATTCAACAAGGAGAGTCCTTGGGACATGGATCCATCATTCACTTGTGACGGCTCAATTGTATAGCCCTCTTTATAATTTCTCTCGTAGGCATAAGCCATCGTAGAAAATACACTAAATAATATGATTAATATCTTTTTCATCTTCTTCATCATTTAGATTTGACAATCTCTATTGTACCCTTATATTTATCTCCTGTATTTGTTATCAAGACATACATATAAACACCTGGTGTAGCAGTTTCTCCTCGATAGGAACCATCCCATCCATTAGATGAATGAGTCATCAGATTACCATATCGGTCATATATATAAACTTCATATCCAGGCATGAACACGTCGTTCAATCCATCGCCCGTATAAGGCGTAAATGCTGTAGGAATCATCAGTTCAACAACTGGTTCTTTAACGTTCAAATAAAGAATCACCGTACTATCGCAACCGACAACACTTTGATAGATTGTATCAAATCTGTGTAATCCTAATTCATTGATTGGATCCAAATGGAAACCGTAACCATCAAATTTCTCGTTCTGATAGATCTCAGCACTTAATTCTGTCACTGATGGTTCGAAGACAGTTAAATTAAGGATGATTAAACTATCGCAACCCTCAGTGGTTGCATACGTTTTCATATATGTACCTGTTGTGTTATATGTCAATCCTTTGAACTCATACGATTCTCCTGCACAGATTGCCACGTCATACGTTATCACTGACGGACTGCAATACTCTACTGGATCTTGTACATTTAGATTCAATGTTACAATACTATCACAACCATAGCGATTAGAATACTGTAATGAATAAGAGGATATGCCAATTGGTGTATCTGTAATGTAGAAACCATTAGCATCATAAATTGCACCTGCATAAATCGTATCATACAGATCAGTATAGTTGGTTCTACATATTACATTCAATCTCAATGCAACCGAACTGTCACAACCGCTTTCGCTTTGCAATATCTGTCGATATATATTATTAGGTCCAAGAACTGGTGTTGTGATGACAAAGCCATTCTTATTATACTCCTCATCAATGTAAATAGTATCGAAAAGCTCTGTTACGATTCTATCCAACACCGTCAATTCCAATGTCACAATACTATCATTTCCTTGCTCATCCTTATACGTTTTTTCATAAGTACCAGATTTTTCCAGTTCCTCTCCATCAAAGATATAGGATGATGCATAACAGATTGTTTCACGAATAGTATCACGTTTTACTATTTCTTCTGTACAACTCTTCACCCTTACAGAAACAATATCTGAGAACGAGCTACACATATTATACTCACTACTTGTTCCATTGGAAGTAGCGAATACTTTATAGTATCCCTCTTCATTCTTCGTAATATTCCGCAGAGGCAACTCATTGCCTGTTGCGATTTTCACCCAACCTTCATTGTTATAATTCTTCTCTGTATTCTTATACCATGTGTAGTTAATCGGCTCCACAAGAGAACCTTTATCACTCATGCTCGCTTTTAATGTGAAGTCAGAGCCTATACACAAGGAATCTGCTGGGGATTCCACATCCACAGGAGGTGTACATAGACGTATCTCTATATCATCCAACGCAAAGTCACCGCCGTTACCACCTGCTCCAGAGAAGACTTTATAAACGATAGACGTTTGTCCTTCGGGAACAAAGAAAGGTAATGAGAACTGTTGCCATGCATTATTATGACAATCGATAATGAACTTCTCTTCAGTTATCACATTTCCATTTACATCCTCAATAGTCAGTGTAATAGGTGCACTTTCTGAAGCATTAATTGGATGTCCCCAGAAAGAGAAATTCAATTGTGTGTTTTCACATAAATCATCCACTCTTACCTTATAGAAAGTTGCTTCCTTAAAATTCAAGTCAACTATCATAAAATAACCACGGGTTAAGTCTCCTTCATAAGTATGGTCACCGAAGTCAGCATACCATCCTGCATAGATATGATTTCTTGGGTTATTATCCAATCTCCTGATTGCCTCTTTTCTAATATCATATCCATTCTTCAATCTATCCCAAACATGATCAGAGAACGGCAAGGTGATGACACCCGAAGGTAAAGCCGGACCTAAAACAGGATCATTGACATAGTTTCCGCCGTAATCCTCCTTAAACAAGATGGTTCCGTTATCACAAGCAGCAAGAGCATTTGGTATCACTGTCAACTTCAGATTCACGGTACTATCACAACCCGTCACAGCGATGAATCCATCCTTATATACACCCGACTCACTCAATAGTAGATTCCCAAACTGATACGTCTCTCCTTCAAATATTGTATCACTCAACTCTACGTAATAAGATTTATTTATTGTCAAATCCAACGTCACAATACTATCACATCCGCTCACACTAGTAAACGTTTCCGTATAGATACCCGACTGAGTCAACAGCTGAGTTCCGAACAAATAAGATGGCCCACTGCAGACTGTATCTTTCAACTCTGTATGAATAGAATCCAGAACAGTTAGTTCCAATATGACTGTGCTGTCAGACCCATCTATATTTTTTAACGTCTTCTCATAAGCTCCAGATGTAGTGAGTTCTTCTCCTTCAAACGTATAGGTCGTACCAGGACAGATAGTATCATAAATCACCGTATCGACTTTACATTCCTTCGCCATCACAGGGAAGATATCCGAGAAGGAACCACACATGGAATACTCGCCCTCTACACCTACTGAAGTGGCAATCACTTTATAGTATCCTTCATCTTTTTTCGTAACATTTTTCAAAGAAAATTCATTTCCAGTTCCTACTTTAGTCCATCCTTCGTTATTGTAATTTTTCGTGTCATTCTTATACCATGTATAAGTAATAGGTTCTATTAGCGACCCGACATCATTCATCTTCGCTTTCATCGCATAGTTTGAACCGATACATAACGAATCTTCTGGCGAATTCACTTCGACAGGCGGAGTGCACAAACGTATTTCTATGTCATCCAAGCAGAAATCACCTCCATTACTTCCCGCTGATGAAAACACACTATAGACTATCGATGTTGTCCCCAAAGGAACAGTAAACGGAATACCAAACTGCTGCCATTCGTTTTTATTGCAATCAATAGTAAACAAACCTTTTTTGAGAACATTACCATCCACATCCATTATACTCAAATCTATCGGCGCATCTACCCGATAATTGGCAGGACGTCCGTAGAATGAAAAATATAGATTCGTGTTTTCACATAGTCCATCTACTCTCACCTTATAAAAAGTCTGTGCTGTACTTTCCAAATCCACCTGCATAAAGTATCCCCTCGTCATGTCATCTGGATAAGTATGATCTCCAAAATCTGCATACCATCCCGCATACACATGTGGTGGGTAGCTTCCATTCTGTCTCCTCACAACCGCTGTTTTTGTGATTAGGTAACCATTATATCCTGGCATACCTCCAGTTGAATTTTTCAACGTAATAGCTGAACTAGAAGGCAAAGCTGGACCAACCACTGGCTCACTAACGAAATCGCCTCCAAAACTTTCTCTGAATAAAACCGCACCAGAAGTACAGTCAAATGGTTCTATGTTTAATTTTTTGATCTCAGATCCAGCAGAATATGAATAAGAGATATCTTTACCAGTCCCATAGATATTCGCGACAAAGCCATTCGCTGCATTTAGCGTATATTGACCATCTTCCAAAGCCACTGAAGCAGATGAATAGACATCATCAACTGGCGTGAAGGTTGCAAAACCGGTTCTGCCATTCAGTGTAATCGTCTCCACATCCGTTGTCTTGATAACAAGGTTCAGATAGTGAGTTAGCACCAACGCATTCGACATAGTTGAGAAAGTAATATTCTCAATAGCTTGTTCTACAGGTGCCACATATTGGTATGAAGGACCGCCATCAGATCTTCTCGTTTTGTAAAAGGTACTTGTCATGTATTGATAAACGGAAGTAGGCTCTGAAGTCTCTAACTTGAATGCGCCATCTTTTTCATCTACAACAAACTCATACGATTCAAACGCATTGATCACAGCCAACAAGGTGCCATTCTTATAAATCTTCGTATCATCTTTACTTGCTGTACACTTTATCAAATCATAGTTTCCACCACTGAACGGACGAATAACGAAATTTTTCCCCCAAGATGACACTGGATAAGAAACATCATACAAGATATCAGCATCGCCTTCATAGCACTCATCAGGTACATTAGAGTTTCTATTTCCTGCGAACACAGCCACTTTTTTACCGTTTAGCGCACGCACCTGAGAACCTGACAGACCTTTGCCCATATCATCTTTCTGATTGCAAACCTGATAGACATCACCTTTATTTAATGTAATTGTGAAAGGCACATTAGCAGGTCTATTATCAGAGGTAGTCAACGTAGGTGTGATTTCCACCTCAGTGTCATCCTCAAAGGCAGTTATATTAAACACACTAGGTTGAAAATTATATTTCGTACTCTCAGTCCGACTCACATTGTTTTGAATGATATAATAAGAACCACAAGCCGTAGTTGGTAAAATCAGAGATGCATCACAAGAGCAAATCTGATAATTTTCCGCATAAACTGAAATAGGTTTCTCACTAGTGATATGAAGAGATTTATTGACCACCTCCCCATATTCGCTTACATTAAACAAGTCGAACGGCACAATCAGATTTTCCACAGAATTGTTCCCCAACGAAATAGTTTTCTTATATCCTATTTTTTCGTTTTCAACCGTCACTTCTGTAGATTCACTTGCCGAGAGAGATAACCTCAGATGATACTCATAGTCCATATCTTTATCAGCGTTTTGTATAAACGCCATCCAAAATTCTTTTCCCGAAGTCCCCTGAGCAGACACTACCGAAGAAAAGAGTAATGATATGAAAAACAATAAACTTTTTAGTTTCATATAACTGTTTGTGAAATTTAAGGATTCATCCTCTAAATCAAATTTGTATTGCTAATTCAAAATCCTCAGTTAAACATATTTATAAAATTTTGCGCAAAAATAATAAAACGCTTTAACATTCTAAAAAGATAGAGGGAAAAAAATCATTGCATGAGGGAGTTGATTCTGTGGAGGATTCTCGTTAGGTCATGATTGATATAAATTAGAAAGCTCCTTTATATCTTCCTTAATCTCTTTTTGTAACGAATCCGGTTTCAACACCTTGATAGAGCTACCCCATTTCAATAATTCCTGCTTGAGCTCTTTGTCAATTTTTATTTTATATTCAAATAGGATGTATTCTCCCTCTGTTTTTTCCTTTTGCGAGGCGTGTAACGGAAGCGTACGAAGGTAGTTAGCTGCATTTTTATCGGCTCTGATGACTACTTTTTCAACGTTCTTTTTTTCATCGTTGATGATTCCGAAAGAGTTCTCGAAATATCTCTTTGGAGAGAAGTTCTTGGGATAATCATACGAGTTTTCTGTCTCTTTTATATCTTGAATACGGTCTAGTGCGTATGTTTTTTTCTCATTTTCATCGGTTCTTTTTGCCAACACATACCATCGTTGTTTGTCCAATTTTAAACAATACGGTTCTGCTTCGAAAGTTTTCGACTCTACATCCTTAAACTTTTTGTATTCTATTGTGAGTGTATGTTTTGACTTTATGGCATTCAATATTGTAATCAGGTGTTCCGTGCCAGATGGTATATGTTCGTATTGGATCACCTCTTTCATACCATACCCTTCTTGCAGTAGATTATAGACGGAAAAAGAGTTGAGTAGCCATTTTTTCAAGTCATCCGTTTCAAGGTTGTCTTCGATATAGTATGTGTTGTCTGAGGATCTATGTTTGATGGAGATGTCAAACATTTTTTCTGCCGATTCTTTATGTCGGTAGAAGGTTTTTTTCGGAATATATCTTTCTTTATTTTCGTTTAAAGAGGCATTTCTCCATTTATTATTAATGTCTTGCATAGTTATGTGACCTGCATCCTTAATAGTGTTTACCAACCAAAGGTAACGTTTAAATAAAATGGAACTTTTTTCTTTCATAAAATCAAAAATTTTTGTTCGGTGTCGCTTTGTGACACTATTTGGTGCTATTTTTGTAGTGTGCAATAATACAAATTTATCTCATTTAATTCAAAAACAGATATGTTTATAATTGGCACAATGAAAAAAAAATGTAATTTTAAAAATCGGTTTTTCATCCATGAATTAACAGTTGTTAACTAATAATTAAAAATAAAAACGAAAAAAGATACATGAGACTACACATTAAAACATCTCAAAATCAAATTAAGATACCATTTGATTACCAACAAAAACTAACAGGAGTATTGCACAAATGGCTAGGTGAAAACAACCAAGAACATGGAGAAATTTCTCTCTACTCTTTTTCTTGGCTGAGAAATACGCAAGTTTTTGAAAATGGGTTGATTTGCCCCAAAGGAGCATCGTTTTTCCTTAGTTTCTATGACACACAAAGGCTTAAAGATGTATTGGCAAACATCAGAAAAGAACCCGAAGTGTTTTGCGGAATGTGCGTAGAAGATGTTGTCATAGAAGACACACCAGATTTGACTCAACAGGAACAATTCAACTTGGGAAGTCCTATTCTTATAAAAAGAAAAGAGAATGACAAAATCACAGAGTTCTATTATGACAATTTAATAAGTGGAAAGTTGTTGGAAGACACACTACGCACAAAAATGAGACTAGCGGGAATCCCTGACGATGACACATTAAGCATTGTATTCGACTTAAGCTATACAAAGAAGAAAACGAAACTTGTCTGGTATGATAATATCAGCAACAAAGCGAATATGTGCCCTGTCATTATTAAAGGGAGCAATCTGACAAAACAATTTGCGTGGAACGTAGGCTTGGGCAATAGTACAGGAGTTGGTTTTGGTTCAATTTATTAGCAAAAGATTATGTATTACACGGTTAGATATACAGGAAAATTCGGGTTCATTAAGCCATGGACTGCAGTCAGAGACGGAGAAACTTTCAGCCAACAGTTTCTTACTCCATCTATAATTGAGGGAATTGAAAAGAAACTTTTTCCAGAATTGTTGGCTAACAATGGTTGTATATGTAAGATAAAACGGCAAAAGTTGAGTTATGCTGCTATTGAGTCACAACAGGAAGTGACGCAAACAAGAGGTTGGAAAGTAACGAAAAAAGAAATGTCGCGCGAACGTTCAATCTTAAAGCGAGGCGTAATGCTTGACCCCGTTTTGTATCTGGCATTCAGCGATAAAGCCGATGCTGAAACTGCCGCAAAACAGCATATTTGCCTTTGCCGAAACGAAGATGTAATGCTTCCTGATACAGAGGTATATGAATTCACAGATGAAGAGTTTGCCGAACTTGATGGTTTTGAATTACGATTTGGCGAATCGGAACAATCATTTCTTGTCGGTTACAACAGATTCGACAACGGGAAACCGATGTATGGTTGGATAGAATATAACGGAAACAAATTGCTGTAAAATGTCAGGGACGTTCGATTACATATTAGCAAAACACGAGGACAGTGGCGGAATGCCGTTGACTACACATTTGAAAAGTGTTGCCGACGCCGCTGTTGTTATTGCCCGCCATTCGGGACTAGATGAAGATATTGCCCGAAAAGGCGCAATTCTGCACGATATTGGCAAAGCCAGTCCGTTGTTTCAAAACACGTTGAAACACGGCTATGTGCGGCAGCCTGGCTTTTGTTTCCGTCACGAGATTGCTTCCATTTTGTTGCTTTCGTTGTTTGCTGAAAATGAAAGGAATGCTATTCTTGATATGATTATCGCCCACCATAAATCGCTCAAAAACGATGTGGCGGAAAAAGGTTTTTTGGATTTGGACGACAATATGGACAGTTTTGCCCGACACGCCGACAAATTTGAGGAGTGGAGCCCGATTGCGCTGGATATTTTGAACGAAATGGGCATTGAAACTCATTCGATTGACATTAAAGAAGCCGAAGAAAACTACGAATACGCGATTGACTATTGCTCAAGGAAACCGCTTAATTACTCACGTTGGAAAGGTTTGCTAATGGCCGCCGACCATTTTGCTTCGGCATTGGAGGAAAAGGCGGAAAGTTCGCTTGACAAACTATTTATCAAACCTGATTTGAGTTTTTACAACCGCACACATCATCTTTATCCGTTGTCATTTGTTGACACATCCGATGAGCGCAGAAACACGCTGGTTACAGCCCCGACAGGTGCAGGAAAAACTGATTTCCTGTTGCGCCGTTGCAAAGGACGCGTGTTCTACACTCTGCCATTCCAAGCATCCATCAATGCGATGTATGACCGAATAAAAGGTGACTTGAAAAATACTGACGCACAAGTGTATTTATTGCACGCTGCATCAAGTTTGAAAGTGCGTGATAAGGGTATTGAGGAAAGTATTCTGCAACATCATTTAGGCGCGTCGGTGAAGGTTCTTACACCGCACCAAATGGCGTCCATCGTGTTCGGAATCAAAGGGTATGAGGCAATGCTACTCGATTTGGAGGGTTGCGATGTGATTTTGGATGAAATACATACATATTCAAGTGAAATTCAGGCTATTGTCTTAAAAATAATTGAAATACTCAAAGCAGTTGGTTGCAGAATACACGTTGGAACAGCAACAATGCCAACTGTGCTTTACAACAAAATTCTTGAACTGTTGGGCGGTAAAGACGAAGTGTATGAAGTTTCGCTGCCGAACAACATTTTGGCGACATTTAATCGGCACATCATTCACAAAGTGGCTGATTTCGAATGTTGTGGCGACATTGTAAAACAAGCGGTTGCTGAAAATAAAAAAATACTTATTGTCTGCAATCAGGTGAAACGCTCACAAATGCTGTATAATGAAATTGGCGAGAAATATCCCGAGGTTGATAGGATGCTGATTCACAGTCGTTTCAAACGCTGCGACCGCGCACGGCTTGAAACATCGCTGAAAGCCGATTTCAACACATCGAAAAATGCTTGCATTGTTGTTTCAACGCAAGTCGTGGAGGTCAGTCTCGACATCAGTTTTGATGTGATGATAACCGAATGTGCACCGATTGATGCAATGATTCAGCGCTTTGGACGAATCAACCGCAAGCGCACCAATGAAACCATTGGTAAATATAAGGATATTTATGTGATTCAACCGCCAGAGGATAAGAACGATGCGCTGCCATACGATTTGGAAGTTCTTCAAAATAGTTACAATGTTCTACCCAATGATGCTTTGCTTGAAGAAGCCACTCTACAAACGTTAATAGATAAGGTTTATCCTGACACGAAGTTTATGAGTCTTGATTATTCGGGCGCAGTTTTCGTTGACAGACATTGGATAATTACAGAATTGTGTCATAATGCAAAATCGGCTTTGCTCGATGTGCTTGATATCAATTCGGCAGTGTGCATAAAAGAAGATGACAAGGAAGAATACTTGAAAAATCCGACCGTAAGGATGGATTTGGAAATACCTTCCAGTTACAAAAGCATTGCATACAGAAAATTGGATCAACTTGATGCTGGCTCACGACCGTTTGTGATACCAAACAAGGCCTACGATGATGAGCTGGGGCTTCTGATTGAATATGCAAAGCCAGAGTTTTTTACCAAATATGAAATATTATAAAATACTGATTATATGATTACAGCAACAATTGGAAAGATATTTTTGGAAGCCTACAACAAGAAGTATGGTACAAAATACGATGCCAAAATATTTTTTGTCGAGGTGTATCATCCGTTGTTTTTCGACAGCAACAAATATCTGCAATGGGTCCAGAACTCGCCTTTTGTGCAAATGAAAAAAGGTCAAAAGGTGGAGACTCTGACAGCGGAAGAACGGAAAGAGAAATTGCAGGATTTTTTCGCAAAAGTTGATGAATGCAAGAACCCTGATGCCAGCATTGCCCCAGGATTCCCCGCTTCGGAAGAAAAGGAATTTGCAACCACATCGGGGCAGGTTACCAATCTGAATCTTGCAACTGGCAAGGATGATATTTTCCTTTCGTGGATTGGCTCAAGTTTGGGTGTGGGGCTACAAGGCGGATTGTCGATTCTTTTCCCCGAACCAGTGATTCTTTTGAATTTGTTTGAAGGCTGGAAGTTGTACAGAAAAGTTATTGGCGAAAACGATAAATTGCGAGGGAATCAGGTTAATACTTGGAACGGCCAGTGGCTTGCTCACCGCTATAGCAAAGATTTTCGTCAGGGACAACCTATGGCTGATTTTTCCCCTTTTGAAACCACAAACGACGGTATGAGCGTAGCAACCCAATCATGGACAAAAGTGTTAATCGGCATTTCCCGTCAGTTCGATAATCCTAAAATGATGGGGTATGTTTATAATTTGGGACAAACCAACACCACAATCGGTTTTATCCCATTCTGTCTTGAACACATTCGACGACCAATCCAACTTTATGCAAAACTGTTTAATACCGATGAAGGAAAGAAGGCAGAAGATTTATGGGGAACAGAGAAAGGCCTAAGGGCTTGTTGCCAACGTGGTGCAATAGGCATTGAGGCTATGCAACCCAAAGGGTTGCAACAATATATGAAGGCAGAAAAAGACAGAACAGTCAAACTGCCTAAATACGATGATAAACAAGTAATTAATTTTCATTCATATCAAATTTGGTTATTAGCTATGTTAAACAATGAAGAATTATGGACAAAGTCCATAGAATTTGCACAAACGTTGCAATCTCATACAGAAAAAGGGAAAAATGGTAAAACAACGAACTCAAGACAGATAGATGCAGTTCTTTCTGCTACAAATAAAAAAACGTTTATTGAAGCTCTTACAACTATTGTGTCGGAGTCGGATAATGTTGATGGAATTGTAGAATTTGCAAAGATTATAAATCAAATGCCAAATGATAATATTCCGTATCTACTAACATTAATTAGATTCCAGTATGCTACATTACAAAAGAAATAACAAATGTCTAACGATAAAATAATTTAACGATGAATCCATACATTTATTTAAGAGCATTAAAACATGCTGAACATACAGTATTTTGTGTTCAAGACGGACAAAAAACGTATTTTGACTCTCAATTTAATCGAGTAGTCGCATATTCGAGTGGTCAACAAGTTAAACGTTCTATTTTACAGACATTGACCGATGAGTTGAATGTTCAAATGGCACCAATAACATTTAACTACAACATCACAGCAAAAAAGGAGTTAGAGAATAAAGAACCATGGTCTCCATGTGATCCAAATTATATTGATCAATTGATAGGAGGATGGATGCGAGCTGGTGATGGTCCAACTAAAAAGCGTAGAAGTCCACTTTCTATTTCGGCAATGCGTCCACTACACCCTCTTTTGGCAGGTGTCGATAAGGAAAATCTCACCTTCGACAGAAGTGATCGCCCAGATAATCACCCAGTTAATGTACGAATGGCAGGTAACGACAAGCTTTTAACGGAAGAGGAAATCGAAGAGTTTCTTCAAACGAATGAACGTACTTTGCCACGTAGAAATTGGATACCTGATAATGCCCGAACCTCAGGATTGTTTGTTTATGACATTGCAATCGATTTACGAACTTTGTTTTCGGTATCAACCAATCAACATGAACCAGAAATCTCAAAAGAAATGATAGAGACCTTGAAATCTAAAGGTTGGATGGAAAGTAAGAATGTATTTGGCGAGTGTCTTGTATTACCAAAGGCAGAACGCGACAAAGTAATACCTGCCTTAGCTAAAGCTCTTATCAACTGGCGAATCACATCAAATCAGGCTCGCACATTTAGTTTGATGGAAACATTGGCTATTGCTATTAGTGATAATGCCAACACATTGGCAGGAGCAATACGAGCGAAACTAATTGATGACGGAGAAAAACCGAAAGCAAAACCAATTGTAGATGAAGCCGCTGGTGCAGATTTATTCATTACACTGCCGTGTGCAAACTACATTGTAACAGAAACGGAATCTGCTGATGCTTTGCAGAAAGCCGAAGCCAAACTTGTTGAACTGATGAACACTTTCGATTACGAGAATCAGTTGTAAATATTGTGATTTATTGTGGTTATTGCAAAAATGCAATAACCACATTTCTCTTTTTTATAATATTAATTATGCCCGAATCAGAAAGCAACATAATCATCTATAACACCATTGACGGCAAAGCCTCTGTCGCTTTGTACGCCAAAGATGGCAAGATTTGGCTCAACCAAAAACAGATGGCGGAACTTTTTGCCACCTCGGTTGCCAATGTCAATATGCATATATCTAACATATTGAAAGAAAAAGAATTGGATAAAAAATCAGTTATTAAGGATTACTTAATAACTGCCATGTATAGAACACAAAACAATATTCAACTCACTAATAATTTCAGCATACAATCTCACTATAAACCAAACAATCATATAAATTTACATTTACAATAAATATCATATTATGACCCAAATAAATGCCACAGAATGCCAGAACGTTGAGTTCAAACGAATCTGGAAAGACGAATACCTGAAGTGGATTTGCGGATTCGCAAATGCTCAAGGTGCCGTCATGTACTTCGGAGTGGATGATGAAAGAAATCTCTGCGGTTTGCAAAATGCGAAACGATTATTGGAGGATATCCCTAATAGAATCACTACCTCTATGGGGTTGGTCGTGGATGTTGACTTACACGAACAGGAGGGATTGGACTATCTGAAAGTTACAATACCCACCACCAATGTGCCTATCAGCTATAAAGGGAAGTACTATTACCGTTCCGGCAGTACATTACAAGAATTGACGGGTACTGCATTGACTGATTTCCTGATGAGAAAGTTGAACACCACATGGGATGCCACCACTGTACCATCAGCCACGCTTGACGATATCGACCCTCAGGCAGTGCAATACTTCCTTAACTCTGCTATCAGCGAAGGTAGAATCAACAAGTCAAGCAAAGATGAAACCATAGAACAACTATTGCGTCGTTTGCACCTCATCAACAAAGAGACTGGAGAACTGACAATGGCGGCATTACTTCTGTTTGGTAAAGATGTTGAACAATGGAACATGACCGTGGCCTTTCGGTTGGGGCGCTTTGGAAACAGTCAGGCAGACTTGATTATACAAGACCGCATAGTCTGTCCATTGATAGAAATGCCCGACCGTGTTATTGAGACATTGAGAAGCAAATACCTCGTCTCTCCAATCCATTATGAAGGACTCCACAGAAAGGAACCTTTGGAAATTCCAGAAGATGGATTAAGAGAGATGATTTGCAATGCTGTTATTCATAAGGACTACACTGGCACGTTTATCCAAATGAAGGTGTTTGATGACCATATCACGCTATGGAATGGCGGTACCCTACCTCCCGATTATACAGTGGAAAAACTGATGGAGCAACATGAGTCTCATCCCAGGAATCGTCTGATGGCGAGTGTTTTCTATCTGGCTGGATTCATAGAGGCTTGGGGACGTGGATACGAGAAAATCCGAGAAGCCTTCAAGGCAGAGAAACTCGAAATGCCTACGTTGGAGGAAGTACGTGGCGGAATTTTGGTTACAATAAAAAGAGAAATATTTTTATCGTTGCAGAATAAAGAGGAAGTAGATAGTACAACTTCCACTACGGAGAAAGCAGATTCTACTACACAGAAAACTACACAGAAAACTACACAGAAAACTACACAGAAAACTACACAGAAAATATTGGAAGCTATTAAATTAGATCCATTTATCACAATAGAAAGACTTTGTGAAATATGTGGGTTAACTCGTGATGGTTTAAATTGGAATATCCGGAAAATGAAGAACGAGAATATTATCCGTCGTGTTGGTCCAGACAAAGGTGGCTATTGGGAAATATTAAAATAAAAGCTTATGCAAATCACCGGCACCCACTTCAACTACTACCAGATATGTCGTCGAAAGCTATGGCTCTTCGCCAACGGCATCAATATGGAACAGAATTCCGACCTCGTCTTCGACGGTAAACTGATCCATGAAGAGAGCTATCCGCAACGGTCGGAACGTTACGAAGAACTGGAGTTGGACGGTATCAAGATAGATTACTACGATGCCAAGAACAAAATCGTCCATGAGATCAAACGCTCCAACAAGGTCGAACAGGCGCATGTCTGGCAGGTGAAATACTATTTGTACGTGCTGGAAAAGAATGGCATCGCAAATGCGACAGGAATATTGGAATACCCTACGCTCAGGAAAACACAGGAAGTAATTTTATCTGATGTTGACAGGGAAACAATCCTTGAGATGACTGAAAAAATAAAGGAAATCATCCATTCGGATACTTGTCCGGAAAAACAGCCGAAGAAGATTTGTGAATCATGCAGTTATTACGAATTTTGTAACATAGATGAACTTGAAGAAGGAGGTGCACAATGAAAAAAACATACTATCTATTCAATCCTGGTACGTTGGAAAGAAAAGACAACACGCTCAAGTTCACTCCTTATGAAGAAGAGGTGGATGGAGAATTGCGACAAGCAGGACAGACAAGGTATCTTCCCGTGGAGGATATTGCAGAATTTTATGTGTTCGGTTCCCTTCATGCATCCAGTTCGCTGTTTAATTTTCTAGGACAACAAGACATCTCCGTACATTTCTTCGATTATTATGAAAACTATACAGGATCGTTTATGCCTAAAGATGGGTTGCTGTCAGGACGAATGTTGCTCGCACAAACGGCAGCCTATCAAGATAGTGAGATGAGAGTGTCCATTGCCAAAAAGTTCATAGAAGGAGCCGCCTTCAATATGGTGAAGAACCTCCGTTATTATAACAACAGAGGGAAAGACACCCAACCGGTCATAGACCTTATTGAAGGGTATGCGGAACATTTACCCGAGGTAAGAAGTGTCCCAGAACTGATGGGAATAGAAGGAAATATTCGGCAAGCATATTACGAAGCCTTTGATTTGATACTTAACGAGTTTCAGATGGAAGGACGCAGCAAGCAACCTCCTCAGAATGAGGTGAATGCACTGATATCGTTTGGTAATATGATGTGTTATTCGCAGTGTCTGAGAGCGATTCATCAGACGCAGTTGAATCCGACTATCAGCTATCTGCATACACCAGGAGAGCGACGCTATTCTCTCTCGTTGGATATTACGGAGATATTCAAGCCATTGTTGGTAGATAGAGTGATTTTTAAGTTGTTGAATAAAAAGGAGTTGCAAGAGAAGCATTTCGACAAAAAGATGAACCGATGTGTATTGAATCAAGCAGGTAAAAAGATTTATGTAAAGGCGTTTGAAGACCGTCTGAATGAGACCATCAAGCATCGTACATTAAACAGGAGTGTCAGTTATAAGCATCTGATGAAGTTGGAGTGTTACAAACTAGCGAAGCATTTGTTGGGGATGGAGGAATACAAACCATTTAAGATGTGGTGGTAAAGTAAGGAGGCTGATATGTATGTGATATTGGTATATGACTGTGGAGAGAAGCGAGTTGGGAAGATGCTCAAACTATGCAGGCGTTATTTGAATTGGATACAGAACTCTGTATTTGAGGGTAACATAACGGAGGTGATGTTGAAGAAGTTGAAATATGAAGCGAAGGAGATAATGGAGGAAGAAGAAGATAGTTTGATTATCTTTGCATCACGGCAGGAGCAATGGTTGGAGAAAGAGGTAATAGGAAAAAATAATGTAGAGACGGATAATTTCTTATAATCCCCTACTCTATGATATTCAGCGAAATAGATCGTTAAAGGTTGTCGAAGAGTTTAATACGGCATTATTAGCGACTAAAAATAGAAACAATCAAGATCTTTGACATATTGGAAATCAAATAATTATATTAGTTGTCGAAGCACGGATAATTTTATACGATTACACATCGACAACTTATAGAATGAATTTGTGGCGAAAAAACATGCGTCAAACCGTGTTTTTTCGCCATAAAATTGCTAAATTCGCACCACTATTAATCGAACCATTTTGGAATTGAAATAACATCTTGTTCATTAAGCAGTAAGGAGGTGAATTACTATTAATCGAACCATTTTGGAATTGAAATTATCTACAAATCAATTTTGATAATTGATCTAACCATCTATTAATCGAACCATTTTGGAATTGAAATTTGATAAATTCACGACAATAATACTTCATTGTTTCTATTAATCGAACCATTTTGGAATTGAAATAGTCTTTTGGATGACTTAAAGGCATTGAATGTAAATCTATTAATCGAACCATTTTGGAATTGAAATATTCTTCGTCAGAATCATAACGCATGTTTGCGCAACGCTATTAATCGAACCATTTTGGAATTGAAATAATATAAAGGTAGTAGAACGGATTTAAATAGATACCTATTAATCGAACCATTTTGGAATTGAAATAAACAAACGAAGTATATTTGCCTAAAAACCGCTTTTCTATTAATCGAACCATTTTGGAATTGAAATGGGATAAGGACATGGAAGGCGAGCAGAATTCGAGCGCTATTAATCGAACCATTTTGGAATTGAAATTGTCATTTGGCAGTACTCAGCAAATAGACGTAGATCTATTAATCGAACCATTTTGGAATTGAAATGTACCTATTTTTAGAACCTTTTTAAACTCAAAAATCTATTAATCGAACCATTTTGGAATTGAAATGCGTATATGGTACTTGTGCGATACCTGCCAATCTTCCTATTAATCGAACCATTTTGGAATTGAAATAAACGAAATTAGACCGCCATTGATTCTAATTAAAGCTATTAATCGAACCATTTTGGAATTGAAATTTGTTATGAATGCAATAGTAGAAATTTTAAAATTGACTATTAATCGAACCATTTTGGAATTGAAATTAAAATAAAAGTGTCTCATATCTCTTTTTTTTAAGCTATTAATCGAACCATTTTGGAATTGAAATTACAAAGGAAAAATAAACAGTTTGACGGATTTATACTATTAATCGAACCATTTTGGAATTGAAATTGAATTCGTCCCGATTATACGGGAAAACGCTGTCGGCTATTAATCGAACCATTTTGGAATTGAAATAAGATTTTGCGGGCATGGTTGAAAGCGGGCAAAAAATCTATTAATCGAACCATTTTGGAATTGAAATGTTTTAGAAATTTTTCTGACATTGGATAATTACTCGCTATTAATCGAACCATTTTGGAATTGAAATCAGAATCATATCTCATAGAACCGCAACGAGGAAGCTATTAATCGAACCATTTTGGAATTGAAATCAGAATAGATACTTCCGTCTCATTTCTCGTGGTGTCTATTAATCGAACCATTTTGGAATTGAAATAACGTTGTACCATCCTCGGACAACACCTCAGAATTCTATTAATCGAACCATTTTGGAATTGAAATATTGCAACGTATTTGCAAAAATATTGCTTGCGTAATCTTCTATTAATCGAACCATTTTGGAATTGAAATCTATGAGTAGCCTTAATGTTAATAACCTTGTCAACACCTATTAATCGAACCATTTTGGAATTGAAATCAATTGCAAGTCCATCTTCTTGTAACGTAAGACCACTATTAATCGAACCATTTTGGAATTGAAATCGTGGAACGATTAATAAATTTGAACAATGCAAATCTATTAATCGAACCATTTTGGAATTGAAATAACTCAGAAGTGTTGACAAGGTTATTAACATTAAGCTATTAATCGAACCATTTTGGAATTGAAATGAAAATTTCACGGATATAACGCAGATTCAAGAGGCTATTAATCGAACCATTTTGGAATTGAAATTATTCAGACGCAAGTTCATGCGCCGTCTGTTCGGACTATTAATCGAACCATTTTGGAATTGAAATATGTTCCGTTGTACCTCATCGTAACTAAATGAAAAACTATTAATCGAACCATTTTGGAATTGAAATGACTGAGCAAAAAAGGAATATACATAAGAGGTTGAACTATTAATCGAACCATTTTGGAATTGAAATTTTCATGAATGAATCAGGAATGCCCATTTTTTTTGCCTATTAATCGAACCATTTTGGAATTGAAATTAAGCGACAAATAAACCTACATTTCTTTGCTGTGACTATTAATCGAACCATTTTGGAATTGAAATATAACAAAGCCGTGCTCTTTAAACTTACGATTAAACTATTAATCGAACCATTTTGGAATTGAAATGCGTTTCTCCGCTCCTTTTTTACCTGATTCAGATCCTATTAATCGAACCATTTTGGAATTGAAATTCGGATCAACATGCAGTTGCAAAGGTGAGTGGCCATACGGAACTATTAATCGAACCATTTTGGAATTGAAATTCGGATAGATGCTTCCGTCGGCCGTCACAACCGTCACCTATTAATCGAACCATTTTGGAATTGAAATAATATAATTTTAGTGAGAAGGTTCTTTGTAACTGCCTATTAATCGAACCATTTTGGAATTGAAATGTAACACCGTCTAATGTGGTGCTGAATAGGTCTGAGGCTATTAATCGAACCATTTTGGAATTGAAATTACTATAAAGCAAAGAGATTCACGGCGGTAGAATTTCTATTAATCGAACCATTTTGGAATTGAAATGATGGACGGAACGGCTGTCATGCTATTGTTCGGCACTATTAATCGAACCATTTTGGAATTGAAATAATTTAGGCAAATTGTAGTATCGTGGTTTGTTGTTACTATTAATCGAACCATATTGGAATTGAAATACCGGTGTAACTGTGACAGTAGTTAATAACTAATTTCTATTAATCGAACCATTTGGGAATTGAAATTAAATAGTTTATTTGAATGTTTTGACGGGTGTACACTATTAATCGAACCATTTTGGAATTGAAATTATAGTCGCAGAGACTACCATTTCGAAAGAAATGTCTATTAATCGAACCATTTTGGAATTGAAATTGTGGTCGGTGCGCTGCTTGTTTATCCACGAAGATCTATTAATCGAACCATTTTGGAATTGAAATTTTCATACATCACCTCCCTTCTCTTGCTCCAAGGCTATTAATCGAACCATTTTGGAATTGAAATAGACTATAAGGTCTTACCACAACAAACAAACAAACCTATTAATCGAACCATTTTGGAATTGAAACGGCGTCGCCCTTCGTTGCTATCCACTTTTTGAACCGCCTATTAATCGAACCATTTTGGAATTGAAACCAGTCAAGAAGACACAACGTATACTGCGAGAAAATCTATTAATCGAACCATTTTGGAATTGAAACCTAAGTGCTTCCAATGGGCACGCATGAGTGTTAAGCTATTAATCGAACCATTTTGGAATTGAAACACGACTATTTCAAATAGCAGATTGAAATGTTATGTCTATTAATCGAACCATTTTGGAATTGAAACAATTCTGGCTCTCTGTTGTAAAACTCTTTCCATCTCTATTAATCGAACCATTTTGGAATTGAAACTTCTTCGGTAAGTATTATTTCGCATACATCCCACGAACGGCTATTAATCGAACCATTTTGGAATTGAAACGAAGTACAGCTTAATTACTCCGTCAGATGTAGGACCTATTAATCGAACCATTTTGGAATTGAAACAGATAAACAAGTCATTTATCAAGTCGTCCTTTTCAACTATTAATCGAACCATTTTGGAATTGAAACCTCAGCCTGCCATACGACGCTCGGTGTTCCGTGACCTATTAATCGAACCATTTTGGAATTGAAACGAAAGGGGGAGCGGGTTTTAGAAATTTTACCGATTCTATTAATCGAACCATTTTGGAATTGAAACGTCCCTATCTAATGTAGCCGACAAATTAGGAGAATCTATTAATCGAACCATTTTGGAATTGAAACGCACGTTTAAGTCGTTCTATTTGGGCAGTAGGCGACTATTAATCGAACCATTTTGGAATTGAAACCCATCTGCCTTGCTTGAAAGGTGTCTCCTTCATCGGGCTATTAATCGAACCATTTTGGAATTGAAACCGGGGCATCTCAACCGACACTTTTTTTGAGTAAGTCCTATTAATCGAACCATTTTGGAATTGAAACTATACCATATTCGGATTAAGTCCAGCAGCTTGAAGCTATTAATCGAACCATTTTGGAATTGAAACTTGTTAGAAATTCAATCATTCAATAATTCAAAATCACTATTAATCGAACCATTTTGGAATTGAAACAGTGATGAATGAGTAGTCACTGTCAGAGATGAAGTCACTATTAATCGAACCATTTTGGAATTGAAACACTCTTACATTAATGTAGCACCCACTTATATATCCGGCTATTAATCGAACCATTTTGGAATTGAAACTGCAAAAGCCGGTGGAATTGCTGTAATGCTTATTTCTATTAATCGAACCATTTTGGAATTGAAACACGTGCGTATAGCTGTTTTATTTCGTTCCTGTACTCTATTAATCGAACCATTTTGGAATTGAAACCCAACAGCACAAGCTTTAGGAACAAGTACAGAAGCCTATTAATCGAACCATTTTGGAATTGAAACTTTCGGTGTGCTACATCCTTTTAAATTAAACATATCTATTAATCGAACCATTTTGGAATTGAAACAATGTACTGATAAGCGATGAACGGAGTAAGGTCAACTATTAATCGAACCATTTTGGAATTGAAACTAAAAGTAAAAGGTACAAAACAACCAACACATTAACTATTAATCGAACCATTTTGGAATTGAAACAACTATTATCGCAAAGGCCAACACAACAACATATTCTATTAATCGAACCATTTTGGAATTGAAACGGATAAAAAAGAGAGGCACACGTTTCACAACGTACACCTATTAATCGAACCATTTTGGAATTGAAACGTCATGCACCGAGTGAATGTGTATATGCACTATTTTTCTATTAATCGAACCATTTTGGAATTGAAACCTCTACGAAAAGACATTCGTACTGATGTCAAAAGGCTATTAATCGAACCATTTTGGAATTGAAACGA
>CACXCA010000017.1 GCA_902766045.1 uncultured Bacteroidales bacterium
ACAAATGACACCTACTATCGATCTAACTTGCCAAACAATATGGTTTGAGGGTAAGTCAACTTATGATTTTAGCATACGTTTCAATCCTCTTCTATGGGTTTTATAACTAAATCAGATTTACCCCGTATCTTTTGGGCAACAGACTTATATAGTTCAACACTACCTTGAGGAACATAGACGGTTATCCTTTTGTTTAAACACTTCAAAACAGACTCCAGCTCTTTTGTCATTTGCGTTGCTTTAAAGGTTACACTTTTAAGCGAATCGCAACGATAATAAAAATCTCCAAATTCTCGCACATTTTGGGGAATAACCATGTGTTCCAAACAAGATTCTCCATTTGTAAAATCTATTGATTCCTCGCTTTCTGGCAATTCAAGTCTATCCTTCTTATTTTCAGGACATTTAAGCATTTTTTTCTTCCCCTTGTCATATAACACGCCATCAACAGAACAATAATACTCATTATCTTCTGAGACAGTTATAGTCCTCAGTTCCTCACAATGATAAAAAGCATTTTTTTCAATAGTCTTCACGCTCGCTGGGATGGAAACAGAACTTAATCTAGACCAATAAAAAGCATTCTCCGCTATTGTATCCACATATTCTGGAATGTTGTACGTTCCCTTTCTTCCTTCAGGATAGTTAATTATTTTTGTTTTTAATTTATCAAACAGCACACCATCTACAGAAGTATAATAGTTGTTTTCGTCTGATACATTATAACTATCAAGAGCTGCAAAAGTATAAGACCAAGCGTAAAAAAAAGTAATTTGTTCAACAGAAGAAGGAACATTGCAGACTTTCTTTCCCCATGGGCAATCCAACAATACAGTCTCCGACTTATTCAAAAGCAAACCATCTATCGAACTATAAGATTCATTGTCATCAGAAACAATATACTCTTTAAAATTCGCACATCTGGCAAAAGCATCTACTTCTATTTCATTGACTTTCATAGGAATAAAAATTCGTTCAAGATTAGTACAATCGGCAAACGCTTCTTCTCCTATGCTTTTAAGACTATTGGGTAATTTTACAAACGTAAGTTTTTCACAGCCACAGAAAGCCATTTGTTCTATTGAAATAATGCCTTCAGGAATCGTAACAGAAGACAAGTTTCCACAAGAAAGGAACGCAAGAGGTCCAATATTCTTAAGTTCTAATGGCATGCAGACAGAATCCAATTTTTGACAATACGCAAAAGCTTCTCCGCTTATGGTTATAATACTTTTCGGAATAATATACAAACCAGTTTTTCCATTTGGGTAATCTATAAGTTCTGTTTTAGACTTATTGAATAACACACCATCATCAGAACTATACCATTCATTTTCTTCAGCCACAACAAACGCTTTGAGTTTGTCAGTGTTAGGAAAAGAATACGAAATAGACTTAACGCTTTTAGGAATATAGATTGATTTTAAATTTATTGCATCGCCGAAGGCTCTAAGCCCTATCTCTTCGACACCATCAGAGAGGTGTATTGACGCAATACCTTTGCATGAGCTAAAAGCATAATCAAATATACGTTTCACACTTCCAGGAATACTAACAGACGTAAGTTTATCACAATCTTTAAATGCTAATCTTCCTATTGACGTAACGACATACGTTTCACCCTCATATATTACCTTTGAAGGTACCCTAATTTTCCGTACCTTTTTATCCAAACATGCAACAACAGCTGCCGTCTTATCTCTCTTGTTAAATCTAAAATCATACAAACAGCCATCTTTATCTCTATTTTCAAGATTCATGACATATTCGTATTCCTTACCATCTTTTACTCTGCACGAAGTAAAATTGAGAGCCATTAAAAGAACAAATAATATTGCAAAAAAATTTTTCATTGAGTTCTTTTTTAATGAATAATAGGATTTAAGTCACACAAATATACAACAATATTTCATTGACAAAAAGCACTTTATCATTGTCTTACATCACAAAGATAACATATAATCACCTAAAGTTTGAAAATAGAAATATAAACAAAAAGGACGCAAATAAATTAGGATTTTTCAAAATTAAATCATACATTCGTAGCGCAAATTAATTATTAACTTAATACAAAACTTTTAACTAAAATGGCAAATTCAATAAATTTAGCAAATTTAGGAGCTAACGACATTGTTGCTATTAACAATGACGTATATTCAGGAGCTATCAAGGCAGTTGCGGGTAAAATTGCAGCAGGTAATGTAACATTTGAAATTGACGGTAAGCAAGTCAATTTGTCTGATGCAGGATGTTCTTATTTGAACACTAATTTGGAACCAATCAATAGAGCAAAAGCTGAAGAGAAACCAGCTGAAGTATTGTTACTTTTGGCTGCAAAATCAACCAACCTAATTGCTCCATCAGAATCTACCAATGCAGCTATCAAATCTGGCGCATTAGCAACTTCTTTTGCAAAAGGTTCAAAAGAACTTGACTTGGCTAAACTAAGTGATTCTGACTTGATTCGTTTCAATCACCTTGGAAAGACAGGAGAAGTTAACGTATTGGAAGTAAAACCAGGTGCTGCTACAATCCAAGTAGATGGCGACGTGATTGAATTAGGCGATGCTGCTGCTTCTTACATTGACAACAACTACAAGGAAATCAAGATGGCTGCTGCAGAAGAGGATCCTAAGAAAGTATTGTTCGCATTGAAAGCAGGAACAACAAAATTGGTTTCAGCTTCTTTAGTATCTAATCAAAAAATCGCTAAAGGTGCTGTTGATACAGTATTCGTAATTTAATCAGAATCTAATTAACTTATTATAAAATCATTTAAATCTAAAACAAAATGAAAAAGATTATTCTTTTATTAGGTTGCTTGGCTATCTTAGCTAGCTGTGGCAAGAAAAAAGCAGAGGAAAACACAACTACAACTGAAACAGTTCAAACAACTGTAGATGACGCTGCTCAAACTGCCACTGAAGTTGCTCAAGCTGTTACAAACTTCTTAGAGGAAAACAAAATCCAAGCTAAATCATTCGGTCTTCGTCAAAACGAAAACGGTGTTTGGGAATTGAACTTGAAGAACCTGGATGCTAACGGCGAAGCTGCTGGCGATTTGTTGAAACTAGCTATCGCAGACGATGCTGAAATCATCACTTTGGAGAATGGCACAATCGCTACTTCTGCTTTGAATGATGAAGTTAAGAAAGCATTGAACAACAAATTTGTTGGTTACTGGTTGGATGGCGACAAAATATCTCACATTGTAGAGTTCGCTAAATAATCTTTTTTAAGATCATATTTTTAAGGTGTGTTAGAAATAGCACACCTTTTTTTTGCAATGTAAAAGAGGATGCACCTATTCGATACATCCTCTCAACTTCCCCATTGTTCTTATAACTAACTAATTATTAACTATATCTTGTTTCCATTTTTCTCTAACTAACAGAACTTTATACTAATCTTAATCATTTCTCTTTTTTCAAAAGGATTTCCTTAATCATCTTTTCGCCCTCTTGTACATAACTAATGTAGTAAAGACCTTTTCGAAGTTTCTTAACATTAATCTGGCCTTCAAAAGCAATCCCTTTCTGAACAATTTTTCCTGACACATCCAGTATTTGATAGTAAATATTCTCCTCTGTAGGAAGATACACAATACCAGATTGTTCATATATATCATACGACTTGTTCTTCATATCTTCCGTACGAGTAAGATCTTTATTCTGTGCTTTTTTCTCCCTTGCCTCATTAAAGAAACGCACCATCTTATCCATCGAATTGGCATCCACCTTATGATCTCCCGATGTTCCCACAAACTTACTCTCTACTCCTCCATCTTGCAATGCTTTGTTAAAACGTTCTCCTTGACATTGAGGAACAACATTATCGTTAGAACCATGAACAATCAAAAATGGAGGATCACTAGGATCTATATACGAAATGGCAGTAGCTAAAGCATATTTATCCTCATTTCCTCTCGCTTCACAACCCATCTCACTTGCTTCGTATGAACCATTCGAATTCATAATCAGACCACACCCGTCCTCTTTTGTTAAGCAGATAGGTCCCGACCAATTACAAACTGCATCAACACTACTACTATACTCTAAATAATCACCCAGGTTTCCTTCCAAATCAAAGGTGACATTTCCTTTCGTTCCGACCTTCTCATTACGGGTAGTTCCCATCAACGATGCAAGATGTCCACCCGAAGAAAATCCAGAGATACCAATAAACGAAGTATCAATCTTCAAGCTTTCTGCATTACCTCGAAGATAACGAACCACAGCCTTTATATCATTCAACTGAGCAGGGAAAACTGCATCATTACAAGAACGATGATTAGGCGTTACAAAGATATAACCATTTTTCAGAGAAGCCTCCCCCATCGTACCCAAATCAGCAGAACCTTTGTAATCATTCATCAACCAAGCACTTCCATAAATATGAATGATCACTGGATAGGACTCTTTTTCTTCTTTCGGATAATATATATCTAACTTATGATATACTTTCCCATCCGCAACATAACTAATATCTTTCTTGGACACATAATCCTTTAAGGAATTCTGTGTCTGATTACCATTCCAATTTTGTGCAGCAATACTTGTGCACGTCAAAAGTGCAAATCCAACAATTAAGAGTTTCATGATGTAATAATAAATATGGTTTGGATTCTTTATAACGGAACAAAAAACACCAGAGAAGCAGTAAAGTCAACTCTGATGTTTAATGTTTCATGTTTTTTTAATCAATTAAAAGAGTTTTTATCTAATTATCTTCTTTTCAAATCATCAGCAATCCATTTCAATCGCTCTTCCGTAAATTTCTTGATAATATTCATTCGTTCAGCATACGTCATGTTTTTGTTATCCGAATAATAAGCTGTACAAGCCATATTAGATTCCGCTGAAAGTGACAAATAACGTGTATTTTGATCTATATAGGCTTTTATCTCATCCAAATGTTCTATCATTGTATTAACACGGATGGCGACCAAATCTCTAAACTCTTTTTGTTTGAAGAAAATCATGAACCAGTTTGTTGGACCTTTTCCTCCATTATTTTGTTGTTGACCGCCAGGATTCCATGTCCATCCGCCTCCCATGCCAGCACTTTGCTGTCTTGCTCCTATGTAATATCCTTCCGGCTGATTATACCATGCGTAATCATTTCCTCCGCCGCCTCCCCAGCCGAACATACCACCACCACCAAACATTGTCTCAAATGGATTTCCACCCCATGCGAGGTCAAAGTCCCAAATAGGTCCCATCTTAATCAATCCATCCTTCATGATATGACAATAACAACTTGTGTACATATTACCATCATAATCCTTACTCAACTCTTTGATGATATACCAATCAACAAAACTCTGCAAATCAATCAGTTGTTTTACTTTCGTCCAACTAGATGAATTCACCTGTCCATTATATGTAGTATCATACAATGCCTTTTCAAAATCATTTATTTTACCTTTTACATACTGAAGTTCTGTACTATTATCAGCCACATCAGGATCCTTCACATTGAAATAATTACCACTCTTTTCGCCTTGGAACTGTCCCCTTCCTTCTTTTAAATCAGCTTCTACAAGATACTCTCCAGGAATACGGTTTTCATGAATTTTCACCTGCTCACAGAAATAGTAGTTACCACAATGCTTGCCATTCAACACCAACTCGACAAACACACCACTTGGTGCCCAATCTGCATCTGTAAAACTCTTGGATAGATAATTAGAAAATTCATTTCTAAAGAAGGTTACATCATAATAGTTAGCCAACAACGCCCAACGTTTGTGTTCAGCCATACCAAATACACGGCTCTTCTTATTCAATTTTACTGCATACGGTTTTTTCCCATCTATACTCCAAGTTGAATTACCACGACCTTTCACCTGTACATTATCGTTCGACGAATCAAAGTCAACCGTTCCGTCACATCTATAAGCCACCATCTTCGTACCATCAATCCATGTTTCCTTGCTATTAATAGAACGATTATTAGGTGTGTTGATATACAATACATTAATACCAGAATTATAGATCGAAACCACATACACACGAGCAGTTCCATTCGATGACAGAACCTTATATTTAACTGGTTTTACAAAATTCACCTCAGAAGAACCACTGGTCTGAAGTTCATCATCTACATATACTTTTGCTCCTGAAGATACTGAAAACTCAGGTTTCAGATCAAAATGAGCCAAATAAGGAACAAAAATCTTTATGCTATCTCCTGCAATCGTAGCCTTATAGTCGCTTAACAATGCTTGTGAATTAGCATTTTTCTTAATTTCGAAAGAAAGGATTTTATTTTGATCATTCTGACCCACTTTAGATAGATCATACTCTAATGAAATCTTTCCAGAAAGCCATTCAAGTCTCTTCTCTATCCATTGAGTGATAGCAGACGTTTCATCCTCTAATTTATGATTCAACCCATATAACTGTGCATTACCTTCGAAAGAAAGAGCAATCTGCTGTTTTATCGAAGAGAGCAATGCACCTGTTCTCGCACTGCGGTCCAATTCAAACAAAGAAGAGTTGACAGCTGCTACAAAGGATTGATCCTCGAATAGTTTCTCAACCCATGGATGGCTGTTTCGAATTGCCCATCCTTCTACTGATTCACCTTCATTGCCTATAGCATCCTCTTGAGATTCCGAGAAGACCATACTGATCTTTCCATCAGAAGCGATAGACAACATTGATGATTTTTTTGCATCCTTATCTTTAAACAACTCATTTAAAAGGAACCATTCAACAAAACTATTCATATCAATCTTCTTCGATGCATTTCCTTGTGCCAATGCACTTTCAAAATCATCAATATAGCTCTTTGCCTCTTCGACAGTCATGCCATCACTATCTTCCAATTTAAAGATTATACCATACTTAGAAGATTTAAAATAATCATCATCTTCCTCATAACTATCAGTCCATTCCAACAAGGCCTTAGCATTTACACGTTGTTCAGACAAGCGAGCATCTTCCGTCAACAAATACAATCCCTTGTGTTGGTTATTTTCCACCACTTCAACAGGTTGTGTCATCGGAATCCATGCATCTTGCACAAACGCTTTAGCTATCGCAAAGGCATACGCTGTACGGATTAAAGAAGCATCATCCGCATTAGAATAGACAGACCATCTTTTCCCGATTGACATGTCCAACAGCGATTCCTTTTTATCCAATTTCACGCTATAAGAACGTTTCGAAGAAAGGGAGTATTTACTACCTTTATATTTCAAATCCACACCACTACCTAAGTAGTTGACAGATTCATCTGGATTATATATATCCAATGTATTATTGGCTACCCAATTAGTAGAAAGAGGTTCTTCCAATTTTACAAAGAGAACGGGCAATCCAGAGTTATAAACACGAATAGTATAAGTTGCAATATTACCTTGCGCATCCACAACTTTATATTCCTGAGGAGACGAGAGATCAACATGAGTCGATCCACTTCTCTGTTGTACACCGTTGCAATATACACGTCCGGTAGCCTCAAACGATAATTTCAATTGAGAAAAAGAGACAAGGTAAGGTACAAAGATAGAAAATGCATTACCTGATTTAGTTCCTTCTACCGTAGCGTAAATGATATTTGGATTAGATTCAGGAGAAAGCCAGACCTTCGTCAGCTGATTCCCTGCGGTTGCGGCATCTGCTTTTGTTAAATCAACAGCATCTTGAAGGAAAAGAATCTCTTGTATCGATTCAACCCTATCTGAGATAACTACCTTATTAGTCTCCGTACCTATCTTGATTGTATCGATTTGATTTATCTCCAACGTCTCTCCCCCATATGTCTGAGGCAACGTAACCTGATTCTGTGATATGGCTATATTCGCAAAGAACAGAGAAGCCACACACAACAATAATTTATTAATATTTGTTCTTTTCATGATTTCTACGTTCTAATGATTAAAAATTTTGTTTCATCCACTGTAAACGATTCACCAACCATTCCACCATTTGAAGTTTTCTTTTCTCCAATTCGGAGGTAACCGTTTCTACATCCACTTGTTCTGCATTTAACGAATGCCATGTCACTTCATTTCCTGATGCACCATCAATGATAGCGGCATATCTTTTTTCTACAATCGAAAGAATATCTTCCTGATGATTAGTTAAATAATCTAGTCGGTCCGATACATATTGACGGAATGTCTTATTATTCAACAACCATGAAACAAAAGCATAGTCCTTAGACACCCATCCACTCACATCAAACTCATCGTCTGAACCAAAGGATTTACTTTGTTCATCAATAGGTCCCATTGCTAAGATACCATTCGAACGAACCGTCATGTAATCATCCGAATTCAGCATATCACTATTTTTCAACCATTCCTGGAACACGAACCAATCTGCAAAACTCTTCAGATCAGCAAGATTTTCTGAAACAGACACATTCTTTTTCAAATTGGACTCCAACAAGTCCAATTTCTGTTTGGTACGAATCAAGGGTGCACCAGCAAATCCGGACTCAGGGTCTTTCACTACCCATCTCGTCTGAGATAAAGAAGTAGTAAACGCATCATCATCATCACTTACTTCACTCTCTGCCGAAATGATATATCCATCCTCAACTCTTCCCTTGCAGACACGAATCTGCTCCATCAAGAAATAGGTTCCCATATACTGTCCATCAACCATCAACTCCACAGGTTCAACAGAAGGCACCCAATCAAAAGAGAAAAGCTGACGAGCCAAATCAAACCCTACAGGAATACGCATCAAGGAAGGATCGAACTGAGAAGAAAGTAACACCCAACGTTTTGCACTCGCAAAATCAAGAATTGATTGTTTCTCTTCAAACTTCAAATTATAAGAGTTCTTCAAACCATTTTTGAAATGAGAACCTTTACCTTTTACCTTTCCTGTTGTTTTTGCAAATATAACAGATCCACTATTAGAGGATATTGTAATATTCTTTTCTGTCCATTTATCTGTAATCGTGTTAGATCCATCCACTGAAAGAATCGGGAAAGAAGAATTGGTCACCTTAAGCTGATAACTACAAACATCACCATTGAAAGCCACCACCTGAACTTTAACAGGATTTGAGAAGTCGTACGATGTGTTTTCATCATATTTCGTACCATTCAAATAGACGTATGAACCAGTTGTTTCAAGCTTAACTTTCAACCTTGTGAAATCTGTCACATATGGAAGAACCAACGAAACGGAAGAACGACCGTTCATCTTCACTGAGATATCACTTTGAAGTTTGCCGCTATTCTGAGCCTGATAAAATGAGACACTCAACAGTTGATTAAAGCTCTGTTTCACATCCGCTTTGCTCAACTGCACCAAAGACTCCTGAATAACACTTGTCGGAGTGATTTTTTCAGAAGCAGGAAGTGTCATTTTTATTTTATTTGAAAAAGGATCAGCCTGTAAAGAATCCACTATATCTAATGGATACTGACGTGATGTGCCATCTGTATAATTTATCTGAACATAACCTTGAGCAACTACACTTACAGACATCACACACACGCATGATAAAAATAAGAATCGTTTCATTTCTTTAAGATTTTAAATGTTTGCCGGTTAATATTCAAATAGTAAATTCCTGTAGGCAGAGCCGAAAGGTCCATATAATAATAATCACCAACATTTGTCACAGGAAAGGACAAAACTTTTCCAGTAGCATCTGTCAATGAAATCATTTCAGCATCTGTCACATGAGAGATATACACTCCCTCTGTCGTCGGATTAGGAAAACAATACACCTCAGCAGAAGACGTCTCAACTACATCTGTCAACACATCACCAAAGTACGCTTTCACAACCGATGATAAAGGAAATTCAGCACTTGTGGTCGAAGATTGTATCTTTAACATATTCCCTTCAACCCAATACTGAGGCAATTCTTTCAAAGCAAAAACCACCTCGTTTTTTTCTGTATTATTGACTTTTATAACTAAAGAGTTCGCCGCATTCCCCATAAACGAAACAAACATAGAAAAAAAGCACAATAATACCTTTAATTGTTTTGTGTAATACATGGTATTATATTTAATTTAAATCTTATCATTTACAAGTCAGGCAAATTTAAAAGGACTTTTTCACAAAACAAAATTTAAATCAAAATTTTTAATGATTTAGAAATGAAGTCATTAAGAATCAACTCTCTACCATGATGTATGCCATCGATATCGTCTGCTCACCTATATATGTTAAATTCATGTAGCCACTTTTCACCGTTCCGTCTTCAAACACAAGCGGATTCGCGTCTTTCATTTGTGCATGAAAGGCGACTAACTCATCGTGCGTAGCATACGATGTTACATAAAACCGGCCATGACTCTTTTTACAAATGTATTTTTCATAAATCGAATGTGCAACAACTCCCATATTCATTCTCAGATTAATCTCTACGCATGGATGAAGATAATAGACTCCCTCCTGCTGAATAATCATCATATCCACCCCAAGACAGCCTTGATAATAACCAACTACATGTTGCGTAAAAAACTGCTGTAACAAATGCTGTACTTCAACTAACTGACAACGATCAACATACGTCTCTAAATATCGTTCCATCGTATCATCCGACTCCAACCAGTTTCCCTTGTACTTACCATTCTCCGTGATAAAAAAAGAGTATCCGAGAAACGAACAACTATGTTTCTCACACGTAAACTCCATGGCAAAGTCCAATACTTTATCACATTTCATCTCCCCCATCACAAAACCTTGCTGTTCCAATACATTCATCACCCAGTGTTTCAACGATGGAGTGAGTGTACCATCAGCCCAATACAATCCCTTGCCACTGCTCGACCAAGGAGCTTTCAGAACAGCCTCTTGCTGCTGAAGGACAAACGAACTGACCGATTCATAACTTTTTAAAATCTGCGGATAGACAAAACCAGCAGGCAAAACACTCTCCTTTATATAAGGTATCGCCAACACATCGCACACCCAGTTACGTCCGGAAAGATTTCGAATCATCTCACAATCCATCCATTGTTTCGACTTTCCTTTCTTTCTCCATTCATTATATACAGTGTAACTCCAACCCCAAGGAAACAGAAGATCTGCAGCATCCGACTTCCGCCAATATTGCTCCAACGGAAGCCAAGAGACACCTAGATGCAATTGATCACGTTCCGCTTGCAACCAATTGTCAGGCACCTCCTGTCTGATCAACACACAATCACCAGTCTTAGCATACCACAAAGGCAGCATTGACAGATCCTCCGAAAAACGAACAATATTCTTCGGAGGATTATAATGTTTCTGGCCCAATGCAAGAGCCATGTCATTTTCAGGATTAAACAGATAATAGGTCACTTACGCTTCAGATTAAAATCCAGAAAACGACCTATCAAATCAAGCAAGGAAAGAGTGACTTTATCTCCGACTCTTTCGCAAAAGGAACCAATCAAGTTGGCTGTTGACATCTGCATTTTCACAGCGTTCACATCAAACTGAATCTTTTTTTTGGACAATTCAATTCTTGAATCCACCTCTTGAAGGGCTAATTTGAAATCCTCCAATTCATTTATCTCTCTTCTCATAAATCAATCTTTTTCCTTTTTGGGAAATAACAATTTCATATACATCTTTATAATAGGTCTCTCCACCCATTTCTTTTTAAATATCTTAAAAAGGAATAACGCAATGACAAAGAGCATACCCATTAATAGAAATCCAATACCTGGAAAATCTATTAATTCATTCAATAAAAAGGCAAGCCCCATACCAAAGAAAAATAGGATAAAACCTATCAAGAGGAATCTGACAAACAAAGCCAATGCTTTTACAGACACCTCAGAGAAACCCTCTGCCGCCTTTAGCTTTGCTTTGTATATTTCTAATGATAAAAGTTCAGAGACATCCTCTTTCCCTTCCACTACACTACTCTTCAAATGCTGTATCATATCAACTCCTCTTTCGATTCCTCATCAACTGATTTTATCTCCGTGTCAGATCCATTAGATCTGTTTTCACAAACATCCGTGCAACAACCAGCATCTTTATTACCTTCCGTTTCCGCACAGCCACTGTTTTCATTGAACTTCTCCTTCAAATCATTTTTCAGCTTCTCCACCTCATCTTTCAGTTTCTGACATTTTTCTTTTCCCTCTTTTGTGTTTAAGAAATAATTACCTAGCAATGCTGCAGCAGCGCCAAATAAGGCACCTTTAAAAAATTTTCCCATAACGATTTCCTCCTTTAATTTAATAGCTAATATTATATAATGACAAATATATAATAAATATATACACGATTACAACGCACAGATGTATATTTATATACATAATTATACACATATTTATGCAACATTTATACATAAACTATGCATATTAATATATATTTAACAAAATTTAACCAAATAAAGCGTATATTTATTTGCTATTATAAATTTTATGTATATATTTGCATTGTGAATAAGTGATAAACGATTTCACAAAACAGAGTACAAACCAATTAAATGATAGGCTTATGATAGTAACATTATTTTCTTCAGTAATTGCAGTTTCATTCGTAGCTAAAGTTTTAATGGTAGTAAACGGAATGAACAAGTAATTGTCAATGACAAAAAAATAGTTATCCTGGTGTTTAACTTTTAAATAATGAACATTATGATAGTAGTATTAATTTCTTCTGTTATCGCTGTTTCTTTTGCAGCAAAAGTGTACATGGAAGTGATTTCCATGAAGTGAAAAACCTCTTAAATACGCAACTAAAATGAATAGAATCACACAACGACGACGATTTTTTAAAATCCGACTCTAGCCTCAATAAATTCAATCGAATATATTGAGGCTTTTTTATGCCCTCACGAAAAAAATTCAAAAATTTTTCATCTATCTACGTTTTTATTAAGTATAAAAATATCAGCCTTTTACAATAAATTTATTATTTTTTAGAATCATTTCATCAGGCATTTGGATGATTTTAGACGGCTCAATTGCCAATTTTAACAAAGTTTGGCACGAATATTGTACTATATATACAAAAAGGAGAAATAAAAAATTAAAACTAACTAAAAACTCTAAAATCAAACAAGACTTTACAAAAACAAAGATAAAATAATTAAATTTCAATTCGTTTTATGTGATTAATTCAAAAAAAGCAGCCATCCCCGCGTGAGCGACGATGGCTGCTATCTTTTTACTAATACACTTATGATATTAACGACGAACCGTATATACAAGATCCAGACGAGGACGCAAGGAATCCACCTGCGCAGCTGAACTGAACAACTGCGTAGCGGTCAACCACAACTGTTGACGATAGAAGTAAACTCCATTCTCTACCGTAAGTGCAACAGGTACTAAAACCAAATCATCGCCGAAGGTTCGAGAATTACCTCTCAACTTATTCTGAAGCGGAGCTGTAATATTAAATGTATAGGTGTTTCGAGCAGTATCGATCTTTGCCACAAACGAAGAAAGTCCGTCTGGCTGTTCATTCTTGTAAAAGAAGTCTATCACCTTACTCTTTTCAATCAACATCAAATAAGCATTCGTTTTGAGGCTACTCTTCCAATCCAATTCACGTCGATGAAAAATCAATTTGGCTGAATTGAACATCACCTTTGATGTATCTTGTGCATAATTCTTTATCGAATCCACTACTGTATTAAAAGGAATGGAAACGGAAGTATAAAAACCAGCTGGAGTATAGGCATACGAATAATCACTCGTATTAAGGGTCGGTAACATATCCTCCAAGTTATCCTGTCGAATCATGTTAACACGTTTAACAGACTTATTGGTTGACAAGAAGAAACTGCTCACCAACGGATTGACTAATGTTCCATCACTCGTCTTCACCTTAGACCCCATCACTACAGTATCTCTTCCATTATATGTCGTTGCTATCTTTGCATCATAATGGTAATAGACCTGAACACCTGAGACCGTCACCATCATAACGGTTCCCTGATTAAACGAATGACTCACATAGACACCTTTAAAGATTTTATTAAACTCATCTTGCGAAGAGATGCCTTCCTGGTAAGCTTTGACCAATCTCTCTCCCACTTCATTATCCAACGGAACAATGATCTTTCTCTTATTCTGAATCTGGTACGATACCTGACCCAATTTCTTACTCTTATCACAGAAATCAGACAATTGTGCATTCGTCAGATACTTCTGATCTTTTAAATCACCTGTCAACTCATAAACAGACAAAGCCTGAAGTGCCAATGAATCGCCAAAAAAATAGTCAGAATATGAAATATAAAACACAGTAGAATCCACTACCACATCTTTAGGTTCTGAGATAGCCAAGATATTACCATACAGCGGGTCAATATCCGTCAGCAAGGTATTAAGGATACCAGACATAGCTGAGTTTGACTCAACCACCTTAACATCAGGAATGTTTATACCACCAATACGACCGTCCAACTGAGAAACATATTCAGCAGTCGTTTCTCCAAACTTCGTATCCCTGTATCTTCCCAACAAGAAATAATCATATCTACTTAAAACCGAATCAGAAAGAATAGAGGTTGACGACACATCAACTTTATTCGAATAGGTCTGCAGCACATCCTCCTCTGGCTGAACTAACAATCCGACACTCTCATCATCGTCCTTACAACTTCCAATTGCAGAAAGTGCAACCAAAACAAAAAAATACTTTATGATTCTTATCATATTTTAGAAAAATAAAAAATAAAGATGTTTCAATATATTAGATTCCTAATATTTTGTCATAAAACTCATTATAAGCGTCCACATAATTTTCCGGATCAGGTGTTGGCATATACAATCCCTTGCCATTCATTATGTAATCCTTCAAACTAGGCTTAACCTTCTCCGAAGCGATGATTGCGCCATCGGAATACTGCAACGCAAATTTTGTCAAATCCTCGAATGATACTTCTTTATCTTGAATTAAAGTCAAATCATCGTCAGTGATGCCCTCCAGTTTCAACTTCTTCGAGAAGGAGCTACTGAACGGAGTATTGAAATCATCACCATAAACAGAATAAACGACTTTTGATTTTTTGAAGAATGGATCTGTATTAAATGCTTTTTTAATATAAAGCGGTGTAAGAGCCGTCATCCAGCCATGACAATGAATAATATCTGGTGACCAACGTAGTTTTTTCACGGTTTCCAACACACCGCGCACAAAAAATATCGTACGGTCTTCATTGTCGTCAAACTCTACCCCGTTTTCATCTGCCACCGTGAATTTACGATGGAACAAATCATCATTATCAATAAAATAAACCTGCATTCTTGCAGATGGAATGGATGCAACCTTAATAATCAACGGATGGTCGGTATCATCAATGATCAGATTCATACCCGACAATCTAATCACTTCATGCAACTGATTTCTGCGCTCGTTGACACATCCAAAACGTGGCATGAATGTGCGTATCTCTCGTCCCCTCTCCTGTATTGCTTGTGGCATATACCTACTCATATTTGCCACTTCGCTCTCAGGCAAATAAGGTGTTATTTCTTGCGAAATGTATAAAATTTTTACTGTATCCATTCAATTCATCTAATTCAAATTTACTTTACAAAAGTAATAAAATTGAAGGAAAATGCCAAATTTTCATTTTTTTTCTTTTTTCTGCTTTTGACTATCAAATATAATTGTTTCCTTTGCAGAATATTTTACTACGAACTAAATTTTAAGATAAATACATTTATTACGTTATGAAGGTTTACAAAACAGTCTTAGGTCTTTCCAATGCGTTGGAAAAGTATCGTAAAGAGGGCAAAACCATCGGATTCGTCCCTACCATGGGTGCATTACACAATGGTCACCTCTCTTTAGTGAAAAAATGTGTAGCCGAAAATGACATCTGTGTTGTCAGCGTTTTCGTTAACCCTACACAGTTCAATAATCTGACAGACCTTGAAAAATATCCTCGTACAATAGATGCGGACATCAAACTTCTCCGTAGTGCCAACTGCACTATTGCGTTCACTCCATCTGTTAAGCAAGTGTATCCAAAGCCTGACAAAAGAACTTTCAACTTTGCTCCTCTCGACCAGGTCATGGAAGGGCCTTCTCGTCCAGGACATTTTAATGGAGTTGCACAAGTGGTCAGCCGATTCTTCGACATCGTAAAACCACAAAAGGCATACTTCGGAGAAAAGGATTTTCAACAATTGGCCATCATCCGCGAAATGGTGAAACAACTCAATCTCCCTATTCAGATTGTGGGTTGTCCTATCGTTCGTGAAGAGAGCGGTTTGGCTCTTAGTAGTCGAAACGCCAGACTTTCTGCTCAGGAGAAAAAAACGGCTGTGAAAATATCCAAAGCTCTATTCGAGAGTTTGGATCTCATGAAAACAAAAAGCGTAGAGGAGGTCAAAAACTGGGTCGTACAAAAGATTAACGAAGACCCTATCCTGAACGTTGAGTATTATGAAATTGTTGATTCTTTTACGCTTCAAAGCATTAAAAACTGGTCCGACTCAGCTCACATCACTGGCTGCATCACAGTATATTGCGGAGAAGTTAGATTAATAGACAACATTCAATACAAAAAATAAACCATGCAGATACAGATCCTAAAATCTAAAATCCACCGAGTTACCGTTACTCAAGCGGATTTGAATTATATCGGTAGCGTCACCATCGACGAAGAATTGATGGAAGCGGCTAATATTGTACAATACGAAAAGGTTTTCATCGTCAACAACAACAATGGTGAACGATTGGAGACATACGCCATCAAAGGGGAAAGAGGCTCAGGTATCATCTGTCTGAATGGTGCTGCTGCCAGAAAAGCTTCTCCCGGCGATGTCATCATCATCATGGCCTTCGCTATAATGGATTACGAAGAGGCTAAATGTTTTAAGCCTTCTGTCGTATTTCCAGATACAGCAACCAACAAATTAGTCAAATAACCGACAAGCATTTGTCTGTAATACAATTTCACAGGGGCGAATAATCACTTATCCGCCCCTATTTATATACAAACGATTATCACCCTAATCAATCATCCATAAACAAAAAAAAAGCGAGCAATCATTGCCCGCTTTCTATTTTCTATCGTATGGATTACTTAAGACTCAATGTACTTACGATCTCATTGCATTTAGCATAACTCTGCTCCGATGCAAATTCATCCAACACATTTACAATCACCCCGTAAGCTGTACCATTGTAATAGAACAGATACACATCTCTGTTTCCTGTATAGCTGGAACGTGAGCCTCCGATGGTAGCTTTAAAATATTTTCCTGCATATCCATTAATTGTTGTATCACGCATCTCCGTCACATCACTAAAGTCAGCAGTCAACAAATCTTCATAGGCAGTTGTACGATATCTGCTCATGAAATCAACTGCATCGTCATTAGAAATCGGACGATAATAAAAACGCATCAGATTCACAAAGGTAGGGTAAGCTATCTCCTGATTGATTCTCGCAGTGTCTTCTATTAAAGACAATGCAATATTGGAATGAATGAACTCTGCATATCGTGCCGCTGTTTTTAGCGTATCTTGATAATTATTCGTCCACTCTCCCTTTGGACACACAACGGTAATTCCATACACGTCATTTACCTTAACATGGTTTTCATCCACGATATCCTCTGGTCTGACATCATATGTCCCGTCATCATCTTTTTTACATGAATAAAAAACAGCTAATAAAATAGAAACCCCCAATAATAAATAAAGTCTTTTCATTTTTTCCCTATTAATTAATAAAATCATAAAAATCATATCACTTGTGCCCAAGATGAGATTCGAACTCACACGCCGAAACCGGCACTACCCCCTCAAAGTAGCGTGTCTACCAATTCCACCACCTGGGCAAAAAAAATTGACAGCCTCAACTGTCAATTTCAGAGGAGAGCGAAAAACGGGACTCGAACCCGCGACCCCAACCTTGGCAAGGTTGTGCTCTACCAACTGAGCTATTTTCGCATAATTTTTCACTTGCGCTCCACTCACCAGCTTCACTCATTTCCTTGCCAAGGTTGGAAAACCTTTTTTAATTCTTGGGGCAAGGTTGTGCTCTACCAACTGAGCTATTTTCGCACAATTTCAATCAACTGAGCTAAAAAAACGTTTCACTTAACATTTATCTCAATTGCAGTGCAAATTTACAACTTATTTTTTTATTTCCAAATACTATTGGATTTTTTTAGAAAAAAAATATGAAGATATTGTCATCACTGTATGGGCGAATAGCATTCGCCCACACTATTATCAACGTACAATGTTATACCTTTATCAAATTATGACATTCGGCTTTTATAATCTTCATAACCGAATTCTCTCAATTTCACCAATTTATCCTCCTTTGTCCACAAATACAAGGCTGGGTGTGAGATACCATTGAACATCGTTGTTTTCACCGTCGTATAATGAATCATATCCATCAAAACAATCTGCTCGCCTACTTGCAACTCATGATCAAACTTCCAATCGCCATAGAAATCACCCGACAGACAACTATTGCCTCCCATTCGATAGGTATAGGCGCCATCCTCCACCGAACTTAATATGGCTGGCTGATACGGCATCTCTAAACAATCCGGCATGTGACATGCAAAAGAGACATTCAGAATGGCTGTCTTTATTCCGTGATTTTCAACAATGTCAACCACCTTAGACACCAACTCTCCTGTCTGCCATGCAAAAGCACTACCAGGCTCCAATATCACCTGCAACCATGGATAACGCGAACGGAAAGCCGTCAGCACCTTAATCAGATGCTCTACATCATAGTCTGCCCGCGTCATCAAATGTCCACCGCCAAAATTAATCCACTTGATCTGCTTGAAAAATTTAGAGAACTTCTCCTCCACCACCGCCAACGTACGCTCTAAATCATACGATGTCGATTCACATAACGTGTGGAAATGAAGTCCTTCTATTCCTTCGGGCAATTTCTCACCCAACAAATCAACCACAACACCCAATCGAGAACCGGGTGCACAGGGATTATATAAGTCCGTCTCCACATCCGAAAACTCAGGATTAACACGCAATCCACACGAAATGGGATGCGACACCTTCTTGGTCTCTGGATAGAAACGAGAAAACTGTGTCAATGAATTAAAGGTGATGTGACTACTGCACTGTGCTATCTTGGGGAACTCCTCCTCGGTATAGGCTGGCGAATAGGTATGCGCAAGATTTCCCATCTCCTCGACCGCAAGACAAGCCTCAGAAAGGGAACTTGCCGTTGAATAAGGGATATACTCACGAACAATGGGGAAAACCTTCCACAAAGCAAACGCCTTGAAAGCAAGTATAATCTCCACTCCTGCCCTCTCCTTCACCGATTTAATCAGGGAAAGATTGCGTCTAAGGCGAACCTCATCCACCACATAGGCGGGTGTGGGCACTTGTGCATAGTCAATCATACGCCACTCGGTTTATTTTGTTACACAAAGTGCATTGTTCAAGGCAACAATCGCAGCTGAATAATCCTTTCGATCAATAACAAACTGCATATTCACCTGACGCAATGACTGTGCAAAACATTCAATATTGATATTATTGTCACACAACGCCTTGGCTGCCTTATACAAGAAGCCTGGATGAGCTATGTTGGTACCCATGCAACAAACGATAGCCACATCTTTGACTGTCACCTGATAGAATTTCTCCGACAACTCTTCAATCAAACCTTTGGATTTCGGTTTATCCCAAATCACCATCGTGATACTATTGGCATTGGTGGATTTCAAGATATAACTAACATCATGTTTTTCAAATACTTGCATAATACGGAGGTCGAAACCAACTTCACCTACCATCATAGGGTCGTGAACCTCAACAGCCAATACCTTGTCTGTACCAGAAACGATCTCAATACGAGATTTTTCCGCTACATAGTTCTTAGAGATCAACGTACCAGGGTGCTCTGGTTCGAAGGTGTTTTTGATACGGATATTGATTCCAGCCAACTCCAACGGCTTAGATGCCTTAGGGTGGATAGCCTCCATACCTACATCGGCCAACTGATCAGCCACCATGAAGTTGGTGTTACCCACGATGATGGAATTCTCCTTGCCCACCAACTTAGGATCGGCAGAAGACAAGTGGAACTCTTTATGGATAACAGCCTCATCCGCCTTCACCTCGACAGCGATCTTTGAGAATGTCACCTCAGAATAGCCACGGTCGAAAGCACGCATGATACCTTCAGTACCCTTGGTGTAACCCGTTGCCACACACAAAGTCTTGGAGAAATCGATTCCCTCAAATGCTTTATGGATACGTTGGTCGATGGTCAACGCCTCAGAATCGTCGAAACCACAAAGGTCGATGAACTTAGCATTGATACCATTATTCTTTATGATATTTACAGAATTGAAAGCAGAGTGAGCCTCACCTATGGAGGACAAAATCTCGCGAGCCGCCAGATAGAGATCTTTACGATCGACATAGCCAGAAGCCAAAACATTATGCATAGAACGCAAGAAGCTCTTTGCCTTTTCTATACGGTTGATGATGAACTCATCGGCTACCTTCTGATCCAATTTGATCTCTTCATAATCACGGTTGAGAGCAATCAGTTTCTGACACAACTCATCCAGAGCAGCTTCGTAATTATCATCATTCAAAAACTTCACATAAATACCAGGAGCACCTGTTTTTTTATGTTCCAATAACCAGTTTGTCACATTATTATAGGCAGACACTACGAATATACGATTGTACATCTCTGCCCCACTTCTCTTTCCGATAATAATATTGTTCAAGACATCCTTGAACTGCGACATGGAGGTTCCTCCAATTTTTTCTACTGTTAACATATATTGACGTCTTTTTATAATGCAAAATAAACCAAGGTGCAAAAGTACGAAAAAACATATTATTAACCTAAGATAAGGCAACTTAAAACTATTTTTTTATTCTAATTGTGCATGACACTTTTCCATACATACTTCACATCCATATTTATCCATATATCTGGCATGTTTTCCACCTTCCGCAACAAATCATCATCACCGATTGTTTCTGCTGTTTTTCTCACCTCTTCTTGCAACATTAACGTGCTTGCTTTAAATGACATCTTTTTGGGCAAATAAATTTTGTCTGCAATTTTCTCAAATTCTACTTTCAGCGTATTCGAATCTATTTTTATCAATGACCAACTGTCACTTGTTATCCATACATCCATCTTCATGGTGTATCCTTTCTGTTTTTTCGTTCCTCGACATACGTATATAGAAACATCATCTTGTTGAATGGTAGAAATCAACGACCACTGCATCTCTTCTACTTGTTTTTTAACTTTTTTACCATCAAATTCAAATAAGCCAAGAACTTTTGTATCCTCTTCATCAGGTAACAACGTCTTTATTTCCTTCTGAGTCAATGGCACATTGCAGCTATCCAGTTTAGCGTTCAATCCAATTTCCTTTTTCCCATTATAGGTTAATTCTTGTGACACTTGGGCAGAAAGCGTTGGATGGTCGAAGAAAAGATTCACCAGCTTTCGATATCTCGAGAACAACAAGGCAATCTTGACAATTCTTTTCCATTTTTTAGGTACTTCGTTGATGTTTTGACTATAGCGACGAACTTCTGATGCTTGATAACTCTTTATACTACCGATATTTTTTTTGTTATTTTCAATCATCTTCATTATGATCATTTTAGCAGATTTCACGCTATCGGTTACGATAACCTGTGGCAATAAAGTTTCATCCATCAAAGAGTCTTCATAGCTCTCAAAGAGATTCTCATTCTCCTGAGCACAAACGAATGAGAAAGGTATCAAGAACGAAACCAAAACGAAAATTTGTTTTACAAAACTATCTGACTTCATATCACTATCATAATTTCTTTCAAAGGTATATTTAATTATGGGGGTTCTGAAATTTTTCTTTATCTTTGTATCGCTATTACAGATTTATTGTGATGGCAACAAAATATACTGCCACAGTGTTTGCTAACTGACAACTATATGATTAGATATGGGAAAAGAAGCATGTATTGTTAAAATGCAGAATCTAAGTATATGTTTACGGAGCATGGAGTGGCACTGTTTGTAAATTAATTATGGTATTAAAAACATCTATCTATAACAAAAATACAATACAGCTATGGCAGAATCTGGCTTTATTCCAACACATGGTAATTATAAAGAATTACGATCGTATAAAGCGTCGGTCATAATATATGATGCGACAGTATTATTTTGTAGACGGTTTCTAGAAAAGCGTGACCGCACGGTGGATCAGATGGTGCAGGCCGCACGGTCGGGCAAGCAGAATATCATCGAGGGGTCGATGGCATCCGGCACGTCAAAGGAAACAGAGATTAAGCTCACCAACGTGGCCCGAGCAAGTCTAGAGGAATTGTTGGAAGATTATAGGGACTACATCCGAAATCACCAAGGGGAGCTTTGGACGAAAGATAGTCGAGAGGCATTGTATGTCAGAAGGTTAATACATAGACCTGATAATTCGTACGAAACCTATCGTGAGTTTTTTGAGACTCGTAATGGAGTGGTTTGTGCCAACATCATCATCTGTCTGATTCACCAGTGTAATTATTTACTAGACAACCAAATACGCAGGTTGGAGAAGGATTTTATGGAGCAAGGGGGATTGAGAGAACGCATGTCAAATGCACGGAGGAAGCATAGGGGGTATTAGAGGATGAGAGAGAGGGAAAAAATAAGTAGGACATAATAGGACTGATAAGACTGATAGGACCGATAGGACCGATAGGACCGATAGGACCGATAGGACCGATAAAAAAACTCCCACGAAATAATCAACAAGTAAGTTATGGCAACAAAAACCACCAAAATAGAATGGACCGACAAGACGTGGAACCCCATCACTGGATGCACCAAGATTTGCAAGGTTGTGCCCACTGCTATGCAGAAGTGATGACAAGGCGATTGAATGCCATGGGGCTTGAGAAATACGTCAATGGGTTTAATGTGACACTGCATGAGGAGTGTATTGAAGAGCCATTGGCTTGGAAGCAACCCCACACCATATTTGTATGCTCAATGAGCGATTTGTTCCACATAGTGTTTCAGGCTATGCCAGGGTGAAAAAGGTGGTAGAACAACAAAAGCCACACTAAAAAGCGTGGCTTTATATGGGTAGTGACGTATGCGGCTTGCCCTCGCGGGAAATTTATCTGGACAGTCCAATTGCTTAGACATTGTAAATATACACAATAAATGCCCTTCCCGCAAAAGTTTGTTGCTGAAAATTGTTGGGCTGGGTGAAAAAGCAACAAAATCTTTCCTCCCCACCTCGATATATCTCAAAAAATTTTATCTTTGCATCTGTCGCATGTGTCTTGATTGATGCAGGCGGCGCTACATACTAAAAGGCGTTACTGACGCTTTGTTTTTGACTATTCGAAATTAGCACTTTCAGAATTTGAGGAAAAAACAAACGTGAAGAATGCCACGGGAGTGTTTTTTGCATTCCGCTGTGTGCAGAGGGTATTTACGCCCTCATGCACACTATGCGGACATATATACCTCCAATCGTGGATGCTTCTCTGCTATGTTCTCCTCAAAGGCCGTGCTAAGCCGCGAATAGTGAACGAGCAGAAGTACAGCATCCACGTTCTTTTTTATGTAGTAGAAAGTGTTATAAATTGTTCGCACAGGATGTCTGCGAGCCATAATGAATAAAAGAAAAGCGACAAAGGAAAAATAGAGACTTTGGCATCCTTGATTGACTGATTAACCAGAATTACCACTTTACAGAACACATCAGTCGGACAAGCAATTGGATGTTTGCGCTCATAAGGGCGTGGACTAATAGATTGTTGTCTGATGTGGGCTGTGGTAAGCCCTGGTTAAACGCATTCTACCACGCCCCCTTTTCGAAAAGAAGAGAGGGCTTTTATGTCTAAAAAGAAATATACGTTTATTGATTTATTTGCAGGCATCGGAGGATTCCACACAGCATTACACAGCGTAGGTGCTAAATGTGTTTTTGCAAGCGAATGGGATAAAAACGCAAGATTATCATATGAAGCAAATTATATAAACATTGAGCCCAATCTCTTCAGAAAAAATAAGAAAGGTGAGTATTTGTACTTTAATGAAGATATAAATGATATAAATCCCTCCAAAGTCCCCAACTTTGATATCTGTTGTGGAGGGTTTCCATGCCAGCCTTTCTCCGTTGCAGGACTGAAGCGAGGTTTTGACGACACAAGAGGAACATTATTCTTTAATATTGTGAATCTCGTAAGAGAGAAAATACGAGCTAATTATCCGCCCAAAGTACTATTCTTGGAAAACGTTAGAGGATTAAAAAACCATGACAAAGGGAAAACTCTAAGTGTGATTCTTGCGACACTTGAAGAATTAGGCTATGGTTATTCTTACGAAGTACTAAACGCAAAATATTTTGGAGTACCTCAAAATCGAGAACGTCTATTTATCATTGCCTGGTACAAAAAGCTTATAGATGTCGAATCCTTTAAATTCCCTTATGGCATTGATAAAAATGGTTCAACAATATACGATAAGAAAATTTTAAAAGGCGGCACATTACAAACAAAAGTTTCCGACATTTTTGAGCCTTCAAGCATAACAACACCAGCATTTACAATAAGCGACAAGATGTGGGAAGGTCACAAAAATCGGAAAGAACGAAATCGCAAAAATGGGAAGGGCTTTGGTTACTCTTTGTTTAATGGAGATAGTACATATACTAGCACTATTTCTGCTCGATACTGGAAAGATGGAAGTGAGATATTAATCGATCAATCTGACAAAGGCTTAAACCCTCGCACATTAACTCCTGTAGAAGCTGGTCGACTGCAAGGCTATCGTATTCTTGGGAATGGATGGGAACATCCAGAGTGTGCCAACAATCAAAATTATAATGATTCAAATCCTGAATTTAAAATAGTTGTTTCTAAAAAAGAAGCATACCATCAATTTGGAAACAGTGTTGCAGTTCCTGTTATTAAAAGAATTGCAGAAGAAATCATAAAACAATTAATGTAGCATGGAAGAATTAAAAGACCTGAGTCAGATCTATAGTTCTGCCTCTGAACGTTTCAATCAATACGACGGTAAAGATTTTGTTTTACCCGAATTGTTTAAGCAAAAAGTGACAGAGATAAATAGTAATTCTATCTCTTATAATCAGTATTCTGCTATTATAGAAACAAGAGGGAATCAAAGTGGAGTCCTAAATATATTTCTTCCCAACCAATGGTTTTACATTGCTTCCTATTTCACGGATTTCTATAATGAACTTCAACATTATAAAAAAGTAGCTCTTAAAGTCGTTTCGAAAGAGAGACTCAAAGATTTAAATGGGGCAGAACTTACCTCAGAAGAAAATAATCGTTTACTACAACTGCAGATAACAGAACAATCGAAGTCATATCTTCTTAAATTCATGACTGATTATTCATGGTGGCATGGGGCTAAGACTATCGACAGAGGCGATTTTTATGTGTCACCAATATTGAATAGTGCAAAATTAGTTAATGCATCTCAATCCTTTGTCGCAGACTTGTGCGCCTTCCTTGCCGATAAAGAAGAACTAGTAAAAACCATTATTTCAGGAGAAGATAATTCAACAGAAATCATAAAAAAAGAATTATTACGAGAGAAAGCTGCTGCAACATTCTTGAAAAAGGCAATGCGCATAACAATAGACAGAGATGCAAATCTAACACGCATAGCTGATTTGAATCTATACAAACAGACATCCAAACAATTGCAAATCAATGGATTTAACTTGGGACGTGATAAAAATCAGCCTCCAACAAGAAATGATGACATAGATACCGATATCTCATGGACTTTTGGTTCTCAAGAATATGTGTTATATCTGGAATTGGTACCAGAAATAATGGAACGACAATTCTTCCCTATATACAATGATGCATATTCCGGCTGTTTGCAAATGCTGAAAGATTCAAATAATGGAGAATATGTGCTTTATGAGATAAATACAGCTATTAGTGCAAGAAAAAGAATCAACTCAGAGTCCCTCCAGCAAATCCACTACGGCACTCCAGGCTCTGGTAAGTCTCACATGGTGAAAGAGTTGGTTGAAAGCATCTATCCAGACGAAAAAGACAGAGAAGAATATGTGTTCCGTACCACCTTCCATCCGGATAGTGATTATTCCACTTTTGTGGGTTGCTACAAGCCTAAAATGGAAGGTGATAATATTAAGTATGAATTTACACCCCAGGCATTCACGCATGCATACGTAAAAGCATGGCAAGAACCTGAGAAACAAATATATCTAATCATCGAGGAAATCAATCGCGGCAACTGTGCCCAAATTTTCGGAGACTTGTTCCAATTGTTAGACAGGAAAAATGGCGTTTCGGAATATCCAATCGATGCAGATGCTGATTTGAGGCAATACCTTGAAAGTGAATTAGACTCCGATAATGAGGGTATCCAAAACGGCAAATTGAAACTTCCTAAAAACCTCAACATCTTAGCCACCATGAATACCAGCGACCAATCCCTCTTCCCAATGGATTCAGCCTTCAAACGTCGTTGGTCGTGGAAATGTGTTCCAATTGATTATAACAATAAAAAATCAGGAGGATTCTCTATCACAATCGGAAACAACCAATACAACTGGCATCAGTTCCTGAAGTCCGTAAACGAAAGAATTGTGAAGGCAACAGATTCGGAAGATAAACAAATGGGTAACTTCTTCATCAATGGTAATGTAGACGAACGACTATTTATCGACAAGGTGATGTTCTATCTTTGGAACGACATCTGCAAGGAAGAATATCATACGAAAAACAACTTCTTCCGCTATTTCACGGATGATAAAAAAGCAGAAACGGAAGAGTTCACATTCAACGCATTGTTCGAATCCAACGCCCGAGAAATACTGAAAGGGTTTATGGATTATTTGGATGTAAAGCCAGTGCAATCGATGCAACAGGGAGAGAGTCTGACACAAAACACGGAGAATGAAGAAGAGGGAACCGCAACAGAACAGGATAACGAATAATGAAACTGTACTTCGAAGAATATCCCTATCCTACAGACTCTCTACGTAGGAATCTCGGCAACGACATCAATTTGTCGTATTGCCAAGGGGGCAATATGGCTAAAGTGCAGTATGTGGGCTATTACTTCAATCCGGAAATGAAAGACACTGTTTTCATCATGCCCAAGGTTTTCATTTCGAAAGGATCGGGAACCCCATTGGCTTTCGGACGATACGTGCCGACAGAAATCATCGATCTTTCGCCCGAAGAGAATCCATTGAAGGAGAAAGCCGATGACGTGGTTGTTTTTGAACTCTCCGCATGGCTTTATCAAGCTATCAGCCATTTTTTCGAACGGAAGCAACAAAGCAATATCGGTTCGGACATCCAACTCCAACACGTAAGACCTATAGGCGAGACGGATTCCAAAACCATCATCGAAATCATCCTCTCGCTAATAGCGTTTCAGAAAAAACACCATAACCTGTTCACCTATATGTCGCTCATCCAATCGAGTGGCAACAACAAAGTGCATTGGGCAAAAACCATCAGCAAAGTGCAACCCGTGTTTAGGGATAAAACACCTTATTATCTAGAATTTAAGAACAAAAATAAAGTCATAAATTTTGACGAGGAACTGATTTCATTATTCTATTCCGTACTTAATTATTTATCGCTGACCTATCATTTCAGGTTTCAACCCGTACAAGGTTATACACTTTTGCGTCCTTCAAAAATAAGTTCGCTGATAGAAAGCGGGAAAGGCACCCGACTATTGAAGAAAATCCGTCATAACTATTTTTCGGACGAATTGGTAGAATTGTGGAATCTTCTGTATGTCTTTTTTGATCGTTCAGAAGAGATAGCCTCTGGGAAAGCTCACTCCGAGAAATTGCTCGTCAGCAATTTCAATCTGGTTTTTGAGGATATGATAGACCAACTCATCAGCGACAAACACAACGATGTGCCTAAAGAACTTTGGGAACAGCCAGATGGTAAAATTGTGGACCACATCTATAAGGCCCAATCCATCATCGAAGACAATCAGCAGATCTATTACATCGGCGACAGCAAATACTACAAAGAGTCAACAGGCTATGGTGAGAACTCAATTTTCAAACAGTTCACCTACGCAAAAAACGTCATTCAGTATAACATCAATTTGTTCAACAAGAAAAATAACGATAGGAATTGTCGTTACAGAGACCCCTTGACAGAAGGCTATAGTATTACACCAAACTTCTTTATCCGAGGTGTCATTGATTTTGACGATCCTAAAAGCCAAGAGCAGAAGATACTTAAAGACCAATCGATTGAGCTTCATAACGAGCACTTTTTCAATCGGTTGTTTGACCGCGATACATTGTTCCTTCAATCGTATAACATCAATTTCATGTTCGTCGTTGCCTCATACGTACAGAACGCAGATGATATATCTTTAAAGAAATCGTTGCAAAACATGTTTCGTCGGGATTTCATGGAATTCATCGAAGAACGTTTTGAATTCTCTGTTCTTGAGCCTAAAAAGGGAGACTTGAGAACCGCATTGGAGAGGAACTTCAAAAAACTAAATGGGAAAGTCTATCAACCGAATGATTGTAACAATCTATTGATTCTGGCACTTGACATGAAAGGTGAAAAATTCCAGTTTGAGAATCTCCAATTGATTTCTGAAATCGAAAAGGATTTCCACATATACGAATATCATCTTGGGAATGATCCGGAAGAGGCCGGCAAAACGATTCCATATCAATATTGGGAAATTCCTCAGCTTATGGCTGCAGAAAACGATAGCAAAGAAGAAACGCAATATCCGAAGGGGAAAACAATCGAATACAAAAAGTATCTCAAAACATCCGTGTTATTCGGCATTTTCAAAAACGAGGAGCATAAGAATTGGATTCTGAGAGAAAAGAGATACAACGTCCGTTTAGGCGAACGTGCCGGCGCCGTCAAACGCACCCGACAGGTGACTTCCGCCCAATACCTTGTGCTGTATGATGTAAATGACGAGACAAAGTATGAGGTTTATAAACTCAGTGACAAGCACGAAATTTGGGACGAACAAAAAATGAAGGAGACCAACTATCCAATGGATGACGATATGAAGAAACAATACTACATCTACACCATTGAAGGCAAGACGGATGAATTGGCGAAGGTTGATGTCAAAGCTACTTTGGAGAGGGAGCGTCAGGAGTTTAAGGATAACACGAAAGAGGAGATTAGGAAAGGGGCACCTATCTATGTGTATGAGGGGGAGGTTGTTAGGAAGTTGTGATGGAGAACTGCTCTAATGATGGTTCTTCTATCAATTTCCATATTCAATATGCAAAAAACTTGGATTATTTCATTACCCACATAGAGTCTTGCTAATTAATTTCACAAGTTCGGTTCTAAGAGCGATTTTTTTTCTGAAAAAAGTGTAAATTTGGACTATAAATTCCAATCTCATCAAAAGGACATGAAGGATACTGAGATGGAGATACAACTGTCTGAGATTTCAGATGGATAAAAAAGAAGATTACATAAAAAATCGCATATCCCTGTTCAACAGCTTTATTGCGGACTCATTATAAACCAAATTTTACTATTACGATATGAGCATAGATGAGATAAAAGAACTGATAGAAAGAGGAGAGAATCATGTTCTTGAACTAAAAAAGACTACAAGTGAACTCGACAAAGGGATGCAGTCTCTATGCGCATTTCTAAACAGCGATGGAGGTTGGCTATTTTTTGGCATTACACCCAAGTTGGAAATATTGGGACAAAATGTAACAGACAACACCCAACAAGAAATCGCCCAGAAGATGAATAAGATAGAACCTGCCATCTGTTTGCCTATTGAAATCATTGACATACCAGAGCGTCCAGGATTCTATGTCATTGGAATATATTGCAATGCGGCGAAGTTTGGAAACGCACCTTACACGTATGATGGACGTGCATACTACAAAGTAGAAAGCACGACCCAATTAATGCCACGCGACATGTTCGAGGAACGATTACGACGTAGTAATACAAACCGTTTTGCGTGGGAGAGTCAAACATCTGACAATCTTCACATTGAAGATTTGGACGAAAGCCGAATCAGAGGAGCTGTCGCATATGGTGTAGAAAAAGGTCGTATGCCGGCCTCTGCTGTAACAGAAAGCACTTGGTCTTTGCTCGACAAATTCAATATGACAGAAGGGGGAAAGATAAAGAATGCAGCCTCAGCATTGTTTACTAAACGTCCAAGTGCATACCCTCAATTCTTGTTGCGCATGGCACGATTCCGCGGAGTTGAAAAAAAAGAATTCATTGACAACATGCGAGCGAGAGGCAATTTCTTCGAGTTGCTAGATGCTGGCATGGCATTCCTTTTCAAACATCTTTGTCTAAGTGGTGTCATTAAGGGATTGCGCAGAGAAGAATTATTGGAAATACCTATAGAGGCATTACGGGAGGCCTTAATCAATGCTTTGTGTCATAGACTAATGGATTCGCCAAGCGGAAGTGTGGGAATCTCTATCTTTGACGACCGAGTAGAGATTGAAAATACGGGACATCTACCAAACGGGTTGACAACAGAGACAATCAAACTGTCCCACCGCTCATATCCTCAGAATCCAATCATTGCTGATGCTTTATACATGACCGCTTTCTTAGAAAGTTGGGGTACTGGTGTCAGCCGTATGGTCGAAGCCTGCAAGAATGCCAAATTGCCAGAACCCGAATATGGCACTGACGGAACATTCGTTTGGATTACATTCAAGCGCCCAAACTCTGGCACTAACTCAGTCATCAACTCTAACACTAGCTCTAGCACCAATTCTGGCACTAACTCTGACACCAGCTCTAACACCAGCTCTGACACCAACTCTGACACTAGCTGTGACATCAGCTCTAACACTAATCCTAACACCAACTCCACTATAGCGGGTTTATCTGACAAACAGAAAGAAGTGTTGTCATTCTGCATCTTCGAAAGGAATAGCCATGAAATCTTAGAACATATTGGGGTAACTTATCATAGTAAAAACATAGGAAGGTTCATCAATAGTCTAGTTGACGCAGGCCTTCTTAAACGAACCATACCCGATACTCCCAACTCCCCTCTTCAAAAATATGTGAAAAAATAAATGAATGACAGGAACACTTATTCGACAGACTAAAAATTCTTAGAAAGTGAAGAAATCCATTTGTCCAACACTATCCGAAAAAAAATTGGACACCTTCGTCCAAATGCTCCAGCGAAGTAATGATGCACATCCTCTATGTGGTCATTTCCATAGAATGCTACATAAATCACCCTCTCCCACCCAACGTTTCCTTCCCCATCTCCCAAATTTTTCGTAACTTTGGAAAATTAATTTACAAGATAATACGTATGAAATCAATCAACATGACCTGTCCTAAATGCCAATCTCAAGAGGTACAGTCCGTCGGAAACAGGTATCGTTGCCAAGCCTGTGGCTGTGAGTGGCAGTTTGCAGAAGATGCACCCGTGCATGAAAAAACGTTGTCCATCCGCAACAGCACCGCCGAGTTCCTGATCTTTCAGGCTCAGAGCCAAGCGAACGGGGTGGAAGTGCTGTATGCCAATGAGACTATATGGTGTACACAGAAAGCTATGGCAGCTCTCTTTGAAATTGACAGAACTGTAATCACCAAACATCTGAAAAATATTTTCGATTCAGGTGAATTACAGTTGTATTCAGTATGTGCAAATTTTGCACACACTGCTAATGATGGCAAAAGCTATCAGACAAAATTCTACAATTTAGATGCCGTCATCTCCGTAGGTTATCGAGTCAACTCCACCCGTGCCACACAGTTCCGCCAATGGGCCACAGCCGTGCTCCACCAGTTCGCCATCCGTGGCTACGTGCTGGACAAGAAACGCATGGAGAATGGCGTCTTCCTCTCAGTGGATTATTTCGAACATCTATTGTCGGAAATCCGAGAGATACGTCTGAGCGAGCGCCGTCTCTACCAGAAAGTGACCGACCTCTACGCCACTGCTATCGACTACAACAAGGATGCTCCGACCACACGCCAGTTCTTCGCGAAGGTGCAGAATAAGCTACACTACGCCATACATGGACACACCGCCGCCGAACTGATCGTCAGCCGTGCCGATGCCAACAAGGAGCACATGGGTCTAACCTCTTGGGAGAACGCACCCGATTTCGCATCATCGGTTGCATAAATTCAAACTATCAGAAAAGACAATGGACAAAACAAATAAACTAATACTCTACAAAGACGATGAAGGTCGCATAAGCATCAACGTGCGCTTCGCCGACGAGGATGTGTGGCTGACTCAAGCTCAATTGGCTATGATATACGATACCACTCAGGAGAATATATCTATGCATATTTCAGGCATATACAAAGATGCGGAATTGGATGTCAATCGAACTTATAAGAAATTCTTATTAGTTCGGCAGGAAGGTACCCGGCAGGTTAAACGCAACATCGACCACTACAATCTCGATATGATCATTGCCCTTGGCTACCGCGTGCAATCACCTGTGGCGGTGCGGTTCCGTCGGTGGGCGACACAACGGTTGCACGAGTATATCCAAAAAGGATTCACCCTGGATGATGAGCGACTGAAGCAGGGAGGAAACCGCTACTTCAAAGAGTTGCTGCAACGCATCCGCGACATCCGCAGCAGCGAGCGCAATTTCTACCAACAAGTGACGGACATTTACGCCACATCCACCGACTACGATCCCCGCTCCTCCATGACGAAACAATTCTTCTCCACCGTGCAGAACAAGATGCACTACGCCGTGCATGAACATACGGCTGCGGAGTTGATTTATGAGCGGGTGGATAACGAAAAACCCTTCGTCGGCATGACCAACTTCAAGGGCAACTACGTGACCCGTGACGATGTGAAGATCGCCAAGAACTACTTGACGGAATTGGAACTGCAACGGCTAAACCTGCTCACCTCCCAATTCCTCGACTATGCGGAGTTTCAAGCTTTGGAGCAGAACCCCATGACCATGGCCGACTGGATCGCGGCACTCGACGACCAAATCCTACGTCTTCGGAAAAACATTTTGGAAGGCAACGGAACAATTTCGCACCAGGATGCGATAGAAAAGGCGGAACGTGAGTTTGAAATATACCGTGAGAGAGAAATGCGGATGTTGGAAAGCGACTTCGACAAGGCAATCAAAATGCTTAAGGAGAACCCGACAAACAACGATGATTAATAGATTTGAATAGTGATAGAAGAGACAATGCTGACATTTCATCCGTTGACCATTTCCGACCGTAAGGCTGTGCAGTCCGTGTCGCTCAAGGCGGGACGACGTAATTGCAACTACACGTTTGCCAACCTTGTGGGCTGGCAGTTTTGGTTCCACACCGAGGTCTGCGTATGCAAGGAGGCTGTGGTGCTGCGCTTCACCTTCAAGGGCAAACGGGCTTATATGGTCTGCATGGCGGGTGATTTGCAATCGGAACTGCTGACGGCGCTGTTCGAAGACAGCGGTGGCAGTCTAATGATAATCGGTCTGGAGGATTCGCAACTGCAAGCCATCCATCCCCATCCCGCATACACCGTTAAAATTGAACCGTGTCGTGATCAATACGACTATATTTATCTTCGAACCGATCTTGCATCGCTTCATGGGAAAAAGCTCAACGCCAAACGGAATCACGTTAACCGCTTCCGAGCGGAACATCCCGACTTCATTTATCGCCCGCTCACACCAGACCTTTTCGATGATTGCCGCCGACTCATGGCAGTATGGCAGGAGGAGAAAACGGATGATAGCGTGACCATCGAAGCCGAACGACAGGTGATGGAGACGGTCTTTGCCAACTGGGAGGCGTTGGGAATGATGGGCGGAAGCATTTTTGTCGAAGGACGAATGGTGGCATTCACCTATGGCGCCGCCGTGACGACCGACACCTTCGACATCTGCGTGGAGAAAGCCGACCGCCATGTGGAGGGTGCCTTCTCCATCATCAACCAGCAATTCGCAGAACATCTGCCCGAACAATACATCTACCTGAATCGTGAAGAGGACATGGGTATTTCCGGGCTTCGGCAATCCAAATTGTCCTATCATCCCGAAACACTGCTGACCTACAACTCAGTAAAGATTAACAAAGCGTATGTCTTACAGCGGATGACCGCCGATGATGCACCACTGACGGTTGACTGGATGGTCCATCAATACGGGTTCGACCGTCATGAGGTGGAGACGTGGGTGCGCGACCTACATTTCAACTGGCCGTTGAGCGTGAAAGCCGTGGACACCGACGGGAAGGTGGTCGGTCTGCTGAACATGAGCGACTACCGCATAGAGGAAGAATCATCACAAATAGCCACCGAGGCTCCCGATTTACTTGCCAGCCTTAACGCACGTCGCTACACGGCGGTTTTCTCGTTCATCGTTGCCGAGCCCTACCGTGGAACACGTCTGAACTACGACATGCTCAATTCCATAATGCCCGAGTTGAGGTCTCGCTACGACTTCGTTTTCATCCCCGTGCTTCACCGTCTCAAAACCCACCAGTATTGGCAACGCTGGGGAGCCACCGAGTTTTACCGTGATGCGGAATGCGTCTATTACAAACTTGAACTGTAGTGTGCATTAAGCCGCCCTGTATTCGGAAGGCGTTTTGCCGGTTTTGCGCTTGAAGAAACGGACAAAGTGCTGCGGATAGCCGAATCCCAGTCTATTGCTGACCTGAGCAATGCTGAGCGTCTGGCTGTTGAGCAACTCCTTGGCACGGCTTACAATGTGGTCGGCAATGAAATCCTGCGCAGTCTTGCCACTTTCCACTTTCACCAATTCGCCAAAATAGCCTGGGGTGAGATTACATTTTTCAGCGAAATAAGCCACGGTTGGAATAATTATTGAATTGAAAAACACACAAGGAATCATTGTTCTTTCACGAAGTTCTGCAACTCTTGCGTACTTGCGGAGTTGAGCAATCGTCCATTTTTGATATTGATATCAGGATAAACCGCTTTCAAGTCACGAACAGCCTTGTCGATGGTACTTCCGCCACTTGTAGCAAACAAATAGATGGTTTTGCCTTTGAAATCATAGCTTTCGAAAAAGGTGTTGATGATTGTAGGAGCAGTGTACCACCAGATAGGGAAACCCACGTAAATTGTCTGATAGTCGGACATGTTGGCAAGTTTATCCGTGATGGCAGGACGAGAATTCTTGTCGGCCATCTCCACAGAGGAGCGTGAGTTCTTATCGTGCCAATCGAGATCAGCGCTGGTATAAATCTTTTCGGGTTTGATTTCGTGGAGATCGGCATTTGCCACTCCCGCAAGTTCCTGAGCCACCTTTTTCGTTACACCCGAAGCTGAAAAATAAGCCACTAACGTTTTGTTTTCCATTTGATTAGAATTTTGTTTATTGTTATTATTTTGAGAACATGCACTTAATGCAACTGCAATAAATGCGGTGATGAATAAAACTATTTTCTTCATTTTCACTTTATCTTTTTATGGTTATTATCTAATAAAATGCATAGGTTTCCATTCTTCCCGTTCAGGATAGAGGGGCGTTCCATTGGCATGAATCTGTTTGAGCAGGAATGCCATGTTGTTGGCTAGCGTACGCATAGTTTGCATACCTTCCGTATCGAGAGAAGCCTGACCCTCTTCACGTCCGTAAACAATGTTCCAATATTGCGAACTCACAACGGGCATGTTCATCATCTGGAAAGGCATATTCAGCGTCTGGAACGCAGCCGTTGCACCCCCTCGACGACACACACAGACTGCAGCCGCCGGTTTATTCTGCACCTTTTCACCTGCCGAGAAAAACATTCTTTGAACAAGAGAAAGCACTGACCCATTCGGTTGTCCGTAATAGACGGGAGAACCTACTACAAGGGCATCTGCGCCTTCCATCTTTTCCACTACACGATTGCAAATATCATCGTCGAATACGCATCGTCCCAATTGCTTTGTTTGGCATTGCGCACATGCGATGCATCCCCTGACAGGTTTTGTGCCAATCTGAACGATTTCCGTTTCTATGCCTTGTTTCTCCAATGATTTAGCCATTTCGTTCAAGGCGAGGAACGTATTGCCATTTTTGCGGGCACTGCCGTTAATTAATAATACCTTCATGTTTTTTGCTGTATAAATTTTTTAATTTGTTTTAAATATACAAATATTTATTGACTATTATCTATCTCCGTCCATTCTTTTTTTATGAGTCCTCTGATTTTTCGTTTTTATAACTCAGTCCAATATCTCATTTTTGTTTTATTTTAATAGTGCAAATATAACCATAAACATGATTTTCCCCGTTAACTGAATTTCGGGAAGAATTACCAAAATCATGGAATAATACTTGTTGTTAACAATCGAGGATTCTTAAGATAAACAACAGTCCTCATGATTTATATTTCATCATAACGAGAGGTCATTCTAAAGAAAGAGGAGACGCCCTAACATTGGCATCTCCTCATCACTACATCAAATAAAACAATTATTATTATCTACAAAAACATTTCATTTTATTTTAACTATAGTCCCTTTTGTCTTACTTTGTTTGATGACCACATAATGTTTCCCTTCGTATATTTCATCTGATTTCAACATTTTTCCATTCAAATCGTAGTATCGATACTCCTTATCGTTCTCATCCTCTTCATAAACTAATTTCAAATCTGTCGAATTCACTTTTTCAAACCGCAACCAATCAATATTCACATAACTACCCACAATCTGTAATTTCAGTTCATGAACACCCTCTTCTAATTGAGCCGTAGCAATGGACACCTCCTCATACTCACGCCAAGCATCACTTACTTGAGGAATTTGATACTCATCGGTCAATTCCTTACCATCCAAAAACAAACGGAACCCTTCCAACTCTGAAGAATTAGACACATTTGCAGTGATTGTATATTCATCTGTGGCAGATACCTGAATGGTGTATTCCAGCCACTCACCCTTTTCCGTATAACCAATGGCATAACCAGTTCCTCCCTGCACAATGTCCACGCCATCCTTACGATACTCTCCTCCTTTGTTCTCCGACTCATTATCCATATAAGAAAAACCCTGACCTGCCACATCATAATCCTCAGCCTCAACAATACCTGGGACAAGGAAAGGTTCTCCTCTATATGGGGTCTGAGGAACATTCAACGGCGTCATATAAATCCGATATGCATAAAACTGACTTTCAATTTTCACTGGTATAGTTAAGGTGTTCCCATTCAGTACAACATCCGTCTCCGAAATTAAATCGGTAGATGCTACAGGGGTGTCTTTATCTTTCCATGTCACCCTCTCGATTTTAACATGGACCTTTCCACCCATGAAAGCAGGTAGTTTGGAAAAGACAACATTCACATCCCCCACTGAATTACCACCTAAAATAACGGAAGCATAATTGTTTTTTTTATCCACCGCAGCGAAGCCATCCACCTTATCACTCTTATCATTCGGAGGGGTCACCCTTGCCATGTAACCCGTCATGTCTCCATACCATTTGTATAGCCACCATCCGCCACCTTTCTCATTGTTGGCAGTAAGCAAGCTACCTAAGCGACCCGGCAAACTGGTGAACCACCACGAAATCATGGCACTCTCCACCTTATTGCGTTCAAACTTGGCAATAAATGGGACAGAGACACCAGGACATCCCTCGTAGGTGTGCGTCTCCGATGAATATTCATTGATAGACAAAGGATGCTCTTTCATACCATATTTCTCCTCCAACGAACGAAGGTTCTCGACTGCTCCGATGAAGCCTCCACTACCCCATTGATGCCAACAAATCACATCAGGTTCACAATTATTCTCCTTGCAATATTTCAGGAATGTTTCCATTCTTGAAGAATTATAATAGGCAAAAGAGGGACCAATGATTTTAGCGTTCGGATCTAATTTTCGAATCAGCTCATACGTAGGTTTCCACAAAGAAGAATGGAAGTCTCCATTTGAGCTTTGCCATGTGCCATATGGTTCATTCCAAATCTCATAGCCGTCAAAATTGGAATATCCTGAGTTTAATTTCTTTTGAATGATTTGTGTCACACTATTTTTCCAAGAATCCCATCCTGGCCAACGGTAAGGCCAACCAGGCAAAATATCAGCTAATCGAATCTGAACCTTTCCCGTAGTGCCTTGCAATCTTTTTGCCACATCAAAGGCATCTCCTATGGGCTGTTGATGTCCATTACCGCTAATGGCAGGTTGCACATACACATTTCCTTTTAAAGAAGCAACTAAACCTGTTATATCTCTAGGCAAATCAGCCGTTATTCCATACAATGCACCTGAAGCACAATGGGTAGCCGGACGTATACTATCCGACAGATCCACCTTCAATGTTTCTACAGAAAAAACATTCTCTATAGTAGTCGAAGCAAACAAGATGCAAAAGATAAAATTTCTAATAATATTCTTCATGACAGTTTTAATTTTATGTTTTCCTGTCACAAAATTAAAATGGAGAAACAGCTAAAAAATATGATTTTTTGTTCTTTGAATGCGATTTTTGTTTCAAATCCCCTATATACCCCAACATTCATCATAAAAAAAGTTCAATACAAATTCAATATCATTACAAAAATACCATATTAGACAATCTAAAAAATATAACGAATTCCTTGTGACTTTAGCCGATTAATGAACACAAGCCACACTGAAACAGATTCTAATGCAGAAAGAATAGGACATGAACTTCACCTAATGAGAGAAGTTCATGTCAACAAGCTATATAACAAGGATTTCATATTGAAAATTATTGAGTTACAAACGAGAGACAAAGGTTGCTTTAGATAGGCGACTAAAACGAACGTTCCTATCCATCCATGGATGATTACCAGCTATTGCAAGACAATGGCAAAGTGACGGCGGAAGAGGCTAAAACCTTTGCCGAATCAGAGTTCGAGAAGTACCGCATCGTCCAGGACCGTCTGTTCATGTCGGACCTCGACAAGGAGTTGGAGAGGTTGCTGGGGAAATAATCTAAATCGGACTAATGGTCTAGCAAAGTAATTAATACACAACCTCCGTGTGAGCCTAGCCAATGTATTCTGACAGAAGATGCAGTTATTTCCAAAATGGAAATAGTTGCCGTGTGCAATCACCTGTGGCAGTGTGTTCCGTTGCTGGGTGCCACAACGGTTGCACGAGTATATCCAAAAGGGTTCGGCAGGATGGGGAATTCTCCTAAACATTTCATATCTTTGTCATATTCTTGGAAAACAATTAACAAAACACAAAATATAAATCTATGAAGCATAAGTTGTTTCTTCCCTTGATAGCTGCCACATTATGTGGACAAATGTTTATTTCGTGCAGTAAAACTGAACCTGTATCGACAAAGTCAATCAAAGATTCCACATTGGTAAACCTTAACACCTACTTCGACTCCATCGCTCCTCGCTGCATGGGATCCATACTGATCACCCAAGGTGATTCCGTGATTTACGAAAGGAGAATGGGCTATGCCGATATCGAGACCCAAACGCCTATCACAGACACTACCCTTTTCAAAATCGGTTCCATCACAAAATCATTCACCGCCTTGCTCACGCTTAAGACGGTCGAGGCAGGCAAACTCTCGCTGGACGACAAACTTAGCAAATTCTTCCCGAACGTGAATATTCCCAACGCCGACAGCATCACCATCTTCCACCTGCTTCACCACAGAAGCGGTATCCAAGACTATATAAACGATACAGAAGGTGCCATATTCGAATACGTCTATCAACCACAGACAAAGGAGCAGATGCTGGAGAGATTCTCCCATCTCAAAACCAACTTTGAACCCAACGCGGCATTTAGATATTGCAACACCGGATATGTGTTGCTGGCTTACATTCTGGAACAGGTAAATGACAAAAGCTACGCGGAGTTGGTGAAGGAGCAAATCGCAGAGCCTCTCGGACTGACACATACATACAGTCTGTCAGATTCAATCAGCACTAAATCATACAGATACGATGAAAATTGGCAAGTCGCACCTCTATGTCATCCATCAGTCTGTTACGGTACCGGAGATATTGTTTCCAACGCGAAAGAGTTGAGCAAATACGCTTATGCGCTCGGAACAGGTTTCTTCGGGAAGGAGATTCTTGCACAAATGACCCATTTCATTGATGGGTATGGAATGGGATTATTTAGTATGGAAATGTTTGGTATACCAAGCGAAGATGGCAAATTACACTTTTACCATGGAGGTCTAATCGAAGAATACTACTCATGTATGAAATATGACGACGGACAAGTCACCATCGCATTGTTCAATGGATTAGGAATCAATCATTCCTCCCTACAATGGTACATAAACTCCATTCAAAATGGAGATAAGGTTTACATTCCTAGCTTGCATTTTATGACATTAGACAGTCTGCAAATAAACGAGTATGTCGGTGAATATATTTGCGACAGTGACACATTAAGCATGACAAACAACGGCAAATATCTTATAACCGAATCATTAGGTGCTCCATGGCCGATAAAATTCGAGGCAAGTACCAAGGATTTCTTCCGAAGTCTTGAATTCGATATAGACCTAACGTATAACGCCACCAGAGATTCAATCCAATTCCGCATGGGGGGAGATAATATGGTTTTTGTGAAAAAGAAACAATAAAACCACCCCAACATTTGTATTTTCCATTGAATCCATTTATTTTTGGCAAATAACAATAACACAATACACCATGAAACGATTAGCTTTATTAGGAATATGCACACTGCTGTGCTTCCCTGTCTTTTCACAAGAAGAGAAAGTGGCAGAACAAGTTACAAATGGGAATACCGAACAATCGGCTACAACGGCAGGTTCCGACTTAACTATCAGCGACGAGGATGATTCCTCCACCATTTATATAAAAGTGGAGAAAAAAGCAGAATTTCCTGGTGGAACCAATGAACTAATGGCATTTCTACGCTCGAATTTGCAATATCCTCAAGAAGCACTAGAGGAAATGATTCAAGGAAATGTATATGTGCAATTTGTCGTTCAAAAGAATGGAGAGATCACGGATATTCGTATAATAAGAGCTGTTCACCCTTTATTGGATGCAGAAGCTATCCGAGTGATAAAAATGATGCCAAAATGGAAACCTGCTGAGGTAAATGGGAAAGCCGTCAACTCGCGGTTCACACTACCATTATCATTCAAATTAAAATAGACAGAAATGTTAAGAACCATACGTAATTGGACAAATTAGTCCTGCCAATTATTGTAAAGGGAAAAGATTCAGAACCATCCATAAATCAATACCAAGAGATATGAAATTCAAGACCATTCAAAAGATTTTTTTAGTAGCCATGTGTTCGTCGGTACTCTATGCGTGCTCTGACGACGATCCGATTGACGAAACCCAAAATGATCCTCAAAAAGAGGTATTATCCATCTCTAGCGCAGATGAGTTGTTTGCCTTCGCACAAAGGGTAAAAAACGGCGAGACGAAACTTGATGCAGAGTTAGTGGCAGACATCGACCTGACAGGAAAATTGTGGACACCCATAGCAACCAATTTTCAAAAAAGTTATGAAGGTTATTTCAAAGGGAATAAACACACCATCACGGGATTGACCATTACTGAGGAACACGTCAAAAAGGTATTTGATCTAACCGATGAAGACATAAATTATTCATATCCATTAGGTTTATTTTCATACGTGGGAGATGACGGAATCATCACAGGAGTCATTTTAAAGGATGTGTCTATCCAAACACCAAACATACATAGTGTTGCAGGAATCGCAGGTGTGAACGAGGGAACCATTACGACCTGCACCGTATCAGGTAAGCTTGCAGGAAACAGAGAAGTCGCAGGTATTGCAGCTAGCACATACAATGCTATCTCTGGATGTGAGAACTATGCCGATATAAAGGGCAGCAGTCAAGTCGGAGGCATTGCAGGAACGGCAATGAAACACATTATGTCATGCAAGAATTATGGTAAAATCGAAGCAGATGATGAAGCAGGAGGAATCGTCGGCACCTGTGGAACGAAAGCAATCCTATTTAATTTGGAGAACTACGGAGAGGTAACTGTCAATTCGGGTGCTGGAGGAATCACCGGATTGGTTGCCGGCAAATTATACAACAGCGTCAATTACGGAGCAATAACGGGATCGTACGATATTGGTGGAGTTGTCGGCAAACTTGATAGAGCCAACATTACTGGTTTGGAATTCAGTTATGACAATCCCGACGACGCATATATGGAGAATTGCGTGAACTATGGTGTGGTGCAAGGAGGAGAGACTACAAACGCAGTAATTGGAGGTTTCTATGAAAAAGATCCATTCGATCACAAAACACGCGTCACATTAACCACCAAAAACATCTTCTACGATGCCAACGTCAACCCTACTCTAACGGATGAACGTGGAACCGCTATCGATAGCAACACACTAAGCACACTCAACCAATGGGTGGATAATAAACCAGCAGAGCACAAAAATGTTGCCTTTAAGATTTGGGAGAAGGACGAAAATGGAAAATTCGTGATTAAGAAGGAATAAGGTCATCTACATAGTTACAATAAAAAATGGTGTCGTTTTGAGTGCAACACCATTTTTTATTTATTGTTAACTTGCCCAATATATTTTTCATATTTCAACCAAAATCAAATTAAACTATATGACAAGAACATTGGGGTTAAATCCACATCTTCATGACTAGAGTGATAAAGGAGTATCTTGTTGTTCTCTTGTTTTATACGAATATAGAAACGTTTCCCCTGATCATAGTCTTTATAATCTGCGTATTTCGCATATTCCAAAAGCAAAGACATAGGCACAACAACAACTCCATGCATTCCTAATGTTAAGCAGACTTTACTAACTCCATAATTAAACAGATTATACACATAAACGCTATACCACCATATTCCCCCTTCATAATCTCGAGAGTTACAAAAAGCTACAATTGAATGATTAACACTATCATAAATGCTACCTCGTCCTATTTTGTTTGTAATTTTCAATTGTGGGGATAATAAATTCTTTACTTGTTCAAAACTTAGAAACGTTTGATTCATAACAATATATTATTTATTAACATATGGATGTAAAATTACAGAAAGAGGAGAACCTTTAGATTCTCCTCTTTTCCATAGTACCCAGACCCGGGGTCGAACCGGGATGGAAGTGAATCCACTGGTGTTTGAGACCAGCGCGTCTACCGATTCCGCCATCTGGGCATCATTGAGTATTGCTCTCAAATGCGGTGCAAAGGTATAATATTTTTCGTTACATACAAACTTTTTTACGCAAAAATATATGCAAAACAATCGTCATTTTATTTAACTACTTATTTATCAAACGAATATAAAAAGCATAAAAATAAACATATTCCTCAACACTCTCCGACATTGTCTTCTATTTCTCTCCCATCACCCTTTAACTTAAGTTTATCGTCTGATTTAGAACTTAGATATTTAAACATATAATATGAAATTCCTCCATAAACAAACGGCAGACAGACATACAAAATCCACATCCATATCGGCGTATTTAATTCACTAAGGTCTGCAAAGGAATGATGCGGGTACAAAAAATTCACCAAGAAAACAACTGCAGAACCCACACAAAAAATAATACTCGGGATAACAGTTTTTTTTATCACATTTACAAATATGGCACATAACAAAACGAATAACAATAAAAATAGAAACGGAATTATCGTGAGGAACCAGACAAAAACACCACTGCCATCTCGTTCACCCCACATATAGGGTGCAACAGAGACAACCGCTCCTGATGCTAAATAAAATAAGATGAAAACCGTCCAAATTACAAATTTCAAAATCCGATTTTTCATTGAAATCCTCCTTTATCCTTTAAATTTACGCTATATATTCATACAAATTACAATGTGCTTTTGTCTATTGAACGAATGATTTTAAACATAAGATACGACACGCCCCCATATATGAACGGCAAACTGGCATACAAAATCCATTCCCACGTCGATGTTCTTACCGAATAAGGTTTCCCTCCCCAATTATTACAATACGGAATAAACCAATTCAGGAAAAACAATCCTGCAGTTCCCAAAAAAATGGCCACATGAGGCTTAATACGAGGAAACTCTATCGTCTTCGTAAATATAAGCAAAGCTATCACTAACAACGCGATCATTAACAACGCAAATAACCATGACACACAAAAAATCCAAACCAAAGCACCACTTCCGTCTCCTGACCCCCATCTATAAGCAAAACCAGATGCATATAGTCCCGAGCCCAAACAAGCCGCTGAGAAAAGACAAAAAATTAAACATTTCACAATCTTCAATAATATAGATCTACGCATGGCTATCTTATTATCGTTATTAATTGAGACAAATATATAAAAAAGAAAATCGAAATAACCTCAAAAGCAATCAAAGATAATTTGAAGCAGAATTGCCTTGATAACCTCTCCCAGTATTGTTTTATACCAAATAATCAAGTAAATTTGCAACTCATTCTTAGATTATGGAAGAAATACTTAAACAACTGAATGATAGTCAGAAGGAAGCCGTTCTCTACAACGACGGACCATCCCTTGTCGTTGCGGGTGCAGGATCCGGAAAGACCCGTGTTCTAACCTATAAAATAGCTGCCCTGCTTCAACAGGGCTATCATCCTTATAACATCTTAGCAATAACCTTCACCAACAAGGCGGCCAACGAAATGAAAAACCGTATTGCCACCCTTACTGGCGAACACACGGCTAAACAGCTCTGGATGGGAACATTCCACTCCATCTTCGCTCGTATCCTCCGTGTCGATGGCGCGCCCTTAGGTTTCACAAAGGATTATACTATCTATGATACGGATGATAGTAAAAGCAAAATCAAGGCTATCATCAAGGAGTTAGGTCTCAACGACAAAGATTATTCTGCCAAAAAGGTCTATTCACGTATTTCCAAACTGAAAAACGATTTGATCACCCCCAACGCCTACGATAAAAGGGGGGATCTGCATGAGTCTGACCGACGTCAAAACATGCCTCGTTTCAAAGAGATATACAGAACCTACATGAATCAATGTCACCGTGCCAATGCCATGGATTTCGACGATATCCTACTATATACAAATGTATTGTTCAGAGACTATCCCGACATCCTAAGCAAATATCAACAATTGTTTCAATTTGTATTGGTGGATGAGTATCAGGACACAAACTTTTCTCAGCATCTGATCGTGAAAAAGATTGTGGATACGCACCATAAGCTATGCGTGGTAGGTGATGATGCTCAAAGCATATACTCTTTCAGAGGGGCAAACATTGAGAACATTCTACGATTCAAAGATGCGTATCCTGAATATAAACTCTTTAAGTTAGAGCAGAACTACCGTTCCACCTCCAACATTGTAGAGGCTGCCAATAGTCTAATCTCAAAGAATAAAGGACAAATAAAAAAACATATCTTCTCCGAGAAAGATGCAGGAAATAAAATCAAAGTGTTCAGTTCTTTCTCAGACCAAGAGGAAAGCAATATCGTGGGGAACGTCGTCAGACAACTCAGCAAAGACTATGATTATGAAGACGTTGCTATTCTATATCGAACCAATGCTCAATCTCGTCTTTTAGAGGAAGCACTTAGAAAACGATCCATTCCATATAAGATACATGGAGGCAAGTCATTCTATCAACGTAAGATTGTTAAAGATATCCTCACCTATCTTCGTCTCGTCATCAACTCAAATGATGAAGAAGCATTTAAACGGACGATTAAATATCCTCGAAAAGGAATTGGAGACACCACCCTTGATAAGATAAAAGAGGTAGCTAATCAAGAACAGATCTCTTACTGGGAGGTGATATCAGACCCTGTAGGGTATAATCTTGATTTAGGTGCAACAGCCATCAAAAAGCTCACTGCCTTCCGTGACAAAATCAACAAGTTCAACGAAGACGCTGCCACCACCGATGCCTACACACTAACCGACTGCATCATCAAAGAGTGTGGTATCATGGAAGATCTGAGCAGAGACACCTCCGAAGAAGGAAAAGACAACATGAAACTGATGGAAGAGCTACTCTCCGGCATACATGAGTTCTGCGAATCCAGAAAAGAAGAAGATGGTATCGAACTAAGCACCATCTCAGACTATCTGCAATCTGTCTCTCTTCTGACAGACCAAGACACAGACAAAGAGGATGATATCCATAAAGTAACATTGATGACCGTTCATGCCGCCAAGGGATTGGAATTTAAAAACATCATTGTTGTGGGACTGGAAGAGGAACTGTTCCCTTCGGATATGAACCTCGACTCAGATGCAGGTATCGAAGAGGAACGTAGATTATTCTATGTTGCCATCACCCGTGCAGAAGAAAACTGTTTCATCACCTATGCAAAAAGTCGATTCCGCAACGGACGAACGATGTACACCTCCCCTAGCCGATTCTTGTCTGATATCGATGCTCAGTATCTTGATTTACCAAACGATTTCAAACTATCCAATTCGGTTGACAACACGGATTTCGACTTCCAAAAATTCCGTCAAAACGGATTCTCTCATTATGGTTCCAATAATCAGTTCGGTTTCAATAGTCAAAACCGTCCTAGCTATACTTCGTCAAGGGACGCCTCCCACTTCGCAGGCAACGCCTATGACCGAGATGCTTCACAATCCATAGCAAAGCCAACCAATCTGAAGAAGATTCAAACAGCACCCGCCGCCACCTCCAGCAACACAGTGGATTGTGCAGGCGATTTAAAAACAGGTACAAATGTAAAACATGAACGCTTCGGTATCGGTGTCATCACAGCCATCGAAACGATGAACAGTGACTACAAGCTGACCATTCAGTTTGAGAACATAGGAGAGAAAAAGATCCTGCTCAAGTATGCTAAATTAGAGATAATATAACACACGAAGCATCACTCTTTCTTTCCAGCTATCACCTCATAATACTCTTCTTTACGGAAGTATTGCTGTGCCACAGCCAGCAAGTCCTGACTTGTGACGGTCTGGATGGTCTTCAGTTTCTCGCCATAGAAATCACTGACGACTTCATGTTCCAATGTCAGTCCGATATAAGCATCGACAATAGAGAATGAGCCATCGACAGAGCGAAGCATATCGCCCAGCAGATAGTTTTTCACCGTGTTCAGTTCCTCCTCAGGAACGAGTTCTTCACACAAACGATCCATCTCCTTATAGAGTTCGACCAACAGCGGTTGCACATATTGAGTAGCTGTTTGGGTCGCCACAACAGCCAATACACCTTTTGAGCTACGACGCAACGCTGAATTTATACCATAGGTATAGCCTTTCTCTTCTCGAATATTCGTCATCAATCGGCTTCCGAAATAGCCACCCAGCACAGTATTCAGAATAGACACCTTATGAAAATCAGGATGAGAAAGAGGAAATAATCTCTTTCCTACAAACACAGCAGACTGCACACTATTCGCCTTCTCAATATACAACTTACGATCCGCACTTGGATACTCTACGTAAGGAGTCAATGGCAAGCGAGCCTCTTTGTTCCTCTTTAACTGTCCGAAACACGCATCCAATTCTTTTCTAACTGCCGACGACGCATTTCCTGAGAGGAAGAACGTGCAATAATCAATGGAGCAATAGGTAGCATAGAAATTACGAATATCATCCAATTCAATTCGATCATAATCAGCACATTGAGGAGCCTTACCCAATGTACCTTCCGCACCATAGATACAACGTTTCAGTCCTCGGTGAGCCATGGTTGTCACCTTGCTTTCGTTCAGTTCAAAACTCTGTTTCTCCGACTTCCTCAACAATTCGAACTCTTCCTCCGGGAAAGTAGGTTCAAAAAGTATCTCTCGGAACAACGGCAGCAACACTGTCAGGTGTTTAGGCAAAGTAAGAAGCGTAAAGACCGTATGACACTCCATTGTACTGGAAAGGAATGAAGCACCATAGAAATCCAGCAGTTCAGCGATTTCTTTGGAGGTATGCTGAAGCGTACCTTCCCGCTGCAACCTATGAGTGAAAGACGCAACGAAGAACTTAGCCTGTTGCAACGTTCCAGCCTCAATCACACAATCCACACGGACCATCTCTTCCGGTCCATAAGGAATGACATAATAAGGCGTTTCATTTGAGAGCATACACTTCTCCATTTTAGGGAAGACATACTCTTCGATAGGATGTATCACTGGAATTTGTATCATCGACGTACTTTATTTAGGTGGGTTCTATGAGTAGCAACCCAAATTCATGCTAACTAATGTTTAAATGATGCGTTCACAGAACTCAGTTTGGGATTTTCTTCAAGAACTCTTCAGCCGCTTTTAAATCTTCCGGCGTATCGATTCCAATGGTTTCCACCTCAGTGAGTCCCACCTTGATCTTATATCCATTCTCAATCCAACGCAATTGTTCCAACGACTCGGCCAACTCCAGTGAAGACTGAGGCAGCTGAGTAATCGTTTTCAACACATCACCCCGATAAGCATATAATCCAATATGTTTGTAATACGTATGCTGATGAATCCATTCAGACTGATCGATACCTCTCAAATAAGGGATAACATTTCGACTGAAATAGATGGCCTCCCCCTTCTTATTCAACAGCACCTTAGGTGAATTAGGATTGAACAAAGCCTGCGTACCATCAGACGGTTTAAACGGCTTCACCAACGTTGCCAACTCTGTTGAAGGATCATCGAAACATTTACATACCGTTTCAATCTGAGACAATTGGATAAAAGGCTCATCCCCTTGGATATTCACCACCACAGATTTACCCTCTCCCACTTTCTGATAGGCTTCATAGCAACGATCTGTACCACTCTTATGCTTGTCCGATGTCATGACCACCTTGCCACCGAAAGCAACCACCGCATCATAGATTCGTTGATCATCCGTAGCAACATATACCGTAGGCAATACTTTCGACACCTGCTCATAGACACGTTGAATCATACTTTTGCCCCCAATCAACTGCAACGGTTTCCCTGGGAAACGCGTAGAAGCATATCGTGCAGGAATAATCCCAATAAACTTATCGTACATCATATCTGTTTAATTCATTTTAATTGAAGAATCAGCAAGGTTGCAACAACCCTACTATGCAAAATTAGCAAATTTACATTGATATAAAAAGTTTAATTCGGCAGGAGTTTTTCATCACAAAGCAAGAGAGAGCTATTTGCGCAAAAAAATTATTATCAATACCTTTGCAGCCGAATTATTATTTAAACGGTGAATTTATAGAAAATCACCTTAATACATTGAATCATGCTTCAACTGCCATCCGACTTTGTACAACAGATGATCTCTCTTTTGGGAGAAGAGGAATACAACAACTTTCTACAAGCCATTCAAGAAGAACGGATCACCAGCATTCGTACGAATCCGCATAAAATAAGCACTTCCTGTTCTGGACTTGAGCAGGTTCCTTGGAGCCGTAACGGATACTACCTATCCGAGCGTCCTATCTTCACCATGGATCCACTGTTTCATGCCGGATGTTACTATGCACAAGAAGCCTCTTCCATGTTTGTCGAGCAAGCGATTCAGCAGCATTGGGATAAATTAGAGAGTTCAGAGCCCCTATTCTTAGACCTCTGTGCAGCGCCAGGAGGCAAATCAACATTACTGGCCACACTACTTAATGGGAAGGGATGGTTAGTGTGCAACGAAGTGATGAAATCACGAATAGGTGTTCTTGATGAAAACATTACCAAATGGGGAGTACCGAACGTCACAGTAACCAACAACGATCCCAAAGAGTTCGGACAACTAAACGGATTATTTGATCTGATACTGATTGATGCACCATGCTCCGGCGAAGGAATGTTCCGCAAAGATGACAAAGCCATCGAAGATTGGTCTCTCGATAACGTGAAGCTATGCAGTGAACGTCAGAAACGAATTGTTGCAGATGTCTTCCCCGCACTTAAAGAAGGAGGATTACTCATCTATAGCACCTGCACCTACAATGTAGAAGAAGACGAAAAGAATGTACAATGGATAGCCGACCAGCTAGGAGCCAACATATTGGAGATTCAAACGGCTGAGGAGTGGAACATCACCTCCTCCGGCATAGGATATCATTTCTTTCCGCACAAAACAAAAGGAGAAGGCTTTTACCTTGCCATCTTACAAAAAACAGCAGAAGAAGAAATGGTTCGAATCAAGACTCCGAAACAGATGCCGATGGCAACAAAAGTCATCAGCGAGAGCTGTAAAAACTGGCTGACCTCAACAGACAACATATTTCTGATGGAGAAAGACAAGGTGGTCGTCTATCCTTCAGACTGGACAGACACAGCGCTGTTCCTCAAACAAAACTTACACGTCATACACAACGGACTCACCATAGGAACTGTAAAAGGGAAAGACATAGTGCCAGACACAACATTAGCTCTCTCCTGGCTTCTCAATACAGAAGGTTTCAGCCTATATAACTGTTCATGGGAGGAAGCCATTCAATTCTTGAAGAAAGAAAATCTCACGCTGAACGGTGTAGAGAAAGGCTTCGTACTCTTCTGTTTCAAAGGTGCTCCTTTAGGTTTTGGGAAAAACATCGGCAATCGATGCAACAATCTATACCCATCCGAATGGCACATCAGAATGGAATCCGCCCTTGATAAATACAGTGAGATACTTTAGTTGCAAGCTGAAGGTGAGCAAGGCATTACGCCTCCTCTTTCAGCATATAATCCTCGACTACCAACGCTACACCCTCCTCATCATTAGTAAGGGTTACGAGGTCGGCCACAGCCTTCACCTCTGGTTGTGCATTACACATAGCAACACCCAATCCGGCAAATTCAATCATAGAACGATCATTAAAGCCATCCCCACAAGCAATCATCTCCTCTCTCGTCATCTTCAGATGTTTCAATAACTTATTCAAGGAATAAGCCTTATCAATATTCTGAGGCATGATTTCCAAGAAGAAAGGTTCTGATCGAAATACATTCAACCGATCTCCTAGTTTTTTCTTCAATCGTTCTTCCTCCTTCACCAAAATCTCAGGATCCCCCACCATTAAGCACTTGGTGACAGGCGAACGAAGCGTATCAACGAAATCATCCACCTTAACCACCTTCATGTGGTTGAGGAAAGCCTCATAGTCAATATACTTAGCCTCAGGAGTCTCCGTCACAATCGCATCATCCAGATAAGACACGATAGCAACACCCGCCTTTTTAGCCTCCTCATATAGAACAGGAATCACACCATCAGGCAACACTTTTTCAAAAATCACCTCCTTCGTTTGATAATTTGTAATCACACCTCCGTTAAACGAAAGGACATAGCCGCCGAAACGATCTAATTCAAGTTCGTTTGCCACATGAGTGATGCCCGGCGAAGGTCTGCCTGAAGCCAGTGCCACAATCGCACCTTTTTCCTGCGCTTTTAGAATAGCGGATTTCGTACGAGGAGGGATCTCTTTCTTTGAATTAGTAAGTGTCCCATCAATGTCAAGCACTAAGATTTTATATTTAAGAGACATATTGAATTTTGAATTAAAAACGTGTAAACAAATAAATCAATCAACCACACCATGAGAAGATGATCACATCTCCTCCATCACACAATCGATAGGATCCTTCCCCACCTCAGCCACATGTGTGAGATGACGTTCCAGTCGATTCGTCATTGGCAAGAACAACCACAAAGAGATCAAGCCAGAGATAAGTGCGCAGGTCAAAGGAACCAACATATTCATCGCACTCATCACCATATCCTTTGTCAGAACGATTCCAAACCATTTAGCAATCTGTTTCAGTACATTATAGATCATCAGTTTAGTCATCATACGAACCGCAAAACGTTGAATCGCCTGTTTGACAGCAATTCCAGCTGCAGATTTTGCCATTCGCATCATCTGATGTTTCCCAATCATGATTGTTGAGATCAACAAGAGCATCCAATTGGCAGAATCCTCCAATCCATCATCCGAAGAAGACAAGTTATGACAGCCATATAAATAAAGGAGCTTTTGAAGAATCAAAAACACAATCAATTGAAACTGAATAAAATCAAATATAATACATAGATACATCAGCCAACCCGACTGAGGCAAGGCAGCGACAAACGAAAGAGCTGTCACCCAAAACGCATGAATCAACACCTCACGGTGAGCCAACTTTTTCACCTCCTCCATCGAAAGGACAGACAATGGGCGTTCCTTCAAGATCAGTTCCATCTGTTCTGGTGTCAATTTTTCCGCAAATAGTTTCCGCAAATAGTTTTCCTTATTCACCTTTACGAAGGGGATACACAAAGCCCATCGCATAGCTGAATCATAAGCAGACATCAACTTATTGTAAATATTTGAGAACCAATTGAACACAGGAGGTAAGTATGGATGATTAAAATCAAGGAAGCGACCGACTGCTCAATCGCTTCCTTTGATAAAACTTATACGAAAAGGTTATAAAGACCACTCATAACCATCTTTTGTGTCTTTGATATTAAATCCGAGTGCGGTCAACTCATTTCGGATCTTATCACTCGTTGCCCAATCCTTGTTTGCCTTAGCCTGTTTGCGGATTTCCAACAACAGATCCACTGCACCTTTATAGGCATCATACTGATTATTCGTATCCGCCTCCAAGCGAAGACCTAAGATATCAATCAGATAAGTTTTGAATACAGACTTCAGTTCCTCCAGATCAGCAGCTGAAATAGAACCCTTACCATCCGTCACCGTATTGATTGCTTTAGCTGCTTCGAAGAAGTATGAGATAACAATTGGTGTATTCAAATCATCATTCATCGCCTCCTCACATTTTTCACGAAGGCCAGCCACATCTACTGTCGAAGTAGCAGAAGGCACAATTCGTTGCAAACGGGCATAAGCATCAACCAACTTATTCAAACCTTTTTCTGAAGCCTGAAGAGCCTCGTTACTGAAATCGACCGTACTACGATAATGCGCCTGCAAGATAAAGAAGCGGATGGTCATAGGAGAATAAGCCTGTTCCAACATCGGATGACTTCCCGTGAAGAATTCATCCAACGTAATGAAGTTACCCAATGATTTACCCATCTTCTTTCCGTTGATGGTGATCATATTATTATGCAACCAATAATGTACGGTTTCATGGCCCAATGCAGCCGTAGATTGAGCGATTTCACACTCATGATGAGGGAAAACCAAATCCATTCCACCACCATGAATATCGAACTCTTCACCCAAATATTTCGTACCCATAGCAGAGCACTCCATGTGCCATCCTGGGAAGCCGTCGCTCCAAGGAGAAGGCCATCTCATGATATGTTCAGGCTGAGCTTTTTTCCACAAAGCAAAATCCAGAGAGCACTGTTTTTCCTCCTGACCATCTAACTCACGCGTCGTAGCAAGAAGATCATCGATATTACGTCCCGAAAGTTTACCATAGTGATGCGTTTTATTATACTTACGAACATCAAAATAGATAGACCCCTGACTCTCATACGCATAACCAGCTTCCAAGATTTTTTTCACAAAATCGATCTGTTCAATAATATGTCCAGAAGCATGAGGTTCAATACTTGGAGGAAGCACATTCAACGCCTCCATCGCCTTATGGTATCTATTCAGATAATATTGTACCACCTCCATTGGTTCCTTCTGTTCCAAACGAGCCTTCTTTGCAATCTTATCCTCTCCTTCATCCGCGTCATGTTCCAAATGTCCCACATCCGTGATATTTCTCACATAACGAACCTTATATCCTAGATGAGATAAGTAACGAAACAAAACATCAAACGTAATTGCAGGACGAGCATGACCTAAGTGACCATCCCCATATACTGTAGGTCCGCACACATACATACCTACATAAGGAGACTTCAACGGCACGAACAATTCCTTGCAACGACTCAACGTATTATACACTAACAATTTGTGTTCCATCCAATTAAATATATTTTATATCTGTTTCTACAAAAATTCTTGCAAATTTACAAAATCCTTATCTTTATCAAAAGAAAACGAATCATTTTCCCTCATCATTTTCGAAATAGATTTTCAAAAAGATATGTTAATAATTATCTTTTTTTCAACACAATAGTAAAAATACATAGACTTTCACTATTTTTGCACCGAATTAACGGAAAGATAATTTCCACACGTAGAATTTAATTTAAAGGGAAAGGTAAAATGAAAATTAGATTAACGTTAGCAATGGCTGTTCTTGCAGGATCAACAGTATTCGCAGGAACGAGAATGGATGTGTTAAATGCTAAGAGTAAAACCATAGGTGAGGCAATGGCCACAATGCTTCAACAAAACAACAAACCATTTTCTGTTGGAGCAAGCGGAGAAGACGCTTATGACAATCCAGGATTGGCAGTGTTCATGTTCAAACAATTGGGATTGGATGTTCCTGCTGACATGCAAAAGCTAAGCAAAATAGGAAAGACAATTTCTAAGCCTGCTAAAATGCAAGCGGGAGACATCGTATTCTTCGTCAATCCTCAAAACAAAAAGGAACTCGGAAGCATGGGTGTTGTACAAAGTGTAGCTGCTGATGGACTCTCATTCATGTTTTTCTATGCAGATCAAAAGCAAGGCATTGTTCGTATTGCTTCCAGCACTGAACCTGAGTTCAACGGTCACTTCAAACAAGCTAACCGAATCACATCAGACGAAGAGCTAGCTAAGATCCGTGATGCACACCAAAAAGAAGTTGAGAACATCAACAAGGCAAAAGATAAACTAACAAAAGCACAAGCTGCCGTTAAAGCTGCTGAGACAGAATTGCAAAACCTTGAAAGCGCATTTGCAAAAAAGAACGAAGAAGCACTTCAAATAAAATGATTAGTTTCTTATGCCAACTAAGAAAACAAAAAAAATGAGCTTAAAACCAACGGTTGCAGAACGGTTGGTCAGAAATAGACGTTTATCAATCACCCTGAACGAAAAAGAGTTCAGGGTGGTTGAACGTTTTTTCAAAGAATACAAGATCAAGAACAAATCAAAATTTCTTCGCGACACCATTATTCGAACAGTCTGGGAAAAGTTGGAAGCCAACGCCCCTACTCTATTTTCTAAGGAGGAGATGCGATGACTGACGAATATTACATGAAACAAGCCTTAACCGAAGCTAAGAAGGCACTATCTGAAGATGAAGTCCCCATCGGTGCCGTCATCGTTTGCAAAGACAGAATCATTGCCCGTGCACACAATCTGACAGAGACATTAACCGACGTGACCGCTCATGCAGAGATGCAAGCTATCACCATGGCAGCCAACCATCTGGGTGCCAAATACCTCACAGACTGTACGTTATACGTCACAGTGGAACCATGTGTCATGTGTGCAGGCGCTATTGGATGGGCACAAATCAGCAAAGTGGTCTATGGCGCCAAAGATGAAAAACGAGGGTTCTCCCTATTGGCACCTAATGCTCTTCATCCGAAATGCACCGTCCAAAGCGACGTATTAGGAGAAGAATGCGCTGAACTCATCACCACCTTCTTCAAAAAGAAAAGAGGCTGACTATAGTCTCCCGTATCGTTCCAAACCTACATATTAACAAACGGCAGAAAAGCATCTTCTAAATGCTGAAAGGACACAGTGTTTCCTGACGAATCAAGCGTCATGGAAATCACATCAAACCGAGTTGGTTTTGTGACATTGAATCTGCGTATATAAGCATTCGCCGCATATACTAAATTACGGATCTTCACCTTATCGATACGATCTGTTGGAGAAGAAAAAGCACCATCCTTTCGGGCTTTCACCTCCACTATCACAAGATAATCAGCTGTTTCCGCAACAATATCTATCTCATATCGTCCGAAACGCCAATTCCGTTGTTTAATCACATAACCTTGAGATTGCAAGTACTCGACAGACTTTTCCTCTCCTAACATGCCTAAATCATTATGAGCAGCCATAAATTTTTTCAATTAGTTTAACACAACAATAGATTTTATACGACAAAGATAAATATATTAGCTAAACATCGCAATAAAAACATTAAAAATTCTAACTTTGCACCCCCGTAGAGAAAAAGAGATCACATGAGACAAAATTTCACACCTCATAAAGAGCAAAGAGATCGGAAAACATCCTTCATCGTCAAAGGAGACAACAAGCTGTTTGAATTTGTACTATCCAAGATGGGTGGTATGAGTAAGACTGCTGTCAAGAGCTTATTAAGCAAAAAGCAGATATCCGTAAACGACAAGATTATTACACAATATGATTATCCATTAACGGAGGGAGATAAAGTAGAAATCGATTTTGTCAAAAGGAAGGCACTACAAAGCGCTAAGCTATCCATCCTATACGAAGATAATTACATCATCGTTGTCAACAAATCTGAAGGTCTTTTAACCACTGCGACCGACAAGCAGGAAGACACCACTGCCTTTCGTATTATCATGAATCACCTGAAACAGCAGGACAAGAACAATCATCTATACATTGTTCATCGTCTTGACAGAGAAACCTCGGGTGTATTGATCTTTGCGAAGGACAAAGAGACACAAAAGAAACTTCAAGAGAATTGGCATGATATTGTATTGGAAAAGATATACTATGCTCTAGTGGAAGGTGTTGTTCAAGAGGAAAGTGGCACCATACACTCATGGTTGAAAGAAGAGCCAAAATCCAAGAATGTGTATTCATTCGATTATGATAATGGCGGAATGGAATCGTTCACCGACTATAAGATTGTCAGGACCTTTCAGAATCACACCCTATTGGAAGTGAATCTCCGAACAGGCAGGAAGAACCAAATCAGAGTTCATCTGCAATCCATCGGGCACCCGATTGTTGGAGACAAAAAATATGGAGGATCCGTCTCCCCGATTGGTCGTATCGGTTTACATGCCGCCAGGATTACACTCCGACATCCCGCCACAAATAAGATTGTAACATTTGAAGCCCCCGTTCCTGAAAAAATCATGAAATTCAGAGAACAAAGGCCTTTAAAAGACAAATAAACACAAAGCAGATTCAAAAAAACTAAAATAATAAAGGAGAAAAAACAACTTCTATCTTAAAATTTTAGTAAATTTGCGCAAATTTTTAGAATTTATAAAATGGGTCTATTACAAGAAAAACTTGCCAAATACACAGAGCCACAGAAGGTGAAAGCAAAAGGTGTATATCCCTATTTCCGTGTAATTGAAAGTGATCAGGACACTGAAGTAACGATTAATGGCAAAAAGGTTCTGATGTTTGGTTCCAATAGTTATTTAGGACTTACCAATCATCCCAAGATTAAAGAGGCTGCTATAGAAGCCACAAAGAAATACGGCTCAGGTTGTGCCGGTTCCAGATTTTTAAATGGAACATTAGATATTCATATTGAGTTAGAAAACAAACTAGCCAAATTTGTAGGAAAAGATGATGCGCTCATCTTCTCAGCTGGTTTTAACGCAAATATGGGAGTCATCTCCAACCTTACCGGTCGTGAAGATTATATAATTTTTGACGAGTTAGATCATGCGTCCATTATGACAGGAAAGCAACTAAGCTTTTCTAAATGCTTAAAATTCAAGCATAACGACATGGACTCTTTGGAAAAAAAGTTACAAGCATGTGAACCCGACAAGATTAAACTGATCGTCGTTGACGGTGTATTCAGCATGGAAGGCGATGTGGCAAAGTTGGATAAGATTGTCGAATTAAGCAAGAAATACAATGCTAGCATTTACGTGGATGAGGCACACAGCTTAGGTGTTTTCGGAAAACAAGGACGAGGCATCTGCGACCACTTCGGTCTCACAAAAGATGTGGATCTTATCATGGGAACATTTAGTAAATCACTTGCTTCTATTGGTGGATTCATTGCAGCGGACGAAAGTATCATCAATTGGTTGAGACATTCCACTCGTCCATATATTTTCAGTGCCAGCATCACCCCAGCTGCTACCGCTTCTGTATTAGCAGCCTTGGAGATCATGCAAAACGAGCCTGAGAGAATGGAGAACTTGTGGAAGATGACAAGAATATCACTCGACGGATTCAGACAATTAGGATTCGAAATTGGACATACTGAGACACCAATCATTCCGCTCTTCATCAGAGACAATGAGAAGACATTCCTCATGACCAAGTTATTATTCGAAGAAGGAATCTTTGTCAACCCAGTTGTTAGTCCGGCTGTACCATCTAACGACACCCTGATTCGCTTCTCGTTGATGGCTACTCACACGGAAGCACAAGTACAAACAGCATTAGAGAAAATCGGCAAAGTGGGCAAAATGTTAGGCATCATCTGATTTTTTCATAAAATACGCATAAGAAAAGCAATTCTGACACCATGCAGAATTGCTTTTTATTTGATAATATCATCTCATTTATCTAAATTTGTATCATTATAGGATGTTTGTTTCTAATAACGATAAATGGACGCCAATTTAATACAACCCCTAGCAGAACGTGTTCGTCCCAAAACATTGGACGACTATGTTGGACAAAAACATTTGGTCGGAGACAATGCGATTCTCCGCAAGATGATTGAATCCGGCAGAATATCCTCATTTATCTTATGGGGTCCTCCAGGTGTTGGCAAAACGACATTGGCTGGTATTATCGCTAAGAAACTAAATCGTGCTTTTTACACACTGAGTGCCATCAGTTCAGGTGTGAAAGATGTTCGCGAAGTAATCGACAAGGCAAAAGGGGCAAGGCTCTTCAATCCAGAACCACCTATCCTGTTTATCGACGAGATTCATCGTTTCTCCAAGGCTCAGCAGGACTCTCTGCTCGGGGCCGTTGAGCAAGGCATCATCGTACTCATTGGTGCCACCACCGAAAATCCATCGTTTGAGGTCATCACGCCCCTCCTATCCAGATGTCAAGTCTTTGTACTGAAATATCAGGAAGACGCTGACTTAATGGAGCTGGCACAAAGAGTCATCAAAGAGGACAAGATACTGAAAGAGAAGAAAATCTTTTTTGACGAGACCGATGCGCTGATTCGTTTCGCCAGTGGAGATGCACGTAAGTTATTAAACATCATTGAATTAGTCATAAACGCAGAAGAGAACAGTGACGAGATACATTTCACGAATGAGAAAGTAACGAATCGACTTCAAGAGAATCCTAATGCATACGACAAAAACGGAGAGATGCATTACGATATCATCTCTGCATTCATCAAATCAATTCGAGGAAGTGATCCTGACGGTGCAATCTATTGGTTGGCTCGAATGGTAGATGGTGGCGAAGACCCTAAGTTCATCGCCCGCAGATTAGTTATCTCTGCAGCAGAGGACATCGGATTGGCCAATCCTAACGCACTACTGCTTGCCAACGCATGCTTTGACACCATTCACAAAATCGGATGGCCGGAAGGTAGAATTGTATTAGCCGAGACAACCATCTATCTAGCTACAAGTCCGAAAAGTAATTCAGCCTATCTCTCCATCGACGCTGCGCTAAGGAATGTTAAGGAAACAGGCAATCTCTCTGTTCCGCTTCACCTACGCAATGCGCCTACCAAACTCATGGAGAATCTCGATTATGGAAAGGAATATAAATATTCTCATGACTATCCAGGACATTTTGTAATTCAAGAATTCTTACCCAAAAAGATTTCAAAGACACAATTCTGGCTTCCGCAGGATAACCCTGCAGAAAATAAGCTGACAGAAAGAATGAAATCTTTGTGGGGAAATCATAAAAAATATTAGCTAATCATTAAACGCCCATGAACAAAAAGTTTGTAACCATATCCATTCTTGCATGTCTCATCTCATTGCCCATGCGAGCAATATCAGCTAATGATTCGATAGATAATCATTACGAAACCATATCGAGAAACCTAGACATCTTCAATCTCTTATATAAGGAATTGGATCTCTACTATGTTGATACCTTTAACACCAAAAAGATTATCAACACTGGTATCGATGCCATGCTGGATGAGCTTGATCCCTACACAATCTATATTCCAGAAGAGAAGGAAGAGGATTTCAAGTTCATGATGACCGGAGAATATGCGGGTGTCGGTGCCTCAATCGGCAAGATTGGTGATTACATCTGTTTTTCGGATATCTATGAAGGATGTCCTGCAGACAAAGGAGGCATAAAATGTGGCGATCGTATCGTTGAAATCAACGGGAAACAGGCTAAAGGTAAATCCGTATCATTCATCAGTGACATGCTTCGTGGAAAGAGCGGTACCGAATTAAAACTCGTAATCGAAAATCCTGTCACAGAGAAGAAACGCAAGGTGACTATCCAACGAGAGAAGATCACCCTGCCTAATATTGAATACTGCGACACACTGGAAACTGGCATTGGATATATCCGTTTCTCACAATTCACAGAGAAATCTGCAGTCAACTTCAAACAAGCTTTCCTTGATTTGAAAGAGAAAAAAAATATCAATTCCTTAATCATCGACTTACGCAACAACCCCGGTGGATTATTGGATCAAGCCACAGAAATCGTCAACTACTTCATTGAGAATCAAGAAACAATTGTATATACAAAAAGCAAGATAAAGGAACTGGACGAAGTATGTAAAGCTGTCAAGCAACCGATTGACAAGGAGATTCCTATTGTTATGCTGGTCAACCACAACTCAGCATCTGCCTCTGAGGTGTTCTCAGGTGCTTTACAAGATCTTGATAGAGCCGTCATTGTAGGAGAACGTACCTACGGTAAAGGATTGGTTCAGACCACCCGCAATCTGCCTTTTGGAGGAAAGATAAAAGTAACCATCTCTAAATACTACATTCCAAGTGGACGATGCGTTCAAGCCATCAACTATGCAGAGAAAGATGAAGATGGTTCTGTCAAGAGAATACCGGATAGTCTCACTACCGAATTCAAGACGAAACACGGAAGAATCGTCCGTGACGGTGGAGGTATCACCCCAGATATCACAATCGAGGCACATACGTTATCCACCATCAGTTACTATCTCTACACCGAGAATATCATCTTCAACTATGCAGTAGATTACATTGCAAAACATCCGAAAATAGCCTCTCCAAAGGAGTTTAAGTTCACGGAATACGATGATTTCAAAGCGTATGCAAAAAAACAAAACTTCTCCTACGTACTGAAAACTGAAGAGACGTTGAAGAACCTTAAAGAATTAGCCAAGACAGAAGGATACTTGGATTATTCTAAGGATGAATTCGAAGCTCTTGAGAAAAAGTTATCTCATAATCTGGATCAAGATTTGAAATTATTCGAAGAGGAGATTTCTCAACTCATCAGCATCGAAATAATGAAACAACTATACTATCAGAAAGGCTCCATTGCAGAATCACTTAAATTTGACAAAGTGAAACAAGAAGCCATCAACATATTAAAAGATAAAACAAGATACAACTCAATCCTACAACCTAAGCAGAAGGAAGAGAGTGAGAAAAAACAATAAATAAAAGAAGCGTATGAAAGCCATGATATTTGCCGCCGGCTTAGGAACACGTCTAAAACCTATCACCGACACAATCCCCAAGGCGCTTGTTCCCGTTGGAGGGAAGACACTCTTAGAGCATGTCATCACTAAACTAGCGGAAGAAGGCTTTGAGGAACAAATCATCAATGTTCATCATCATGCCGACAAGATTCTTGATTTCCTAAAAGAAAAAAAGAATTTCGGACTTCACATTGAGATATCAGACGAACGCGACATGCTCCTCGACACAGGTGGAGGCATAAAGAAAGCTGCACATTTTTTTGACGATGAACAGCCCTTCCTAATCCACAATGTGGATATCCTCTCCAATGCCAATCTTCGTGCGCTATATGACAGTCATAAAAACAGTGACAACATAGCAACTCTCCTAGTGAAAGAACGTGAGACAAGCCGATACCTCTTATTCGATGACAATGACCGACTGAAAGGATGGATCAACACACAGACGGGAGAAGTAAAATCTCCATTTCTCCCCATCGATGTAGAAAAGCTTCGGAGAAGAGCTTTCTCAGGCATTCATATCCTGTCTCCTAAAATCTTTCATTACATGGAGACGTATCCTGTCAAATTTCCTATTATGGATTTTTATATCGGAAGTGCAGATAAAATAAAGATCGGTGGCGTACTCAATAACGATGTAAAACTCATTGATGTAGGCAAATTAGATAGTCTTCAAAAAGCAGAAGAGTTATTAGCTGAATTACAAACGAGTACCGACAGGCCTTAGACCTTGAGGTTGCAGTAAGCAAGATAAAAAAAGTCCCCCGAAGGTTTGAAATAAACCTTCGGGGGATTTCCTTATAATTACAGCACATCTATTGTTTAGCTGCCATAATCACCTTAATTTCATTTCCTTGACTCATCAGATTCTTGAGCATCGCCTGGATATCCTCTTTCGAGATAGCATCCAAGGTGGGCAAATACTCTTTTTGCAGATCCAACGACTCCTTGTAATAAGTGACAAGTGCATTCAAGACCCATCTGTTTTCCTTCTGGTTCTCTACATATTTATTCCGCAAGTTCTCTTTCACCTTATTGAAATCCTTATCCAAAGGACCATTGAACATCAACGAGTCGATTCCCTCATGAATCAACAGTAACAAACGCTCCTCCAATTTAGGATCTGTATCAAATGTCATCTGCAAAGAACCCTTTTTCTCTGGGATATAAGACAAAGAAGAACGAACCCTCACACCATAAGTACCCCCTTCATTCTCACGCATGGACTCCAAATAACGAATATCCAAAATATCAGCAATCAGCTGTAACGTAAGTTTATTTTTAAGTGTATAATCAATATCGCCTGTAAACAAAACATAATTAGAGGTTTTATTCACCTGCATTTCACGTTCAAAGCGATTAACAACTGTTCCCTTGGGATTTCTTATTCCTAGGTCAATCCAATTCTCCACCTTCATCTTTTTCTGTTTTGGAATACCACCCAAGTATTTCTCCACCATAGGCTTCACCGAATCTAAATTAAGATTTCCGACGAAATAGATCGTAAAATCCTTCGGATCCTCGAAACGAGTATCAAAGATTTCCAATGCACGATCTTGTGACACATCTTTCAAGCGATCTAACGTCATCGAGAAACTTCTTGGATGATAATTATTCACCACATTACGAACAGAATCCGAGAATGCACGAGAAGGATCCTTGTCAGCATTAGCCAAAACAGCTCTGTACTGATTCATCAGAGCCTCATAACTCTCATCATCTTTTCTTGTTCCTTTAAAAGTAAGATATATCAGTTGCAACAAGGTCTCAAAATCCTTCACGTTAGAGTTTCCTGAGAATGACTCATCATACGTACCCACCGTAGGACGAAGACTCACACGTTTACCTGCCAATGCCTTGCTCAAATCCGTTTGAGAATATTTACCCATTCCATTACTTGTCGCAATGGAAGAGCATAAACTAGCAGAATACAAATCAGCCAAATTAGGCACCTGAGATGTTCCGCCATAACTAAAGCCATAAACCAATATCTCATCCTCTTTCAACTGAGTAGGTTGAAGAATGACACGCAGACCGTTCCCCAACACCCATTCCGTCACACCATCAATGACAGGATTATGACCAACCGATTTTACTTTCTGTGCTTTTAATTTACCCTCGATCAGATTCGCATCAATCGCTTTCTCCTGATAAGGCTGAACATCTGCCGTTTTTATATCTGTCAACATCTGAAGCACACGATTCTCCGAAGGAAATTTCACGGTCTCTTTTTTAGGACCAGTCATCGTCACCACCTGATTTTTATCCGTCACAAACTTAGCAGCCACCTCATTCACCATATCCAAGGTGAGAATAGACAATAGTTCCTTTGAATTTTTATACTCCCACTCGATACCAGGGATTGGCGAGAAGTTCAAGAAATTATCAATATACTCTTTTACATACGCATCATTCTTTGTCTTATTCCGTTCATTGTATGCTTTTTCGTAGAAACTCAACAGATTCAGTTTAGCACGGTCCAACTCAGATTGTGTGAAACCATAACGTTTCATTCTCTCTGCCTCTTCCAACAAAGCTGCGAAAGCAATCTCTTCTTTTCCCTCTGAAGGAATAGCAATCAACGAAAAGACATCCACAGGGCGCACCTCCTCACCATAACCAACATACCCTGCCGCAAAAGGAGCATCCGCCTTAGTAGCCAGTTCGTCTAAACGATCACTAACCATATTTTCGATCAACGAATACGTCAGTTGCATCATATACCCCGTCATACTAGCTTTTATACGATCAGGCATAGGCGAATGTCTATACTGAATTTGTACACGGCAGTTCTTCGCTTCTTCATCCGTCAAGATAGCCACCAAAGGTTTATCATTTGGATAAACAGGATAGGTCTGACGGACAGCAGGGTTGATTCTTTTAGGGATATCTTTCCACATCTCCTTCACACGGTTTTCCACCTTATCGACATCCACATCACCTACAATAATAATAGACTGCAAGTCAGGTCTGTACCAACGATGATAGTAAGCTCTTAACGTATCATATGCAAAATTATTAATGATAGCAGTATCCCCTATCACATCACGTTTTGCATATTGAGAGTTCGGATATATTATAGGTAAGGAAGCTTTCCAAAGGCGACGATTGGCATTCATACGCGTGCGCCATTCTTCTCTGATTACCCCACGTTCCTTATCGATCTCCTCCCCTTCCAGGGAGATGAATCCAGACCAATCATGAAGAACTAAAAGAGCCGAATCAACAATTGACTCACGGATGGTTGGTACCGATTTTAGATTATAGACCGTCTCGTCCAATGAAGTATAAGCATTTATATTATTTCCGAATTGTACACCGACAGTTTCCAAATAATCAATAATCAACTTATCAGGAAAATTTTTCGTTCCATTAAAAGCCATATGTTCCAAGAAATGAGCCAATCCATTTTGATTATCTTCTTCCAAGATAGCTCCAACATTCTGAACAATATAGAAATCGGCACGGTCTGGCACCACATCGTTGTGACGGATATAATAGGTTAAACCATTGTCCAAGATACCATAACGAAGAGCAGGATCCATCTCAATAGGTTCTAGGCTCTGAGAAAACACAGAAGTAGTACAAAAGAGTGCCACCGCACTCAAAAAAATCTTATTCATAATATATCTTATAAGTACAATTTATCAGAAGACAAACTTACACAAAAAAAATAGACAAACTTCTTAAAATTACTGAAAAAACAATAACTTTGCACCAATTTAAGTTAAAAACAGAAATTGATATCATTATGGCAGAAATGAATTTTGGAGGAGTAATCGAAAACGTTGTTACTCGTGAAGAATTTCCATTAGAAAAGGCGCGTGAAGTGTTAAAGAACGAAACAATAGCAGTTATTGGCTATGGCGTTCAAGGTCCTGGTCAATCCATGAATCTCCGTGACAATGGGTTCAATGTCATTGTGGGACAAAGAGAAGGTAAGACCTTTGACAAAGCAGTTGCCGATGGATGGGTGCCTGGAGAAACATTATTTAGTATAGAAGAAGCTTGTAAGAGAGCTACAATCATTCAATTATTACTTTCTGATGCTGCGCAAATAGAGTGCTGGCCATTAATCAAGAAATATCTAACTCCGGGTAAAACATTATATTTTTCTCACGGATTCGCAATCACATGGAATGACCGTACAGGAATCGTTCCGCCAAAAGATGTAGATGTAATCATGATTGCGCCTAAGGGTTCTGGAACCTCTCTTCGTCGTATGTTTGTTCAAGGTCGTGGTTTGAATTCCTCTTATGCCATTTATCAAGATGCTACGGGTCATGCATGGGAAAAAGTAATCGCACTAGGAATCGGTGTGGGTTCTGGTTATCTATTTGAAACAACATTCACCAAAGAGGCTACATCAGATTTAACTGGCGAACGTGGTTCTTTAATGGGTGCTATTCAAGGATTACTATTGGCTCAATACGAGGTATTACGTGAGAATGGACACTCTCCATCAGAGGCCTTCAACGAAACTGTTGAGGAGCTAACACAGTCTCTTGGCCCATTATTCGGTGAAAACGGTATGGACTGGATGTATGCCAACTGTTCAACTACAGCACAAAGAGGTGCGTTAGACTGGATGGGACCTTTCCACGATGCAATCAAGCCTGTAATGCAAAAATTGTATCACTCAGTTATCACAGGACAAGAAGCTCAAATCTCTATTGACTCTAATTCAAAACCTAATTACCGTGAAGGATTGGAGAAAGAATTGGCAGCTCTTCGTGACAGTGAGATGTGGCGTGCTGGCGCAGTTGTTAGAAAGCTAAGACCAGAGAACAATTAATTCTGAAATCATACTCAATTCTCCAAAGGGTGTTCTAAACGGACACCCTTTTTCTATGTTTCATCCAACTAAAACACTATTTAACCATTCCGCATCACACTTTTCTACATTATTCAAGGATTTTGTCATTCTAATATTATATCTTTGCATGAATCATAAGGAATCGCATGGAAAAAAAATCTAAGAAAGACATTATACAGCTATTGGTTTCTTTAATCTTAGGGGTTCTGGTTTTCTATTTAGTATATAGACAGATCGACATAGAAGAGATGAAATCAATTCTTAACACAACGCAATGGGGGTATATCATTCTTCCCATCGTTTTGTGTATTCTTAGTAGCTGGATCCGTGCGCTGCGATGGAACATGTTGATCGAACCTGTTGCCCACTGTCCGAAAAACAAGAACACATTCTGTGCAGTTATGTTCGGTTATTTCATCAATCATATATTCCCTCGTGCCGGAGAGATTGCCCGTTGCGGTATTCTAAAGAAATACGAGAATATTCCGATGAGTGAACTAGTCGGAACCGTCATCACCGAACGGGCCTTTGACCTAATTATCACCTTGCTCATTGTCTTCTTTACCGTAATTGCAGAGTTTGATGTCTTCGAAGACGTACTGAACTCCATTCATGTGTTGGATTCTATTTATGCGATGCTCAACCATCCAGTCTTATGGTGCTCTCTCCTACTCATCGCCCTTTTATGTTTTCTGTTTCGGAAGAAGATCGCCAACCTGAGTTTTGCACATAAAGTGAAAGAAATCAGTATCGGAATATGGAATGGTTTAAAATCATTTACGAAGATCAAAAACAAACCGTTATTCCTACTCTATTCAGTTATCATATTCTTCCTCTACTATCTAATGCTCTACTTCAGCTTCTGGCTGTTTGATTTCACAACCGATCTATCCATGGAAGTTGGATTGATTACGTATGTGTTTGGCTCATTAGGTATGTTAGCCCCTGTACAAGGAGGTATTGGTGCATACGAGTTCATGACTTCAAGAGCACTCATGATATACGGCATCAAAGAAACACAGGCACTGACGTTTTCATTGTTATCTCACTTAATTGAGATCATCATCAATTGCGTGGGAGGTTTCTTATGCACACTAATTTTGCCATTAATCAACAAAAAAAATAATAACAATAACCCTATTAAATTTGATTACCATGAAGAAGTTTAGTTTATTTTTCAAAGCAATTCTATGCTGCGCAGTTCTAACATTCGTTTCTTGTGGAGACGATGATGAAGATCAGGACAAGAACAACACACAACAGACAGATCAAACGACTGAACCTGGTGGAAGTGTTGATCCAAATGACATAATCGGAACATGGGTTCTATCTCCATCTTCCTTTTATACGTACAATGGTGTTAGCCAACCTATCGACTTAACGGCTGCTCAACAACAAAGTGTTTCTATCTCAGGATGTGACACCGTAGCTTTTCATGCTGATGGAACCTATACATCAGGAGATTATTCAAATAGATACTCCATCTCTGGCAATGAGATATCCATTGTCACAACTGTAGGCGACAAGGATATAACCCTTGAATCAAATGCTGATCTTACTGAATTCATCATCTGGCACAGCTATGACGCAAGCATATATGGTGAGTTGGATGAAATGGAGAGAGAACTCATCGAAGAAGCTATGGCTGAGATGAAGAAGAAATTGAAATATGTTATCAACAAACAAACCTTCTACATTAAAGACAATCAACTTCACCTTGTCATAGACGCTACTATGATTACGGATAACAGCGAGAGCTTTACCGATGATTATGTAGATTTCTTAAAATCAATGGGCGTAACCGACGAACAAATTGAACAATTGCGTGTAGTGACCAATACAGTCATTACTCACGATATCTATGACAGACGTTAAGCAATTTAATTCTTCATTACGTTGTAACTAATTGTCTATGAATAACTCATACAATTTTCAGGAACATCAGCATTTCTTCTTTGTAGGCATTGCAGGAACAGGCATGAGTGCAATTGCACAATACCTAAGAGGAATCGGCAAAACGGTATCCGGCAGCGACCGAATCTTCAAGCCCGAAGGAAAAATGCTTATTCAAGAACAATTTGAGAAACAAGGCATACAGTGTTATTTTCAAGATGCCTCTGGACTCACTTCCGATGTGGATGTACTCATTGTCTCTACTGCCATAGAAGAGAGCAATGTAGAGTACCAGAAAGCTAAACAACTGAATATTCCAATCATCAAGCGTTCGGAACTATTGGCTTCTATTTCCAGAACCAAACGAACAATTGCGGTAGGTGGAACATCAGGAAAATCAACCACGACGGCCATGATATTTCACATTTTGGATCAAAACAATGTATCTCCTTCTATTATGAGTGGTGCCGGACTGACCACTCTACAAGAGAAAGGGTTGCCTGGGAATGCATGGGTTGGGAAAAGTGATTGGCTAGTTATTGAGGCAGACGAATCGGATGGTTCTATAGTCAACTACACCTCTGAAATAGCTTTATTGCTCAACATGGACAGAGATCACAAGGAATACGATGAATTGACCGATCTTTTCAAAACATTCCGAAGTCATACGACAAAAACGTTTATTGTCAATCAGAGTCACCCCAAAAGTAGAACTCTATCCATAGACAAAACGAATGATTTTGGTGTAGAAACAGATTGTGGATTCAACGGTTCCAAGTTTCAACAGAAAGGATTTTCTATTTCTTTCGATTGCAACGGAACACCTGTTACGTTACCCGTCATAGGAAAACATAACATGGAGAATGCTTTAGCGGCCATAGCGTGCTGTCATGCTGTAGGTGTGAGCATAGAGAAAAGTGCCGAAGCGCTACGCAGTTACAAAGGCATCTATCGACGCACACAAGTAGCAGGACAAGCCAAAGGAGTGACAGTGATTGATGATTTTGCTCACAATCCAGCAGAAGTTGTATGTGCCATCAAAGCTTGTCAAACCGCTGGAAAAAGAGTCCTGGCATGGTTTCAACCACATGGTTTCGGTCCGCTTAAATTCATGCACAAAGAGTTGGAACAGGAGGTGATGGCATCACTTCGTCCCGAGGATCTATTCATTCTTTCGGATGTCTATTACGCAGGCGGTACAGTAACCAGAGAGGTAACCACAGCTGATGTTGTAAAAGAGATTCAAAAATTTAGTGAACAGATTGTGTACTTTCCCGACAGGAAGGAACTCATTCCATATTTGCAAAAAAATGCCAAAGGAGGAGACATCGTCTTAATCATGGGGGCAAGAGACACTACCCTATCCGACTTTGCGAAAGAAATAGTTGAATCAATATAAACTTTAAATGTATATAAATATGAAGAAGAACTTTTTATTGTTATCTATGCTAGTTTCATTACTGGCGTTAAACACGAGTTGTCACAAAGAATATATTACTGAAGAGTACTATCAGCAAGGTGCGCAGGTATATACACTGGAATATACGATTCAGCCAAATGAATGGTTAATAGATGACAACGGAACAAGACCTTATCGCTATGTGGTTGTTGACAACAGAGACATCACAGATGCAGTTATGAAGAATGGTGTCGTTCTAGGATATATGTGGAATACCTACAACCAACAGGAGAATTTAAGTTCTTGGAACACACTTCCATACGTTTATCCTTACGTTTACGATGAAGGAAGCTCAACTGTCGGAGAAAACATTCGCTTCGAATATGAACCAGGTACCGTTACCTTTATCATCGAAGACTTGGATGCAATAGCACCAGACCCTGTGGTTGATCCTATGTCATTCAAAATCGTAGTAGTTAAGAACATGTAAGATAAACACGATCTTATGACGGAGCTATCTTTTTAAAGATAATCTGTTTAACAATAAAGGCTGAATCTCAATGAGGTTCAGCCTAATTTTTTTGAGAAAGGATAAAATAAACCTGTAGGGTATCATTCTGTAAATACAGATAAAAAAAGTTCAACTAAAGCTAACTAAACTAATAAATATACATTAGGGAATCTTATTGATACAATTTCTATTATTTTATTTATATAAAGCGAATATCCAACAACAATAAAATAAATTTTTATGCAAAATCATTGCAATAAGTTATTAAATATTTTATATTTGTCTCAAAACAAATACAAAATAAATACTTTATGGAACAAGAATTAACCATCATCAAGCATCTACGAGATCTTGATACCATTGAAAAACATGTACAGGCAGATCATTATATGTCTGACTTCACATTTAACAGTGGAGGAGATTTTTATAAAAAAGGAGCTCACTTTCCTAGCTGCATATACTATGTTTATTTCTTTAAAGTTTCTCCCGAGGTAAAAAAAGTGGAACTCAGGAAGAACAAAGTTGGAGGAGGACTAAACGTCAACCTAAAAAAGTGGCCTGTAGCAGCCTTTTTCCAAACGAGTAAGGATAATCCGCAATTTCAAAACTCAAAAATTGTCTTCCCGGATGAAGACGTGAATGATCCTAGCATCACTAAAATAAACTGTTCCAGAATCGGACTCAACATAATTAAAACTCCATTTGTGGCTATTGAAGAATTTGAAGCACCTATGGAGATAGATGTTCCTCTGAATTACTTTCATTTGGATCCATCCAAGGATGATTTGTACATTGCAGTAGTTTCAGAATTAGATCCCGAGAATGCTGCAACTGAACTTGACGTTGTTCTTCATGAATATGATAAAAACACCTATTATATTACAGAGTATCCAGTTGTAGAAGCACTATACGAAGGTGATCCGCTGGCACGTGCTAGAGTGAAATTTGGCAAGCTAATGCATAGTAACGAACCCGTCAGCGGCGGCATGTTCATCTGGAGTGATTGTTCTCTACTTTCAAACAAACGCAGTCTAAGAAAGGTAAAAAAAGGGAAACGTGATTACAAAGAATACGAAGCCTATTTCTACCTTCCAAAAGAGAAACAAACAAAAGAGCTCAACCCGGCCTTCGTGAAATTTTTTGGATCGGAAGATCTGGATTATTTTTTTAATGGGAAAAATAACATTTCACAATACTATTCTGCTCTAGGTTATGTCAACAAACATTTCAACCTCATTGGAAAATGTAAAATCAATGTTCCCGTATTCAAAAAAACGAAAGACAAAGATGTGCTTTTGTGGAGTCAGAACAATCTTATGAAACCAGAAGAATACTATGGTGCAGATTATGACAGTGAACTGGGAACATCAGATCCTAAGAATCAAAAGCTTTGCACCCGTCATAGTAAATACCCTAACCTATACGATAGTTTTTCTCTAGAAGGAATATATCCAACCATCGAGAGTTTGGAAACAACCAGTCCCGAAGAAGCTGCTGAAAAAATAGCGAAAGCACTTATGGTAATGCCAAGAGGACATCGAAGTGTTTCTGTCGAAGGCGATGCATTTGAACGGTTGATGGGTGGTCCAATCCAAGTTGCAGACCAATTAGACTGTGAAATGGAAGAAGTCAAAAAAAGGGATGATGAAACTGAGGAAGAATTTGAAAAAAGAAAAGAGGAAGCAGAAGAAAAAGCTAAAGCTGAATATCATGAAAATCAGATTCTAATCAAGAAAGAAAAGAATTACCTTTATTCAATGGTATATTTTGATGATAATCAACAAAAGGGATTGTGCGGAGATGGATATATATTTTACGATGCCCCTATACACTATGACAACCCCAAAATCAAGGATGCCGACGATGAGATAAAGAAGGATTATTGTGAACAGTTCCGTAAAATTTATATGAACAAATATGTAAGAAGCGAGGAAAAGCCAGAAGGTCCAATTTCCGGTTGCGAGGCTTTACAGAATTTGTTGGACAAGGTGTTTGATGCACTCAAGAAGAGATATCATATCAATGTCGATTATATCTTCTGTGACTTTGAGGGAATGCGAAACACAGCCAATGAACTTAGAATTGCGGGGCGAGGCTACTATATAAGTGGAGATGACGATTCACCATCGGATAATTTGATAGAATCCACAAGAAACCAGGTTTGGGACAGTATCTGGGAAACACTAAAAGACAGACAAGGGAAAGAAACCGAAGAGTATCGAAAGATTTACTACAAACTTGAGCAGAGAGGTTATGCATTTACAGATAATGGAAAAGACCCAATGCTAAACGATGTAAAATCGTGTCGACATAGTACACTTGCTGACGGTAGAAGCAGTAATGGTTATAATCAGTCTAGTACATATGCACAAAGACGCAACGTCAATATATGGGATTGTGTGATGATGGAATATTATGCAGGGTTACTTGATAAATATCTTGTCGGTCCAATTCGCAAGCATTTTCCAGAAGCCATCCGTTCTCTCCATGCAATCAACAACCAAGCTGGATATATCAATCATCACCAGAACGGCAGCGACTTTGAAACATACTTAGGAGGCAGTGTCATGCTACCAACTGGCATGCGTTCCAATCCATGTTTATACACGTTAAAATTAGATGCTCTCGAAAAAGATTCGATGGATAACTGGAAGACCTATATTCCTGAAATAACACCATTCGCCCGACTGAAATTCGATATCAACAACGTTCGCGCCGCCATGCTATCGAACCCTAACGAAGGGGTACATCCTTTTATGGCAACGCAATACAAATGGAACAATTATGTGATAAATAGGCCAGATGACAAAGGTAAGACGAAAGAAGAGAGATTTGTTCCTACAAGTGAACAATTGAATGAAGTAAGCTACAACGCTTGTTTCCAAAGAGAAATGCTAATTCATTCATGGATGTGTAAACCCGAAATGATGTATGCCTACATAAGCTATAACGACGATACAAAATATAGCGGACATTTGCTAAAAACCACATCCAATACTAATTCTGCAACTTACGAACCTGTCAGCAAACAGGACTACCTCAAAGAGGTTTTCGATGATATTCAAAAAACAATTAACGAGTTAAACTGCATTCTGAATCCTTGCAAGAAGACGAAGTCGCTTATTCAGGATATTATTCCAGAGAACAGTCCATTCATTCTATCTGGATGGGAAATCGGCAAGTATCAAGTATATCGTATAACCTTAGAGAAATATGATGATCCAAAAGCTTTTATGAATGTACGATATTTGCGCAAATCGGGCAAAGGAATATTCAGTGCCAGATTTTCAAGACTACGCAAAAAGATGGCATTAAAGAGGGAGATACTTGCCAGTGTTGATGGCAAAACAGTGGTATTTTCGAATGCCTATATTTTGAAACCAGAGAAAGGACCTGGCCGCTGGATTGTGATGAAAGGAAGCAACCGTCCGTATGTTCTTACGGAGCAAAATTACTACGAGAACCACCCATCGTTGGATATGCAAGGCTGCGAAGAACCCGTCTTTAACAGTAAGTATAAGTACACGATACGTGCGCGTAACAACATAAGTGTGTTTGGAGAAATTGCACGCTATCAAAAATGGGAAGCGACTATTAAATTAGGCGAGACGTTTAACAGTAAAACGAAGATTTTTGAAGATGAACTTGGTGATTCGTACAAACAATACAATGCAGAACAAGAATTCGTATTTACCAAGTTGTTTGTAAATGAGTCAACTGGAGCAGATGTAGAAAAGGTCAAAAAGTCATTGAAAATTGCTGATGATTCATGTGATGTCAAACGTGTTAAAGCGATTATTCAAGGGGCGAATGTACAGATTGACCTCTATCGAGAAAGTGATGGTGTGAATATCGGTCGCATAAAGAACTGTAGGAAAACAGAAGCCAACGACAAGATAATACTCAAGGTCTCATGGTTGAATGCGACGAATCAGGATATCCAATATATGCTGCACTACAACTATGGCGGTTCGTTCAAAATGCTCTACAAGAAGAAGATCTTAGCACGCTCAGGCGACGAAGGTTATGTGTTGATTCCGTTGAAACCGACAGCGAGAGCAAAATCAATTAACGCATCCATCTTGCAAGATGGAGTTGTTAAAGATTCCCGCTCTGCACAGATTGGGTAATTGATAAGAAAACAGGCTGAATCTCAACATAGGTTCAGCCTGTTATTTTTTAGATTTCGTCGACAAAAAGGCCTTATCTAACTTATATGTACTCGGCATGCCTTCAACTTTTACATGATATACAAACCCATATCAACAATTTCTATAGGAACCTCATCATCGTTCCCAAACAAACATACTTTCATAAGTTGAGAGACTCTACACATAGAAATTTTTTACAATATTTTTTCATTAGTTTTACATTACACAACCTTTTCGCCCATAACATCGGCTTCAAACTCAAGCGCTGCATTGTCATTCACTGGCATCCCATTGATGTTCGTAGTAGGCGAAACTCGTCCAGCCATTTGCTGAGCTACGTGCCATGCTTCGTGCGGGAGGTGTTTTTCTTGGCCGGGAACAACGTGAATATCGGTCCCTTGCGTATAGGCAAGCGCTTGTACAGTAGCTGGTTTAGAACTATTATAATGCACACATACATCATCCATCGAGAATCCAGAAAGGCTCTCGATGCCTGCCTTTAGATTGTCCGGCAATCCCGTGTTATTCGGCCGTGGAGTCTCCGCACGCTGGGTTGCATTATTAGCCATGTCCGCTTTACGCTGGAGAGATTCACTTTGTGCAGACGAATCAAGGACAGAGGCGGCATTAGGAGCAGAAGTATTTTGAACTGTAGAGGATTTTCGCGCATACTCTTTACTCATACATCAAACTCCAAACAAACTATTCACCATTATAAGATCTTTTTTGCATTTACAAAACTTTCAGCTTTGGTTTTCCATTCTCTAAAATCAAAAGGAGTACTAAAATCCCTATAAAACATATCACTATCATCAGAACCATCGCGTGCTCTGCAATTAGCATAAACAACACGCATGGTCGTTCTACTACCAAATACCGATTCCCCGTTTTGAAGCATGACGCTAAAAATTGTCGCACTATAAGTTTGTTTTGCTCCGCCAATAAAGCTGCTCTTCTTAACGGGCAACAACGTTGTTCCTTCGGATTTTCGCCCCAACGAGTCATCCGTAGTCTTAGTTCCTTCCCGACCTTTACCTATTCTTAGCAAGTTCACGGAACCATTTAAAACAAATTCGACAATAACACGTCCGCAGTTTTTCATGCCCGGTTTAGGGTTATCGTTATCATAATTCAAGGCTTCTGCCAAAGATCCTCCATGATGTTCCAATTTATGAGTCAAAAAATCTTTCATCGACATAGATCTATACACACGAAGACCACTAATTGAATGAGCGTTTTCCGTAGTAGAATCATAAAAAAAATCGCTATATTGATTGTGGATGCCAATTAAATTCGCATACAATCCATCATACTTTGAATATAACAGATAATCCTGCGCAAGTTGATGCATCAAATCATCATGATTTATTAAATTTAGACTTGTATATTTTTTTAAAAATTCAAATTCATTCGAACACAATTTATTTGTAACAAAACCTTTAAAATCACTATCTTTTTTACAACCACATTCACTCATAGCAGAATGACTAAGAGCCGTAAGTTCGCCATTCGAATCAATTATACAACTACGCAATTTTTCAAATTCACCTGATTTAAAAGAATCATTATACAACTTTTGTATTATTCCTATAAGATCTTCTTTATTATCAGGATCTTTTTTTGTCGGTTTATCACTACCAGAATCTTTTTCAATAAGGGCCCCCTTTACATTGTCATCATAACATTTAAGAATAACATCATCGATATCTTTATTTGTTAATGGCACACCCTTATACTTAGGAAAATCGGGTGCACGCTTCCCTTTTGTTTCTTGCGATTTATTTACCGCATCTCTATAACTTTTTATCAATAGATATAAAGATTCAACAGTTGTAACTTCGCAATCTTTTCCAAGACATTTTATGTTAAAATTTTGAACAATTTTTTGAGAATTATTTATATCCCGTTTTATTTTATTTTCACAATTGACAATTTTTAATTGCACCGCCTTCGCCCCCATCTCATCCGCTTCTCGTTCCAATTCCACATTATCATTCACCGGCATTCCATTGATATTCGTTGTAGGCGACACACGTCCAGCCATTTGCTGGGCAACATGCCAAGCTTCGTGCGGAAGATGTTTTTCTTGACCAGGAGCTACGTGGATGTCAGTTCCCTGCGTATAAGCGAGCGCCTGTACTATGGCAGGTTTACTGCTGTTGTAGTGCACACGCACATCGTCCATGGAGAAACCAGAGAGGCTTTCAATGCCTTCCTTTAGGTCATCTGGCATACCTGTCAAATTTTCTTTTTTTTCTAACTGAGCTGTGTTTTGCCCCACTTCTACTATACTTAAAGATCTGTTATCCTTAAACTGCGCAATAGACTCATGCTTCTCAGAATTATTCTGAATGGCACGGGAGTCTTCTGATTTGTTTTCTATGCTATACATATCACACATTTTCAAAATTTATTTGAACATATCATTTTATTAGCAGAAACATCAAACTCCTACTTCTTATTACCATCAATCCAACGCATACACTTATCCCAAGTATCAACATCTTTGTTTCTCAGCGTATCCACAGTAATTCCATTAGGATTTCTGAGTCCTGTATTACTGTTTCGAATTTTTGCAACAAATGCAGTACTGACTAGAGCCGAAGAATTACCCAAAAGACTAAAAACAAAATAATAAATTCCGAAAGGACCTCCTGTACCAAATTTTATATGATATTTATCCAATTCATCTCCTTCCTTATGAATGTGCCACAAAGAGCCTTTCCCTATCTCAAAATCTGTTTCATTTTTCCCTAATTGAGCCACTTTCTCATTAACAAGTCTTTGTCTTTTATCATATTCACTTTGGGGCAAATGTCTACATGCTTCTAAATAATTAGAACCTATAGTATCAAACGACCATTCCCATTTCCATGGCTGTGCGTTCCCTTTATGAAAAGGATGAGATTTGTCTTTTCCTGGCAAACCATCCAAAAGGGCAGCACGGCACCTATCATACTCCTTTTTAGTTTTTTTATTCTCTTCATATTCAGAAGACAATCTTCTCTGCACCGCCTTCTCCCCCATCACATCCGCCTCATGCTCCAACTCCGCATTATCATTCACCGGCAACCCATTTATATTCGTTGTAGGCGACACACGTCCAGCCATTTGTTGCGCAACATGCCATGCTTCATGCGGGAGATGTTTTTCTTGACCGGGAGCTACATGAATGTCAGTCCCTTGAGTGTAAGCAAGTGCCTGCACAGTAGCGGGTTTGCTACTGTTGTAATGCACACGCACATCATTCATCGAGAAGCCGGAAAGACTTTCAATACCTTCCTTTAGGTTGTCTGGCATACCAGTTAAGTTTTCCTTCTTCTCTAACTGAGCTGTGTTCTTTCCTTCTTCTACCGCACTTAAAGATCTGTTATCCTTAAACTGTGCAATAGGCTCATGCTTTTCTGCATTATTCTGAATGGCACGAGATTCTTCTGATTTGGTTTCTATACTATACATAATGTCTTGTGTAAAATAAATTTTAAAATGTCTTTTGGGTGGCATAAAAACAATGTTTCTATAATAACTGATATTTTGGTTACCTTTTTGCATTTCAACTCCACTCTTCTTCTCATCTTCTTCCCATTTCAACTATGTATTATCATTCACAGATTTATTATTGGAAGATTATAAATTTCATTCTGTCTTATTCTGTGTGAGATCCAGTAACATCAACAATTTGAACATCATCGAAATCATCCCTATCGGAACTATCAAAACCATATTTAACTGTTCCTTTTTGTTTTCCAAAGATGCGTCTCATGAGACCGCCAAAACCTTTATTTTTTTCGTGTTGTGCAAAAAATTCATTTCTTCCTACTGTATCACGACCTTCATTCATACCACTTCGTATAGTACTAACCTTTCCTATATTTCCTTTTACCTCAAAAGAGAAATCCACACCCTTTCCTTCGTATAATTCTTTAAGTATTTTACCAAATTTCTCTATGTATGAAGTTCCATCTCCAAGAGCTGCACTTTCAGATGGTGAAGGCATACATGTTTCACATCCATCCAAAAAAATCTCTCCCAAAAAACCATTAGGATACCAATATTCAGAAAACTGAATAGCCAATTGGTTTGGCGAAAAACCCATAAACAAACCAGTATCTCCATGAGCAACTAACACAACTTTTTTAGCTTGTTTCAATTTGTCGCCACCTATTTCGCTTCCATCAAAACTGTCCACCGTATATCCTTTACGTTCATATCTTTTCTTCATAGCCTTAGAATCTTCTTCCATATTTTTATCTTGAGAATCATATATAATATTACAGTTTTCCTGTTTCAAACATTGAACCGTATTCTGAAAATTCCCATATTCTCTTATTGAATATGGAATTTTTCTCTGCATCACCGCCTTCTTCCCCATCACATCCGCTTCCCGTTCCAATTCCGCATTATCATTCACCGGCATTCCATTGATATTCGTAGTAGGCGACACACGTCCAGCCATTTGTTGTGCTACATGCCACGCTTCGTGAGGTAGATGCTTTTCTTGACCAGGGGCAACATGAATATCCGTCCCTTGCGTGTACGCAAGTGCCTGCACGGTGGCAGGTTTAGAACTGTTGTAATGCACACGCACATCATCCATCGAGAATCCTGATAGGTTCTCAATGCCTTCCTTTAGGTCGTCTGGCATACCAGTTAAGTTTTCCTTCTTCTCTAACTGAGCAGTCGTACTTTTTTCTGTCTCATTTTGGAATCTATTATCCTTAAACTGTGCCGTAGGGACATGCTTTTCTGCATTATTCTGAATGACACGGGATTCTTCTGTTTTATTTTCTATGCTATACATAACTTTCGGTTTTTTATGGTAAAATAGAATTTGCTTTCACTCTTTGATATACAAGATATATAACAATCGGAATAATAGGTAAAAACATTAATTTGAATACTTCTGTATAACTATTCTCTATCTTAACAAAAATGATTTGGGGCGATAAAGCTTCTATGAAACAGAAAAAGAACACAATAAACTCCGAAACCAACATTATCGGCACTAAGACAAATAACGTGGGATAAACAGACTTCCACAAATTCATTTCGGTTGACGTGAAACAAAGAAAGAGATAAACAATGATAAGAAGGAATAAAACAATCTCAATGATCAAAAACAATCCACACATACCTGAGTTATAATCACACATTATCAGTTTTTCTATCTCTGTTCTAGAGCTTTCATCCACTTCGTTTGTCTTGAAATGAAACAAATAAAAGGGATTGATTATTCGAGATAATATCGATGCCGTATCAACCGAACCATTGTCTTTGATCATCCGAACTGGTAGTCCAAACTCATCAAAATCAGCAAAATAGATAGCATCCACAAAGCATTGTAACCCTGAGATATAATTATAGCACTTCGCCTTCTCCTCATAATTGAACATCAAGTTCAAATCCAAATTTTTGTGCGATGGTTCCTTGGCTCCATATACATAACATCCGTCTGCCTTATCCACTAAACTATCCACCACCAAACTTATCGTCTTAACAAACTTCGCCATTTCTCTGGGTCTGTCAAATCGATAATCAGGGAAATAAAAATTAACACCACTAACATGCTCGTGTCGAAGGACACTCAAAGAGTCTCCAAATAAGTTCAGTATCAATCTCTTTTGTGATGAGTCTGACAACAAAAACTGCTCTGTATAAAGATCTCCTGAGAACATAACAAGCAACTCTGTCTGTTCCTTTTCTTCCCAATTCTGAGTCGTATCGTTGATGTATGTACGAAAATTAGTCTCCACAAGCGAACCTCCTGTCATCGGATCTACGACATACCCTAAATATGATTCATGATTATCTAAATACGTATTCGAATGTCGATCCAAATGCTTATATACATCACTCATCCAATAAGGAACTATAAAAAAGGACAATTTCTTGCGATCATAGCTGTCTATCACTTTTGCAAGTGAATCCACTTCATACCGAAGATAGGCAGGTAAAGAATCAGTCTTTGTCACACTCGTCTCAACAATAGGTTCTTCTGGTTCCTTAACTGGCTCCTTCTTTTCTGGCTCTTCATCCGTCGTATCTTCTGTTGGCATGTATTCTCCCACTTCGATGGTCAAGTATTCTGTTTCTTCAGACATTATACTAACAAACTCCACAGAGTCCTTTTTTTCCTCTATCTCTTCTGGAACAACGATTTCAGGAGATGGAAGTTGAAACTCGGAATAATGCTCACGTATATAATTCCATCCCTCCACCGTTTGAGAAGAGAATGGATAGTATCTGCTGAAGGCGCTACCAAAATCACCTGCCCAATTAAGCGAAGGCAACAGCATGCATACGCACAAAACAACTATTTTAAATCTACAATCTCTCATTGATTATTCTATGAAATATTTCTTTTGTTAATTTTTTATTGTTAGTTGAATACAGATGAATAGCACATTTTCGTATCAGATTTGCTATATTTCCGCCCGAGATCTCATTCTGAACTGCAAGACTAAGGATTTCTTCTTTATCAGCATCCAACCAACTGTCTGGCAACATATTATCCCAAAGTTTTTTCCTTTGCTGTTCATCTGGAATTGGGAAATAGACCATAGACTGAAATCTTCGAGCAAAAGCTTCATCTATATTGGATTTCAGATTCGTCGCCAATATGATGATTCCATCATAATCCTCCATTCGTTGCAAGAGGAAGGCCACCTCCTGGTTCGCATGACGATCATTAGAGGTATTGCCTGATGTCCTTTTTCCAAATAGTGCATCAGCCTCATCAAAAAACAGAATCCAATTACGACTTTCTGCTAAATCAAATACCTTAGCCAAGTTCTTCTCTGTCTCACCTATATATTTGGAAACGATCATAGATAAATCCACCCGATAAACATCCATATTATTACGTTTACCTAACAATGTGGCAGCCAATGTCTTACCCGTACCAGGAGGACCATAGAACAATGTGCGGTATCCTTTTTTCAAGTATTTTTTCAATCCCCACTCTTCCATGATCGTATGATGACCTGCAATCCATGTATTAATATCCTCAAGCGCTTCTTCAACTTTATAATCCACCACCAGATCCTCCCAATTCAACTCTGTTTCAATCAGTTTAGCAGGGAATCCAGAGCCATAGGTCGGTTTAAACTCTCTATCAAACAATACTTTAGACAAAAACTCATCGGATACCTTTAACTGTCCACTAAGGAACGGTTCTCCTCTGCCGGCTCCCTCCAACCCTAAAATATTATTTTTATAAAACCAATGGTCTTCAGTAAATAGAGACATCACATCTCCTCTTTTCTCTACATTATCACCTGCTAATATAAATGCAGCTGTTTCGCCCGTAGGAAGGAACCCTCCATGAGACATTCCCTTCCATCCACCAAATTCAGTATAAGGACGACCTGTGTTACTATTCGAAGAAAAGAAAATATCAAGAGACTGAGGAGAGATATGTGGCATAAGAGCCAACATAACCACAACAGACTCATCTAATGTCATGTGATCTATCCCCATCATCTTATTCAATTGCGGATTTACAGGATATTCAATATCCTCTAGTCTAGCATACGCACTCTCGTTCTTAAAATACAGAGCGATTGCTGTTTCAAGGATTTTATGAAACCATTCTATATAACGAATTGTAATCATCTGACTCATGAATTTTTCTATTTATTAATGATTTTTATTTCCATTCCACAACAATCATTTTCTCCATCCAACTATGTTTAATCATCTTGAAAGTCCACGGAACCATTTCCAACAGAACATCATAACCACGCTCATGTACCTTCATCTGCCACGTTTGTTCATTATCACACCTCAAATCAGCGGATCTCTGTAGGAAGGAGACTCGAAAACCGCCATCAGACGTATTCTTAACTTTCTCCCATTGTTGTTTTACAGCCCCTAACATACTATCTGCCAATTGGATTTCTTTCTCTGTCAGTTTACAAAAAAGAGGTACCGGGCTAACACACTTAAGTCCCACTAAAATTCTATTCAAGAACAAATCGGACTCCTTATGATTCCGTTCCTCTCCATATACAATATATTGTAGAAGGAAGATGGCTCTTATTCGATTCTCATCATTCAAGAAATCCTTCCCTTCTGAGTTCAAATACCCCACATATTGGAAGAGTCGTGGCAGGAAAGGAGCCAACAACACAAGACCAGCATTCTCTATCGTCCATATTTGTTTCTCTTTTATAACTTCCAATTCAAGAAGATCCTCTATATCATTTTTTTTCTGATACATATCCAACTGTTCATACAATTCTTTTCCCAGATTCGTCTCTCCATGTTCTATCATATTCGCATCCTTATCATTTGATTCATCAGCATGAGACAACATTTTACTTCTAAGTTCTTGTTTCAAGCTGCTCAAATCAATCATCTCCTTCAAACATTCCTTGATTTCTTTTAGCGACCATGAGAAGTATGATTTAGAAGATAATAGAATCAGCCGGGACAAAAACTGCTCAGACGATTCGTTCAGAATAGATGCTGAGACACCATACGTTGAAAGCTGATGATAAAGATGTTTCAGTTCATTCAACACTATATTTATCCGACTATCCGATATACAATTCAAGAATAAGAACATCTTGTCTGGATCATTCTTCAGACAAACCAGAATCTCATACACCGACAAATCACCTGCTTTCCATAAAGGAGCCAACATTTGAGGATAGGAACGCATGGCGAAATCCAACGATTTCTTCTGATATTCAACAGGAACGTTATTCCTGCCAAACGATAATACAAGCATCTGTCGGGTTTCACTTTCCGTCATAGAGCTCTGTCCCTGAACAAGCTCCATAAACAAATCTTCGACAATGGCAAGAAGTTCAATCGTCTTCTTATCCCCAGAATTTTCGTTTGCTTTTAACATCAACCCATACGTCCTTAAAACTTCTGAAAGAGACAAATTATAATGAGAAGAGAGTTCTTTTAGAACTTTCAAGACATACAGCTTTCTAGAATAAATAGACCCTTGAGGAATTAGTAAGCAAGAAAAAAGAAGTCTCCATTTTAGTAAAGAGAAGTCGTCATTCACTTTTCCTTCCCACTGAGCTCCACCATGTTGACTAAGATTACGAGCATAAAGGACGATAAATGAACTATCCGCAGGATGTAACGAAGCAATCAACTGTTCCAATTCGATCTCTGTATGCTGAGAATAGAATTTTTGGAACAGAATATAATCCTGGACAATCGACATCAAGGCATTGGTATTAACGATTGCAGATGAGTTCTCATCCGATACTGCTTGTTTTGGAAAATCATCATCATATAATCGTTGGAGATCACTTAATATAGAGGACAAGTTAACAGCCATAGGGGTTGAATCATCATGCATTCCTTCGAGAAATAGTCTTAATAAATCAGCAATAGAAACATTATAATGATTAGACATTTCTCTAATAACAGACTGTACAAACATCAATCTGGCAAAGCTAAGTTCAGGCATACCAACGGCAACCCGTAACATGAACTGCCACTTGATTTGACTATACTCATTACCACATTTACCTGACAAAACACCTTTATTCTTGTGACTTTCAATTCGATTGTCAAAACAAAAGATAAAACCGGCATCCTGAGGGAATAGAATAGAGATAATGTTTCTAATCTCCTGTTCAGGCAATACAGAGACCATTCTGCGTAATTTGTTTTCATCCGACAATACAAAGACCAAATTATCTCTTGACATCAGAAAATCCTTGAACAAGGGATTCTTATCTTTCGTCTGGGAAACAGAAACAATAGTATCAGCATCAGTAGTATCAAACGAGAGAGATGAGTTTTCTTTCACTATTTCTGTCAACAATTCTGTAAATTCCAATCTGTAAGCACTAAAAGCCTCCATCTCACTCAAGGCAACAACAATCCACCTTACCAACAACGAAAATTCCAAGTTATAATGTGCCGACAGTCGTTTGAGCGTATAAGCGACAAACTGTTTCTTCGAGAACCATGTCTTTCCTTCCGTATATAAGTAGCTAAGAACCACCTGCCATAAGACATTACGATATGTATTATCATCAACGCCAGACATCTGAAGTTTATGAGAATAACTCTTGTATTCCGCCATGTGCAATCTAACATAAAGACACACATAATTAGATTCATCCGGGTGTAATGTTTGAACTAGCAGTTCTAAATCCTCATCGTTAAATTGTTGAGAAAGACGTTGAAGAATAAAATCATAATGGCCATAGCTTTCCAGAAATGAACGAAGCGCTGAAGAAGAAGATTCAAGAGTCATTCGTAACAGACAACTTATATCTAAAAATTTCTCATCAATACCCGATAACAAACAGCCATGAAGAAGGAAATAAATCAAATGTTCACAAGCCGACAAAGACTTTGTTTTTCGGCAAACATTCACTTTCAAATTTCCACATTCGACAGGAGTATGAGCGTTTGACAACTGTAATTTCAACGATTGCAATTTCTCTCTCAATCTCGCCGAAAACTCCTGATCAAAACGTTTTTCTGATATGGTTCCAAGATCCAATTCAAGTTTTTCTATTTCAATAATGTCGTCTTCATTATCAAAGACAGACCATTCCTCTTCGAATACTCTTTCAAAAGAATTTCGGAAGAACTCATTCCACCTCTGGTAGAGTTCTCTGGCAAAATTCTCTGTCGAAGAATTCAATAAAAAACGGCAAGTATCGACATTCATAAAATTCATTTTTTCAACCATTCTAACAATTTTGTTGACAGCACATCCGCACCCAGTTTTCGCTGAGTGAAAAGCATATATTTCCAAAAATCGAAATCAGCCTTGAACGCATTCCTTGTTGAAATTGGAAACCATTTTATATACCGAACAGCAATATGTGCTGGTATTCTTTTCTTTAACAAAAAGAAACAGCAATTACAAAAATGCTTATCCTGGAGTAACTCATCGGAAGCAAAGAATATAACAGAGATTGTAAACTTATCCTCTTCTGGGATCTCCATAGATTGAGAATAGGACAAAAGAGGGTGTTCAACAATAAAGAAATCAAATTTTTGTTCATCAATTCCAAGTAAAAGCTTTAAATAATTTTCCACACCGGAACATTTGTCGAAAGATGGTTCCAATAAATTCATAGTCTTTCCCCTCTCCTTACCATAAGAGGCTAAATATTTTGCGAAAGTCAGACGAGCATCAGGTTTGCGCGTACCATGGAAATTAACACCTTCCAACTTGCTATACTCTCCATAAAGGCTTTCTATCATATCAATCCAACCAGATGCTATTCCATATTCTCCATTTAATAATGAATGAATGTTATTTAATTTATCTAACACCTCTTCAAAAAAATCATCAAACCATGAAAGATAAATCTTTAATTGGCTAGCATTATCCATCATGTCCGAAGCTGTCGATCTATTGATAGAGATAGCTCTTCCATTCACGCCATAGCAATCAGGGAGTCCATCGGCCAACGGCGTGTGCTGTAATTTACCATGATCCACACCCGTCAAAACAGTTCTTTCCTCTTTGTTTTGCGTACTGAAATTAGGTGAGTCCATTTTCATATATCGATAATTCTGAAGAAGTTTATATACCTCATCAACATCTACAGGAACCCTTTGTCCATTTCTCCAAAGACAAATAGAATTCAAATCTTCGTCAAAAGATTTAATGACATAAGAATGATAAAAATCAGGCACATAAAGTTTATCAACATAACGACGTTTTCCATCTGAAAAGAAGAGATTTGACACTCTCTTCACTCCATCAATTTTATTAACGACTGAATACAAATCAGATATAACAAAACAACCGTCTTGGTTCGTTAATGATGATGGATCTATCAATTTTCGTTGACTTGGACCATCATAGAGTTCATCCACCATTTTTCCCCGATTCATTTCTTCATCAACAGATATATACGATGCTCCAGAACTAAGGAATACTTGAGTCTGATAATAGATATCTGCCAACAATCGTTCGGCATACGTTTCCATATTTATTTCAACATTCGCATGAAGTTGAAGTTCTATGGATTGAGAAAAAACAACCTTATTAAGGATCTCGCATAGATTTCTGTTTGCATGAAAAAGTTGTTCGACACGAGCAACAATATCTTGTTTATGGGATTCAAGTGTATTCGAATAAGTATCTAATACAAAATCATACGAGCAAGCATCTTTGTTTACAATTACTTTTACATCTGACACATCTTCAATCGAAGATAAAATCAACAAACGATAATCTGTCGGTGTAACAGGTATGGTTGGAAAGACCTCCTCTGGCGAATACATCATTGATTTTCTCGGATCAAACGTTTCGCCAGAAGTAAAATAATCTTGTAAATCAAAATTTAGTCTATAATCCAGTTCCCATAGAGCATAGTTCATCTGCTCAAGAATAGTCACTCCAGGATCATGCAGATTATAATCTGTCCATATATTACCAGACAGTTCCTGCAACTGAGAGATAGACTCCTCTTGAAGGATCTCAAAAGAATTTTTCTCCTGCTGATTACGCTCTATCGATATATGCTTCATTCTATTAATTAAATTTCACGCCTCTATTTTTCCTGAATGTAGAATGTTATCTTCGCACCTTCTCCGAAATCAGAGCGTGTACGCATCTGTAATCCATAAACATTCTGTCCATTATCATTCTTCCTTTTATGCCATCGGATTTGTATTTTGTTAAACCATGAGCCGAACCATGAATTACACAAATGCACCACCTTCTTATGTTTCCCAAAACAATTCATTGCCGAGACTTCACACATAGCATACAAACCCAAACCTTTCTTTCCACATGCCTTAGCCACAACATAATAAGCGGAACACGCATAATCATAATCACTAATATCATGCCACTGACCATTCGCACTCACCTCCATCATCTGACCTCGATACGACATTGCCGAAACATTACCATCAACCCTAAGTTCAGAAGACAGAGAGACTAAACCATTTTGATGTAGTTCGATAACAGAATCATCTTCTTCACCTCTTTTTATACAGATTGTTCCCTTATCATTAACAGCAAAGCGCCAAGTAGCCTCACCATCCAAAATATCTTGACGTATCTCCATAACATTGCCTGCTCGACTACCATTGGTCGGAGAAAGGACAAGTCCCCCTTCCGAAGTCTTCACCAATCCATCATCAACAATATTAAGCATCGAATCAATTAAATCAGCAAACTGAGTACTATCAGGTTTCTTACCTGGTGTAAAATACTCTTTTAACGTACGTCTATTTGTTTTTGCCATATTTGTAATTTTTAGCAGTCCAACGTTTCATTAATATCAAATTCAGGTGCTTCAATAACGAATGTATCACCTATTTCAAAATCACCAACTCCAGAAACACCATTCCATTCACCTTCACTCACAAGTGGTTTCACATACACATTCTCGACACATAAGACAGCCCATTTTTTCGAAGGAGCGATTCTAAATTCTTCGACATCTTCTAATGACCACTCATAAATACCGCGCTCATAACAATCCTCAGATGTAGAATATACATGTATGGCTTTAAATCCATACACTAAAGAAACTCCACGAATTGTACGAATAGCATTTTGTAAATCCATGACAGAAAAAGAGTGCCCCAACACCGGAGACACATTTCCACTCAACCATGGAGACACGCACAACTCCAACGCTTTACGAACTTGATTCACAACACTACCCGAAGAGACTCCTCCTTGTGTTTTCACTCCACAGAACAAAGTCACATACTCATATTCCGGATTAATCACATCGACATAAACAAAAGGAGATATATAATTCTTAAGACATACCTCCATCTCTCGCAACTCGGAATCAGTACACAAAGGCACCGTTTCAATCGTCTCCTTTTTTTTAAGAACAACCAAAGTGACAAGAGGATGTCTTCCTGTTTTTTTTACATCAACCTGAGGGAGACACACTACTCTATCGATTTGCAAAAAATTCTGTAAAATCAACTTTTCATAATCATCTGCCAGTAATGCTCTATTCCTATGAGATATTCTCTCTTTGATTCTTATCTGCATCTCATCTGATAATTCTTTTTCTCTTCGTCCTTTAATCGGAGAGACTTGTGTGCACGATTCTATACCAACAATAGAACTAAATTCTTCATCGGTCTCTTCTGTTTCTACCTGAACAACATTCGTATAAACCATCTTTGCTTTAGCACACCTTTTATAATCTTTTTCCACCAATGCAGAAATCCATAAACAACCATTAGCGTCTAGCATATCCGATAAAACCATCTCAGGCATTAACAATGAGACATAACCGCTCTCCAATAGTCCATTTGTAGTGTCCGACAACACATTTGAATCAGGAAAATTTATCCAGCCTTCTTCCGTTCGATATGACCAAGTTATTTTAGGAATATTCCACATCTCAACCATCATATCATTTAATTCAAGATAAAAATTCAAGACAGAGACGCCCAAAGTTCCGGTTAGAGAAATAACCAATCTACCGCCCTCCTCCATTCCATTAATAAGCGGAATGGGACTCATGAAGTTATCTTTTCTGTCAGAAAATCCGAAAGCAGGTTGCAAATAAGAAACATCGATTTCAGATGCCCCCCCCGCTATGAATTCTGTTTCTGCTTCAGCCTTATATCCCATACTAATGCTATCAATCATAGGTGTCACGGGTTGTTTCGGTATAGGTAACGGATGTTTTATTTTGCTGTTTAGCAACATCGTTTCTGCAAAGATTTTATGGTAGAGGGATTCTCCGAAACCCATGTAAGGGGAAGAGAATACAAACCTATAAAAGCCACATGGCACACTACCATATTCGAACTCCAAATTATCAAGATGATTATCGGTTATTGCTGGTAAAGACAAAGAGAAAAATGACTTCTCCACAAGAGTTCCATCAGGTGTAGGTTTCTCGTCTAATGATGTTCTAAACATATATTGTTCATCGCTATTCAAAGAAGGTTTCCACGAATACCCACTCAAATACTCTCCTTTAACCCTAAATGACGTATTATCTATAATTTCGGAATCATTAGACACATACGAAGAATAGTATTCCTTCATTCCACATCTATCATTTGGCAAACCTCTCCATGACAAAGAAAGATCCACTTGAGATACCCTCTTATTCATCATCTCTTCGCTACCAACAACAAACCATGAACCTAACACAGCACTACTTCCAAATGGACTGAAAGGTTGTGTTACATCCACTTGCCCTAAATCATTATGTAACTGAAAGTTCTTTAATCCATCAACAGCAACAGATACCTTAACTTTTTTCAATTTAATCACTCGGCACCAACTGTATGAATATAACCAAGCTCTGGTTGATACCATCATCCGGATTTCTGGATTTGAGCATTCCTCTAAGGCAACTAAGGCTGGAAAATTTGAATCTAAATCAATAGAAATAGACAAGCCTCCTTCCGTATTCGTTTCATAAAAATCCATTAAAAAGGTTTCCGTTTCTATTAAACCCATAGAAGTAGTCAAAAAAATACGGAAAGTCCCTTCATTCAAAACCTTATTTTGAGCCTCTTTTTCACTAATCCGCTGACATTGACCAACTTGTCTGATCATATCCTTAAAATAAGACACAGAATCCTCAGTAAGCACATAATGGACATCAATGTGTCTGTGTCCACCCTCCAACTTAAATATTGAGCTTCTTAGTCCAATGCCTAATTTCTTATCACGATTATCATCCTTTGGAACAAAAGAAGACAAAGTTAGATTCGTCACATAATTTAAATCCGATTCCGGGTGCCGTTCTTTTGTCTTTCCTATTTCCAACCATGACAAACTATTTAACTCAACTGGTGTCAGAGCCAAATCAGAAAGAGTTCTACCACAAATCGTTTTACCCTCTTGATTGATCCAGATTCGAGTATTAGCAGGGAGGGTAAACGAAGGTATTCCTTGTGCAAATTTTGCAGAAACCCAAAATTTACCATTTTGTTCTTTTCGACACTTTACTCCTAAGATCTTATCATAATAAAAATCATTAATACCTTGCAATCTACAATTGAAAGATTCTGTCATTTTTGCATATTTAGAAAGGAAATAAACCATCAAGGACAATGATGGATCCATGTTTCCATTATGCATTATCTCTTGCAGATAGATAGGCATTTTCGACTGTAAAGATTCTATTAAGGCAACAAGTTGATGTCCAGTCCTAAACAGAAAATCATGTGCAGATGACAATGATATATCATTTATCATAGCACATTTCCATATACCCTCTAGATTTTCAAATTCTAAAGTTGGAAAAAGTCTGCACATCTCCTGATAAATAGCAGACCATTTATCTTTTATATATTCATTTAAATCAGTTAAAAGAAGATAAGGATAAGACTCTTGAATAGAAGCCCACTCCATTCGTTTTCTCCAATCTTCAATACAGTTCAACTTGGTTTTAATTTCCCCTTTTATTAAATCCTCCACGGAAGGATTTGTACCAATAGAATGGAGTAATGGCTGAATATCAGACATATCGCAAGACATGATTTCTGTACAAACGGAGATTGGCTGATATTTATATATATCAGCCAAAGACTCACAATTTCCATTCGGAAGCATAAACTTTTTTTGAGCAGCTGACTTCATGGCTTTACATAATAACCTATTAAAATCTGCATCTAAAAAAGTTATGTTTGAACAAGTCTTACGCGTTCTATTAGACCGCGCAGTTCCTCTTATATTATAAATGCTCCTCATAGTAATACGGGAATACCAAATTACTTCTAACATTTGTCAATCGAATGGTATAACGTAATTCTATTCGTAATACACCGTTATACTCATCCGTCATATCTAAAAATATATCGTTAAGCGTTATTCTAGGTTCAAAGTATAACACAGCCTCTTCGATAGCCGCCTTCAACTGAGTTCTTGTTGTCAAATCCATATTATGACAAATCATGTCATAAATACCGATGCCATATTCTGGCTGCAAAAACCTTTCACCCTTACGCGTACTCATCAACACGATAAGACTCTGTCGAATATCCTCCTCTTCTGACACCATTCTCGTTGGTGTATGTGCTTTATCAAATGACGGTGGGAAAGACCACCCTTGACCTAAAAAAGATGACATTTTTTTGATATTTATATCTTAACAATAAATCTTTTACACGTACAGAAAAAAAACTCATGTTTTTATCCAATTAGCACAGTTGGGCATCCAAGGACAATAGTTCCTCCATGAGCAGTTGTATCCCCTACTCTTGCCGCGGGTCTATTTCCAATAAAAACGGTAGAGGATCCCGTTACAATCGTATCAGGAGGGCCAACACACGTACACGTATCCCCTACCACAGAAGCTGGCAATCCACCAATCAGGACTGTTGGCACTCCAGGTCCAATAATAGGTCCGCCCACATGAGGTACAGGAGGCGTACCTGGTGTTTGCATAGGACACGCGTGCATATCTGTTACTCTAGCTGCTAATCCCATAATCTATCTGTTTAATTAATTTTCACTAATGCACCTTTAATTGTAGTATTCACAGAAGAAGAAACCTCTGTTGCTAATGATGAATTAACCTTGGCATTTATTTTGGCCTTCAACTCTATATTTTTAGCTTCCATCTTCAAGTCTCCAGTACTAGTTGACATCTGAATGTTTTTCTTTGCTGACATCTTTATATCTGTCGCATCAATCGTAAGTGTTTTTTTTGTACTGATAGCAATACCATCACCTGTCATCTCCAATTTATTGGCATTTTGATCTACGACTGTGACTTTCTTTTCCTTTTCACAAATCAGTATTTCATTACCACCTGGAGTGCCTATCTTAATGGATTGATTTTCATCATCCATCAAAAAAGTCATTTTTTTAGGTGATACAATAGCTCTTTTGAAATTCTGATCATCATACTGAAACAAAGCATTGTTTTTAGAACTATACAAAGAGCCTAAAATGATTGCCATCGTCGGGTCATTATTGACAAACCCTAGAATAACCTCATCGCCAACCAAAGGAACGAAATGACAGCCAGAGCCATTGGAAGCCAACATTTGAGAAAGACGAGCCCATACACACCCTTCATTATCATTATGCAATGGTAGTTTCACTTGTACTCTGAATTCAGACATGGGATCACCACTCAACTTCTGTACCACACCGATATGTAATCCTTCTATTCCCGGCAAAAATCCAGATGCAGCAGGAGCCATCACATCAGTTTGTTCTGTTATATTGAAAGATGACACACCCATACCCACTTCCGTTATCCATGACCCTGGTTGATAAATATGCGTAACACTTCCAACAAAAACATTTCCGTTAAACCGATCGCCCATTCCCTCTAATTTGATCATGCAACAAGGTTCCACATCAGCACAACCACAGAAAGAAAACTTACCTCTGTATCTAGACAAATTAGACCTCATCAACTGTGATGTTCCCCAGTCTTTAAGAACAGCATTATCATCACAAGCTTCATTTTGCAAAAAGAGTTTCTGAGAACCCATAAAACCAGACAATTGTGAAGAAGTAACATTTCCTTGATTATTCTCTTTCGTAGAATTCACCTCAGAAAAAAGCAATCTTTGCTCTTTCGGACTCCACCCAACACACTGAGCAGAAGAGACCTGATTCTCTGCTATCAATTCTGCGTCAAAAGAATACATATCATGACCATATTTAACCGTCAGCACCTCCTTCTTTGAAAAATCAGGAGCAACAGCTTCGACTGTCTTGTCTTTGGTTGTCAACAACAAACCACAAGCATCAGCTCTGGAAAGAGCAAAATCCCAATCTGTACAATAGTATTGCACCATCTGCTCATGTTTAACCTGTGTCACATCAGATTTCACGGATAGGCCATTCGAGCTCAAGACTTCAGAAATTATTTCCTTATCAGACTTTTTAATAAAAACTCTGTTTTTCCTTTGGATTGTTGCTTTAATCGCATGACTCTTACAAGTAACAAGAAGCAACATAGGACCAGACATATCATTTAACATACGGATACGCTGCGATGTAACCACCCCACTGAAAACTTTTTTGTTATCACTCTCAAAACCCAAAAGGATATCAATTTTAGAACCAATCATGAAGTAAGATGCCGCACTTTCCGGTATATTAGATTTAGGCATATCGCCACAATAAACCTGAATTTCAGCATAACCTATACGATTCACTTCATGAACAACTTTTATCTGTCGATATCGAAGTTTTTGACTCAACACAGTCCCATCGCTACGAATTTCGTACGTAACTGACTTACCGAAATTATCAATCGTTGTCTTCATAATCACAATCTAATTTTTATCCGACAAAGGAGGGAAAAAAAGTTTCGTGCCAGGAGCAAGATGCCTGAACCCAGACAAACCATTCACACGAGCGACATCAGTTACATATCCGATAGAACCATAGACTTCTTTACATAACTGAGGCAACGTATCCCCAGCCTTGACAGTAAAGAGGTGAGAAAGATCTGGGGAACTCGTGTTTTTTTCTTTCTCTTCCGTCTCCACATCAACAAACTGAGATATTTGCAAATCAACTTCTGCCCGCAAAGGTTCTCCGTCAGCAGCAAACAACGTATATTTAACGCTCTTACTACTTAAACGTCCCTTAAAATTCAATGTACCCCAAACAACTTTTAAAAACGGAGTTTCATGTGTCTTACCAACATATTTTTCACAAACCTTTTCAAGCTTTTTTATGCTATCGTCAATAGAATTTGACCCTATTATAACACCCGTATTGTCTAAATAGAATTTCATAGAGAATTTTTTCCCTTCTAATCCTTTGAATGTAGGCGATTTCTCGCCTACACTTTGAGGATTGTTATATGTAATTCCACTATTTTCCGAGTACTCAACAGGATTGACCAGCATCGAAAAACGTCCTTGTTCCGAGCTATACTTACAATCTGTATAAGATATTATCTCCAGTTTTTTTAAAGTGCTCAATGTATTGAATTTTAAATATTTTCACCTTGCTATCTAATAGAAGCATAGTCAAAGAACCTACTGATTTATCTATCGTTCTTTACCTTTCTGTCTGAAGTACTTACTTCTATACCATAATTCAGTTCAAGGTCACAAAGTACCTGTTGTTTAACCTCTTTTACGACCTCTTCTAATTTTTCAGACCATTTCGGATTAGACTCTACAGTAGTCTTAACAATTATTTCCTTGATAACAATAGACATTATAAATATCTTGTAATTCTATAAAATGCTAACTCAGTTGTCTCCATCACCAATTCTCCATTCTTCGCGGAAAAATTTCCCACATCCCATTTTACTGGATATGCATCAGAAATATACCACATACACTGTTTGTTTCCATCTGAATCCAACAAAGAAATCATCAGATCCATCGTCGTAACGTTCTTTTCATCTTCGAAGGTACAGCTCACCCAATTATCAAAAATATCTCTAATAATAGGATTGATAGCTCTTTTAAGAACAAGGTTGCCATGCTTTAGTTCCTTAGGAACTTCATAACCAACTCCTCCACCCTCTGGAATATGAACAAGTTCAATCTGCTGATTCAACCCAGAAACTTCGTGAAACCGAAGACTGATTCCGAGTATCTGTACATCAAAATAGAAAGAGACAGGATAAGACCACAAGTCCAGCATAAATCAGAAATTATTTATTTTCAATAACAAGACCTTCATGAACTAGAGTGATTCCCTCTACAGCAGCTTCATTGCCATCTGATTTTAGCGTAAGTCCTGTGACCTTTGAAGGCCATGCATTCTTTAACTTCCAAACCATAGTGGCATTACCCTGCTCATCCAAAAGGCTGATTGTCACACTTCGTCTCTTAATGGTATTCATTTTGATTTCATTAAACCAATCAAAAAACTTATTATCATGAACAAACACTCCTTTTTTGAGTTCCACATCACTGTTTTTCTTGATTCCAGGCATCTTAATTGTAGAGAACTCTGGACTATTTCCATGTCTATACTCTATAACCTGAACCTCAGTATTCAATCCTGTAACCTCTTTTACTGCAATTTCTCCCAAATCTTCAATTTCAACTTTGAAATAAAACACGGGCAATGGCCACACGTTATCTTGAACTTCTCCTGCCATATATTAATTCCTTTTATATTTTAGTAAATAATTATTCTGTTTTTATGACTCCTGCATCTTCTGCTGGAATGTAATTTCAATGAACTCAGCCGGACGTGTTATCGCCACCTGAACAGATACTCTCATAATGCCTTCCAACACATCTTCTGGAGTCATAGTATCCCCTAATCCCACATGTACATTGAAAGCCTCATCAGGTGTTGCACCTGCCAAACCTCCTCTTTTCCAAATACCATTCAGAAAGTTTTGAATCATGGTACGGACATTCAACCATGTGTTAAATTCATTAGGTTCAAAAACATACGTTTTTGCTGCATTCTTAATGGATTCTTCAAGCATAATCATTGTACGACGTACGTTTACATATCTCCAATCAAGAGAATTTCCATCCAATGTACGTGCACCCCATACTTTCACACCATCGCCGACAAAGAAACGAATAGCATTCAATGCCTTTCCATTCAACGGAACGTTTAGGTCTTCCTGATCTTCGTTAGTTAAATTAACAGCAGGTGAGATTACTGAGTTAATAGATAAATTTGCAGGAGCCTTCCATACACCTCTTGAATTATCGACACGAGTGTACACTCCAGCCATCGCAGCAGAAGGAGCAAGAAGATTAAGCTGGCGACACATTTCAGCAATAACGGCTTGATAAATCAAACTAACCTGATTTAAGGTCTTATGCATTGTAGCCTTATCATTATCAGACAACTTAGAAAAATCCTGTTCATACAATGCAGACAATGCTGTTTGCGCAGATTCAGGTTTACTTTGCAACTCTTCTGTAAGTAAATCCTTTAAACCTGCTTCATCAATATTTTCAAAAGACAAATCTCTCTCTTGTACGATTGACGTATTTACCCAAGGATAATATGCTGCAGCAAAATCTAAATAATCACTTCCTATCTTTTCTCTAAAATCATCAATCACATTACCAGACGGATCATTTCTATCTTTGTAACCATCATATACATCAAGAATGGCTATTCTATTTCGCATCTTTTGTCCGCAATGCTCCAAAATTGCCGTCTGGACAGAAGCACAATCTGCAGCATTTTTCAGGCTGACAGCTTCTGGACATATCACCATCGTCGGTTCCTGTTCCTTTAAAAGAGTAATAACACCTTCCTTTAATTGCTTGCTATCAATATCATCGTTATAGCTACCGACAGAAACAATATAACAGGCGCCACCTCCATTCGCAAAAAACATCTGCATTTGATAATAAAGCAGATACTTTTCACTATCACGATTCACAACCACCTTTTTGCTTCCACATACCAATGGATTCACATCAGAATCAGAAGCTTCGCTGATTGTAAACTTCACACTCGGTGCCCCACCAAAATAAGTTCTAAACTCAGCCATTGATGTAATCTTAAATGGCTTTTTCAATAATGAAACGTTACCGTTTAATGCCCTTTCTGTATAACCGATAAAAGCTGGAACTGCAGTAGCAACTTCAACAGTCGAATTGCCAAATGCATTCTTTTCTACGATATAAACTCCAGGGGTTTTCATTGTACCCATAAATTAAAATTTTAAAATTATTTTGTAATAAAAAAAGAAAATCATATATATAATAACCTAACTATCATATCTTTAGAAATATCCTTAGTCATGACATCTCCAATAACTGGTGGATCAATATTCTTTTGTATAACTCTTTTGTGATTCGGTCGCTGATTGTCGATTTCAAACAATGTCATTTTCTGATTATTTCGAGCTTTTAATGGGATTTTTTTCGACGATGCAATCAATAACCCTTTTGCCCCGAACTGCCAAGGAATATCTATAGACATGGGATGCTGAAAAGTAATTGAATCATCATTACCATCAATATGATATGTTAAGTCATCTTTCCTATTACCATCAACCATAATTAGATACCCCCATTTCACTGACTTCGTCTTGAAACGCAATACCACCTCCTTGGAATAGTTGACATTCAACGGAATTTCTAAGAGAAATAAACCTGCAGTCCGCTTCTGTCCCATACCAATAAGAGATTTTTCAACGTCATTAACACCTGACTTACATCGCAATGTATATTGTCTAAACATATCCAATTCCCCCATCTCAGTGTACAATAAGAATTGATTATCCTTCACACGAAACTCCAACTGCAGTAAATCATCATCGAAAAAACCAAAATTATTTTCTTCAGCAAGTAACGAAATTGAATTGTCGTTTTTCTCCTTCATCACAACACCTCTTCTTTGCATAATTTTTTTGGATTCTTCTGTCAACACAAAATCATAATATCTTGAATTGCAACCATCAAAATATTCATGTTCCACTCTAATTACTATCAACTCTTTTAATGCTGGCATCTTCTAATCCTTTAATTGATAACCTTTGTTAACGGGCTTAACCTTGGTAATATTTCCACTACTAATCAACAACCTTCTGATTTTACACATGACAGCTGGAAAACATTGAGACCCCATACAAGACCAAACATTATTTGTTTCTTGTAAACCCAAAGAGACTAATTCCACCGTATATTGCACACCATCCACCGAAAAGAATGGACATGATTGTATAAAACCCAAAGCTTCACTGAAAAATGATAAAGATTCCGTGTATTTTTTTTCTTCAAATACAGCGGCAACCAAGACATTCATATTCATAATCAAATCAGGATAACCAAACCCCTTGGCTTCTCCAGCTGAACGAATTGTATTTCCGCGACTAGGAACAGACTCTCGTTCAATCGAATATAAGAATATCCGAATTTTGTTTGGACGTGCTTCAACGCCATTTCCGATAAAACCGACTTCTGCACAACCCTCCTGTTGAGGAAGACTTCTTTCTATATACTGATTCATTTTCTCAGCATAAGAACTCAATATTTTCTTTATCATGTGAAATCTATCTTTGAACTTTTAGATCAAATTCTCAAGACACAGATATATAATTAGTGTTTTGTTTTCAAATTGTGTCTAAGAACTCGATTACCTATAGTTCAATATAATTGACGAATAACATATAGTGTTTATTTTTACATTCACAAGAATACGCTATCTTATAAAATAACAATAGCTATATTCTATCACAAAATAAAAAATTATTTTATTGACAAACAAATTTTTTCTTATATTTTACACCAAAAATCATTCAACTAATTACTAATTAGACAATTAAATTATTAACACACAATAAATAAAAAGCAAATAATTAATTTTCTACAAATCATATTTAGTACAACTTATCAAAAGGAAATCAAAAGCAAACATTGACAAGCGACGAAATCAAAAAAAGAAGGAAGGATACTTCTTCAACCTATCCTTCCTTCATTCCTATTCATCAATCTATGAAACTCATAGAGTGAATTTTCATCCATTGATTTATTCTACTTAATTCTCTTTTCCTCCGAAAATCTTTTTCACGATTCTCTCCGTAGCACCACGATTCTCCTTCGAATAGATTGCTGCCATCTGTGCGGTCTTCTCATATAACACAGAGGAAGAATCGTAAAAATCATCCATCAATTTTGCAAATTCCGTTGCATTCGAGATAGAATAAGCACCCCCTCGTTCTATCATATCAACTGCCTCTTTAAACTTATGATAATTCGGACCAAACAACACGGGTATTCCATAAACAGATGCTTCTAGGATATTATGAATACCCACACCGAATCCACCGCCAATATAAGCGACCTGACCATATCGATAAATTGATGATAATAGTCCGAAACAATTGATTATAATACACTCTGCAGATTTTGCCTCCGCCTCATTCGTCGATGTATAAAGGACATAAGGACGTTTCAACTTCGCCGTGATCGAATCGATATGTTCTGAATGAATCTCATGAGGGGCAATAATAAACTTTATCTCCGGATGTTCATTGATATACGGAATCAATATATCCTCATCCTTTGGCCATGAACTTCCTGCGATAAATACTTTTGAGTCACCAACGAACGATTCTATAATAGGCAACTGTTTCGATTTAGCTGCAATATCAGCTACACGATCGAATCGGGTATCACCAGCAAGCGACACGTTATGAATTCCAACAGACGCCAATAGGTCCTTCGACTCCTGATTCTGCACAAATAAATGTGTAAAGTTTTTTAGAATAGTACAATACCATCGTCCATACCATTTGAAGAAGGCCTGTGATTTACGGAAAATCGCAGACACGATATAGGTTGGAACACCATTTTTTTTCAAATAAGAGAGATAATTCATCCAAAACTCATATTTGATAAATATGGCATACGATGGATGTACGATAGACAAGAATCGTTTGACATTCCAGGAGGTATCCATTGGCAAGTAACAAACCACATCGGCACCCTCATAATTCTTTCTCACTTCATAACCAGAAGGGGAAAAGAACGTAAGTAAAATTTTATATTCCGGATTGGTTATGCGAAGTTTCTCAATGATAGGCCTTCCTTGTTCAAATTCGCCCAACGATGCAGCATGAATCCAAACATATTGAGCATTCGGATCCATTTTTTTTGACAGAAGGTCAAAAACATCTTTTCTTCCCTCTACAAATTTTTTTGCTTTCTCATCAAAAAAAGAGGCAATCCATGCTCCAAAAGAATAGAGCAGGATGCCTAAATCATACAATAGTTTCATTTTATTACAGTCAAAGCACGTTCAACACGAGCCAACGTTTCTTCTTTACCTAATACATCTATGATATTAAAGATATGAGGACCTTTAGCCGCGCCCACCAACGTGATACGGAACGAATTCATCACCGTACCTAAATTATAGCCTTTAGAAGCGACCCAATCCAAAACCAACTTTTCATTTTCTTCCACTTTAGAAAAATCAGCTATTCCCTTCAAAACATCAATCAGTTCTGTCAGGCATTTAGGACTCTCCTCCTTCCAGCGTTTCTTTAATGACTTCTCGTCATACTCTGTTGGAGCTTCAAAGAAAAAGCTTGTCTGCTCCCACAAATCCTTAGGGAAGTTTATACGTTCCTTTACCAACGAAACAATATAAGAGAGGCGAGACAATTCACATTCATACCCTTTCTCTTTCAAGATTGGTTCAAATAATTTAGCCACCTCCTCGTCAGACTTCCTAATTAAATATTCATGATTGAACCAGATACCCTTTTCATAATTGAAACGAGCACCTGATTTACTTACTCTATCAATTGAGAATAGATCTATCAGTTCCTTCATAGAGAATAGTTCCTGATCCGTACCAGGATTCCATCCCAATAAGGCAAGGAAATTAACAACTGCCTCTGGCTGATAACCCGATTCTCTATAACCTGATGAGATTGCGCCCGAAACTGGGTCGTGCCATTCCAACGGGAAGACTGGGAAACCTAGACGGTCTCCATCACGCTTACTAAGTTTTCCATTTCCTTCTGGTTTCAACAACAACGGAAGATGGGCAAATTGAGGCATTGTATCAGCCCAACCAAAATAGCGATATAAAAGAACATGCAAAGGTGCAGAAGGCAACCACTCTTCACCACGGATAACATGCGTAATGCCCATCAGATGATCATCCACAATATTAGCCAAGTGATACGTTGGCAACTCATCAGCCGCCTTATACAACACTTTGTCATCTAATATATTTGAATTAATAACCACCTTTCCACGCACCATATCATCCACCTCAATATCCTCATCAGGCTGTATTTTCACACGAACCACATATTTTTCTCCTGCCTCTATACGTCTTTTCACCTCATCATCCGAGAGTGTCAGTGAATTAACACCCGACATACGTGTATGTGAATCATATTGGAAATTAGGAATCTCCTGACGTTTTGCTTCCAACTCAGCAGGTGTATCAAAAGCATAGTATGCGTAACCAGCATCCAACAACTGCTGCACATATTTTTTATATATTTCACGACGTTCACTCTGTCTGTATGGACCATTCTCACCCCCTACACCGACGCCTTCATCAAACTTAATACCAAGCCATTTGAAAGCCTCTATGATATAGTCTTCCGCACCAGGAACAAATCTTTGAGAATCCGTATCTTCAATTCTCAACAAAAGATCACCGCCATTCTTTTTGGCAAAAAGATAATTGTATAAACATGTTCTTACTCCACCAATGTGAAGCGGACCCGTTGGACTTGGTGCAAAACGCACACGTACTTTTTTATCTGCCATCTTTTAATAATTCAGAGTAAACTAAAAATTATTTATTATTAAATTGGTTCATCGTATTCTGGATACCTGCCAAACAAAAACTTTTAACCATCTCCACTGCAATAGGGATACGAGCCTCCAAAATTTTTGTCTCATCAGCCGACCATTCACCTAACACATATTCCACTTGAGCACCCCTCGGAAAGTCATTACCTATACCGAAACGGATTCGAGCATAATTTTGCGTTCCTATCTGGGCTTCTATGCTCTTAAGCCCATTATGTCCACCCGCACCTCCATTTCCTTTCAGTCTCAACGAACCTAACGGAAGAGATAAATCATCAACTACAATCAAGACATTCTCTACAGGTATTTTCTCTTTATTCATCCAATAACGCACAGCATCACCACTAGCATTCATATAAGTAGATGGCTTCAGAAGAAGAAGTTCTGCATTTTTCACTCTTCCTGCCACAGTCGCACCATACCGAGTGTTATTGTCAAAAACAAGGTTGGACGCCTTAGCTAAGGCGTCCAACACTTTGAATCCTATGTTGTGTCGGGTATTGGCATATTCATCACCAATATTTCCCAAGCCCACAATCAAATATTTCATATCAACTATTAAGCGTTTTTAGATGCTCTTGTTGCCTTAACACATACAACAACATTGTTCACAGCATTCAATAGAGTCAACTTATCATATGAAAGAGCTCCAACTTGAATAGTCTTTCCAAGACCTAATTTCTCAACATTTACAGTCAAGAACTCAGGGATATCTTTGTAGTTTCCTTTTACTCTCAACTTACGCATTTCTTGAGATAACTTACCTCCCATACGTACACCTTCAGCCAATCCCTCAACCTTCAAAGGTACTTCGATAACGATATCCTTATCTTCATATACTTTCAAGAAATCGATATGCAATACATTATCCTTTACTGGGTGGAATTGCAACTCCTTCAAGATAGCTTTGTATTTCTTTCCGTCGATAGTAAGCTCTACCAAGAAAATCTCTGGAGTGTAGATCAACTTACGTACATCAGCTACACTTACTTGAAAATTCACATTCTCATCATTTCCCCCATACAATACGCATGGAATCATTTCGTTAGCTCTGATTGCCTTAGTGGCTTTTCTTCCTAAATCCTCATTACTTCTGAGGCTTCCTTTTAATTCAAAAGTCTTCATTTTGTGTTACTCAAAATTAAGTTTTACATTGTTTTACTTTTCGTAATGGCTTAATTTCCCATCACACTTTCTAAAAAAAATCTAAAAAGCGGTGCAAAGATAACACAAATCTTTTATTTAAACAAATCTTCCCAATCAGATTTATCAAACGAATCAAATGGATTATTTTGATTGATAAACGAATCGGCCAATGTCCGTTTTTTATTCTGTAACTGCAAGACTTTTTCTTCTATTGTATCTTTCATGATAAAACGATACACCATCACATTATTCATCTGTCCGATTCGGTAAGCTCTATCTTCTGCCTGTTGTTCTGCTGCCGGATTCCACCATGGATCAATCAAAAACACATAATCTGCCGCCGTTAGATTTAATCCCACACCTCCTGCTTTCAACGATATCAAAAAGCAAAATGTGTCTGGATCATTCTGAAACTTCTCCACCTCAACATCTCTCCGCTTAACACTACCGGTGATCTTGGAATACAAATAGTTCCGTTCCTGAATCTTCTTCTCTATCACCTCTAGGAACTTCACAAAGTTTGAGAAAACCAACACCTTATGTCCTTCTTCTTTCAGATTCTCTAATCGCATCATAATCTCATCCACTTTTGTTGATGCGATATCCTTATCTTCCTCTATCAAAGACACTTGATTTGCCATCTGGCGCATCAGGGTCAACGACGACAAAGCCAATGTCATCTCTTGCGGTTTCCCATACGAAAATATATCGTCCATGATTTTGTTTCGTATAGCCGACTTGTATGATTCATAGGCTTTCCGATGCTCTTCACTCATCTCGCAATAGACCTCCATAATAAACTTATCAGGCAATTCCTTGATTACGTCTTTCTTCTTACGACGTAAGATAAACGGCTTGATAATCTGACGAAGCAACGCATCTCGCTCTTCGTTTTTTTCTTTTATGATCGGTTGTTCAAAAAACCGATGGAAATAGGTCTGCGACCCTAACATATCTCTGTTTATAATATTCATCTGTGTCCAAAGATCCATCATACCGTTTTCTATCGGCGTTCCGGTCATACAATAGAAATGGTTGGCTTTTAATTGAACCACAGCCTTATAGATTAAAGAGGAAGCATTTTTCAAATTTTGGCTTTCATCCATGATGATACATTCGAACTCACAATTTTTCAGATACTCTATATCATTTCGGATCATTCCATATGTAGTAAAGATCAAGTTATAATGGCTGAACACTTTTCCTATCTGCGATGATCTGATTCGTTTTTCTCCGACATAAACATAGTGTGTCAATGTAGGGGCAAACTTATTTTTTTCATGGATCCAGTTGAACACCAATGAGGTAGGCATAATAACCAACGTGGGAGCTTTCGACACTGTCGTTTGTACAACAGGTTCTTCCACAGGCTGGTCAAACAGGGACGGTTCGCTTGTCTCATAAATCCAGCGACTCTTTTTCTCTTCCTTTTTTTCCACTGGATAAACATACAAAAGGAACGATAAGAACTGAAGTGTCTTTCCCAATCCCATATCATCGGCCAAGCATCCTCCATAGTTCAGATTATACAACTTCACCAACCATGAATATCCAACCTCCTGATAAGGTCTCAGAGTAGCTCGCAAAGAATCCGGCACTTTTTCCAATTCACTCATCCGCAGACGAATGTTCTTAGCATTAGAAAAAGTCTCCTCCATCATACCAATTAACGAACGGCGGATTCGAAGATTATCTCCTTTCTCTGTCATTCGCATCAGTTCAGAATATTTTGTGAACAATTCCTCTGGCAGGATGACAATTCGTCCGTCAGGCAAACGATATTCTCGGCAACCCTCTATAATATGATTGCGCACATGAGCAAAAGGAATCTCAATATCACCAACGCGCACCACACCTTTCAATTCGAACCAATCGACATGAGAATCATCCAACTCAATCTCATACGTCACAGGCTCCAAGACATAAGAAGACTCCTTTATATTTTGTTCGATTTTATATTCAGAGAGGTCTGTTCGATAATGAACCAGGAAATCTATGATAGAGCGTTTCTCTTCTTGTTTCTTATTATCGACATAATAAAACCTATTTTTCTGTTTCAGACCTAATTTCAGCAATGCATCTGCATACGCTTTTTCTTTGATCAAGTCTCGTATCAACAAATCGAAAGAGTAAGAACTTCCCTCGTGTAGTTTCACCAACCGTTCATTCTGACAATCCATTTCGACTCTTTGATCACCATATTCGAAAGCGAGTTTCAAAGCCACAATACCATCCAGGTCCTCTTCCAACGAAAGAATCGGCTGAATCGTATAATTTCTTCTGTTCAAAGAGAATCCCTGCACCACGACATCCTCGGTCGCAATTGTTTTCTTAACAAAGGATTGCATATAAGTTGGGACACTTTGCGAAGGCACTTCGATTGTGCGTTTCATAAAGAAAGTGGCAATTTTCTTATAATTTGTTTTTTCAAAAAGATACAACCGACTCCGAATCACCATACAGCAAGGTTCACTACATAAAACAGCAACCTCTTTCGTATCGATTAAGAATGGGACTGCAGAGATTTTCTCCTGAGATTTAATTTTCAATGAATAGTGAAGAGTGTCATTTTCCAACACGAACGAAGGGAGAGACTCATCAAAATCTAAAGGGAGATCAACCTTATCTGACAGATAGAGTTCAAAGTATTTCTTTTTTTTGAAAAAAACAGGTACTTGGTGCTGCACCAGCAACCGAGCAATCTTATAATTAGCACGTTCGACCGATTGAATAATCAATTCATAATTAGGAAATGAGGAACCGAATTTTTTTTGAAACTCAGCCACCGACAATTTATCTCTGACCAATCGTTTCATCACGTACGATTCACTCGTCGTCTCATACAGTGACACAATCTCTTTTTGCCACTCTTCCAAATCGAATTGTTCTTGATTCTGCTTTGTAATCCAATTATCGATAAGGCTCTTCCCTTCCCCCTGAGGAGATAAATCCGCAGGTCTGAACACATATTTCCACAAAGGATGAGAAGAGACTAAGACCGAGAACATGAACTATCTATATAAAAAAGACTGGAAACAGGATGTCCCTATTTCCAGTCTTCCGTAATTATTCTTATTTAGTCAAATAATTTTCGCTAATAGAACGATTGTCCATCACACGTTGAATAGTATCAGCGAACAACGGAGCCACAGAAAGGATATGAGCTTTCTTACAACTCTTGTGGAAAGGAATTGAGTTTGTGAAGATGATTTCTTCCAAACTAGATTCGTCCACACGTGTACTAGCAGGATCGGACATCACAGCATGAGAAACGACCGCACGAACAGAGAGTGCACCTGCATTAGACATAAGACCAGCAGCCTTAGTCAAGGTACCAGCTGTATCGACCATATCATCCAAGATCACGACGTTTTTACCTTTCACATCACCGATGATTGTCATTTCGCTTACGACATTAGCTTTTTCACGGCTCTTATGGCAAAGTACCATTGGGCAACCCAAATACTTAGAATAAGAGTTGGCTCTTTTAGAACCACCGACATCAGGAGAAGCAATAACCAAATTCTCCAAATTCATAGATTGAATATAAGGCAAGAATACGGTTGAAGCATACAAATGATCTACAGGAACATTAAAGAATCCTTGAATCTGGTCTGCATGCAAATCCATAGTAATCAAACGATCAATTCCTGCAGTTGTCAACATATCTGCCACCAACTTGGCACCGATAGCCACACGTGGTTTGTCCTTACGATCTTGACGTGCCCAACCGAAATAAGGGATAACTGCTATGATCTTATATGCAGAAGCACGCTTAGCTGCATCAATCATCAAAAGCAACTCCATCAAATTATCTGCAGTAGGAACCGTAGATTGTACCAAGAATACATAATGACCACGAACGGATTCTTCGTATGACACTCCGAATTCCCCATCTGCGAACTTTTGCAGATTTATTTTACCTAATTCGCAACCCAAACAGTTGCATATTTCTTCTGCCAAATACTTTGTATTAGAACCGGCAAAAACTGAAAAAGGATGTTGACTGTCCATTGATTATTTATGATTAAAATTCCTTTGTCGTTTTAAAAACTTCTGCAAAATTAATACAAATTTCCTTCTGTCCTTAGTTTTTCCAAGACTATTTTTCTTTTAGTTTTAAACAACCCTACTCTCCTCTTCGTTCGTTTCTGACGCATCTATTTGTAGTTATCCTCATTATTAGCAAGTGATTTTACTAAAATAATCATTTGTTATTAGAGTAGAATTGTCGTTTTCATTTTATCTTTGTACATCATAAATTTATGGTATCGTGATGGGTGAAGAAGATATTTTCATAGCAAAGAAGATTCGTTGTACGGCTGTCCGTCTATTAGTTTGGAAAGAGATGCATCATTTTGATTATGCTTTTTCTTTGTCCGATCTAGAAGAACGTCTATATACCATTGATAAGTCTTCATTATTCCGTACCATCATGTTATTCAAGGAGAAAGAGATGCTCCATGAGATAGACGATGGAAGTGGTTCTGTTAAATATTGTATTTGCGATTGTACCGATGAGACAAGTCATCAGCATCATGTCCATATTTCTTGCACGCATTGCAAAAAAACGTATTGTATCAAGACGCTCTCTGTTCCTTTTGTCAATCTCCCCAAAGATTTCGAGGTGGATGAGATTTGCTATATTGTAAAAGGCACATGTGCTAAATGTAAAAAGAAAAGATAACATCATATCAACATATTACATCTAATCTTTTTCATCGATTCGCCACTCTTTTTGTTGTTTTTTTTGCGTTTTGTTCCTAAATTTGCAAACCCTTATATAAACAATATCAGGGTATAAAAAATAATGCCTATAATGGGAAACAAAAAAAAAATCATTGTTATTGGAGGTGGAGTTTCAGGAATGTCTGTGGGCATCTATGCTCAAATCAACGGATTTGATTCTCAAATCATTGAGAGACACAGCATCGCCGGAGGAATCTGCACTGCATGGTTCCGAAAAAAATATCGATTCGACTACAGCATTCAATGGTTGGTGGGTACAAAAGAGGGTGCCTTTCATGACACGATGTGCGAAACTGGCATCATAGACGACTCTACAGAAATTATCAATGCCGAAATTCACAATAGAAATGTGGCAAAGGATGGTACAGACCTAATCATCTATACCAATCTCTGGAAATGGGAAAAATATCTTTTATCTATTTCTCGGAAAGACTGGAAGGCCATCAGCCGACTTTGTCGTGATATCCGATGGGCCTCTCATCTTCGTCCGTTTGACATCGCTCCTGCCTTCCGTACCCCCCTACACTATTTCATAGCATTCTTCAAATGTTTTCCTTCATTATGTATGGCAGCTCTTCATAAAGGGCAAACATATACGGAATACATAAAATCTTTAAAAATTAAAAGTCCGGAACTAGAGGATAAACTTCTCAACATCTATGGTGAAGGGAATTATTCCGCATACGCCTTCCTATTAATCATGGGTTGGTACTTTAGAAAAAATGCCGGTTACCCTATCGGTGGTTCTTTAGGTGTTGCAGAAAGAATGCAGAAACGTTACGAATCACTTGGTGGTGAATTTATCTTCAAAAAGAATGTTGAGGAAATCATCATAGAAAACAATATTGCCAAAGGCGTTAGACTATCGGATGGAACCATCATGGAGGCAGACTACGTTGTAAGTGCAGCAGATGGTCATAACACTCTTTACAACCTTCTCAAAGGAAAATACCGCTCTCCTAAATTGGACAAAGTATATGCCAGCTGGAAATTATTCACCTCTATGGTACAAGTCTCCTTTGGTATCAACAAAGATTTAAAAACAGATTTCAACATACAAGTCATTTTGGCGGAAGGTGAAAAAATTGGAAGCACGACACTTGCTCACAACTATAGGATACTCAACTACAATTTCGACCCTACTATGGCACCGGAAGGAAAGTCATGTATCATCATCCGATACGATAGTCCGTTCCAGCTCTGGGAGAAAATGACTGATGAAGAGTATAAAGAAGAAAAGAAAAAAATTGAAGAGGATGCTTTAAAAATTCTTGAAAAGCATTATCCAGGAAGTACTGAATTTGTTGAGGTGTGCGACGTTGCCACTCCTAAAACAACGATTCGCTACACAGGCGCATGGAAAGGGTCTTATGAAGGATTCATTCCTTCTCCAAAGAATGTGGTGGATCAATTAGACCAGAAGATACCTAATCTAGATCATTTTTACTTGGCAGGACAATGGTTGTTCCCTGGTGGTGGCATTCCTCCTTCTGTTCATTCTGGCAAATGGGCCATTCAATTGATATGCAGAGATGAAGGAAAAAAATTCGTCAGCAAATAAGTACCTATAAGTTAGACCAAGAAATACGAATCGCCTACATTTGAATAACTCAGAAGATATCAAATGTAGGCGATTAAACTTATCAGTTCTTACTTATCTTACTTACTTCGTATTCTCTTTTTGTTTCTTGGTCAATTTCAATACGATATTTCCATCTTCCACGACAACATTAGTTGTTGATTCTTTTACTAGATCCATATTCCAATTTCCTCTAGTCCAACGTTTTGCGTTATAACTGTCAAAATCATCTGTCCAACGTTCTGTAAACGTTCCAGTTTCAGTATCATAATCATACACTTTAACGTAATCAATGTATTGTGCTATCGGAATATTCTTCTGATCAAATTGTCCGACCCAACCTACACTAGAGCTTGCCCAAAGGTTAAAACGAAGACTTTGAGACTCAACTAAACTTTCCACCTGCTCTTTTGCTTTAGTACCACTCAACACACTCGTTTCTCTTTGTACCTCGCCATCAAGCAACCAAGTCACCTTTTCAGGCGTCCATTCTATCGTATAGACATGGTATTCACTATCTACAGGGGATGTAAGATTGTGTATGTTTTCTGACGTCACCTTAGCATTCAATTCTCCTGTGATGATATTCGACTGAAAAGCAGAAGAATTCTTTCCGATCACTTCTATATCAATCTCGTTCCAAACCTTACCATTTCCCTCATAAGAGTTATTATAATAAAGGAACATTGAACTGATACAACCTGGTGCGTATGCCATCTTCATTCTTGCCTCAAATCGACCATACTTAAATGATTCAAGGGTGTAAAGTTCTGCTCCATAAAAGTCAAAATCTGCATTCGTAAGGTTATTCTGATTCTGAGTGGAGTCATTCTGAACATTATTTGGAGTGACAGGTATTGTTTTGTCCTCATCATCATCGTCTTTAGAACATGACAACACTGTTGCCACAAGTCCTATACATAAAAAATAGTGTAAATGCTTCATACGATATATTTTTATTATTATGACTACAAAAATAACTAATAATTCATAAACACAAAATTCAATCGAATTCCTTCTATCTGATATACATGGTTTCCCGTATTTTTATACTCTACCGTTTATTTATCAAACAAATAAATTCACTATTCACGATATAAAAAAAATAGTCTTTCTCCTATGTATTCAAAGGAAAAGGGGAACGAACAATTTTCATTCCCCCCCATATTTCAAATTACAAGTAGTTCCTATAATTACTTTGCAGCATCAATAGCTTCAGAGATAGCAACAAAGATTTCTTCAATAGAACCAACACCCTTGATATCTACGCAAGTACCTTCTTTTTTGTAGAAATCAATTACAGGAGTAGTATCTCTGTTATATGTATCAAGACGTTTTTTGATAGTTTCCAAGTTATCATCAGAACGTCCAGAAGTTTTACCTCTTTCCAACAAACGTTTGATCAACTCTTCTTCATCTACTTGAATGTTCAACATAACAGAAACATCAGTTCCACGTTTGTTCAACAAAGTCTTCAATGCCTCAGCTTGTGCGTAGGTACGAGGGAAACCGTCAAAGATAACACCAGCTGCATCTTTTACGCTATCCAACTCAGCATCCATCATATTGATGATCAACTCATCCGTCACCAATTTACCTTCGTCGATAAACTTCTTTGCCGTTTTACCTAATTCTGTTTGATCAGCAATTTGCTTTCTCAAGATATCACCTGTTGAAAAGTGCTTGAAACCATACTTTTTGATAATATTCTCACTCTGAGTTCCTTTACCTGAACCTGGAGCACCGAAAATAACTACGTTTTTCATTTTTATAAAATTAAATATACAATACTAATCTCTCATTCTAATGATGCGCAAAAGTACTATTTTTTATTGAATTTACGAAAATATATGTTTTCTCATTTCTTGATTGAAGCTACGTAACGCATCACTCCGTATAATACAATGCGGACAAATTTCTGCCACAGCCATCATAATCCAATCCATATCCGACAACAAATTTATTAGGAAGATTCATTCCTACATAATCAATCTCAAACTGGTTCTTGAAACATTCTGGTTTACAAAACATACTGACAATAGCGACCGACTTAGGCTGGAATTTTTTAATTTCTTCCAGGAAAGCCTTCATGGTTGTTCCTGAATCTATCATGTCTTCTAACAGAATGACATCACGGTCCTTCACTGTCTCTGGAATGGGCAACACAGCCGTCACCTTTCCAGTTGAATGCATTCCTTCATACGATGTGTATTTCACACATGCCATATTGACGGGATGTGAAATATGACGAAGAAAATCTGCTGCAAATACAAATGCGCCATTCATCATCACCAGATAAAACGGATCTTTACCTTCATAATCGGTCATCACCTTTTTTGCCAGATCAGCAACCGCCTGCTTTAATTGCTCAACAGAAACGAACTCCTTGAATTCTCTATCATTAATTATCATATACTCTTTTATTTATGCATTTTCTTTTTTCGTAATCAATATCGATGCCAAGATACTTACCGTCAAAATTCCAAGAATAACACACAACGATATTCCTGTCCCTATTTCAATATGTAAGAACGTATGTAACAACATCTTAACACCTATGAATATCAACAAAAAGCTCACACCGGTCTTCAAATATCTGAAAAGATTCATGATTGAACTTAACATAAAGAAAAGAGACCGTAACCCCAATATGGCGAATATATTAGAAAAGAATACAATATACGGATCCTGCGTCACCGAAAATATAGCAGGGATAGAATCTACAGCAAAGATAATATCTGAGAACTCTATTACTAATAAAACAAGGAATAACGAGGTCGCATAGATTTTCCCTTCATGCTTCACAAAGAAGTTATGTCCTTTGTACTCTCTCAATAAACGAAAATGTTTGGAAAAGAACTTCACCACAGGATGATTCTCCGTATCTATCTTCTCCTCTTCTTCCTTTGCAAAAATCATCTTTATACCCGACACAACCAATACGACTCCGAAAATAGCCAATATCCATGCAAACCGTTGAATCAGAGCAGCGCTTAAAAAGATAAAGATGAATCGCAAGATAATAGCTCCCAAGATTCCCCAGAACAAGACTCTATGATAATATTTCTGATCTATACCAAAGCCCATAAAGATCATAATCATCACAAAGATATTATCCAAGGACAATGATTTCTCTATTAAATACCCCGTGAAATACTCCAACGTTAAAACCTGTTTATAGTTTTGGATGTTTTCCTCCAGACCCAACAGCGGATCTATCGTCATTCCATGTCCATGCCGAGCATTGACCTCTGCCAAACTCTCCATACTATTCACGCCATGAATATATTCACCAAAGAAATAGATCACGCCTCCAAACACACACGATACAGCAATCCAAAAAAGAGTCCATCGCAAGGATTCTTTAAAGGATATCACACGATCTTCTTTATGAAACACACATAGGTCTAATGCCAGCAGTGAGACAATCAACGCCAAGAATCCAACAAAGGATACTATATCATATACACTCATTCTACTCTTTTATTTTTTTGCAAAAATAAAGTATTTTCTTTAGTCCACAACCAGTCTGTAACTTTTCGTTTCTTTTTCTGTGGTTACTACCAGAACATAGATGCCTGTTGAAACAAATGATGAAACATCAATCCCTTCATATGATATTGTATCCACCTTGCGGCAGATGCCTCGCATATCTAAGATTGTAAACATACCTTTTGGCTTATTCGTAGAATTAAAATAGAGATATCCTTTTGAATAATAGACCGACCAATCAGACTGACTATCTATTTCTGGCAAGGATGTAGGATCTTCTCCTTCCTCACATATTCTCCATAAGGAGGAAAGAGAGTTGTTTTGCGGAGTACTCTGTATCACATCTCCATTCGCAGTAAGAATTGAATAACCACTATGTACAAAATTCATGCTCACCACAAAATCTGAATAATCATTTTCTCTCTGCAGAGCCACCTGTTGATGAGGCTTACCGTTCCACTCCCACAATCCGACCGCTGCATCTTTGGATTTTGATTCATTTGGGATTTCGAGCACTTTGTCTCCGAAACTAATCCGGTAAGCACTTCCAGTTTCTGTTATTGTCGCTAGTGAAGAAGCAGATGAACAATCGCCCAACTTTATATCGTATTCATCCGCCTGCATACATTGATGCTCATCTAATGAATAAAAACGGACTTTCCCAGAAGGCAAATCAATGGCTGGATTCTTTTTCCACACCCGTATCCAATCACACTCCAAATAAGCTGGATTGTTTGCTGTAACCTGAATAGGACGATCACCCGATATCGCCCAACCACCAATGGCAAGATTCACAATGATATACATAGCTTTCGCCTGACTAATCTCTGTCGGACGATTATAACTTGCCACTAGTTTATCATCGAAATAAAAATTCATGTACTCACTATTCCACTCCAACCCATAATTATGGAAATCGGCAGACTTATCAGGTCCTGAATGGGTTCCTCCGAATGAGGTTTCATGATCCCATGCCGATCCATGAGATGCATACCAATCTGTCTTTGTATAATGGAAATAATAGTGATTTACATTCCGTTCATGAGGAACTTCAAATATATCTATTTCTGGAGGCCAGCCATCTTGAAGCATCCAGAAAGCAGGCCACGTACCTAATTGTTTAGGCATCTTAAACCTTCCTTCTATATAACCATATTGTATTTCGAACTTTCCTTTTGTATCAATTGCTCCTGAAGTATAATCTAACGAATAAGTGTTACCTCCACTTGAACAAGTTGCTGGCGCATTCGGATGTCTTCTTGCCTCTCCTTTGATGTGCAACAAACCATTCGAAACAGAGACATTTTCTTCCACACAATATGCCTGATGATTATGGGTATGTCCCCAATTGTAAGTAGGATTCCATTTGGATTTATCCAACGATGTGCCTTCAAACTCATCTTCAAACACGATACTCCACCCACTTAAATTAGCGGGTGGCGAGGAATAACCTAAAAACACCACAAAAGATAAAAATATAACAAGAATACTTCTCATGACACCTATTTTTTTGCAAATATACATACGCATTACTATTTTATTACCAATTCATTATCTTTATTTTATCAACACACATCGTATGATTAACAAACGTGTTTCACAATGACTACACTAAAAGCCATCATACGCTATTCTTCTCCCCTTCCTTTGAAGAGGGAATGAGGCACCCATCTTCAATCCAGCGCAGATAGGAATCACCTTTCCTGTAATGGTAGCATTCAAAATGCTTTTATTATCAAATCCAAACTGAGCATCGTGATTCGATGCCAAATCATTCAACCCATACGAGAAATAGGTTCCGATGTGTAGCATCCACGAATTTTTGATAACATAGCTCCACTTTATATCCATATAAAGTGAGAAAATGAGAATTTCTGTATCTATATTGCCCCACTTTTTCTCATTTTGTTCGTTGACTCTATCGGATAAGACATCCAACAACTCTGTATTTATATTATTACCATCCCCAAAAGATTCTGTTAAATATTCAAATTTAGAAACGAGAGGGATGGAAAATTTCGGGCCAACTCCAAAGAAAAACTGGGAACGACAATTTATTTTGAGACGAAGATAAAGGAGTACCGGCACATCAATCTGAAAAAATCTTTGTTTTTCGTAAAGATTACCATAAGACACCTCATCTCTTTCTTCGAATGATTTTTCAATGATGTCTTTAAAATCGCAACCTGCAGAGAGATAAGTGAATTGTACCTCCACTGCATAACCAAGTTTTTTCGAGAAGAACTGCTGATACTGTCCCTCTAACATCACATTTCCACCCACATATCTTCTTCCCATATCCTGAGTATAAATCAAGTCATCAAATCCACCTCCGACAGAGATGTTAAACAACTTGTCTTGCGCTCCAACATACTGTGGCAGGAATGCCAACAGTATCCATAGAAGTTTAAGAAATACTCTCTTCGCTAATTTCATTATTTTATTAACACTTTACAGTTTGCGTTCTTACCATCATTCACGGTCAACACAATCACATAATCGCCTATGGCGGCAAGGTGCATTTCATTCTCCAACTCCACGTCATCTAAGATGTTCACCACCACGCCATCGTTACGATATACCACGATGCGGGCATTCTTCAACTGTTCTGGTTCGACTCCCGACACAACCACCGTGAAGCCTACTCCTCGGTTCACTATAGAAGGTTCTGCTGTGATAGAATAAGAAGCCTCCACTCGTTCAAATTGTTTCGGTTCGATGAAGTAACTCTTACCTGACTGGTCAGTCACATACACCAGGTACTCGCCATCCAGCAACTCAACGTCATTATAATACTGAAGTGTGGCTCCTTCCACTATCTTGCGGTTCTTATACCATTGATAGGAAACAAACTTGTTGTCTCCGTTCCGGCAGATCACCACATCGTTCCACACCTTCACATAGTAACTGTTCGTAGGATCGTCTTTCAACATCACATGGAAGACGAAATCACTTGCTCCCCGTCCGTTATGCGCATCATACATCACCAGTGTAGCGGTATAAGCTCCTGGTATGAAATTCTCTGGACAAATCAACTGTACGGTGCTGTCGTTCGTCACGGCGCCCTCGGTGATTATCACTCCGTCGTACCATATCTCATAGCGAGAGCCTCCGCCCTCCAATAGCTCATAGCCGATGGTCTCGCTTCCACCTGGCAACACCAGGTAAAGAGCATCATCCACGGTCAGATGGAGAGATTCG